>NZ_RHOX01000014.1 GCF_003946695.1 Lapidilactobacillus bayanensis | reverse complement strand
ACTAACGGTTCCGACTACTACGGCCCGCAACGGACTTTCACCGTCTAGTTGATGCCCATGCCGGGCGCACTGAAATTGTCGTTAATGCTTTAGCATTTACGACAAGGCCGAGCTTTAAGACAAATTTATTTGGCTTAAAGTCGAGCCCACAGCGTTCCACCAGCGCATTTCCCGCAGGCACGGAGAAACTCAACATCACAGTTTTAGGGCTGAGTACTTACGAGGTTTGTATTTGAGACGAATTAGTTTTCAATCGGCTCAAACCAAGCCCACAGGGTTCCACCAGCGTATTTTCCGTAGGCACGGAGAACCGCTAACATAACAGTTTTAGAATTTGTTATTAATATTCCCGCAAATACGAAGAAGAACGATTTCAAAATATTAATCTGATTTAATTTATCGTTATGAATGGCGTTGTCATGCTGTTGGTGCTATGTTATGTTAAGATAAACAAAAAATTGTGGAGGCTGATCATGCGCGAGCTAGAGCAAAGAATTAAAATTGACGGACAAGTTTTAGGCGAAGATGTTTTGAAAGTAGATAGCTTTTTGAACCATCAGATTGATCCTCAGTTAATGTATAACATGGGCGAGGAGTTTCACCGGTTATTTACGGACAAGAAGATCACTAAAATCTTAACAGTTGAGTCTTCCGGAATTGCACCAGCGGTAATGGCGGGACTAAGTTTCCAAGTGCCAGTTGTTTTTGCGCGCAAACATAAATCATTAACTTTAAAAGATCACTTATATACAGCAACCGTTTATTCATTTACTAAAAAAGTAAGCAATGAGATTTCTATTTCTAAAAAATTCTTGAATCATGATGACCACGTGTTGATTATTGACGACTTTTTAGCCAACGGTCAGGCTGTTCAGGGCTTAATGGAAATCATAGACGCTGCTGGTGCAACGCTTGAAGGTGTTGGTATTGTGATTGAAAAGACCTTCCAAAAAGGGCGGCAATTGTTAGACGAGCACGGTGTTGAGGTGCAATCATTAGCGCGCATTAAGGCTTTTGAAGACGGTCAAGTTGTTTTCGTTGATGAGGATCAAGATTAAAAGGAGATAGGGTCACGCAAGAAAAGTCGCAGATTTCAAACCCCAAGGCTGCTGTGTTAGGTTTGCAGCATTTATTAGCTATGTATTCTGGCTCAGTCCTAGTGCCATTATTAATTGGTGGTGCATTGGGCTTTTCTGCCAAAGAATTAACTTACTTAGTTTCAATTGATATTTTCATGTGTGGACTGGCAACCTTTTTACAGTTGCGTAGTAATCGTTTCATGGGCATTGGCTTGCCAGTTGTGCTTGGCTGTGCCGTCCAAGCGATTGAGCCGCTGAAGATGATTGGCAAGAATTATAGTATTGGCGCCATGTATGGTTCGATTATGGTCGCTGGTTTAGTCGTCATTTTAATTTCAGGTTGGTTCGCCAAAATCAAAAAATTATTTCCACCCGTTGTCACTGGTTCATTGATTACTGTTATTGGGTTGACGTTAGTGCCCGTTGCTATCGGTAATTTAGGTGGTGGTGACGGTGCTAAAGATTTTGGTGATCCACGTTACTTATTAGTTGGTTGTTTAACGATTGCTGTTATTTTGGCAATTAATGGCTGGGCGCATGGTTTCTTACGCTCAATTGCCGTTTTAATTGGTTTAGTGGTTGGCACAATTGTCGCAGGTTTCATGGGGATGGTTTCTTTAAAACCAGTTATGGAAGCAAGTTGGTTTCATTTTCCTCAACCATTTTACTTCGGTACGCCGAAATTTGAGGCGGCACCAATTGTTACGATGATTATTATTTCCTTAGTTTCGATGGTTGAATCAACTGGTGTCTATTTCGCGTTAGGTGATATTGTGGATCGACCAATTGGTGAGACGGATTTAAAGAAAGGCTATCGTGCAGAAGGACTAGCTATTATTTTAGGCGGTCTCTTCAATACGTTTCCTTATACGGCCTTCTCACAAAATGTTGGCCTAGTTCAAATGTCCGGTATTAAAACGCGCAAACCAATTTATTTTGCGGCTGGCTTTTTAGTTTTGTTAGGTCTGTTACCTAAAGCCGGTGCCTTAGCGACAATTATTCCCACGCCAGTTCTAGGTGGCGCAATGTTAGTTATGTTTGGCATGGTTGCTGTTCAAGGTATGCGGATGTTGCAATCAGTTAATTTTTCCGAGGATAAAAATCTTTTAATCGTGGCGACATCGATTAGTGCTGGTCTTGGTGTTACAGTTAAGCCAGAGATTTTTAATGCGTTACCTGATCAAGTTAAGTTGTTTTTACAAAACGGAATTGTCGTTGCTAGCTTAATTGCAGTGCTTTTAAACTTACTATTTGTTAAAATAAACTTTGGTGAGAAAGAGATCAAAAGCACAACTAAATAATGAATCGTCATGTAACAATTAAAAGATTAGAGGGTTATTAAATGAGTTTTGTTTATCCACGCTCGTACATTGGCATTATCGGCGGCGGTCAAAGTGGTTGGCAGTTAGCCAATGCTGCACATAAATTAGGATTTTTAGTTAATATGTTATTAGCCAATCCGCATGATTTAGCGGCGCGCGCTGCTGACCGTGTTTTAGTGGGCTCTTGTAATGATGTTGATTTGTTACAGCAATTAGCAGCTGCCAGTAAAACGGTCATTTATACCAATGAAGAAGTCAGCGTTAATGCCATCAATGAAGCCCAGATTGCTGATAAAATACCTCAAGGAACTGAATTATTGGCGATCACCCAAGATCGCTATCTAGAAAAAGCTTTTTTGGAAGATCACAATATTATTATTCCACCATACGCGATGGTTGTTTCTTTAGATGATATTCGCAGCGTGATCGATTCAATTGGTTATCCTTCAGTTTTGAAGCCGATTCAGAAAGGTTTAACCAATCAAGCTTATTATTTATTGGAAAAGCCAGAAGATTTGAATCATTTTGAGAATGGCTTGCCTGATGGTAGTTATATTTTAGAGTCATGGGTTGCTGGTACCAAAGAATATGCCATTATGGTGGGTAAGGATCAGAATCAAAAGATTCAAACTTTCCCAATTTTGGAAACAGTTTATCATAACGGAGATTTCCATAGTGCCTTGGCTCATCAAAAGAACGACCCTGAATTAATGACAGAAATTCAACGAGTAGCGAATGAAATTGCTCAAAATATTCATTATCAAGGTTTAATGAGTGTTACCTTCTTTGAAACACAAGCCGGCTTGTTGTTTGTTAAAGGTATTTATCCAGGGACGAACGAGGCAGCAGATATTTATGGTTCGGTAACAGGTTTTTCGCAGTACGAAATTCAATTGCGGGCAATTTGTGATTGGCCTGTTCCTGATTTATATTTGCGTCAAGAAGGCGCCTTGATTGCCTTGGCAACGAGTGTTGAACCACAAGTCTTTGCAGAGATTCAACGTCGAGTTAATTGGCACTTCACGTTTTGGCCGCAATTACAAACCTCTGGCCGTCATCAACCAACGCTTGGTGAAGCAGTGGTTGTCGCCAGTGATTATCAAAGTTTATTAGAGTTATTAGGTGGAACTGAATTGTGGTAAGGAGCTGATCTGATGCTTGAACGTTATTCTCGTCCAGAAATGCAACATATTTGGGGTTTACAAAATCAATATCAGTCTTGGTTAGAAGTTGAGATCTTAGCATGCCAAGCATGGTCAAAAATTGGTGAGATTCCCACTGCTGATGCGCAAAAAATTACTGAAAATGCAAACTTTACCACAGAACGGGTTCAGGAATTAGAGCAAGTTACCAAACATGATGTGGTCGCTTTTACTCGAGCTGTTTCGGAGTCACTTGGCGAAGAACGCAAATGGGTCCACTTTGGACTGACTTCAACAGACGTCGTTGATACGGCTCAAGGTTATCGCTTGAAGCAAGCAGATGATGTTCTACGTACTGATTTAGATGACCTATTAGCTACAATCAAGCAGCGCGCACTTGAATTTAAGGATACGGTCATGATTGGTCGCACTCATGGTGTTCACGCAGAGCCAACAACATTTGGGTTAGTTCTAGCAACTTGGTATGCAGAGTTGAAGCGCAACATTGAACGTTTTGATCATGCCGCTCGCGGTGTGGAAGCTGGCAAAATTAGTGGTGCTGTTGGAACTTTTGCTAATGTTCCGACATCAATCGAGGCTTACGTCTGTCGAGAATTAGGTATTCGCGCTCAAGATATTTCAACGCAAGTACTACCTCGCGATTTACATGCCGAATATATTAGTACGATTGCTTTAATCGCGACATCAATTGAACGCTTTGCTCTGGAAATCCGTCATTTACAACGGACGGAAGTTCATGAAGTGGAGGAACACTTCGCGGCCGGTCAAAAGGGATCTTCAGCAATGCCGCATAAACGCAATCCGATTGGTTCAGAGAATCTCACAGGGATTGCCCGTGTATTGCGCGGTTATCAAACGCCAGCCCTTGAAGATGTCGGCTTGTGGCATGAACGTGATATTTCTCATAGTTCAGCCGAACGAATCATTTTGCCTGATGCCACAACGTTGTTAGATTATCAATTAACACGTTTTAACCGCATTTTAACGAACCTTGATGTTTTTCCAGAACGAATGCTGAGAAACATGAACTTAACTCATGGTTTGATTTACAGCCAGCGAGTTTTGTTGAAGTTAGTTGAAAAGGGCTTTAGTCGTGAAGAAGCTTACGACTTGGTCCAACCTAAAACTGCAGCGGCTTGGGATCGCGGTGCTGATTTTAAAACATTATTGGCTGAAGATCCTAAGGTGATGACAAAATTAACTGGCGCTGATTTGGATGATGCCTTTGATTATCATTGGCATTTGCAACGCGTCAATGAAATCTTTGAACGATTGGGTTTGGTTGAGTAGTACTGAAATGGTTTTGGTGCGACTCTTCGTCGCTGTTAATTTTACGTGCTAGATACTCAAACTGTTAGATTGCGGTTCTTCGCGCTTGCGCAAAGGTTGCGGATGAAACATGGCGGGTACCGTGAGGGAAAATAAATACGTGTCGCTGGAACGTGGTGGACACTGCTTGAAGCCAATTTTTTTCAAAATTGTCTCCAAGACAGGTCTTGTTGTAACAGCTAAAGCTGCAACAACAATCTCACCACTGAGCGGTATTTATTTTCCCTCACTAAGCAAGCAAGATGGCAACCTTTGCGCAAGCGCTGAATGGATGAGTGGTTGAATCACTTCTAATTTTAAGAAGTATAAATTTGCAGTTAAGACGGCACTAACGCTTTTTTGTCAGTGCCGGAGGGAAATCGCGGTCAGCCGCGGAATTCTTGTTAGTGGTTTACCACTTACAAGAAAGCTTGAGTTTGAGACGAATTGGTTTTGATTCGGCTCAAACCAATGCTCGCAGCGTTCCACCAGCGTATTTCCCGTAGGCACGGAGAGTATCTGTTCAAATTAAACACCAAAGAAATTTCATGCAAAAAGGCCAGAACAATTAATTGTTCTGGCCTTTCTTTAGTTACTGTTAACTTACATTGAGCAAACGGTGTAACGTTGTTGCTGATGTTCTGGTTCCTCGATTTCGTCTAGCATGGCAATCGCGTAATCGGCCATGCTGATTTCACTTTTACCGTATTTGCTAAGCAATAATTGCTCTTGACCAACTTTATACTTGCCAGTGCGTGCACCGTTAAGTAAGAAGTCTTTGGAAGGGCTGAGGTACGTCCAACGGACACCTTCGGAATTCTTCAAGTAATCCAGACCAGCACTCATATTAATTGAAGTTGGTTTGAATTCGTCTGGGAATTCATCAGTGTCAAATAGGTGCGTCGTTAATTTCGAATCAACATACAGACTACCAGCACCACCAACAACTAACAAGCGGACATCTGTACCTTGTAGAATATCGACTAGATGTTTCATTGCGGAAACATGCTCTTCCTCTTCACCTTCTGGGGCGTTGTATGAGCAAATTAAAACATCAAAGTCTTTAATGTCATCTGTTGTTAAATTGAAAATGTCTTTTTGCAAAAAGTTTAAATGATCTTGCGTTTCTTCTGGCACATTGCGAACAATACCAGTTACTTCGTGGCCGCGTTTTAAGGCTTCATTCGTTAAAAAGGTCCCAACGTGGCCAGTTGCACCAATTATTCCAATATTCATATTATTACTCCTTTGACAGCGTTTTCAACTCAACTTAATCATAGGCGAATGCGCCGATTTTTACAAGTCATAACTCGGATAATTACCGCAGCATCTTTATGAAAATTTCGTTAAATGTTAAAATAAAAGCAACGAAAATGTGAGGTGTTGGCAATGCATCAACCTGAACTAGCAATGTTTCTAAATATGATTATGATTGAAAATGGTGATCAAGTTTTAGTTGAAAATCGAGTGAAGCAAGATTGGCCGGGAATCACGTTTCCGGGCGGGCATGTGGAAGCCAATGAATCATTTGTTGATTCAACTATTCGCGAAACTTTTGAAGAAACCGGTTTGCGCGTAGCCGACTTAAAGTTAGCTGGTATGTGCCAATATGCTGATGAGACTGCGGATCATCAGCCATTTCGGCGGGTAATTTATTTTTATCGAACGACGAATTTCACCGGTGAAATTAAAAGCGGCCGTGAAGGCAAGATCTTTTGGCTACCCAAAGTGGAGTTGAAGCACCAGAAATTAGCTGGTGCATTGGCAGATTTCCTGCATGTTTTCAACGACCCGGCGTTATCAGAGGTGCTTTACCTCGGTGAGGGTGAAGAGTGGACAACAATTTTTAGATAAGCGAATTTAAGCAAGTAAAAACGGAACTTGGATGAAAATCCCGGTTCCGTTTTTGTTTGTTGTCGTGTCGATAAAATATGGTGAAAACTAAAACTGTTTTGTTGTCGTTCTTCGCGCTTGCGCAAAGGTTGAGTAGCAAACGTGCGCGTTGTCGTGGCGGCGAAAGAATACTTAGCGCTGGAACGTAGTGGGCATTGCTTGAAGCCAATTTTTGCAAAATTGTCTCCAAGACAAGCCTTATTGTAACAACTAAAGTTGCAACAATAATGTCACTACTGAGCGGTATTCTTTCGCCGCCACTAATTTAACAAGATGGCAACCTTTGCGTAAGCGCTGAATTAGTAAGTGATTGGATCGCTTCTAATTTTGAGAAGTACAAATTCGCAGTTTAGCTGCACTAACGCTCTTTTGTCAGTGCCGGAGGGAAATCGCGGTCAGCCGCGGAATTCTTGTTAGTGGTCTACCACTTACAAGAAAGCTTGAGTTTGAGACGAATTTATTCGGCTCAAACCAATGCTCGCAGCGTTCCACCAGCGTATTTACCGTAGGCACGAAGAAACGCAATATAACAGTTTTAGGTCTTGGCATTTGGCTCAAACCAAGCTCGCAGCGTTCCACCAGCGTATTTCCCGTAGGCGCGAAAAAGCTCAACCTAACAGTTTTGGATCCTAGAATCTCAATAGAATTCGTAGCTAGAATTCGTAGCTAATCATTTTTTGATCGATTTATATCCACTCCATCGCATATTTCCCGCAAGCACGAAGAAGCACGAGATAATAATGCTAAGTTTTAATTCTGATCAGCTACGAGAAATCCTTGTTGATGCAGTGTGTGCAATAATTGATTCCGCTTTTCAGGAACATCCGTTAAACTTTTATAGATTTGATTGGTAAAGGTATCGACGCGCTGATTGGTTTCGCGCATATCGTAATAGTCATGAACAACTTTGTCGTAGTGACTTAGTTGAGACACGATGGGCGTCGGTAATTGATAGCTGTTTTCAAAATGAACGAATTGTTCTGGTAGACGTGGTTTCAATTGGGGTTGTTGCGCTGGATAACCGATTTCTAGTCCGAGTACTGGAAAAGTTAGTTTAGGCAAGTGTAGTAGGTCGATTAATTGTTGTGCATCATTGAGGATGCTGCCAAGAATGACGGCACCTAAGCCCATACTTTCGGCAGCATTGACAGTATTTTGGACGGCCAGGATTGCATCGGAGAAGCCAGCAATCATTCGATCCGCGTCTCCGAGAATATTTTCAGGATGACCCATTTCTTGTCCGATTATGGCATCACGGTATTGATCCGCGATGAAAATAAATAAGTGACCGTTTGTGCCGACATAAGCTTGCTTAGAAATATTGCGAATAGCGGCTTTTAAATTTGGATCGGTGACACTAATGATGCTGAAAGCTTGCAAGAAGTGTGACGTAGCCGTGTGCCGAGCCACGTTCACTAAAGTTGTGACAATTTCTGCTGATAAGAGTTGGTCTTTAAAAACGCGAATAGTGCGATGATTGAGTTGACAATTAATAGTATCGTTCATGATCACAGTGAGACTCCTTTAAATGATTTTAGCTTTATTATACGCCTGCTAATGATGATGTGAAAAAGTTGTTGTAATAAAAGCTGGCGTTCAATGATTATTTTCATGATGAAACAGATGATTTTCAAAAGAAGACAAATTATTTTCAACAATCTACAGTTTGTAGATTGACATCTACTTTGAGTAGGTATAGTATTATTTTTTGTAAATTAAAAGGGGAGGGCATTGATATGACGAAACGCCGTATATTAGACAAGGACAAAGTTGCACATGCTGCTGTTGAAATCGTTAAAGAATCTGGTTTGTCGGCTTTAACATTTGGTAGTTTGGCTAAGAAGTTAGATATTAAATCGCAGTCTGTTTATAATTATTTTCGCAATTTGGATTCATTGTTGGAATATTTAGGCACTTGTTTGATGGATGGTTTATATGATGAATTAGCGACGGGTTTAATTGGTCTTTCTGGTAAAGAAGCCTTGTTGAAATATGGCGAAATCGCACGCAAGTTCTTCCTCTCACAAGGGAATTTAGTTAGTACCATTCAAACGATTCAGAATTATCCGAAGCATTCAGACTTTGTGCAGGCAACTGAACGAGTTTTGGGAATCATTAGCAAAATTATGGATAGTGAGAAAGACATTAAAGTTGATCGGATTGCTTTTTTGCAGGCGTTCATTAGTCAGGTCTTAGGTTTCACACTAGTCGAGTCAATGGGCTTTTTCGATACTTACGATGTGCCCCATAACACAGCAAGTTTTCGTAAGATTTTAGAGATTACCACTGATGCATTTATTTAATTATTTTTGGGATTAAGGGAGAAGTAAATCATGCAAAAATTTTTCAAGAATCATTACGGCGCCTTAGTCGCTTGGTTGCTCGCTGTTGTCGTTGCTGTTGTGATGTTACCAAACATTACGCAGTTAGTTCACGATAAAGGTCAAACTGCGTTACCAGACAATGTGCAAAGTAAACTGGCTGAAATTGACCAAGATGATTGGGGCCGTGGTCAAGGAAATACGCGCCAAGTTGTCGCAATCTTTAACAATGGTAATGATAAATTAACCGCAACGCAAAAAGAGCGAATTAAGCAGACGCTCAAAGATATTCGGCATAATAAGAAAAAGTACGGTATTAAATCTATTACAGCCGCGACTGATAATGCTGAAACGAAGAAACAATTAATTTCAAAAGATAAGTCAACTCAATTGGTTCAATTCTTAGTTGATAAAGACCACGATAATGGTTCCGTTACTAAGATGAATAATGAATTAATTAAAGCTGTGAAAACACCGGGTGTTAAAACTTATGTCACCGGTGCAGATATTTTAAACAACGAATTCGATTTAAAGACGCAACGAGGACTTCAAAAGACTGAAGTTATTGCGGCTATCTTTATTTTCATCGTCTTGATTTTGGTCTTTAAATCACCAATCGTACCGGTTATTTCGTTGTTGACTGTTGGTGTGTCACTGATTACGTCATTAAGTATTGTGACGAATTTAGTTGATAAGGCTAGTTTCCCCTTCTCAAACTTCACACAAGTCTTTATGGTTGTTGTCTTATTCGGTATCGGGACTGACTACAACATCCTGTTGTATGATCAATTCAAAGAAGAACTGAGCAAGGGAATGAGCAATTGGGAAGCAACTCGAGCTGCTCAACACAAGGCTGGCAAGACAATTCTTTATTCGGGCTCATCAATTTTGATTGGCTTCTCTGTTTTAGGCTTAGCCAAATTCTCGATCTATAGGTCGACCGTGGGCGTAGCCATTGGTGTTGTCGTTCTTTTGGCAGTCTTACTAACCTTGAATCCATTTTTCATGAATTTATTAGGCAAAAAGATGTTCTGGCCTTCTAAGAACTTTGATGGTCATTCATCAAGTAAAATGTGGCACGGCTTGGCTTCACGCAGTGTCTTGCATCCATTGATTGCCTTAGGTGTTGCTTTATTAGCAACGTTACCATTTGTTTTAACTTACAAAAATAATTTGAACTATGATAACTTACAAGAATTAGGCGACGATGTTGCTGCTAAGCGTGGTTTTGAAGTGGTTGAGAAGCACTTCTCTGAAGGTACGGCTGAACCAACCACGTTATATATTCGTAGCGATCATAAGTTGGACAACGAAGCAGACTTAAAAGCGATCGATCAATTAACGCAGGCATTACAGGGCGTTGACGGTGTTAAGACTGTTGCTTCTGTTACTCAACCAGGTGGTAGTAAGATCAGTAAGCTCTACGTTAAGGATCAAATGGGTACCGTTACTGATGGGATGACCGCTGCTGGTAAGGGTATTAAAACAATTAATTCCGGTTTAACCGAGGCTGAACAAAAATTAGCTGACAGTGATATGGCCGGCGGTTTGAATGACGTTCAAAAATTAGTTAACGGAACAAATCAATTAGTTTCTGGTAGCCAAGCATTACAAAGTGGGACTAGTCAATTAGCATCAGGTGCTAATAGTTTGAACACTGGAATTGGTGCTTACACTGATGGTGTTTCACAATTGAATAGTGGTGCGACACAGTTATCCGGTAATTCAAGCAAGATCACAAGTGGCATTAATCAATTAGTTAGTCAAAGTTCACAATTGCCATTAGCAATTGCCGGCTTGGACGCTTATAACACTGGTATTAATGATGGTGTGACGAAGATCAATTCATCATTAGCCAGCAAACAAAAAGATCTGGCCCAATTGTCTGAGATGTCGAGTAAGATTTCTGGTTTGAAGTCGAAGACAAATAACATGAAACAAGAATTAAGTGCACTGAGCGATATTAAAGACGAATTGCCACAAATGGTTTCATTGTTGAATACAATCAAGAATAATAGATCAACCCTTGAGCAATTAATGACGGTTGCTAAATCAATGGACTCAATGAAGAATCAGTTGACAACCGTTGCTAAAAATGATGGTGCTGCATATCAAACTGGCGTTCAGACCAATGCTGCACTTGAACAAAGTATTAAAGTTATTCAAAATGATTCAGGAGCAAGTGCGCAATCTCAACAAGCTGCTGCAACAATCGCAGCATTAGTTGAGAAGAACAAAGAGGCTACTGATAAACTAGGCGTAAATGTTACTTCTCTTCAGGCTTTAGGAAAGCAATTAGATGGAATAGATACTAGTGGATTAGGTAATCTACAATTACCAAGTGATGATCAAATTAATAGTATTCTGGCTCAATTACAAAATGTTTCATCAATGATCGATTCTGCTAATTCATTATTAACCGAAGCTGATAGTTTAACTGAACAAGCGGGTAAATTGAATGAATTATCTTCTGCAATGACTGAATTAACGCAAGGATTAACCCAGCTTCAATCTGCCTCAAGCAAGGCTGCTTCAGTTGCCGCACAATTGAATAGCGGTGTAAACGGCAGCGGTGTTAATACGTCAAGTGAAAGTACTATTCAATCAACAATTGGTAATTCTAAGATGTTATCACAACTCAATCAATTATCATCTGGTATGACGCAATATGTTAACGGTGTGAACCAACTTGCATCTGGTGCGGGCCAATTGAATGGCAACTCTAGTGCTTTGAAGAGTGGCGCTAGTCAATTAGCAAGTGGTACTAGTCAATTGAATGGTCAAGTACCAACTTTGACGAATGGCTTAACACAAGTTCGTGATGGTCAGAAGACAATGTACACGACTTTACAAAGTACCGTTGAGCAAATGGCAACATTACAAAGTGGTCTTGGTCAAGCTTCAGATGGGTTAACAACAATTAATAGTGGTGTTAAATCTGCAAACAGTTATCTTGGTGGTTTGAAGAAGTCAGCTGCTGGTGAATCATTCTATATTCCTAAGAGTGCTATTCATGGCAAAGACTTCAAGCAATCAATCACGAACTATATGTCTGAAGATAAGAAGATTACCAAGTTAACGATTGTTCTTGATCAAAACCCAAGTTCAACTAAAGCGATGGATAAAGTTCGTCAATTAACAACACAATCCAAGAATAATATTAAGGGAACAGCGTTGAACGATGCTAAGATTGCCATGGGTGGTCAAACATCATCAACAGCCGATACACAAAAGATTGCCAGCTCTGACTTTAGTCGGACAGCGTTAATTATGGTGGTTGGTATTGGTTTAGCCTTAACGTTTGTAACGCGTTCATTGTTACAACCGTTATTCATCATTGGCACGTTGTTGCTTTCATACTTCAGTTCGTTGTCCTTGACGCGCTGGATTAGTGCAACCTTCCTCGGCCATTCACAATTAACTTGGAACACACCATTCTTCACTTTCATCATGATCTTCGCCTTAGGTGTTGATTACAGTATCTTCTTAATGATGAAGTATCGTGAATTAAACGGGGAAATTCCTAATCCAAGTAAACGGATCGTCGAAGCTTCAGGCGTAATTGGTGCGGTTGTTATTTCCGCAGCGGTTATCCTAAGTGGTACGTTTGCCGCCTTAATGCCATCGGGTGTCTTGACATTGATTCAAGTTGCCTTAGGTGTCATTATCGGGTTGGTGATCTTGGTGATCATATTGCCAGTGATCTTGCCGGCATCAATTCATTTGACCTATGATCATCAAAAGAAAGATAAGTCAAATCGTGATCAGGATGAACCGAAACATTCAAGTAAACCAACTGATGATCAACAAGCTTAATTAGTTGATTAAAATAAAACCGTTTGAATTGGCATTATCAATTCAAACGGTTTTTGTTTGGCCTTCGCACTAGTATTCTCTTGTCGAGTTTGTCATAATTATTTTATGAAATGAGGGACAATGATGATTAAAATTGGTGTTGTTGGGTTAGGCGGAATTGCTCAGAAGGCTTATTTACCAGTGATGGCAGAAATGCAAGATCAAGTTGAGTGGATCTTATGTACACGTAATCCGGTGAAATTAGCGACGTTGAAACAAAAATATGGGTTTAAAAATGCGGTGGCAACAGTGGCGGAATTGGTAGCGCAGCAAATCGATGCGGTATTCATTCATACACCGACTAGTACTCATGCAGAGCTTGTTCAACTATTTTTGCAGGCTGGGGTACATGTTTATGTCGATAAACCAGTTAGTGATGATTACGATACAGTTAAGGCATTGTATCAATTAGCCGATGATAAGAATTTAATGTTAACCGCGGGATTTAATCGTCGTTTTGCTCCTCTGGAAGCCAGGTTGCAAACTGAACAACAGCCATTGGTTGTGAAGGTCGAGAAGAATCGCAACAACACTGAACAGCCAGTTAAATTTGCGATTTTCGATTTAATGATTCATGCTGTTGATACGGCGTTATTTGTTGGCCATTTTCAAACAAACATAGATTTGAATTGTCAGTATCAAATCAGTCAGTCAAATAATATGCTGCAATATTGCGCTATAACCGTGCAAAGTCAACGTAAAATCATGACGGCGAGCATTAATATGCAGGCTGGTGCAAACTTAGAAATCACAGAAGTTCAACAACCAGCTTGTACACAACGTCTCAGTAATTTAACTAAGCTGCAAACTGTGACGGCAGCAGGAACCCAAGTGACGAATTTTCCCGATTGGACGCCGACTTTGGAACGGCGAGGGTTTGCACCACTTATTCGCGCATTTGTGGCGGCGGTTGAGAATCCCGATCATCCTAATCCAGTAAGCCCAGAATCGAGCTTGCTGTCACATCGCTTATGTCAAAATCTATTGAATTTTTATTTAGATCAAGACGGTAAGCATTAGAATTTAGTCACTGGGATGAATTAATCAGCAGATGATGAACGTTCATAACGGCGTTTTAGTATAGTTAGTAAATATCTTTTTTGCTGCGAAAAGGTTGGTCTGGCAAGGATGTAACATGTTTGTTGCTTTCGTTATGCCGATGTAGCTGGTACATTAAGATTTGTTAGGAGTGAACGCATATGACATTGGGATCCGCGTTAAAACAGCACAGAGAATCTGCAGGTATAACTCAGGAACAAGTAGCCAAAACATTATATGTGACGAGGCAGACCGTCTCAAGGTGGGAGCAGAATAAGACGATGCCCAACATTAATGTCCTACAGAAACTTAGCGAACTTTATCATGTCCCTTTAGCTCAGCTTGTCGTTCAAAACCAGCCTGACACAAAGGATGGTAAAGCAGTGAAGCATATTAATTATCTATCATTAATCGGCGCGATTACCTTTAACGTTATCATCGGTCTTAGTGTTTGGATCGCTATTCTGGGCATGTTACTAGCTTTATGGGCAATTGCTGTTCTCTTTATTTTAGCGCCATTAATATATTTGGGTGGTGTTGGTGTAGGCCTTCAAGCATTTGCGACGAGCATTTTAATCCTAAGCTTGGTATTATGTGCCGTTGGAGTTTTCTTGTTCCCAGCCGCTAAAAAAGTAACAAAAATGGTACTGAACTTCGGCAAGAAGTACCTGGCTTATAATCAAAAGTCAGTCATGACCCATTAATGAACTGTAGCAGTCAGATTAATCAGTTAGCATTAAAAGGCCGTTATCTGAGTGTAACGACCTTGGTTAATAATTTGGCTTAGTGGTTAACTTAATTCTAGAATGAATTGGTTGTTAAACTGGCGACTTTGCTTAAGGAAGACACCAAGGTAGCAACGTTAATGAGATAGCACACAACAATTCGCCGGTTAGGCCGGTTAGAATTGAGGTGTGATGCAGTTGAGGGTTTGCTTAGTAGGCAAGCCTTTTTTTGCACTAAATTTTTTTCGAGTGCGCAACGACAAAAGTAGTTAAGGGAATGACTAGTAAAACACCAATAATTGAATAGCACATGATCAGAAATTCTTGGGCAAATAACTTATCGTTAAGAATTTGGCTGACGGTGTAATTCAAACGAGTGTACCAAATGAAGAGGGCAAGAAAGCTGCCAAAGAAACCGAAGAGGATTGTATTAACGGCAGTGCCTAAAATATCTTCGCCAATATTTAGACCACTTTGGTAAAATTTAAGTGCACTAAGATCCTCATTCTGATGCTTCAACTCAATTAAACCGGCACTCATCGCCACAGCAGCCTCACTAATCGCACCCAGTGTACTGAAGACAGCGACAATAACACCGATTGCGGCAAAACCGAGGCCGGGACCATCCGAGAGACCGATTAAATCTTCGCCAGCTTGTTCGCCAATTCCCGGCGTCTGTGCCAAAAAGTTGAATAGTAAAATCAGTAACACAATAATCACGGTGACACTAAACGAACTAAGAAAAGATTTGTCGGCAATTCTGGTATCGTGTGTGCCTAAATAAATAATCGTTAATAGCTTCAAAGGAACGAAACAGGCGGCGGTTAAGATAATATTGGCGCCCCAACTAATTAATAACGCGACTAAGAAAACCAAACAAAAATTGATGATGATACTCAAATAGCTTTTAATCCCAGCGGCGCCTCCGATTAAAATCATCAGAATTAAAAGTGTCAACAATAACGCCAGCATCGTACTCATTTGCTCGCCTCCCTTTTAACGAGGAAATAATACGCGCAAAGTGTCGCAGTGGGTACAGTTAAAACAATGCCAATTGCTGAAATCAAACTTTGCAACACGCCTAAAGATAAGGTGTATTCGAAAGTATAGGCAATTGCATTATTATTGCGCAAATAAAGAATCGTCATTGGCAAGGCATCGGCCATAAAAATTAAGAAGAGAACATTGATTAATGGTCCCATAATTTCCTGTCCAATCGCGCGACCACTTTGCCAAAGTTGTTGGCCGGTAATTCTAGGATTGTGATAAATAATCTCACTCAGACTAGAAACAATATCGGTCGATTCATCCATTACCGCGCCGAGGACACCTAATAAAGTTTGCCCGATAAAGAGTGAACGGGGGCTTTGCGTGGCGTATTCAACGGCCATGTAAGTAATGCCCTTTTCATTAGTGAGCCGCATAATCAAATAACTTAAGCCGAATGAAAGCAGCAGTGCCACAATCGTGCTAGTTAACATCGCTAGCATTTTTTGATGAATTCCTTGATAGAGCAGAAAGGAAACCGTCGCAAAAATAATGGCAGCTAAACTGTAAATCGTAATTGTACCCGCGCCGTTCTTCTGGATGTCAAAACGAATTACCGCGTAAAAAATAACAGAATTGAGAATTAAGGAAGCTAGGACCAGCCAAGCTTTATTACCAATCAAAATCATCATGAGCAGTGCCAATGTAAAAATAATTAACACGATGACCCAATCACGTTTAACATTGCTAATAGACACTTGATTGCGCCGAATTTGCACGAAGACCCGTTGATACTGATGATATTTTTGATCTTGAAGCTGTGACTTTTCGTAAGTATTTTTCAAGGTATAGTTTTTACCTTGGTGCTGATGATTGAGCACTCTTAAGGTTAGTTGCTGGGTAATTTCGTGGTCGGTATCATCGTACTGATCTTTGACTTTGACATCATCAAGCTGTTCGACATGCGTAATCACGGCGATCGTTGCTTGATAATTCGTATTAAAATAAGTGAATAAAACGGCACAGATGCCAACGAGTAGCACGACTAAAGAGAGCCAGTATTTTTTCTTCAAGATAATCAACCAACTTTTCTATCAATAGCTCTATTCTAGTGATTTTAAAAACAAAAAGCTTAATTACGAACTAATTTTGGCAAAATATTTAATAAATCAGAGTGCTCAAAGCAACGGGTTGGGTGTTTGTATTTAAGTGGGAAGATTGATGCGTGCCAACGCAGCAAGATTCACGCTTAAATACACGACACCCAGTTGCATTGAGCACGTTTCAAATAGAGTGCGGCGAACAACGGATTGATGGCATTAATTTAAGTGGAAAGATTGATGCATGTTAATGCGGCAAGATTTTCACTTAAATTACTTGCCATCAATTGTTCGTAGCACGTTTCAATAGAGAGTGCAGAGAAAGTCGGGTTGACAATGAGCATTAAGAAAGCAATGAAAAAGTTCGTTTTTTGAACTTATTCATTGCTGGCTTAAGCGGAGTTGTCAGACTTTTGCAGCACGTTTCAAACCACGATACAAACAACACCAAGATTTTTTCAACAACTCCTTGTTAAAGCAGTTAACAAATCGGAGTAGGATTTGTTAATTGTCTCGCAATAGAACGAGAGATAGGATAAAATGAAGGAAAATGAATTGAGATAGGGAGTGACAACATGATTATTACAACGACTAATGCAGTACAAGATCGCACCGTTGCTGAATACAAGGGCATTGTTTTCGGTGAGGTGATCACCGGAATTAATGTCTTCAAGGATTTGGGCGCTGGTTTACGCAATGTCTTTGGTGGTCGTTCCAAAGGTTACGAAGAGGAATTAACGAAGGCGCGCGAAGAAGCCATTGCCGAAATGGGTGATCGCGCCGCTCAGCTAGGCGCAGATGCAGTCGTGGGCACAAAGATGGATTATGAAGTCTTGGGTTCAGATAATGGCATGTTAATGGTGACTTGCAGTGGTACGGCAGTGAAGCTGAACTAATAGCGACTAAGTTAAGTGATGTCGTAAAAGTGCTGAACATTTGTGACATCGCAATTTGATTTAGAATTTTTGGAGGCAGTTATGAATTTTCTTCCGATAACTAATTATGATTCTTCGTCTAAGGCGGTTATCAATCCCTTTAGGAATGAAGGCTATCATTTCCCGGACAAGATGTTACTTGCCTTCGTAACACCAGAAGTAATTCGTGAATTTAAGCAGCAATACAATGTCGAAGAACTGGCAACCTTTCCAATGTTTTCGGGTGCGATTCAAGTCTTCCAAGTTAATTGGCATGGTGAGACCGTGGGAGTCTGTCCTGCAGTGCTGGGTGCACCGGCCGCGGCACAAATTATGGAGTTTCTAATCGCCTATGGTGCCAAGCAGATTATTGCGGTTGGTTCTTGTGGTGTTCTACGGGAAATTCCAGAGAACACCTTCTTAATCGTTACTGAAGCTTTGTGTGATGAAGGGACATCTTATCATTACTTACCAGCAGCTCCAAGTATTCAGCTGGATCCAGAAATAGTTGAAGCGATTCAGGCATCACTAGGCAAAAATTCAGTTGCAGCTGAAACAGTCAAAACTTGGACAACCGACGCTTTTTTTCGTGAGACACCTTTGCTGACAGCGCAATACTTGGCGCAGGGATTTGAAGTCGTGGAGATGGAATGTTCAGCACTCGCCGCAATCGCTCGTTTTCGTGGGGTAGAGTTTGGCCAGATTCTATTCACGGCTGATTCTTTAGCCAATCCCGAAGCTTGGGCAGCACGAAATAAAGGACGTGGTGCTCATACAATGGGGCTGACCATCGCACTGAATTGCCTGATTGATCTTTAGCAGTTCGTATCATGTAAAAAGGTTGAGGCCAGAATTTTTTCTAGCTTCAACCTTTTTTGCTACTTTTTAGCTTGATGAGTATTCTGAAATGTTTAAAGAATGCCAACGAAATAGACGACGATATTTCAGAAATGTTTTAAATGAAGATGATCTATACTAAATTAACCTAATTTCTTGAGAAAACGAATCACGCCACTAGTATCTTCACCAGTTAATTCTAACGGCCCCATTTGATAAATGTTTTGTTTAGGGAAATCATCGGAATAAAATCTACCTTGAAGGCCATTAATTAGAATTAGCGCGCTGGGATGTTCTTTTTTTAATATCGTCAATATTCCCAATTGCGGTATCAATCTGAACTGTCCAATCCATGTTATATTCTGCAAGTTGGATATTTAATTTTTTGGTAAATCTTTTACCCCGTCCTGGGAACACAAATAATTCACCGCCAGTAACTGGCAAAGAGCCCCAAAAGACGATGATGGCAAGTTTTTTCATGAACGCTTTTTCCTTTCAAAAATTATTGTAAGATCAGGAGATGAGGTGCTATTAACGTTTCAAATTAGGATTGTGGTAGTAAAATTGGAAAATTACCCCAGTTTTTTTAGAAAACGAATGACACCGCTTGTATCTTGTTCAGTTAATTCTGTTGGTCCCATTTGGTAGATGTTTTGTTTAGGAAAATCGTCAGCATAAAATCTATCTTGAAGACCATTAATTAGAATTATCGCACTGGGATGCTCTTTTTTAATTTCGTCAATATTCCCAGTTCCAGGATCAATTTTGACCGTCCAATCCATATTAAATTCCTCAAGCTGAGTATTTAGTTTCTTGGTAAACTTTTTTCCTCGTCCTGGGATTATAAACATTTCACCACGGGTAATTGGTAAAGTACCAAGAAAGACGATGACAGCAAGCTTCTTCATGTTTTCACCTATCCTTTCAACTTTAAAACGTCATTAATTAGTTTGTTGTATTTCTGAAATTCAAAGTCATCCGTAAATTTATTTTGTGTAACTACCACGTACCTGGACGATAATTTGTACTCGCCTTTGTCCCACAATAAAATTGAAAAGGCGATTAAAAATTGACAAAGGCAGCGCTAATACCAGCCGCAACGATTAAAATTCCGATAATGAAACTACTTCCCAAACTCATGAGTGAAAATGGGGAGGTGGACGCACTACCTTGTTTTACAATCCTTCTTGATGAACCGGCTGTTAGATAAATTTGGATAATTCCAATAATAATGAGTACTAACGAGACAATATACTTGATAGGCATAGCATTTTCCTCGATTTTACAATTTTTAACGACGGAATCAATTTTTTAAGCAGTGTGATCAAGTCGTACATTTGATTTCTGTTGATGCCGTGAATTCTGAATTTTTTTTAGGGGTGTTTCTGATTCGGAATCCACGGTATCAACAGAAATCATTTTCGATTAAAATAAATTACTTTTGCGTGATGTAATTTGCAACTACGACAGTTACGAAACTAATTCATAATTGCTTGAACGCCTGCTACTAAACAAGGTATTGATCCGATAATCAGGGCGATCCCAACAATCAGACTAACGTTAACGGCATAAGCCATGAATTGATTGGTTGTTTTAAGTTTCCCTGATTTCAATTGTTTAAATAATGACCGAGTATAAAACAAATCCCATGCGCCTGCACCAGCTAATAAGATCCCCATTAAACCAGTAAACATTTCTATGCCTCCTATGAATTTTATCGTATTCATGAATACATTGTCATTGTACTTCAAGCTTGAAGGAAAAAGTGAACAATGTCTTGAATAGCTATCAAACGTTCCTGAACGGTCACAGGAGGATGGATAATTAGTTTTTTTCAGATCGTAAACTGAAATTAATTCTTTAAGGAAGCTGTCCGCCGTAACTGGATAGATTAAAATCGTTTAGCATTGGTCCTAACTTAATTGAGAATTATCGAAAATCGAGATTTCAATCGTCAGTCAGTAAAAAGCGTTCACTCAAGATAAACTTTGAAATGCCTAACAATCATTGGACTGTTTGTCTAACAATTATGAAGCACTTCGCAGAGTAAATTTTGGGGTGAACGCTTTTTATCGTCTTCTGTTTTTTGATTTAGCTATGGCTCAGTTGTTTAGTTACGTGCAAAATCAATTCATAGACTATAAAAGTGAAGATACCCAAAAAGAAGCCGATAGTATGATCAATATCACTTATATTCATGAGATTGGGCCGTAGGAAGGGTGTTAGTAGGTAGGCAATCAGATATAAAGATATCAACGCTACCAAGAGTATTTGTAACGGATGTCTTGCCAAATATTTTTTACGAATAGTTGGTTTGAATAGCACTGTAAGTAACAGCACCGCAAGTAATCCGAAAATTACAACTGATGAGCCGGTATATTTTCCAACTAATTCTTGAGAGTCGAATTGATTGAAATCAAGGTTGCTAAGTGACTTAGCAACCAATATGCGAGTAGCAATGTCACCAAGTAATCCGCCAAACGTTCCGAAAAATGGGAAAAGAATGGCTAATGTTAGATGCCCCCAATATTTCTCAATCAGACAGCTAACTAAGAATAGAAAGATAAGGTCGGAAAGTAATACCGGCGAATAATGAACCCAAGATGAGGTGAATAGGCGATAATATTCACGGCTAGTCAAAGTATCTATGGAGTCCCCCAATATTGAAATAATTGGTAAATTGGGATTAATAAAGTACAAAATAAAAGTTACTGAGCAAATTGATGTATAAATTATCGTGACATAATATTGCTTAAAAAATTTTTTAATAGCTTGCATGCCGGCTACCTCGTTAAATAGTTAGACTGTTTCGCGTTTTATGGTATTGACCACTAAATTATTTCGCCGAGAGAGAATGAATGCGATCGCTGCGCCGCTAATGAAACCATAGATATGGGTCAAATCGCTAATGTTGAATTGTGTAAGTAGGGGAATGATAATCACAGAGACCAGAATAAAAAAGTTTAAAATCACAAGTATTCCCTGTTTGCGACGTGTCATTTGCGGTATTTCTTTAGGTGAAATCAAGATGATACCACTCCCAAGGATACCGGTTATTGCGCCAGAGGCACCAAGAAGTGGTTGAGAGAATGACATGATATCAAATCTGGAATAGGTATAGAAATAGTCTACGAGAATTTTGACGGTTACGTCGGCTAACAGAAATGCCAGTACACCGGTGACGAGAAAGATAAACGTAAATCGCTTTGATCCTAATGTGGGCTCGATCAAAAATCCACTTAATAGAAGGAGTATGAGGTTAGAAATTAATGCCAATAAACTCCCATTTTCCAACCAAATGGCCGTGAATAATCGATAGAACTCACCCGATAGCACGCGATCGCCAACATTTCCGAGGGCTTCAGCGGAATTCACCATCAATGAGTAATTACTATTTAAGAAAATGTACGTCACAATAAGTAGTAACGCGCAATATAAGGTCGCACGATATTTTTTAATTTGTTGCAAATGATTGACGTCCTTTCGAGTAAAACGAACTGGGACAAAAACTTTAACCCGGTTCGTTTTATCATGGTACAAGAATTCCGGCTCGAATGACTTAACTATACTGCTCTATTCGACTAATATTTTAGTCGAACAGAATGGCGTAGTTAAGCATCGAGCTTGATCTAGCTTATCTTACTTTTATTATAAAAAGTTGGTTAGTGAACGATGTTTGTTTTACTATTCATTATACGGTCAAACGCCCCTGCATAGTACCAACTTTTGCCAGTTTTAATGTTTATCTATTGCAATCCTCATTTTTAAAACGTTTGTAAATCAAAATATGTTCACAGCAATTCCTGATTTATTACAACTTCGAGTGTGAAACTCATTATATTTCAATAATTTTTATTCGTGTTAATTATTTCTTGAATAGCTCTCGAACATTCCTGAACGGTCATTATTTAAGTTGTCATTAACCATTCAGGAACGTTCAAGTACCATTTAGGAAAGATAACAAAAAAACTTATCCGATGGTGCTATCTTTAAATTATTGAAAGATAAGTTAAGGAGAGAATTCCATACGGTATCGATGTCAATATGTACCTCAGGTTGATTTGTAAAAAGCAAAGTTGCCGATTACACCGAGCTTAAAGAAAAAATTAATTCTGGGAAGGCTTTAGCAAAAGGGAATCAGTTTGCCAGTCAGTATGAAATGTATCGTGCGCAAATCAAACAAGGAAATAGTGGTGATGTTAAGAAACAAGTTGCTGCAGAGATCGATGCCAATTCGCAGCAGGTTGCCGAATTGATCAACAATTATCAGATTCAGGTTGCTAGTATTGACGCTACTCAGGCAAGCCATAGTGGTTTAAGCGATGAATTATCAGAGAATAAGTCTGAATATTTAACTAAGGCTCAAAAAGAATTAGTTGATTTGAATACGACCAAGCAGGATCTGGAACTAAAAATTCAA
Source organism: Lapidilactobacillus bayanensis (assembly GCF_003946695.1). GTDB lineage: Bacteria > Bacillota > Bacilli > Lactobacillales > Lactobacillaceae > Lapidilactobacillus > Lapidilactobacillus bayanensis. The sequence goes on along the minus strand of NZ_RHOX01000014.1, from coordinate 41,841 downwards.
GAAGCACATTATGCCAAACAAGATTTGATTGTTAAAGCTCCGAAGGCTGGTGTAATTCACTTGCTTAATGACATGGATAGATACGCGCAAATCCCTGCTGGTACCATTCTCGCGGAGTTGTACCCTGTCAAGAAAGTTGGCGCTAGAATTGTTGTTAACATTCCAGCCACCGAAGTTGGGAATGTAAAAGAGGGAGAGAAGGTCCATGTTCGCTGCTTCCAGAAAACATCACATCCTGTTGAGCTCAATGGTCATATTCAGCAGATCTATTTAGCCCCGGTTCGCACCAAGGAGGGTAATTACTTTAAAACCATTGTTAATATTGGCTCTAAGAATAATCGACTTCTCCGCCAAGGAATGCAAGGACAAGTCACTGTTATTACCGGTAAGAAAACATATTTTGATTATTATAAAGATAGATTGTTAAATAAGGATTAGGATCATTTAAATAAAATAGAGGAGTGAAGAATTATGAGTAAAAAAGAACAAGAAAATAAAAAAGAATATTCAAAAATGACAACTGCCGAGTTGGCTAGGGTCGAAGGAGGAAATAGTAAAGCGTCATTATGGCCCTTGTTGTTAAAAGGAAAATCTAATAAGTAATGATGATTAGATAGGATTTTCCTAATCATGCTGTTATAATGGTTTGATAAAATCATAACATGGGTGATGTCAAAATGTTTATCTTAGTGACAATCGTACTAACTTTTTTATATTGGACATTATTTTATCAGATCAACAAACAAAGATTTGATGTATTGGCGTATATTGTGTCAATGATCATATTTGGTGTAGCTGATTATTTTTGGGGTGCATACATTCCCGTTCTTTTTTTAGTTTTCTTTTTTGGTTATTGTCGAATTAAGGAAGGTAAGGGCTATCTTCGCTTATCATATTTTTATAGTATCTATATTGTTTATATTGGTTTTATGCTGTCAAATTTAATCTCACTAATTTTTTATGAACTTTTTTCCGGCGCTTTTATTGATAAATATATGACCGTTTTACAGATCATCTCGACGGTTGCACCAGTATTTATCCACTATTTAGTTGCACGCGCTTTGAAGATTAATTTTACATTGCTGCGTCGTAGCGACCCATTTATTAAAGAAAAAATTCTAAAGCCCCTCAATTATTTGTTGACTTTTTTTGTGCTGGTCTTCTTTTCGAGTTATTACTATGAATTAACCTTGGACACTTCGGCACCAATCACCGAATACACTAAGTACATCATGTTTGTCTATGCCTTTATGTTTGGAACGGTGCTTTTTTTCATCAGTAATCGTACGCGGGCTTATTTACAATTGGAGATTCAACGTGCTGAGCGGCTGCAGATTAAACAGTTGAATCAATATACCACTGAGATTGAGCATATGTATCAAACACTGCGGAGCTTTCGCCATGATTATCAGAATATGTTGATTAGTTTGCAGGATAGTATTGACTCTGAGGATCTGGACTTGGTCAAACAGACGTATCAAGAAGTCCTTGTTAAAGCGAAGGTGAAGATTAATCATCATGCGGCAAACGTTAATGAACTTGCCAATGTGCAGGATCATGCGCTTAAGAGTGTGCTGTATTGGAAGTTAACCGAAGCCAGAGATTCAGGGGTTAAGACTGACATTGAGATTAGAGAGGACATTCCTAGTCAGTTAGCGTTGAGTACGCTGGATTTAGTTCGGGTTCTTTCTATTCTACTTGATAATGCGATTGAAGCTGCTAAGAAGACTGCTAATCCCGAATTACGCTATGTGATACTCTGCGATCAAGCCAATGTCGTAATTATTGTGCAGAACAATAGCACAGAGGAACATATTTCTTTGAATAAAATTTTTAAATCTGGTTATTCAACGAAGGATGGCCATCACGGGTTGGGATTGACCAACGTTGTCGAGATTACGGACCGCAATCCTGCTGTTAACTGGGAAACTTCCTTCAATAATCATCAATTCACACAAAAACTAGTGATTGGGGAACGATAAATGAATATTTTTGTTTTAGAAGATGACTTATTGCAGCGCGAAGCAATCGCTGCTGATCTTCAACGGTTGGCGGCAGCCAATCATATTAAGATTGACCAGTTTACGGCCACAAGTCATCGCGATGAATTGCTGGCGGCGATAGCTGGTCGTGATCCCCAACAAATTTATTTTCTTGACCTTGAAATCAAGGGTGTACGCCAAGCAGGGCTTGAAGTTGCTAAGGCCATTCGCGCGAAAGATAACTTAGGTACCATCGTTTTCGTGACGACCCATTCCGAAATGGCACCGGTCACCTTCAAATATAAAGTGGCTGCGTTGGATTTCGTTGATAAGGATCAAAGTGAAGAAGATTTTCAACAGCAACTTTTGACCAATCTTTTATACGTTCGTGATCAACGGCAGACAGTCGCAGAGATTCATTATTTTTATTTTGAGAATAAGACTAGAACGGTTCGTGTACCTTTCGATGAGATATTATATTTTGAAACGTCGGAGCAAGCACACAAGATTGTGCTGTTCACCACGAATCAGCGGATTGAATTCTATGCTAACCTGAATGCAATTGTGCGATCCGAGCCAGAATTAATGTTGATTCAACGTTCGTGTGCAGTGAACGTGAATCGGATTGTCAGCTATGATAAGTCTAACATGAAGCTAACGCTCAGTGACGGGACTGAATTCCCGGTTGCACGGCGCAAAATTGGTAAGATTGAACGACTTCTGAAACATAATGCTAAGTAAACTTGTAGTTGTTGAATTGTCGCGCCGATTTATCACTACTGAGTTAACTTGCTAAATCGAAAACTGCTATGCTGTGGTTCTTCGCGCTTGCGCAAAGGTTGCTTAGGAATTGTGTGCGTTGCTCGAGCTAGCATGCTAAATGCTAGAACTGTTATTTTGTCGTTCTTCGTGCTTGCGCAAAGGTTGCGGATGAAATATGGTGGGTACCGTGGTGGCAAATAAATACTTGGCGCTGGAACGTAGTGGGCGTCGATTTGAGCCGATTGAAGTGCAAATCGTCTCAAATACGAGCCTTAATATAGGCAATAAATTGCCAACATTAATGTCACTACTGAGCGGTATTTATTTGCCACCACTTGACGAGCAAGATGGCAACCTTTGCTCAAGCGCTGAATTGACGAGTGATTAGACCATTTTTGATTTTCAGAAGTACAAGTTTGCTATTAAATCACACCACATCATCTCGTTTGTCAGTGCCGGAGGGAAATCGTGGTCAGCCGCGGAATTGTTGTTGGTGGTTTACCACTTACAACAAAGCTTGCGTTTGAGACGAATCGGTTTTGATTCGGCTCAAACCAACGCTCGCAGCGTTCCACCAGCGCATTTTCCGTAGGCATGAAGAAGTACAACATAACAGTTCTAAGACTTTGCACTTATAACTAGGTTTGGTTTTTGACTTGGCTCAAACCAACGCTCGCAGCGTTCCACCAGCGTATTTTCCGTAGGCACGAAGAAGTACAACAAAACAGTTCTAGGATTTTGCACTTTCAACAGGGTATATGTTCAGTATGAAATAGTTTTTCTTGGGCACGAAGAATAGCAATTAGCATACTTTTAGAACTTACGAGCTTGAACGCTGATAAATCAAACGAAAATGAATTACAATTTAATGTTTGTGTTTACAAAAGCTATAATTTGGTATAAGCTAATATTTGTTGCTTTTATTTACCAAAACACGAACATTAATGAAGAGGATTTGATTGAATGGGTGCGAAGCTAGAGAAGTATTTCATGTTTGACGAATTGAAGACAAATTGGCGTCGAGAATTATTAGCCGGACTCACAACATTTGTTAGCATGTGTTACATTTTGTTTGTTAATCCGAGCGTTTTAGGCGCATCTGGTATGAATAAAGGTGCTGTTTTCACGGCAACGGCTTTGGCTAGTGCCTTAGCTTGTTTCATTATGGGAATTGTGGCCAAATATCCGATTGCCTCTGCTCCTGCATTGGGAATTAATGCTTTCTTTGCCTATACCGTGTGTATCGGAATGAAAGTTCCATGGCAGACCGCCTTAGCTGGTGTGTTCGTTGCCTCAATTATTTTCTTATTAATTACAGTTTTTAAACTTCGCGAGATTATTATCAATGCGATTCCTGCTGACTTAAAGTTTGCGATTTCTGCTGGGATCGGGATGTTTATTGCGTTCATCGGTTTACAAGATGGTGGTTTGATTGTCGCGAATAAATCGACCGTTGTTGGTTTAGGCAGTTTGATGACTGGAACGACTTGGTTAACAATCTTCGGGTTAATTGTTACGGCGGTTTTAATGATTCGCCGCGTGCCAGGAGCAATTTTTGTCGGGATGGTCTTGACGTCATTGTTGGGTGTGCTGACAAAAATGATTGATCTGCCAACTAAAGTAGTTGCCGCCGCACCAAGTTTGGCACCAACTTTTGGCGTGGCAATTAAGCACGTTGGATCCATCAACAGCTTACAATTGTGGGTCGTGGTGTTAACTTTCTTATTGGTTACCTTCTTTGATACAGCGGGCACATTAGTTGGCTTGGCGCAACAAGCTGGTTTTATGAAGAATAACGAAATGCCACGAGTTGGTAAAGCATTGATGGCTGATTCAACGGCGATGTTTGCTGGTTCAATTCTAGGAACATCACCAGTTGGAGCTTACGTCGAATCTTCAGCAGGGATTGCTGTAGGTGGTCGTTCAGGAATGACTGCAGTTTTCACCGGCTTGTTCTTCATTCTTGGGATGTTTTTCTCGCCGTTATTGGCTGTTGTGACGACTCAAGTTACGGCACCAGCTTTAATTATTGTTGGTGTTTTAATGGCGCAGAACTTAACTCATATTCATTGGGATAAATTAGAGATTGCTATTCCTTCATTCTTAATTATTATTGGGATGCCGTTGACTTATTCGATTTCTGACGGAATGGCTTTAGGTATGATTACTTATCCAATTATGATGATTGCTGCTAAGCGTGGTAAAGAAGTTTCAATCGTGATGTATGCACTATTCTTTATCTTTATTGGCTTTTTATGGATTTTAAATGCTTAGAATTGAAATGGCGTTGGGATGTTAAAATCCCGGCGCCATTTTAGGTTATGTTGACACCGAAGTTTTTGCCGTGACACGATTTGATCAACAAAGTGGTGAAAAAATTAGCGCTTATACTAGGGTGTGTCTTCAAAATCAAAAACATTCGTCTTTAGCCCAAATCTTGATATGATGAAGTAAAAGGGCTGAAGACAATGATTATTCACCGCTATGAACTGACCGATGAACAATGGGATAAAATCGAATCGTTGTTTCCGACTTACACCAGAGGGCGCCCTGCCCGACATGATAATCGGAAAATGCTAAATGCGATTCTTTGGATCAATCGAACTGGCGCACCTTGGCGTCACTTGCCCGAGCGGTATGGTTCATGGAAAACTGTCTATACGAGACTTACTCGCTGGGCACATGATGGTGTTTTATAATGCGTTTTTAGAGTACTTGCTAGTGATGCCGACATGGAATACTTGCATATTGATTCAACTGCAGTCAATGCGCATCAACACAGTGCTGGCGCTAAGCAAAGTGGTCCAGCAAAGGAAGAAAATCATATTGGCCGTAGCCGTGGTGGCAATACGACTAAGATTCATGCTTTGGTTTATTCACTGGGAAATCCAATTACTTTTATTCTAACCGAGGGCAATTGCCATGACAGCCCAGTTGCACTTGACCTGTTAAAGGAAGTATCTCTAACTGGAGTCAACGTTGTCGGCGATAAAGCCTACGGTAGTACGGTTATTCGTGATTACATCACTAACCAAGGTGGCACCTACACGATTCCACCAAGAGAATCGGCATTAGCACCATGGACAGTTGATTGGTGGGTCTATAAGGAGCGTCATTCAATTGAATGTTTCTTTAATCGCTTAAAGCATTTTCGGCGTGTTGCGACAAGATATGATAAGACGGCTTATGTTTTTCGTACGTTTATTCACGTAGCGGCAATTTTGTTATTACTTAGATAATTTGAAGACACACCCTAATTTGTATATGAATTTTAACTCATATTTAATAATTTGTTTAGATGGGTAGAATGAAGTAATGTATAATTGCCCTGAAATTAACCAAGGTAGTTTATGAGTAATTGTTATTTAGTTAAGCATGGATACTGACTTTTCAACATTGTAACCACTAAGAAATTACCAAATGAGTTGAACTGTTGTCCATTTTTAGGGCAAATGAAATAGCTTGATATACGTGAGGTATCAGGCTATTTTAGTATACTGGATCTATTTTAGCTGAAAACTGAAGGAATCAATAGCAATGAGCGTTCCATGGTGCTTAGTGGTCCAGATCTATTTTAGCTGAAAACTGAAGGAATCAATAGCTGTTGGCATTCAATGCTAGGATAGCTGAATGATCTATTTTAGCTGAAAACTGAAGGAATCAATAGCCACTGTCAACATTTCCAACCTTGTATCTCTGATCTATTTTAGCTGAAAACTGAAGGAATCAATAGCCAACAAGTCGAACAGGAACATTGAGTACATGATCTATTTTAGCTGAAAACTGAAGGAATCAATAGCGCCGATAGTCTTTCTCTTTTGATACTCGTTGATCTATTTTAGCTGAAAACTGAAGGAATCAATAGCTACCGGTAATGTTTGCCGCTAACAGCATTTGATCTATTTTAGCTGAAAACTGAAGGAATCAATAGCACCTATATTTTGCGTTTCCACTGATTTTCAGATCTATTTTAGCTGAAAACTGAAGGAATCAATAGCAGGCGGACTTGATGCTGTCAAGAAACTGAAGATCTATTTTAGCTGAAAACTGAAGGAATCAATAGCATTCGGACCACCGACTGCCGATCGTGAATGGATCTATTTTAGCTGAAAACTGAAGGAATCAATAGCCGCGATGTTAAGTCTGATCGTGATGCGAAAGATCTATTTTAGCTGAAAACTGAAGGAATCAATAGCCCAATTCAAGGACTATGATCAGCTTAAGACGATCTATTTTAGCTGAAAACTGAAGGAATCAATAGCTACTGTGACGCTGAATTGGCTAAACCTAAAGATCTATTTTAGCTGAAAACTGAAGGAATCAATAGCTATATTACGTGACTATCCTAATTTAGATAAGATCTATTTTAGCTGAAAACTGAAGGAATCAATAGCCCAAGCACTCGATGGTTGTTGAAATTTCAAGATCTATTTTAGCTGAAAACTGAAGGAATCAATAGCTGTTCTTGCTGTGGCATTTCACTGTTAATAGATCTATTTTAGCTGAAAACTGAAGGAATCAATAGCCCAAATTGCAAACACGCCCATGACAACATAGATCTATTTTAGCTGAAAACTGAAGGAATCAATAGCTTCCAAGCTTCAAACAGGTACAACCAAATCGATCTATTTTAGCTGAAAACTGAAGGAATCAATAGCAATCAACTTAAGGCGGTGTACATATGTTTGGATCTATTTTAGCTGAAAACTGAAGGAATCAATAGCAGCGCAAGCGACCTATGAGCGTAATCAGCTGATCTATTTTAGCTGAAAACTGAAGGAATCAATAGCGAAGGAACACGACAATGGCAAAAACTATACGATCTATTTTAGCTGAAAACTGAAGGAATCAATAGCACCTGTTGCCCAGGTCTTAGCAGAGAAGTTGATCTATTTTAGCTGAAAACTGAAGGAATCAATAGCAATTGCGAACGCAATGCTTAAAGTTGAATAGATCTATTTTAGCTGAAAACTGAAGGAATCAATAGCTCAAGTACTCAGTGTATTCTTTGAGTTCAAGATCTATTTTAGCTGAAAACTGAAGGAATCAATAGCTGATTGCGATTGAATAGTTATTTCTCACATGATCTATTTTAGCTGAAAACTGAAGGAATCAATAGCACCTAAAATCAGCACTAAAAATTCATACAAGATCTATTTTAGCTGAAAACTGAAGGAATCAATAGCATTCCATACCCAAATGATCTTGCATAGCTAGATCTATTTTAGCTGAAAACTGAAGGAATCAATAGCTGTCTCCCTCTTTATACTTCTTCATCAATAGATCTATTTTAGCTGAAAACTGAAGGAATCAATAGCTGGTGTTCTTAACTCCTTTGGCTTTAGTAGGATCTATTTTAGCTGAAAACTGAAGGAATCAATAGCTCTCAATTTCAAATGTTTTTCTGTAATCTAGATCTATTTTAGCTGAAAACTGAAGGAATCAATAGCCAGAGTTGCTGAGTTCATGCATTTCTGCTCGATCTATTTTAGCTGAAAACTGAAGGAATCAATAGCGGATGAAACTGGTTTAATTGCGTTAGTTAAGATCTATTTTAGCTGAAAACTGAAGGAATCAATAGCTCAGTAATATGGTTTAATTTACGTTGTTTGGATCTATTTTAGCTGAAAACTGAAGGAATCAATAGCATCACTGAAGAAGTTTTAACAGATGTTAAAGATCTATTTTAGCTGAAAACTGAAGGAATCAATAGCCTACTGCTTGATATGGGGTTAGGTAAAAGCGATCTATTTTAGCTGAAAACTGAAGGAATCAATAGCTACCGTTACTGCAACATTCGTCTCTTGAGCGATTTATTTTAGCTGAAAACTGAAGGAATCAATAGCTGTCGCTTGCATGACAGTACCCAAATCTTCGATCTATTTTAGCTGAAAACTGAAGGAATCAATAGCAATATTGGATGTTGCGCGGCATAGCACCTTGATTTATTTTAGCCAAAAATTTGCCATAAATAAAATTTATCTTACAATCATCTTTTGCAACCGCCATCATTATGCTAAACTGAAGTAAATTAAAGAGATGGAGTTGATACTATGGGCTATCGAATAGGCTTAGATGTGGGGATTGCGTCAACTGGTTATGCGGTTTTGAAGACTGATAAAAATGGATTACCATATAAAATTTTAACACTGGATTCAGTGATTTATCCACGAGCCGAAGATCCACAAACGGGAGCGTCATTGGCAGAACCGCGGCGGGTAAAACGTGGATTGCGGCGCCGTACGCGGCGAACCAAGTTCCGTAAGCAGCGGACGCAGCAATTATTTATACATAGCGGTTTATTGTCTAAATCTGAGATTGAACAAATCTTAGCAACACCACAGACCGAATATTCGGTCTATGAACTTCGGGTAGCGGGCCTCGATCGTCGGTTAACTAATAGTGAATTATTCCGCGTTTTGTACTTTTTTGTTGGTCATCGTGGGTTTAAGTCTAATCGTAAATCTGAATTAAACCCAGAAAATGAAGCCGATAAAAAGCAAATGGGTCAGCTGCTTAACTCAATTGAGGAAATTAGAAAAGATATTGCTGAAAAAGGTTATCGAACAGTGGGTGAATTGTATTTAAAGGATGCCAAATATAATGAGCACAAGCGCAACAAAGGTTATAACGATGGCTATTTAAGCACACCAAATCGGCAAATGTTAGTTGATGAAATTAAACAAATTTTAGATAAACAGTGTGAATTTGGTAACGAGCAGTTGACTGATGAATTTTATGCGGCTTATTTGTTAGGCAATGGAGATCATGCTGGTATTTTTCAGGCGCAGCGTGATTTTGATGAAGGTCCTGGAGCTGGTCCTTATGCAGGTGATCAAATTAAAAAAATGGTGGGTAAAGATATTTTTGAACCGACCGAAGATCGTGCGGCTAAGGCAACTTATACTTTTCAATATTTTAATTTGCTACAGAAAATGACTAGTCTAAATTACCAAAATACAACTGGCGATACTTGGCATACACTAAGTGGTCTTGACCGGCAAGCGATTATTGATGCGGTATTTGCAAAGGCTGAAAAACCGACAAAAACGTATAAACCAACGGATTTTGGGGAATTACGCAAACTGCTAAAATTACCTGATGATGCGCGCTTTAACTTAGTTAATTATGGTAGTTTGCAGACCCAAAAGGAAATTGAAACTGTTGAAAAGAAAACGCGTTTTGTTGATTTTAAGGCTTACCATGATCTGGTTAACGCGCTGCCGGAGGAAATGTGGCAAAATCGTCAGTTATTAGATTATATTGGTACGGCGTTAACGTTATACTCAAGTGATAAACGGCGGCAGCGCTATTTTGCCGATGAATTAAATTTACCGGCTGACCTAATTGAACGGCTTTTACCACTTAATTTTGCTAAGTTTGGTCATTTATCGATCAAATCGATGCAAAATATTATTCCTTATCTTGAAATGAGTCAGGTTTACAGTGAAGCGACCACTAATGCCGGTTATGATTTTCGTAAAAAGAAAATTTCAGAAGATACGATTCGTGAAGAAATTACTAATCTCGTTGTTCGACGGGCAGTATCCAAAACGATCAAAGTGGTTAAACAAATTACTCGGCGTTATGGCAAACCGGATGGCATCAATATTGAGTTGGCCCGTGAATTAGGTCGAAGTTTCGATGAACGGCGGAAAACACAAAAACGGCAAGATCAAAATCGACAAACTAACGATAAAATTGCCGCCGAATTAACTGAATTGAGTATTCCAGTTAATGGGCAGAATATTATCCGGTACAAATTACACAAAGAACAGAACGGTGTTGATCCCTATACTGGTGCTCAGATTCCGTTTGAACGGGCATTTAGTGAGAGTTATGAAGTCGACCATATTATTCCTTACAGTATTAGTTGGGATGATAGCTATACTAATAAAGTGTTGACCAGTGCCAAATGTAATCGCGAAAAGGGTAATCAAATTCCGATGGCTTATTTGGCCCATGACGAGGCGCGGGTGAATGCATTAACCAATGTCGCTGATAATATTATCCGCAATTCACGCAAACGGCAGAAACTGTTGAAGCAGAAGTTGAGTGATGAGGAACAAAAAAATTGGAAGCAGCGTAATATTAATGATACGCGCTTTATTACCCGTGTTCTGTATAACTATTTTCGTCAAGCAGTTGACTTTAATCCAGAATTAGAAAAAAAGCAGCGCGTCTTGCCACTAAATGGTGAAGTCACTTCGAAAATTCGGAGTCGCTGGGGTTTTCTTAAAGTGCGTGAAGATGGTGATTTACATCATGCGGTTGATGCTACTGTCATAGCAGCGATCACACCAAAGTTTATTCAACAAGTCACTAAATACAGTCAGCACCAAGAAGTTAAAACTAATCAGGCTTTGTGGCATGAAGATGAGATCAGGGACGCAGAGTATGCGGCTGAAGCACAACGGATGGATGCTGATCTATTTAATAAAATCTTCAATGGTTTTCCATTGCCGTGGCCTGAATTTCGTGATGAATTATTAGCGCGGATCTCCGACAATCCTGCAGAAATGATGAAAAGCAAGTGCTGGAATACTTACACACCAGTTGAAATTGCTAAATTAAAGCCAGTTTTTGTTGTGCGTTTGGCTAACCATAAAATTTCGGGGCCAGCACATTTAGATACAATTCGTAGTGCTAAATTATTTGATGAAAAAGGCATTGTGTTGAGTCGAGTTAGCATTGCTAAACTGAAGATAAATAAAAAAGGCCAGATTGCTACTGGGGACGGTGTTTACGATCCTGAAAATAGTAATAATGGTGACAAGGTTGTTTATTCAGCAATCAGAAAAGAATTGACGGCACACGAAAATTCTGGGGAGTTGGCCTTTCCGGATGGTTATTTAGAGTACATGGATCATGGGACCAAGAAGTTGGTGCGTAAGGTTCGAGTGGCCAAGAAGATTTCATTACCAGTGCGGTTGAAGAACAATGCGGCTGCTGATAATGGGGCAATGGTGCGGATAGATGTTTTTTATACTGGGAAGAAGTTCGTATTTGTGCCAATTTATATTAAGGATACGGTTGAACGAGTGTTACCAGATAAGGCGGTACTTCAAGGAAAATCACCAAAAGATTGGTACCAAATTACTGAGAATGATCAGTTTTGTTTCTCGCTGTACCCAGGAGATATGGTGCATATAGAATCTAAGACCGGAATTAAACCAAAATACTCGAATAAAGAAAGCAATTCTGAAGTCGGAAAAATTAAGAATTTTTATGGTTATTTTGATGGAGGAGATATTTCAACAGCTAGTATTATGGTACGTGCCCACGATAGTTCTTATACGGCCAGAGGTATCGGTATCGCCGGGTTATTAAAATTCGAAAAATATCAAGTCGATTATTTTGGCCGTTATCATAAAGTTCATGAAAAAAAGCGGCAGTTATTCGTTAAGTGAGATGAGTAATAATGGCATTTCGAAATCTATATATTCAGAATCCAGCGCGTTTGAGTATTTCAAGAAGTCAGTTAGTAATTCAACAAGAAGAGCGTTACACGGTTCCGGTGGAAGACATTTCCAGTATTATGATTGAACATAAACAATGCACAATAACAGCGCCTACTCTGTCATTCCTTGCTGAGCATCAAGTGGCAGTATTTACGTGTGATCAGAAGCATTTACCGTGTGCGGTAGTTTTACCATTAGGGCAGTACTATCATAAATTAGAGGCGCTAGAAGCACAGTTACATGTTCGGACTAAAACTAAAGCACGCTTGTGGCAAAAATTGATGAAACAAAAAATTGAAAATCAAGCTAAAGTTCTAGAGCTAAATCATTGTAAAAATATTGCTGAACTTAATTTTTTAGCAACTCAAGTGACTGAAGGGGATAAAACGTTTAAAGAATCGTGTGCAGCACGGCTTTATTTTATGGGACTTTTTGGTGATCAGTTTAATCGGCGTAATGAAGATTCTTTGAATGGTGCATTGAATTATGGTTATGCGATTATTCGTGGTATTATCGCGCGTGATATTTGTGCCTATGGTTTTGAGCCAGCATTAGGCGTCTTTCATAAAAATGAGTTAAATCCGTTTAATTTAGCCGATGATTTGATTGAACCCTTTCGGACGTGCGTGGATTTATGGGTTTATGAACACCAAGCTGATTTAAAAGGTGGCCTGACGACAATTAATAAGCAAGCATTATTTAAATTGTTATTTACAGAAGTAAGAATTGATGGAGAATTTCATTCGTTGAGCAATGCTGTTCATAAAGTAGTATCGTCGTACACGACTTGTTGTCGTAATAATTCTGCTGCAGGGTTGAAGTTGCCGGAACTGATTCCCTTAGTGGCGCACGAGTATGAGTAGTAAGTATATGCGCCTATTAGTCATGTTTGATTTACCAGTTGTAAAAGCAAAAGATCGTCGCGCAGCGGCAAAATTCCGGCAGTATTTATTGAGTGAGGGTTACGTAATGATGCAATACTCGGTTTATTATCGCATCGTTAATGGCTATGATATGTCTAAAAAATACGAGCTGCGGCTAGACGATAATTTGCCCGAAAAAGGGTCAGTAAGATTATTAGTTATAACCGAGAAACAATTCGACGAAATGCGTCTGTTAGTAGGTGATCCATTGCCTAATGAAGAAAAGTTAGACGGTGGGCAGATGACCACTTTTTAGACAAGCAAAAGAGCCTGGTATCCGCGTGATATCGGGCTCTTTTGATACACTGATCTATTTTAGCCGAAAACTGAAGGAATCAATAGCTGCCAATCAGTTTTATCATAAACTAGAGAAATCTATTTTAGCTGAAAACTGAAGGAATCAATAGCGTGGCTGATCGTTGATCGGTGGTTTGATTCGATCTATTTTAGCTGAAAACTGAAGGAATCAATAGCGTGAACAGTACGCCTTAGCAAATTTCAATCGATCTATTTTAGCTGAAAACTGAAGGAATCAATAGCAACTAATGACAGGTTAATAATTTTCTATAAGATCTATTTTAGCTGAAAACTGAAGGAATCAATAGCCTTTAAACTTCGACAAGAAAGAGAGTAAGGGATCTATTTTAGCTGAAAACTGAAGGAATCAATAGCCTCCTTTCATGGCGCTACGTGGTCGCAACGGATCTATTTTAGCTGAAAACTGAAGGAATCAATAGCGCTGTTATTGCTCTCGTTGTACATATACGCGATCTATTTTAGCTGAAAACTGAAGGAATCAATAGCCGTTGACTACGTTGTCGATTGTGTATGATGGATCTATTTTAGCTGAAAACTGAAGGAATCAATAGCACTTGCAGAAGCACTCTCGGAAATAAGATCGATCTATTTTAGCTGAAAACTGAAGGAATCAATAGCCATAACTCTTCGTATTTGCCACTAATCGGCGATCTATTTTAGCTGAAAACTGAAGGAATCAATAGCATTAATGTAAGCACCCAATAACAGACCGACTATAAATAGCGTATCGGCCGCGGTATGATAGCCTCATCATAAGAAATGGTGAGGTGTTTTTATGCTCAATAAACCGGAAATCGTTCAAGTTAAGCTGGACGACGGTCAACGACAGCCAAGTCCAAAATCAAAGGCCTTTCAAATCAAACGTAATGAACACGAAACAATCATTGTTTACAATCATATCAATGGATATATTTTAGACACCCTAGTCAAGGCGGTGTTCACTGATGCTCATTGATTTACGCCAACTCAAGGGTATTTATTTGATTTGTGGCAAAACTGACTTGCGGCGTGGAATCGATGGTTTAGCCGCTACGATCACTGATCAGTATGAACTTGACCCCTACAGCCGGGCGTTATTTCTTTTTTGCGGTACCCGTAAAGATCGTTTTAAGGCCCTATATTGGGCCGGTGATGGCTTTCTCTTACTTTATAAACGAATCGAAAATGGCCGCCTGCAGTGGCCAACCAATCAAAATGAGGTGAAACGACTACACGCCAAACAATTACAATGTTTATTATCTGGCTGGGGGCTTGAAGCAACCGTGCATCAGACCAACCGACCAAAAAAAGCTAGGCCTAGCTGACTAATCATGGTACACTCAGGACAATCCTAGTGAATGAAGGCGATTCCATGGCAACGACCGTCGAACAACTTAAGCAAGCCCAAGCGCAGAATCGTGAGTTACTCAAAGAAATAAAGGCCTTGACCGCAACTGTCCAAACTTTGACGGAAGAAGTCGCCTTTTTTCAGCGCCAACTTTTTGGCAAGCATTCGGAAAAAATAACTGATCCTAACCAGTTATCCCTATTGGCAGATGACAATGGGGTTTTTACCGACCCAGAGCAAACTGGGAACCAAAGCGAAACGACAGTAACAACAGTCGTCCATAAGCCAAAGCGTAAGCGTTGCGAATCGGTTGATCCCAATCTACCGATCGAGACCACCGTGATCCGCCGCGAGAACTTGAGTTGCGATCATGGTCATCAACTGATACCAGTGGGCAAGCACTTTGTGCGTGAAGTCGTGCATCAAATTCCTGGTCGCCTCTATCGCAAACAAATCTTTGAACAAACGTATAAATGTGCCGCTTGTGAAACGAATGATGGCGTTTCCCACTTATATCAGGGAACTGCGCCGCAGGCGCTGATCCCCCATAGTTTAGCGACCTCATCGTTAGTCGCTGAGTTGTTGTACCAAAAATATGCCTTAGGGACACCACTTTATCGTCAAATGAAAGCCTGGCGGCGGGCTGGTTTGATTTTAAGTGAAACGACCATGACGAATTGGGTGATCAAAGCAGCGACGATCGTTCAACCGCTGTATACGTTACTGCACGAACAATTATTAACGCAACCTTGCCTGCAAGGCGATGAAACACCGTTTCAAGTCTTGCGTGAGGTGGGTAAAACCGCGCAAAGCAAGTCTTATATCTGGATTGCTCGGAGTATTCGCTTAGCTGCGCATCAAGTTGTCTATTATACGTATAGCGACAATCGTGCCGGCAAAACTGCCCAACAACTTTATGGTGATTTTACGGGTGTCCTACAATGTGACGGTTATTCTGGCTATAATCTACTGGGCGCGACGGTGACGCGGGTCGGTTGTTGGGCGCATGTGCGGCGAAAATTCTTCGATGATGCCTGCAAGATCAAGGGACAACCGACGATAACGCCACCCTTAAAATTGCTTGATCAAATGTTTCACCTAGAACGGGGCTGGCGTGATCTAACACCAACCAAGCGCAAAGAACTGCGCCAGGAACAATTAAAGCCAGTGATCAAGCAATTTTGGCAGTGGTGTGATCAAGCGGTGGCCACCCCGAAATCACGTTTAGGTCGTGCTTTGACCTATGCCCAAAACCAACGGTCTATGCTTAATCGTGTGCTGGATTATGGCGAGATTGATTTAAGCAATAACGCCACTGAACGAAATGTGAAGTCTTTCGTGATTGGGCGCAAGAATTGGCTTTTCGCCACCAGTCCCGCAGGGGCACAGGCTAATGCGATTTGGCTGACCTTGATTGAAACTGCGAAGGCTAATGGATTGGATCCACGGCAATATCTCGAATATCTGCTTAATCAATTAGGGCAACTACCCGTTTTTCCAACTGAGGAAGAATTGGCGGTCTATTTGCCATGGCAACAAGTGCCAGACAAAAAGGTTTGGCGTGATCAAGAAGCGTAGACCCTTGGCTAATTTAAAATCAAACAGCGCTACTGATTCGAACCAAAAAGTTTCGGATCAGTGGCGCTGCTTTTGATTACGGTCGTTTATTGGGTGCTTACGATCTATTTTAGCTGAAATTTAATAGTGAAAGCACTTGTAATTATAGAAGAGTAGGCCTATTGGATAATACAACTTTGGCTAAATTTATTGTGTCCTAGAGTAGTTTAAATAATTATGATAGTACGGTTTTACAAACAAAACGGACACTAGATCTGAAGTCTGACCAACCATTAAATTAGGATAGTGTTGATATATAAATTTTAATGATACCATAAATAAAATTGAAGCTATAAGAAAGATTGGCTTTAACGTGGACGGTATATTATCGCTGCTAACCATCAATTTAACACTGAATCGGATGAGCAGCCAAATTGGCCATTTATAATGAAGATGATCAGGTCGGCATTACAGTTGATAAGAATAGTAATACTGACTATTTCCCACCAGAAATCGTTACATATCAAGATTTACAAAATATTATAGATCAGTATAGCCATTCGCAAAAAACAGAAACTGATACCCGGCGTGTTTTGCTGCACTTTATAAATTACAACCATTTCAAGATGGCAATAAACAAGCGGCACTAATTATAGCTAATGCAGCCCATAATGCTTTTGAAAAGGAAAATTATTTGATGTTGCCGTTTAATGATCTCAATCGAACTAACTTTATGGTGGACTTAATGTGTTATTACGTTGCTACTGATCCAACAGCAGAGCAAAGTGTGCTATCTGTGCTGCCATTAGATTGCGAAGTGATATTATATCAGCCGATTCCAGCAGAGAAAAACGATACCGCGTCAACGATTAAGTTAAAACCGCAGTTTAGAGCGTATAAATAAAGTTATTTTCACTTATTCACAAAAAGAGAATGCGCTTTCTTTGTAAAAGTGTTATAATTAACTTATTCCAAGATTATTTTTACAAACTATAGGTTCCCTGAAGTCAACGGAAAAGGTCAGAAAGTTTGTTTAAAACTTGGAACTGTGTTTGTGAATAGGCTACCCTAAAGCACATTTGAGCTAAATTTAGGAGGAGATATTCATGAATATTGATTTGAAGTTTCACTTTAAAATGAAACCGAAAAATATCGTGCTTATTGTGCTAGTAACATTACTAGCAACCGGCCTCTTATAAACTGACTTCAAATCGGAACTTATAGTAATGGATCTACGTAAGTAGATGCCAGAAAAGCTCTAACCCCCAATCTAATTGATTGGGGGTTATCTTTTTACCCAGCATAAAAATCGATGTGTTATTATAAGCATATAGCTTATTTTAACAAAATAAGTGCAGATTTACATACTCCTGGAGAAAAACAATTATGTCCTACCAAACAACTCTAAACACACGTCCATTCATGTACATAGAAACAAAAAAAGTGGCACAGCGGCTACAAAATGGTCAGTCACCAGACGAAGTACGTGCAGCAGCAATCGAACAAAACTTTTTACAGCTACCCTCGCGTGCACGTCAATTAGCAGCTGTTAATGCTATTTTAAAACGTCTTGTTGTGCTAGACGATTATTTGCTGCGCCAATTTTTAGTTGCTGATCGTGAAACTAGCAACTTAATTTTATTATACGCTTTAATGGACAGCGACAAGTTATTTCAAGAGTTTATGCGCCAGGTTTATTTACAAAAAATCATGGGTATGGAAACAAGTTTGACTAAGCAGGATGGATTAAAATTTTTGGCGGAGAAATCGACACAAAGTAAGCAAGTTGCTCAGTGGACTGAGGCTACACAAAGTCGCTTGGCTACAGCTTATTTGCAGGTATTGCGTGATTGTAACTTGTTGCAGGATGGGCGTCTGGTTAAGGGAATATTAGCGCCAGATGTGGCCCAGTATTTAAAACGGCATGGTGAACAGGCAATTTATGAAGTTTTGATAGGAAGTCGGGTGTAGCTTAATGGTGCAAACTACAGCGCAGCGATTAAATATGTTGCAAGATAAACTACTGGCAGCACAATTTGTTCATGGAACTGGCCTGGGCAACGAGGTTGGTTTTTATATCTTTGATTATGCGCCACAAGATGAACTTTTAGTGCGAGCGCGAATACCAGAAATTCAGCAATATACTGAAAAGCAATTACAAATAAAAGTACAGAATTTTGATCTATTTACGATAGTATTACAGTTCTTTGAAGCCCGTGGTTACATGGAAAAAAACTTTCAAATGGAAGCTAAGCGTGGCAGTGCTATTTTGTTTGAACGAATGCAAAAGGCGCTTAAGTTAGCGACTAATCGTGATGAGTTAGTCGGTTACATCGCGGCTCACTATGATCCTAATGCGCTTATTTTTTTAACTGGTGTTGGCAAGGCCTATCCGATTGTGCGCTCACACAACCTGTTAAATAGTTTACAACCAGTGATTACGCAGATGCCGCTGGTATTATTTTATCCAGGCACGTATTCGTATAATAAATTGAAGTTATTTGATGAATTAAGCGATGATCACTACTATCGAGCGTTTCGTATTGTTGGGGATTAGGAGGAATTTTACTGATGGAAATTAAACAGCTGTTTAAAAAGCCAATTGAACGGGAAATTGAAGGGGTCATCAAAATTGGGCAAGGCGATACAGATCATACCTTTCAAGAGTTAGATGAGTACGTGATTACTGATGAAATTGAGCAGCATTTAGCAACTTTTTTTGCGGCTTATGATCATTCATTAGTGCAACCAACTGATCAGATTGGAGTTTGGATTTCTGGTTTTTTTGGATCCGGGAAATCCCATTTTTTAAAAATTTTAAGCTATTTACTGCGACAAGATTTACAGGTGGAAGCAAAACGGCCACTGGATTTCTTTACCAATAAGTTGACCCATAATCCTGACCTGTTGGTACAAATGCAAAAAGCATTGACCGTCCCGAACGATGTGGCGTTATTTAATATTGAGTCGAAATCCGAAGCCGATAGCATGCAACAAAAATCAGCGGTAGTTAAGGTTTTCAATAAAGTGTTCAACGAAATGCGCGGCTTTTCTGGCGCTAATGCGTGGATCGCTGAAATGGAAGAAACTTTAGCTAATAAGGGACAGTATGCGGCATTTAAAAAAGCATTTGCGCAGCAGGATGATGGTTTAAGCTGGGCAGAAGGCCGCGATGAGATCTTCTATAATGAGGATGCGGCGATTGCAGCATTAGCTGAAACCACTGATATGAGTGAGGAAAGTGCGCGCCATTTTATGGAAGCCGGCGAATCTAGCTACACAATTAGTGACGAATCATTCGCTAAGCGGGTGCAGAAATATGTTGCGCAACAGCCAGCTAATTACCATTTGGTCTTTATGGCTGATGAAATGGGTCAGTATATTTCTGAAAATGGTCAGTTGATGCTTGATCTACAGATGGTAGTCGAGGATCTGGCCCAATATTGCCATGGTCAAGTCTGGGTTGTCGTCACGAGTCAACAGGACATTGACTCATTAAAAAAGGGCGGCATGTCGTCGAATGATTTTTCGAAAATTCAAGGGCGTTTTAACACACGATTGCCGCTAAGTTCGGCCAATGCTGATGAAGTGATAAAAAAACGGCTGTTGGCCAAAACACCAGCCGCGGTAACTGAATTAGCAACGATTTATACGGCTAATGAAGCAATTTTAAAAAATAAGATTACTTTTACTAACGATACTGCGCAAATGCAAGGTTTTGCGGATCAGGCTGAATTTGTAGCGGCTTACCCATTCATTCCCTATCAGTTTAATTTACTGCAAAAAGTTTTTACTGGCATCCGCGAACATGGTTCAGTTGGGAAACACTTATCTAGTGGCGAACGTAATTTATTATCGGCAATGCAGTTTGCTGCGATCACTTACGAGCATGAACAGCCTAATGTGCTTGTACCGTTTGATGTTTTCTATAAGAATATTGAGGCCGTGCTGGAAAACTTAGTTCGTTCACCAATCATCCAGGCAGAAAATAATGCTAAATTAAATAATTTTGATATTAGAGTCTTAAAATTATTATTTCTGATCCGTTATGTTAAAGAAATTCCAGCTAATATTGATAATATAACCACACTATTAATTGAGCAGATTGATGAAGAGACATTAACTTTGAAGGAAAAAGTTCAGAAAAGTGTTAATCGCTTGGAAAAGGAATTTTTGATTCAGCGGCGTGGTAGCGAATATGTCTTCTTAACTAATGACGAGCAAGATATTAATCGCGAAATTCAAAACGTGATTGTATCCAATAACGATGTGGTCAAATATCTTGGCGAAACGATTTTTACTGATATTCTACAACTTAAGCAATATCGTTATCAGCCCTTTGCTAAGCAGCCAGGCTTAAATTACAATTTTGAACTTAATCAGTGGATCGATACGGTGCCAATAAAAACGGCGCGTTCAGCCTTGACCCTGCAAATTATTAGTCCGAATAATTTAGAAGTGGCTGGCGATGAAATGGCGGCAGCGCAATCGTTAGCGGCAGGTAAAGTGATTGTCATGTTACCCGAACAAGGCACTTATATGGATGATATTATGAATTTCAAGCGAATTGATCAGTATCTACGTGAACCTAATCATAATCAAACTGATATCTATGCTGATATATTAAACCATAAGAGTCGTGAACGGACGGCTTTATCGGTGGATATTAAAACGCAGGTCGAAGCTGCTTTGGCTGATGCTAAAGTCTTTATTAATGGGGCGGTGGTTAAGGCCAGTGGTGGTTCCTTGATCAATCTTGCCTTGAAACAATTGGTTGAAGTGACGTATAACAAAATTACTTATGTGACGCATAATTATGATCGTGAAGATTTGGCCGACCTATTTTCAACACAAGGTGATTTACTATCGGCCCAAGCCACTGATCCTAATCATCTCGCCACTGAGGCAATTTTCAATGATATTGAACAGCGTGCGGCACGACACATGCGCGTTTCATTACGAGAATTAGTTGAAAGTTTCTCAAAAATTCCGTTTGGTTGGCAGGAGTCCACGATTTTGGCTAGCCTGATTCGGTTGCTTAGCGATGAAAAAATTCAACTACGTGTGCAGACGGAACGTTTAATCCCTGAGGATAATTTGCCACATTTTATTAGTTTAATGACGCGGCCACGCGAGCAGGAAAAAATTGTGGTTGAGCGGCGTGTTTTAATTCAAGAACGTTACGTTAAAGCCGCTAATACATTAATGAAGGAAATGTACAATAAGACGCTCACCCAAGTTAAAGATGACGAACGAATGACTGAACTGCAGGAACAATTACGGCAGACAGCGGCTAAGCTAGATGCTTTGCAGCGCCACTATGCTGGCCACAATCAGTATCCTGGCGAGCAAAATATTAGTGACGAGTTACGGATTCTTAATAGTTTAATTGCTCAACGCGATGCTAACCAGTTTTTTGAACGTGTCTTTAAACAACAAGATGAGTTGTTAGAACTTAATGATGATAATGAATTGGTTAAACAATTTTTTGCTAACCAAGTTGAAATTTTCGATGCGGCTTTGGTTGTTAATACGAAGTATCAACGTGACCGCGATTATCTAACTACCGCAGCAGCTAAACAGTCTGGCCAGCGGATTGCGGAGATTTTAGGCTTTGCGGAACCATATAGTTTGATTAAAGAGTTGCCGGATTTGGTCAAAACTTACAAAGCAGCTATTTTTACGGAAATTGAAAATACTGCGGCACCGATCAAACAAGCGTTAGCTAATGATCAGGCCAATATGGAAGCTACCTTGACGAATGCTGAATTACAGCAAAAGATTAAACCGCAAATCGACCAACAATATCGCGATCTAAATCGACAATTGGATGATGCTGGAACGATTGCCGATGTTCGTGGTGTGATGGCGGATAAAGATATTACGAAGAGCCATTTTATTACTTTGATTAATAAAGCACAGCGGGAAATCGCTGCTCGAGTGGTACCAGTACAGCCGTTGCCACCTAAACCGACGGCTGATAGTACTTCAAGTGATGGGGCAGCTAAAATTGCTGAGACAATGCCGGAACCAGCGGCGCCTGCACTTAAAGTGAATATTTTAGCGCGTACCGCGGTGTTGCCAGAGCAGCAAGTTGTTATTCATAATGAGGCCGAACTAAACGCTTATTTAGCCAAAGTGCAGCAACATTTACAACAAGAACTAAAAGGTATGGATGAGCTACGGATTATGTAGCTAAGCGGAAAGTGTTGTTATACTCACAAGTTGAGTACAACAGCGCTTTTTATTTTGGCGAGCTGGTGACTTTTAGTGGCGTTTCCTCTAAACTAGAGAGTGAGTTTGCTACGAAATTTCGTATATTTATTTAGGAGTAATTAAAAATGGATAAAGCAGCTTTGAAGAAGTTTGCGGTGAATGCTAAACAGCATTTATTAAGCAGTATTCAGGCATATGCACGTAATCATTATTTACTGAATGATCAACAACTGCCAGTAATTGAACATCACGCTGCTGGCAGTTTATTAGTTTTGGGTGATAAAAAAGTTCAACTGAGCGTCATTGAGGAAAATGAGTTTCGCTACCTTTTAACAAAAATACAAGCTTTCCAACATGATTCAACTTTGGCTGAGGCCCTAGCACAATTATTCGAGGAAGTTGCGTTTACCTGGTTTAACTGGTTGGTAGCTTTACGTTATATGGAATTACATGATTATTTACCGATTAAAATGCGCATTTTATCTTCAGAAACGGTCGGTAAAAAAGAACCCGACGCATTATCAAATATCTATGACCTAGTGGATGATTTAGCTTTAAAACCGACAGTTTTGGCGTCAATCAACGATGATACGGCTTTGACACGCTCGGAGAAAGATATTCGCTTATATCAATATTTGTTGAAGCAACAGATTAAGCAGTTAAGTCAAATCTTGCCCAGCGTTTTTTATCCCGTGCAAGGTGCCGAATCGTTGTTATTACCAGAAAATTTACTACAACCCCAAGGAATTATCGCTGATTTATTGGCCAGTGGCATTCCCGATGAAGATTGGAATAATACCGAAATTATCGGCTGGCTATTTGAGTACTACAATATTGAAGAAAAATCGAAAGTTGGCGGTTTAAAAAATCATAGTGTCTCTAAACGTGAACTGCCAGTGGTGACGCAATTATTTACGCCAAAATGGATCGTTCAATATATGTTACAAAACTCATTAGGTAACTTATATTTGGGGTTACATCAGGACACTAGTTTGGCGGATCAATGGCAGTATTATCTAGGCCATGCGGGTAATTTAGTGCTCCCCAATGATATTCAACGATTAGAGGATATTAAAATAATTGATCCCGCTTGCGGATCTGGTCATATTTTAATTGAAGCGTTCCGGATGCTCTATGATATGTATTTGCAACAAGGTTACTTACCACGAGAAATTACGCGTACAATTATTGAAAATAACTTATTTGGCTTAGATATTGATAAACGGTCGATCCAAATCACCCAGATTGTTTTGTTAATGGAAATGTTGGCTAAAACACCACGCCTATTACGCGCAAAGCAACCAGTTGTCTTTAATGTCTTTGAGTTTCAGGATTCCTTACAACCGACAACTATTGAGGCACTGCAGTTAGTTTTCGAGCCAGCAGAAATTGAACAGATTCGTGTTCTGGAACAACAATTTATCGATGCAAAACAGTTTGGCTCATTGCTACAACCAGCAACAGTTGACTGGCAATATTTTATTCAAAAGATTAGTGATTTAGTGTCGGATCAGGCTGATTTATATCAACAAGCGCAAGTGACCGAATTACGTGAACGACTATTGCCGTTATTTCAGTGTGCCTGGTTGCTGACGCAGCGTTACGATGTGGTTGTTACGAATCCGCCGTACCATAATAAATATAATCCAACGCTGAAAAAATTCATGCAACAGAATTATAAAGATGTTAAATCAGATTTATACTCGGCCTTTATCAAAGAGACTTTCTCAATGACAAAGCCAAATGGTTATGCCGCATTAATGAGTCCGTATACCTGGATGTTTATTTCATCACACGAAAAGTTACGGCGCTTTATCATCAATAATGGTACGATCAGTAGTTTAGTTCAATTAGAATACTCAGCGTTTGAGGACGCCACCGTACCGATTTGTACCTTTGTTTTACAGCATCAGCAGGAAAATACACAAGGTGTTTTCTTACGTTTGGAATCATTCAAGGGTGCGGCAGCACAACCAAGCAAGGTGGCCGAAGCAGCTGTTGATCCGACCGTTGATTATCGTTATGTGCGGGATGTGCATTCATTTGAAGATATTCCAGGGGCACCGATTGCTTACTGGGCGAGTGAACAGGTACTCGATATCTTTGCTAAATCTAGTAATATCTCAATTTATGGTTCTTCAAAAAAAGGTTTGGATACTGGTGAGAATAATATTTATTTGAGATTATGGCCAGAAATTAGTTTTAAGATGTTAAATCAAACATGGATACCTTTAAGTAAAGGTGGAAAATATAGAAAGTGGTATGGAAATCAAGAATACGTAATTTATTGGAAAGATAATGGGAAAAAATTAAAGGAGTCTCAACGAGCCAATATTAGAAATGAAAAGTATTATTTTAACGCAGGAATTACTTGGTCTGAAGTTTCATCGGGTAAGTTTGGTGCACGATATCTTCCACAGGGCTTTATTTTCGAAGCAACAGGTCCTATGTTGTTTAACAATGATACATCAATGGTAAAAAAAACTATAGGATATATGAACAGTAAGGTGTTTAATTTTATAGCTAACATTACAATGCCAACGTTGCATTATACTAATGGTGGTGTTGCCAAGATGCCTATTATTAATGTAGACTCTAAGAATATTTCTGAATTGAGTAAACAAAACATTGCCCTCTCCAAGTCCGATTGGGATGCCTTCGAAACGTCATGGGACTTCCAGCAACATCCCTTCTTGCAATACCGCACCTCCAGCAACTTACTGGCCGATGCTTTTGCCAATTGGCAAACGGTCGCGGCGCAACGCTTTGCACAGTTAAAGGCGAATGAAGAAGAACTTAACCGCCAATTTATCGATATCTATGGATTGCAGGACGAATTATCGCCAGAAGAAACTGATAAAGAAGTCACAGTCCGGCAAGCTGACCAGGGCCGGGATGTGCGCAGTTTTCTGTCATATTTGGTTGGCGTGATTTTTGGCCGTTATAGTCTAGATGAGCCAGGATTGATTTATGCTGGCGGAACGTTTGATCGTACCCGTTACCATAGCTTTCAGCCGGATGCGGACAATGTGATTCCAATCGGTTTTGCTAAGAGCTACTATGAGGATGATATTGTGACGCGGATCAAACAATTGTTGACGCTGATTTTTGGTGCTGAACACTTAATGGCGAATTTAACCTTCATTGCTGACAGCCTGTATCCAGATAGTGCTCAAGATCCAGAGGAAGCGTTACGCCGCTATTTCCTGAAGGATTTCTACAAGGATCATTTAAAAATTTACCAGAAGCGGCCGATTTACTGGGAGCTTTCTAGTGGCAAGCAAAACGGGTTTAAGGCGCTCATTTATCTGCATCGTTATACGCCAGCTTTATTGGCGCAGATTCGGACAGCGTACTTGTTGCCATTAATGCGGACAATCGATCGTTTATTGACGTTGACTAATACTGAAGTTGATTCAACCCGAGCTAAGGCCGCGGCCGAAAAGCAGCGCGCCAATTATCAGCGTCAATTAACTGAATTACGCCAGTACGAAACGGTGGTGCAGTATATGGCCAACCGCGAATTGGTTTTAGATCTGGACGATGGTGTGAAGGTCAATTACGCTAAATTTCAGAACATTGAAGTCCCCAGTGAAGACGGTACGAAAACGCAGCAATTGAATGTTTTAACTAAAGTGAAAATGTAATTAGGTAGGTGAGAAAATGGCAGCCGACACGCAAACGTTATTACAGCAACGATTTGATGCACCATTACCGGATTATCAGCAGCGACGGATTATTTTTTGGTATGATGAAAATCAGGATTATGCCCAAGAATTGGCGACTTATCAACTAAATAATGTGGTGACTTTAACGGTGACGCCAAATAATTATTTTGCGGTTAAATACCGACTTGAAGTGCAGCAACCGGAACAAAACTTTCTACTTTATTTGCCAATAAGTCGTCCGGAAGCGCAAAGCGATCCGTTACATGATATTTATTTATACGCACAGCCAGAGTTTCACGTGGATCGTTTAAGTCAAGTGCTGGATGAGTTACACATCGAGGATCAGGATGCTTATCGCGGCACGCTTTTAATTTATAAAAGCTTTTTTGAGAATAAGCAGCGGCAAAAAAGCTTGGTGGTACTTTTACAGAATGAAACTGCGATAACCCCTGAGAGGCTGACGCTGGGCATTTTTCTAGTATTAGTCGGGGGCAAACGATTCAGTTTCGCCAATGGGTTAATTTATTTGTTGGCCGAATGGGCGCAAGCAAAGGATACTGCCTGGCAAAAATTGCAACGTTTTGGCAGTGAGAAATGGTTCTGGCAGCAGGTCCAGCAGAATTTCAATTATCGGGCCGAGCAACCGAGTTTGGCCGATTTAGCTTGTGCATTATTTGCGACCAAAACAGCGGCAGAATTTAATGATAAGGTACCCAAGAATTGGCAGAATATGCTGTTGCAGCCGGCCAACAATGCGGTTGTTTTTATTGATCAATGGCAAAACGCGCGTGATCTAACAGCAGAGTACGAAGTGGTCGCAAATCGGGTCAGTGATCTGTTAAGGATTACTGCCTTTACCCGGGGGAAGTCGGTTGACTTTCTGGCCCAAGGCAACACTTTTGCGGCCTACGATGTTGCGCTGATTACATTAGTGGCGCAGCAGTTGACCACGGGTAGCGTCTTATATGATGATTACGAATTACAATTAATTAAGCGACGAACGGTATTTTGGAATGGTCATTTTCAAGCTGGCTACCGGGCACTAATTCAGGCAATTCGCTTGTTACGTAGTTTAGCCAACTTAACGATCGACGCCGCGACAGTACAGGCATTATGGCAACAGTATCTGGAACAATTGATGCAGCTTGATCAGGTTTACCGCAAGTTTTATCGAGCCTTCGATCAAATCAGTGAACCAAGCGATGAGCTGTGGGTGCTGCAGCAAAAAGTGGAACATTTTTATACCGATGGCTACTTACGGCCATTGGCGCAGCGCTGGGATAGTTTAATTGGCGAGCAATTACCACTGACACAGGCATTACCGACAGCGGCATTTTATAGTAAAAAAGTGACGCATTTGGTCAACGACAAGCGACGTGTTTTTGTGATCGTCGTCGATGCCTTGCGCTATGAAATCGCCAGTCAGCTACAGGATGAACTTAACCGTAATCAGCATTTTGATACGCAATTAGAGGCGCTAGAAGGCACTGTGCCCTCTTATACTGATTTAGGGATGGCGGTATTGTTGCCGCATAAACAAGTGGCGCTGAACGCCAAAGGTAGTATTGAGGTTGACGGTCAATTAAGTGCCGGTGTTGAAAATTGGCAACGTATTTTAGCAAAAGCCCTGCCCGATTTAAAGGTGACCGCCCAAACCGCTAAATCAATTTTGGCGACTAATCGCGATCAATTACGCCAGTTGTACAAAGGCACTAACGTTAATTATATTTATTTGGATACGATTGACGCCCGTGGTGACAATGCCAAATCAGAAGATGAAGTATTTGCCGCGGTTGATTTAGTGCTGCAGCAGCTGCAAGGACTAGTCGGTACTTTGGCCCGCTATGTTAGTGCGACGAACTTTTTCATCACCGCTGATCATGGTTTCTTATATACGCGCCAGGCACTGACTAAATTGGATACAATTGAACAACCTGCAGGTAGCGTGCATAAGCGGCGTTTTGTGGTGAATACCGACACGCATGTAGCCAACAATACCCATACATTTACGTTACCAGAATTGGCACCGGGCAATCTGGCTGTTCATGTGCCAGCAGAATTGTTACGTTACGCGGTCCAAGGCGGCGGCAGCAAATACGTTCATGGTGGTACAACGCTGCAGGAAATCATGGTGCCGCTGTTAACGATTAAAACTGAACGTAACGCACGCTCACCGCAGCAAGTTGAAGTTGTTTTGCTAACCGAGCTGACGACAGTTGGTAGCTATAACTTAACCTTATCGTTTATTCAAATTCAGCCGGTTTCTAATTTGCGCCGCAGCAAGCGGATTTTAGTTTATTTGGAAGACACAACGGGTAAAGTTATTTCCAACCAAATAACGCTGATTGCGGATTATCATAATGATTCAGTACAACAGCGCATCCTAACGGGAAAATTAGTCATTGCTAACGATATTTCACCGCGCTATCAACAAGGAACTTTAGTGATTGTTAATGCTGCTGATCCGGAAGACGTACAACGGCAAACTGTAAATTTAGATTTACCGGAAATTAAGTAGAAATTTTATCTCTGTAAGGGTTGCCAGTAGATGCCATATTTGCTAGAATATAGTTATTCAAGAACGGTCGCTCCGTTCACGAATACAGTTTTTTAGCTGAAAACTGAAGGAATCAATAGTAATTGGATCCTAGTTTACTAGGATGCCAGTTAAGCTCTAACCCCAGCGGGATTTATCCTGCTGGGGTTATCTTTATATGCGGCAATATTCTTGTTGTAAGTACCCCTTACTTCACGCCACTAAACCACTTTTTAGAAATAATAATTAATGAGTTGGTGCTGCTCAAGAGAAGATTGTTTCATTGGACTGACTTAAAAACCACTTTTCATCTGGACTGAATCAGTTATAATGAGATTAGTCATGAAAGGTGGTTTTTTATTATGAGTTGGCAGGAAAACTATCAGCTTTGGCAAAATGCTGAGTTGACAAGTGACTTAAAGAACGAATTGGCTGCAATGGCTAATGATGAAGATAAATTGATTGAAGCATTTACGCAACCTATGGAATTTGGTACCGCTGGGATGCGTGGAGTGATGGAACCCGGCATTAACGCTATGAATATTTACACGGTTCGTCAGGCGACAGAAGGTTTGGCGCAGTTCATGGACCAATTACCAGCTGCTCAAAAGGACGCAGGCGTCGCCATTAGTTATGATTCGCGTTATCATTCTCAAGAGTTTGCATTTAACGCTGCCGGTGTTTTGGGCGCACATGGAATCAAGAGTTATGTTTTTGATAGCTTACGGCCAACACCGGAGTTATCATTCACAGTTCGTCATTTGCAAACATATGCTGGTATCATGATTACTGCCAGCCATAATCCTAAACAATATAATGGCTACAAGATTTACGGCCCCGATGGTGGTCAAATGCCACCAGAAGAAGTGAATCAAATCGTCGCTTATATTGAAAAGGTAGCGGATTTGTTTAATGTTAAAACTTTGACGCAGCCAGAATTGCGAGCTGACAATTTAATGCAGCTTGTTGGTGAAGATATTGACGAAGCTTACTTAGCTAAATTAGCGACCGTTACGATTCGTCCCGACTTAATTAAGAAAGTTGCTAGCGAGTTATCGGTTGTTTATTCACCGTTACATGGTACAGGGAAAGTTTTATATGACCGTGTCTTTAGAACGGCTGGTTTAACTAACGTTGCTGTTGTACCTGAACAAGCAGTCTTAGATCCAGAATTTGCTACAACGCCATTCCCTAATCCGGAATTTCCCCAAACATTCGAATTAGCGGAAAAGTTAGGCGCTAAAAACGGCGCTGACTTGTTGATCGCCACTGATCCTGACGCTGATCGTTTAGGTGCTGCCGTTCGTCAACCAAGTGGTGAATATCAATTGCTAACCGGCAACCAAATTGCTGCTTTAATGGTTAATTATATTTTAGCCGCTAAACAAGCGATCGGTGAATTGCCAGCGGATGGCTGTATCGTTAAGTCAATTGTTTCTAGCGAGTTTGCTGCTAAAGTCGCTGCAAGTTATGGTGTCGAAACGCATGACGTTTTAACCGGTTTTAAATATATTGGCGAACAAATTGAACAGATGGAAACAACTGGCAAAGGTCATTTCTTATTCGGCTTTGAAGAAAGTTACGGCTATTTAGTTAAATCGTTCGTGCGTGATAAAGATGCAATGCAAGCTTCTGTTATGTTAGCGGAAGTGGCGGCCTTCTATCGTGAACAAGGTAAGACCATGTATGATGGCTTGCAAGAATTATTTGTTAAATTCGGTTACTTCCAAGAAAAGACCGTTTCATTTGACTTCCCTGGTGTTTCTGGTCACGAAAAGATGGCCAATGTCATGCAAGAGTTTCGTGCTAATCCAGTTACAGGAGTCACTGGTGTTGCAGTTGTTGCTACTGAAGATTATCAGAATCAGACCAAGACTTTAGCCAACGGTACTGTTGAAAAACTTGATCTACCAACGGCCAATGTTTTGAAATATTATTTGGCAGATGAGACCTGGATTGCTGTTCGGCCTTCTGGAACGGAACCAAAGATCAAACTTTACTTCGGTGTTGAGAGTGATGGTCTTGAAGCAAGTAAAGCTAAAATTGAGAAATATCAAGCAGCCTTAGCACCACGCTTGAAATAATCTTAATAAAAACTGTTATTTCGTGGTTTTCTGTGCTGGAATAAAGTTGGCGTTGCTGATTAAGACAGCGGTAACTGAAACTGTTTTATTGAAGTTCTCCGCGCTTGCACAAAGGTTGCATACGGAACGAGTGGGTATCGTGGCGGCAAATAAATACTTTGCGCTGGAACGTAGTGGGCGTCGATTCGAGCCGATTAAAGTGCGAATCGTCTCAAATACGAGCCTTAATGTAAGCAATAAATTGCTAACATTAATGTCACTACTGAGCGGTATTTATTTGCCGCCACTAGACAAGCAAGAGGGCAACCTTTGCGCAAGCGCTGAATTGACGAGTGGTTGAATACGTCCCAATTTTTAGAAGTACAAATTTGCAGTTAAGTCGGCACTAACGCACTTTCGTCAGTGCCGGAGGGAAATCGCGGTCAGCTGTGAAATTCTCGTTGGCGATTTGTCGCTTACGAGAAGGCCGAGCTTTAAGACAAATTTATTTGGCTTAAAGTCGAGCCCACAGCGTTTCCACCAGCGTATTTCCCGTAGGCACGAAGAACCACAATCACAACAATTTAGTTTTACCCATTAAAAATAAATAAGTAATTTTTGTACATCCTCCTGTTAAAGTGATAAGATAGTAAAAATTTATCTTAAAATGACAGGGGGATTTTTTGTATGGGAATGCATGAATATATCGAAGGTTTGTCCAACTTGGAAACGTTGAATCGCGCACCGGGTTTTTTTAAGTATCAAGAGCACACGGTGGCGGCACACTCGTTCAAAGTCGCTGAAATTGCCCAATTATTGGGTGATATTGAGGAACAAAATGATCAGACGGTCAATTGGCAGCGCCTGTACGAAAAAGCGCTCAATCACGATTATACGGAACGATTTATCGGTGATATTAAAACACCAGTTAAATACGCGACACATGAATTGCGCCGACAATTAGCGGAAGTTGAGTCGCGAATGACTCAAAATTTTATTGAGAACGAAATTCCCGAGTTTTTACAAGAACGTTATATGCGGCGATTGTCCGAAGGCAAGGATGATACTTTGGAAGGTAAAATCTTGTCCGTTGCGGATAAAGTCGACTTACTTTATGAATCATTTGGTGAAATTCAAAAAGGCAATCCGCAATCTGTTTATTTGGATATTTTCCGAGAGAGTTTAAACACGATTATTCAATTTAAAGAATTAGCTTCTGTTCAGTATTTTCTCAATGAGATCTTGCCTGATTTGTTGAATGAGCAATTTACTGATCGTGCCCGTTTAGTGGCAATTTCCAACGAGTTATTGAAGAATAAATAAGTAACAATTACTTTTAAAATTAGAAGTCAAAATATAGCGAAACTATGTTCGGTATGGTAGAATAATAGGTGTATTTTTTGAGTGATAAATGTCATTAATTAGTTGTGATCAGAACAAGCCCTTCTTGGCCATTGCGGCTCAAAAGGGCTTTTGTGTTCATCAATCATAGAGTGCGGAAAAGCGCGGGTAGTTAGTGAGGATTAAGTTCAAACCAGTTAAAATCTTTGTTTTTTAAGATTTAAACCGGTTTAACTTAACCGGAACTAACTGCGCTTTGCAGCACGTTTCAAAATCAGAGTGCAGAGAACAACGGGTTGGCAACATGACTTTAAACGGGAAGATCATTGCGTGCTAACGCAAGGAGATTCACTCTTAAAGTCACTGTTGCCAGTTGTTCGTAGCACATTTTAAAATCAGAGTGCGCAAAGCAACGAATTGATTGCGTAGCTCTAACTAGGAAGCGCAGCTGAGTGCCAGCTCAGATGGGATTACTAGTTGGACATAGTAATCAGTTGATTTAAGCACGTTTCAAAATGTAAAATTATGAGAACCGGAAATTTTGTTCTAGTTCTATGTTTTAGGGGGGCAGCCATTTGTTCAATCGCGAAACCGATCATAAATTCGAATTAGTTTCTAAATATCAACCGGCTGGTGATCAGGGTCAGGCTATCGACCGGATTATCAAAGATTTTAGATCCGGTCATAAGTATCAAATTCTTGAGGGTGCCACTGGTACTGGTAAAACATTTACCATGGCAAATGTTATCGCCAACTTAAATAAGCCAACTTTAATTATTTCTCATAACAAAACGTTGGCGGGACAGTTATACGGTGAATTTAAACAATTCTTCCCACATAATCGTGTTGAATATTTCGTCAGTTATTACGATTATTATCAACCGGAAGCTTACGTTCCTTCAAGCGACACATATATCGAAAAGGATTCATCAATTAACGATGAAATCGATAAGTTGCGACACTCAGCAACTAGTTCATTGTTGGAACGTAATGACGTGATTGTGATTGCCTCTGTTTCTTGTATCTTTGGTTTAGGTGATCCGCGCGAATATGAAGAGAGTGTTCTGTCATTGCGTGAAGGCATGACCTTGGAACGTAATGATTTATTAAGAGAATTAGTTAATATTCAGTTTGACCGCAATGATATTGATTTTCAACGTGGTCGTTTTCGTGTGCGCGGCGATGTCGTGGAGATTTTCCCAGCTTCTCGGGACGATCACGCCTTGCGAGTAGAATTCTTTGGTGATGAAATCGACCGAATTGTTGAAGTTGACGCTTTAACTGGTGAAGTAATTGGTGAACGAGAACAAGTTTCAATTTTCCCGGCGACCCACTTTATGACCAACGACGAACAGATGGGGGCTGCCATTAAACGAATTCAAGCCGAACTAGATGGTCGGTTAAAAGAGTTGAAGTCAGAGAACAAACTCCTTGAAGCGCAACGACTTGAACAGCGGACAACTTATGATATTGAAATGATGCAAGAAATGGGTTACACCTCAGGAATTGAAAACTACTCACGCCAAATGGAAGGACGTGCTGAAGGCGAGCCACCATTTACGTTGCTAGATTTCTTCCCGAAAGATTTTAATATTATGATTGACGAATCCCATGTGACCATGCCGCAAGTTCGCGGAATGTATAATGGTGACCGAGCGCGGAAGCAAATGTTAGTTGATTATGGTTTCCGGTTACCAAGTGCTTTGGATAATCGGCCGCTAAAGTTGGAAGAGTTTGAACAACATGTCAACCAAATCTTATATGTTTCTGCGACACCAGGTCCCTATGAATTAGCACAAACGGACGAAAAAATTGAACAAATTATTCGACCAACTGGCTTGTTAGATCCTCAAGTTGAAGTGCGACCGATTATGGGACAGATTGATGATTTAGTTGGCGAAATAAATAAACGGTCCGAACAGAATGAACGCGTTTTTGTCACGACCTTGACGAAGAAAATGGCGGAGGATTTAACAGATTACTTGAAGGATCTGGGAATCAAGGTTAAATATTTACACAGTGATATTAAAACCCTGGAGCGAACGGAAATTTTACGTGATTTACGGTTAGGCAAGTTCGATGTCTTGATTGGCATTAACTTGTTACGTGAAGGGATTGATGTACCCGAAGTTTCCTTAGTGGCAATTCTAGATGCAGATAAGGAAGGCTTCTTGCGCTCCGAACGACCTTTGATTCAGACGATTGGTCGAGCTGCGCGTAATTCTCATGGTAAAGTTATTATGTATGCCGATAAAATCACCGATTCAATGCGGGTTGCCATTGATGAAACACAACGGCGTCGCGACGTCCAAGAGAAGTTTAATGAAGTGCATCATATTACGCCGACTACGATTATTAAACCAATTCGGGCGTCTATTCAAGCCACTAAGTCAGTAACCGAATCTGATCAGGTTGCCGAAGAGTCGGTTGATTTTGATGAAATGAGTAAGGATGAGAAGAAAGCATTAATCAAGAGCTTGACGCAACAAATGCAAGAGGCAGCTAAAAAACTGGACTTTGAAACAGCGGCCAACTTGCGTGATGCATTATTGGAATTAAAGACTGAGGTGGGATAGTTTGCCAAACGATAAAATTGTGATTCATGGTGCCCGAGCGCACAACTTAAAAAATATTGATGTGACCATTCCTCGGGATAAATTGGTGGTCATGACTGGCTTATCCGGTTCGGGTAAAAGTTCGCTTGCTTTTGATACATTGTATGCTGAAGGACAACGACGTTATGTCGAAAGCCTATCAGCTTATGCACGCCAATTTTTGGGTCAAATGGATAAACCGGATGTGGATTCTATTGATGGATTAAGTCCAGCTATTTCGATTGATCAAAAAACCACCTCAAAAAATCCCCGTTCAACTGTCGGAACGGTTACGGAAATTAACGACTATTTACGTTTACTGTGGGCACGGGTTGGCACGCCAATTTGCCCTAATGATGGCACGGTTATCTCAAGCCAGTCAGTTGATCAAATGGTCGATAAAGTGTTGAGCTTGCCAGAACGCACTAAGATTCAAATCTTCGCACCAATTGTTCGTGGTAAAAAAGGTCAGCATAAGAAAGCATTCGAAAAAATTCAACGCGAAGGTTATGTCCGGATGCGTATTGATGGTGAAATGCATGAAATCACTGATGAACTTGAATTAGATAAGAATAAGAAACATGATATTGATATTGTCGTTGATCGATTAGTTATTAAAGATGGTATTCGCTCGCGCTTGTTTGATTCTTTAGAAGCGGCGTTACGGTTGTCTGATGGCTATGCAAATGTTGATGTCATAGATGGGGAAATGTTAGTTTTTTCAGAACATTATGCCTGCCCATTATGTGGCTTCACTGTTGGCGAAATGGAACCACGGTTATTCTCGTTTAATGCACCATTTGGCGCTTGTCCTGATTGTGATGGGTTAGGTGTTAAATTGGAAGTTGATCTCGACTTGGTTGTTCCTGACCCAACATTAACTTTGAACGAGGGTGCTTTGGCGCCGTGGAATCCGATTAGTTCACAGTATTATCCTGAATTATTAGCGCAAGCTGCCCATGCTTTTAAGATTAACATGGATAAACCGTTTAATAAATTAACGGAACGCCAACGTCATATTGTTTTATACGGGAATGGTGACAAGAAGTTCCATTTCCATTATGAGAATGATTTTGGTGGCGTGCGGGATGTTGATGTTGAATTCGAAGGCGTTATTAATAATGTGAAACGCCGTTATAAAGAAACGAATAGTGACTTCACACGTCAAGTTATGCGGCAATACATGACCGAATTAACTTGTGAAACTTGCCATGGCGCGCGCTTAAACCCACAAGCGTTAGCTGTTAAAATTAGTGGACAAGATATTGCCAAAGTTTCTGATTATGCAGTTAAAGACGCACTGCCATTTTTTCAAAAAGTGACGCTGTCTGAGCAAAATGCGACGATTGCCAAGCCAATTTTAAAAGAGGTCAAAGATCGGTTAACCTTCTTAATGAATGTCGGTTTGGATTATTTGACATTATCGCGCGCTGCCGCTACTTTATCCGGTGGTGAAGCGCAACGCATTCGCTTAGCAACACAGATTGGCTCGAACTTGTCAGGTGTTATGTACATTCTAGATGAGCCTTCAATCGGCTTGCATCAACGCGATAATGATCGTTTAATCGGATCGCTGAAGAAAATGCGCGATCTAGGTAATACCTTAATTGTTGTTGAACATGATGAAGATACCATGCGCGCGGCTGATTATTTGATCGATATTGGTCCCGGCGCCGGTGATAATGGTGGTCGGGTAATGGCTGCTGGTACGCCTGACGAAGTTGCAGCAACACCACAGTCATTAACCGGCCAATATTTATCTGGTAAGAAGTTTATTCCTGTGCCATTAAGACGTCGTAAGGGTAACGGTAAGGCTGTCAAAATTATTGGTGCTGCTGACCATAATTTAAAAGGAATTGATGTTAGTTTTCCATTAGGTAAATTTGACGTGGTGACCGGTGTTTCTGGTTCTGGTAAATCGACGCTAGTAAATTCAATCTTGAAACGTGCCTTAGCACAAAAGATTAATCGTAATTCAGAGAAACCAGGTAAGTATCAAAAAATTGTCGGTTGGCAAAATATTGATCGGTTAATTGATATTGATCAAAGTCCGATCGGTCGTACGCCACGTAGTAATCCGGCCACTTATACAGGAGTATTTGATGATGTGCGGGGCTTGTTTGCTCAAACAAATGAGGCTAAGTTACGTAGCTATACAAAAGGACGCTTTAGTTTTAACGTTAAGGGTGGTCGTTGTGAAGCTTGTAAAGGCGATGGCATTATTAAGATTGAAATGAATTTCTTGCCTGACGTCTACGTGCCTTGCGAAGTTTGCCATGGAACCCGTTATAATTCTGAGACGTTAGAAGTCACTTATAAAAACAAAAATATTTCTGACGTGTTGCACATGACTGTTGCTGAAGCTTTGGATTTCTTTGCAGCGATCCCTAAGATTCGGCGCAAGTTACAAACCATCGTTGATGTCGGCCTTGGCTATGTTCAATTAGGTCAACCTGCGACGACTTTATCCGGCGGTGAAGCGCAACGAATGAAATTAGCTTCTGAATTGCATAAACAATCTGTGGGACATAATCTTTATATTTTGGATGA
Source organism: Lapidilactobacillus bayanensis (assembly GCF_003946695.1). Taxonomy (GTDB): domain Bacteria; phylum Bacillota; class Bacilli; order Lactobacillales; family Lactobacillaceae; genus Lapidilactobacillus; species Lapidilactobacillus bayanensis. The sequence goes on along the minus strand of NZ_RHOX01000014.1, from coordinate 4,543 downwards.
ACCTACAACTGGCTTACATTCTGACGACATTAAACGTTTGTTGCAAGTTTTAAATCGTTTAGTTGATGATGGCAATACCGTTCTGATCATTGAACATAATCTTGATGTGATCAAAACGGCTGATTATTTGATTGACCTTGGTCCAGAAGGCGGTGAAGGTGGTGGCTATATCGTAGCGACCGGAACGCCAGAAGAATTGGCCGAGGTTAAGGAAAGCTATACTGGCCAGTATCTTAAACCGATTTTGCAGCGAGATCGTAAACGTACACTGGCGGAAAAAGAAGCCGAAATGAATGCAGTTGACGATAAATTCGTTTCAGAAGAAAATAAATAAGTTACATTGAGGATATGATTCGAAAGGATCATATCTTTTTTTGGTTAAAATAATTCTACTGGTTAGTGTTTTGAAAATAAAAGTATGATTTGTTGCTATTAAGTTAACGTGCTAAAAGACTAGAACTGTTATGTTGCACTTCTTCGCGCTTGCGCAAAGGTTAGAAATGGAAAATAGTGGGTGCCGTAGCGGCGAAATAATACTTTACGCTGGAACGTAGTGGGCGTCGATTTGAGCCGATTAAAATGCCAATCGTCTCAAATACGAGCCTTAATGTAAGCAATAAATTGCCAACATTAATGTCACTACTGAGCGGTATTATTTCGCCGCCACTAATTCGACAAGATAGTAACCTTTGCACCAGCGCTGATTTGACGAGTGGTTGAATTACCTTCTAAATTTTAGAAGTACAAACTTGCTGCTAAATCACACCACTACATCTCTTTCGTTAGTGCCGGAGGGAAATCGCGGTCAGCCGCGGAATTGTTGTTAGTGGTTTACCACTTACAACAAAGCTTGCGTTTGAGACGAATTGTTTTTGATTCGGCTCAAACCAATGCTCGCAGCGTTCCACCAGCGCATTTCCCGCAGGCACGGAGAACCACGGCATAACAGTTCTAGGACTTATCGCTTATAACAAGGTTTGGATTTTGATTTGGCTCAAATCAAGCTCGCAGCGTTCCACCAGCGTATTTCCCGTAGGCACGAAGAACCGCAATCACAACAGTTCTAGGATTTAGCATTTTTAATTTTTAAGTCAATCTGCTTTTCATTCGCCTTAAACTAACACTTACAACATCTCACAGCACATTTCCAGCAAGTACGAAGAAAACCGCAACATAGTAATTTTAGTTTGCCGCATAACCACTCTTAGTTGCTTTCCACGGGTGACTAAGCTACAATGAAAAATGGAACGCCCGGATTGTTATGACTTATTAAGGAAGTGCATGATGACAGCAGAAACTTTGAATTTAGTTATTATTACAGGGATGAGTGGTGCCGGTAAAACAGTTGCGATGCAATCCTTTGAGGATCTCGGTTATTTTTGTGTGGACAACATGCCGCCCAATTTATTACCGAAGTTTTGGGAACTGGTTAAAGAATCTGGCAAAGTGACTAAGATTGCTTTGGTCATTGACTTGCGGTCGCGCGCTTTCTATGACGAAATTATTAGCATGTTATCTGGCATCGAGAATACAAACTTTGTAACGACTAAAATTCTGTTCTTAGATGCATCAGATGAAGAATTGGTGAGCCGTTATAAGGAAACACGACGCTCACATCCGTTGGCAATGGAAGGTCGCTTAATGGATGGTATTACTAAAGAACGTACTTTAATGCGCGAAATGCGCAATCGCGCGCAATTAATCATTGATACAACGAGTTTATCACCACGACAATTACGTGAAGAAATTTTTAAGAACTTTAAAATTCAAGATATACCTACTTTTCATGTCGAAGTGATGTCGTTTGGGTTTAAGTATGGGTTGCCAATTGATGCAGATATCGTCATGGACGTTCGCTTTTTACCGAACCCTTACTATGTGCCGGAATTTAAGCAAAAGACTGGTTTGGATCAGGCTGTTGCTGAGTATGTCTTCAACCAACCGACCAGTGAAACTTTCTATCAGGAATTACTAACAATGCTTAAAACATCGATGCCTGGCTACGTAAAAGAAGGCAAAACAAGTTTGACGATTGCCATTGGCTGTACTGGTGGCCAACATCGTTCAGTCGCTTTCGCTCAAAGAATTGGCGAAGATTTGGCCAAATTGGCTTATCCAGTTGACATTACGCATCGCGATTTAAGTAAACGCAAAGAGACGGTAAATCGCTCATGACAGCTAATAATAGAATTGTGCGCGTCATTAAAGGTCGTCGGCCCAAAGTGGTTGTGATTGGTGGTGGCACTGGCCTACCTGTTATTCTTGGTAGCTTACGTGCACAGAATGCGGATGTAACCGCAATTGTCACGGTTGCGGATGATGGTGGTTCATCAGGTATTATTCGTAATTATATTAACGTTGTCCCACCTGGTGATATTCGCAATGTGATCGTATCGTTATCAGATGCAGATCCAGAACTTTTAGATGTTTTGCAATATCGTTTTGATAGTAACGACTCGTTTTTTGCTGGTCATGCGATTGGTAACTTGATTATTGCTGCCTTAACAGAAATGCAGGGTAATATTTTTGATGCGGTTCAAACATTGTCGCAAATGATGGCTGTTGATGGTCACGTTTATCCTGCCTCAAACGAGCCGTTAACGTTGAACGCCGAATTTGAAGATGGCACTATTGTCGCTGGAGAAACGGAAATTTCCGGTCAGCGTAAACAAATTAAGCAAGTTTGGGTTACCGATACAGATACACCTGATGAAGAACCAACTGCTGTCGAACCAGTTTTAAAAGCCATCGCAGCAGCAGATGTGATTGTGCTGGGGCCAGGTAGTTTGTTCACAAGTATTTTACCGAACTTAATGATTAAAAACCTTGGGGAAGCGGTTCGCAAGAGCAGCGCGGAACTCATTTATATTTGTAATATTATGACTCAAAAGGGTGAGACGGAACATTTTACAGATGCCGAACACGTTCGCGTTATTAATGAACACTTGGGTGGTCAATATGTGGATACTGTTTTAGTTAATATTGGCAAAGTTCCAGATGATGCTCTGGATTATCAAAAATATAATGAATACTTGACTCAAGTTAAGCATGATTTTGTTGGCTTACAAGCACAATGTCGTTGTGTGATTTCTGATAATTTCTTATCACTCCATGATCATGGGGTCTTCCATGATGGCGATAAAGTGGCAAGTGAAATCTTGAATCGGGCCTTTCAACATACTAGAAAATAAGGATTTGAGTAAATGACGTCATACGCAAGTGATGTAAAAAAAGAACTCACGCAACTTGAAGTTCATCCAGCTCATGCTCGCGCAGAATTAGCGGCGTTATTACGCATGAATGGGACGTTATCTCTAACGAATCATCAATTTATTTTAAATGTGCAGACAGAAAACCCGGCGACCGCACGGCGTATTTATTCGTTGTTGAAGCAGGTTTATCAGATTGAAGCTGAATTATCTGTACAACGTAAAATGAAATTAAAAAAGAATAATCAGTATATTGTTCGGGTCATTCGGCAGACGATGATGGTGTTGCAGGACTTAGATATTATGAATACCGAAGAATATACGATCAAGCCGAATATTCCCGAGTGGATTATGACCGACAAAGAATTAAGTCGCTCTTATTTGCGCGGTGCTTTTTTGGCCGGTGGTAGTGTGAATAATCCTGAAACCAGTCGGTATCATTTAGAGATTTATTCTTTATACGAAACTCATAATGCTGATATATTGAAATTGATGAACAGTTTTAATTTGCATGCAAAAACTTCAGAGCGGCGCAGTGGCTATATCAGTTATCTTAAGGAAGCCGAACGGATCGCCGACTTTTTACAGGTTATTGGCGCAACGAATGCCATGCTGAAATTTGAAGATATCCGAATTGTTCGAGATATGCGCAATTCGGTTAATCGTTTAGTCAATTGCGAAACCGCTAATATGAATAAAACTATTGATGCGGCGGCCAAACAGATTGAGAATATCAAGTATTTAGAAGCAGCAGTTGGTTTTGAAACACTGCCTGATAAACTGCGTGAAATTGCCGAATTGCGTTTGACTTATCCTGATAAAACGTTGAGTGAATTGGGTCAATTAGTACCAAGTGGCCCAATTTCTAAGTCAGGGATCAATCACCGACTTCGTAAATTAAATGAACTAGCAGAAAAAAGGCAACAAGCTTCTGCTTAAGACGAAAAGGATCTTAATCTATTTTTTGGATTTAGATCCTTTTGAAGTTATCGGCCGGATGTTAAAAAACTGTTGTGTTGCGGTTCTTCTGTATCTATGGGAAATATGTTGATGGAACTGCGAGTATTGGGTTGAACCGTATGAAAAATAATTCAACTCTAATATAAACTTTATTCTGAATGCTAATTCTAGAACTGTTATGTTGCTATTCTTCGTACCTGCGGGAATTCGCTGGTGGAACGCTGTGGGCTCGACTTTAAGCCAATCTACGATTGTCTTAAAGCTCGGCCTTGTCGTAAGCGATAAATCGCAAACGACAATTTCAGTGCGCCCGGCATGGGCATCAACTAGACGGTGAAAGTCCGTTGCGGGCCGTAGTAGTCGGAACCGTTAGT
>NZ_RHOX01000013.1 GCF_003946695.1 Lapidilactobacillus bayanensis | reverse complement strand
ACCGCCGTATACGGAACCGTACGTACGGTGGTGTGAGAGGTCGGTAATTGAATTAATCAATTACCTCCTACTCGATTATTTGAGACAAATTGGGCCTTGATTTGGCTTAAATCAATACTCGCAGCGCGTTCCACCAGCCATTTCCCGCAGGCACGAAGAACAACAGCATAACAGTTCTAGGGTTTGCTGAAGCCCACATTCAAGATGAATTGAATTTTATTCGGCTCAAATCAAGCTCCGCAGCGTTCCACCAGCGTATTTCCCGCAGGCACGAAGAACCACTTTTTCAAAATTTTATCCTTAAAATTAAAAGAATTAAAAAATTTCCGATAATTTTCGGGTATTTAAAAGGGTGACAACAATTAAGTAGTTGTCACCCTTTAAGGCATCTCAAAAATTTATGTTTAATTATGATGTGATTATTTTTAAAGAAACATACAACTTAACTAAAAAGGTTATTGTTTGTTATCCTTGATAATCTTTTCAGTCGTTGTTTGTAAGCTAGTCAAAGATTTCTTAACTGGTTCGTTCTTAGTTAACATTGCGTCAACTGCTTCCAAAAGTTTCGTCCGATATTCAGAGAAACCTAAGAAGGCATTTGATTGGAAACCGTCAGGAAGTGAATCAACTGCTGCTTGGTTGTAGGTGTTCTTTTTAAGGTAATCTTTGAAGTCAGTTGTTTCAGTTGCTGATTTACGTAAAGGTACGTAACCAGTTGCTTTGGCCCACTTAGCCGTTTCTTTGGTTGACATTAAGTATTTCATGAAAGCCCAAGCACCTTTTTTCTGATCAGCGCTGGCGCTCTTGAACATAACAATGTCGTTACCGGCAATTTCAGTAGCCTTTTTGCCATTGTAACTTGGTAGTGGCATTGTGCCCCAGTTAAGTGACTTAGGAGCTTGTGCGACCATTTGGGTGACACCTGCTGAAGAACCAGCGTAGAAGGCTGACTTGCCTTGAGTGAAAGCTTGAGTCCAGTAGAAGTCTTCGCCGGCTGTTTTAGCAGTACCATCTTTAACCATGTCCATGATAAAGTTAGCAGCTTTTAAAGTATCGGCAGAATCTAGGTTAACTTTTTTGCCGTTAACGCCAATTAATGGGTTGCCAGCTTGACGAGCTAAACCTTCGAATTCCATATCCCAAGATTTGTCAAAGCCCATGCTATAGATGCCATGTGCTTTAAGGACGACGCCGTCTTTAGCGATATCTTCCCAAGTTGTTGGTTTTTTCAAATTGTATTTATCTAAAATATCTTGGTTGTAATACAGAACACGAACAGATTTACTGAATGGCACTGAGTAGTACTTACCTTGATATTTTGAACTACTTAGGAATGAAGGATAAATATCTTTTAAGTCTGCGCTTGATAATTTGTTGTCGCCTTTAAGCATGTAGTTGTCTAAAGGTTCGATTAAATCATTCTTGCTATAGTCAGGAACGGTTGTATAAGTTGTCTGTGAAATAACAGGGAGGCTGTTTGATTTAGCAGCGGCCATGATTTTTTGTTGTAAGGCGGTGTAATCACCTTGTGCAGTACTGACAACCTTATATTTTGATTGTGAACTATTGAAATCATTGATGATCTTCTTCAAAGCTTTTTGATAAGGACCATTCATACCATTCCAAAATGAGATTTTAACTGGTTCGTCTGATTTTGTCTTGGCATCACTAGCAGATTTACTACCGCATGCTGCAAGTGATAAAGCTAACCCCAACGAAGCAACTGTTAACAATGCCCGTTGCCAACTTATCTTCTTCATTATTTTATCTATCCTTTCAATCCTGTTTTTGAGATGCCTGCAATAATGTACTTTTGAAGGAAAATGTACAGAACTACCATAGGGAAAATGACGAACGTCGATGCTGCCATGAGCCATGCATAGTTGGTCCCAGCATCTGAAGTGAATGCTTGTAAGCCAACAGGCAAGGTGCGCAATTTTTCTGTATTAGTGACAATCAATGGCCACATGAAAGCATTCCATGAGCCAATGACTTGTAAGACAGTGACAGCAGTAATGGTTGATTTAGAGATGGGAACTAAGACATGCCATAAGTAATGCCAGTCGCTAGCACCATCAATTTTAGCCGCATAATAAATTTGGTCTGGAACGGATTGGAAAGTCTGCCGCAGTGTGAAGACTGTAAAGAAGCTGGCTAACCAAGGAATAATTAGGGCGCCGTAAGTGTTGATCAAGTGCATTTTTGACAAGGTAACGAAATTAGGGATGATCAACATTTCGCCCGGGACCATCATCGTACCTAAGAAAATAACGAATAAAATGTTTTTGCCATAGAAGTTCAGGCGAGAGAAAGCGAAGGCTGCCAGAATACTCGTGAACAGTTGGCCCAAAGTTGTGACGGTAGTGACAATCACACTGTTGATAAAGTATTGAACGAATGGTGCTTCTTTAAGTGCATTAACGTAGTTGCTGAATAGTAAATGTTTAGGAATCCAAATAGGGGGAATCTTCACTGTTTCAGGTTGAGTCTTAAGGGAAGTTGACAGCATCCATAAGAAAGGCATCAACATAATTGCAGCACCCAAAATAAGGATCACGTAACGTAAAACCATGGCCACTTTTAATTTCATGTGTTTACCCCTTTCTAATAATGGACATGACGTTTGCTATACCATAACTGGAAGACAGTTACGAGCAAAATCATGAAGAACAAGATCACACCGCTGGCTGCGGCAATGCCGTATTTCCATTCGGTATAGAACTTCTGATAGAGGTAATAAACAATTGTTAAAGCGGACTTACTTGGCCCAGGTGTTCCGTTGAATAAAGCAAAGATTTCATCGAAAACTTTGAAACTGCCAATTACACCATTAACGCTAACTAAAAAAGTAATCGGTGAGAGTAATGGAATCGTTACATTGGTAAATTGATGCCAAGCATTGGCACCGTCGATTTTAGCGGCTTGGTAATAACGTTCGTTAATATTATTCAGGCCCACTAAGAATAAGATAATATTAAAGCCAAGGTTCTTCCAAACACTCATGATAATTAAAGCTAACATGGCGTATTTAGGGCTTTCCAACCAACTAATGGCATTAACGCCGAAAAATCCTAAGAAATAGTTCAACAAGCCATAATCACTGTTATAAATCCAGTGCCAAACTTGTGCGATGGCGACAGTACTTGTTACAAATGGTAAGAAATAAACGGTGCGGAAGAAGCCAGCCAACCATTTAATCCGATTGAGCAGTAGGGCAATCACTAATGAAATAATGACAGTTAATGGCACCACACCCACGACGAAGATCAAGGTATTTTTGACTGCTAAATGAAAATCGGGGTCAGCAAAAATAAATTTGAAATTATCAATGCCATATTGAGAGACGATGTCCTTGAAGAAATCGTATTTAGTATAGAAGCTCATAATGAACGACTTGATAATAGGATAAATGCTAAATGTAATCGAGATAACCAACATTGGTAGTAAATAAAGTAATGCTTTTAAGGTTGATTTAATCGTCGGCTTGGCATTAAGCATCCTGATCACCACCGAATATCCGCACCCCGTCTTTATCAAAGAGATAAACACCATTGCGCTGCAAATAGAGTGGTAATTCTTGTCCGTCAGTAACGTCGGCCTGAACTTCGGTTGTCAATAAACGTTGACCGTGAAATTCAAGCAAGGCATTCTTTTCACGACCATATTTTTCTGAACGGGTTACTTTGGTCGTAATTGTTGCCAAGGTATTAGCTACCGTATTGTGGTCTTGCAAAGCTTCTGGTCGAATACCAACTTTTTGCGTCCGTTGTAAAATATCAGCGTCAATTTGACCATCGAGTTCACCAGCAAAATCAGTAATATCTAAGGTGTTAATGACGGGCTCGCCAATAAATTGAGCCACAAATAAATTACTAGGATTATCATACAAGGTTTCAGCGGAACTGAATTGCTGAATATGCCCTTGATTTAATACCATGATGTGGTCAGAGATATGTAGTGCTTCATCCTGATCATGGGTAACAAAGATCGTAGTGACGCCTGTTTCTTGTTGAATCCGGCGAATTTCTTGGCGCATTTCGATTCGTAAACGTGCATCCAAGTTAGACAACGGTTCATCAAGCAATAAAAGACTAGGCTCTTTAGCTAAGGCACGGGCAATCGCCACACGCTGCTGTTGACCACCTGATAAAGCGCCAGGCTTTTTATCTAATTGATCGTCAATATGAACGAGCTTAGCCAACTCAATGGCCTTTTTCTTGCGATCTTTCTTAGATACTTTGGCCATCTTCAGTGGGAATTCGATGTTATCGAGGACGCTTAAATGTGGATAAAGAGCATAGTTCTGAAATACCATGCCAACTTTTCGCGCCAATGCATCTTTCTTAGTAACATCTTGATCACCAAAGAAAATTTGCCCCGAAGTAGGTGCTAATAATCCTGAGATCATCATTAAGGTTGTTGACTTACCACAACCACTGGGACCTAGAATTGACACCAATGTTCCTTCTGGAATTGTAAAGTTCAAATGATGCAGAATCTCACGCTTGCCATCATATGACAAGGTGACATCTTTGAATGTAACCTCCAACGGTTTCGCCCCTTTTAAACGGTTTTGACCACAACATACACAATATAATTGGTAGGTCTACAAATATGATACAACATTTTGTGGGTGTTGTCTTGACGGTTTGAAAAAGAAATCGATTACATTTTTTGATTTTTTTTCCGAACATTCCGGCCGAAAATGTTATTATAAAGTTGGAAATAAACGAATAAAGATAATTCGCGGTTTGGGATTACTTTTTTATGTAAGATTGTATTCAAAATAGGTTTGTGAGGTGAGAATTAATGACGCAATTAACTAAAATTGTGATCATGGATGCACTTAAAGATGACTTATCGCAGAAACAATTTACGAAGTATACGGTGACTGAACTGTTGCGGTCAACCAGAATTTCTCGTTCAACTTTATATTATCATTTCGATGGCGGGCTTGACGATGCACTCGTCTTCACGTTTCGTCATGAATTAGTGCAGCCTTTAATGAGCCAGCAACTAAATTGGAAAACCGGAACAGCTTATATTTTGGATTATTTATTTGGTCATCAAGTATTGGCTGGCAATATTTATGTTTTAACGGTAGGACCGGAGCGGCTAGCAGCGGCGCGTGAAGATTTTTGCCGTGCTTTTTGGGCGGGGTGTCGTTATCAGTATCAAAGACAACAGTTGCGCTTATTATGTGCGGCATTGCTGGCAGAGTTGCAGATCTGGACAACGAGTGATTTTGCAGAGTCGCCAGAACAAATTCGCCAGCGGCTATTGACTTTTGAACAAAATTTAACCACTACTCGTTAACTGTCCAAAAGTCGTACAAAATTCAAAAGTTGTGAGTTGTAAAGCGTGAACAATGCGCTATGCTAAATATGTTCATGGTTGTACTTTCATGTTAAACGTAACTAGTATGATTGGTGAATGTTGTGTGCAATCAAATTCGATGAGAGGAACCTGACGATGATTCAATCTATTAATCGTGGGCGATTTTTGACGTAATTTACTGCGATTTGCTACAATGGATTGGTATGACAATAGTAGGAGTTAGGGACAAAAGGCGAATGACAAATGATTGTCAGCGAGTTTGGCAGCAGGACTTAAGCTTTCGACTCATGGCAATAGCAAGTAAAAAGGTACGGAAATTTTTATTTCAGTGCCAAGTTTGTTTTGAATTTTTCAACTTTTGTCCTAGCTTCATTAAGGAGGTCAGTAGATCATGATTCGTCCCGCAAAGAAGACAGATGCAGAACAGTTTGTACCCATTTTGATGCAGATTTTGAATGATATGGAATTAGATGTCATCACTGAGATTGGTAACGAAAAAATTCAGGCTTTATTAGCGGCAGCTTTTGAAGATCCGTACTATCGCTACGGTTATCAACAAACTTTAGTTTATGTTAATGATCAAACTGATCAGGTTCAAGGTATTTGTGTTGGTTATCCCGCTGCAGCCGAAGCAACGATTGACGACACATTAAGACCATATTTAAAACTAGTGGGAATTCCTGAAGAGACGCAATTATTTACCGACGTAGAGACCAAGCCTGGTGAATGGTATCTGGACTCATTGGCGGTTGCACCAGATGCACAAAAGCAGGGAATTGGTGGTCAGTTGTTAGACTATCTTCCTAATTATTTGCGTGCAAAAGGTGAGCATACGATTAGTTTAAATGTTGATTTTGGGAATGCTAAAGCAAAACATTTATATGTTCATCACGGTTTTATTTCTGATGGTGAATTAATGATTGGTTCTCATCGTTATGAACATTTGATTCAGCAGATTTAAGTGAGCACCTAACAAATAACCTTTAGAGAATTTTACTTTGGGTGAAATGAACCCCAGTATTGGATTTTGCTCCAACACCAAGGATTCACGCCAAGGGTATTCTTTTATCGTTTGATTAAAGCGGTTATAAGCTGTATGCTTGGGCTAGGAGATGATGGTAATGTTTGAATTACTGTTATTTTTGGTTGCTTTAGGTTTCACGATAATTGTGCAACCCGATACGCTATTAAATGGACGTAATGTTCATCGCTATTTACAACGTCACGGTTATACGGCTCATAATGTTAAGCATGCTGTAATGAAGTATCTATTGTTTTAATTGCTGTATTTTGTAACGAAATTTCAACTTTAATAAGGGCCGCTAACAAACTAATTATTTGTTGGCGGCCCTTATTTTGACGAAATTATTTTATTTATTGGTGTAGCTTTAATTGGTAGCAATATTATGATAGGGGTTAAATTTCAGCTTTGTTTTGCGTTGGGCAATTAGTGACCATTGATTCAGCGTCGCCGCAACCAAAAAGACGGGAATTAAATCCTGTTGCTGCACTTCTAACGTGATCATAATGCCATCAAGTCCTTTTTTGTTGACCATTGGTTGTACGGTAAAGATATTACGGATACCGTGGGCAGTTTGGTAACTATTCGTTGCTAGTGATCCCATAACGGTCCAATTAAGCTGAGAGATATAAGTGAACTGATGCCAAACAGCAGTAAGCTTGTGCATTTGACCAATCGGGTTATGTCGAGCTTCCAATTGATAGGTGGGTGAGAACTTACTCTTAATCTGCGTAACGCGGCCTAAATAATTACCATTGATCGAGAGTAGATTAAGGCTACCTTGACTGATGTCAAACTGACCCGTTAAGATCATGATTGGTTGATAATCTTCATCAAAGATAAATTGGCTGTTCACGCCATTGGGATTTTGATTTAGTAAATAATAAACCGCCATAAACATCACCTCATCAGAAATAGCGATTTTAAATAAAGGCGCTGTGAACAAAAGACGACACTATTCTTGCGCCAGTGCCCATTCAATTGCTTGTGCCACGCCGTTGCCAATATTAGTCGCAGTCGTAAAAGTAGCAACTTGTTTGATTGCCGGAATTGCATTTTCCATTGCCACACCAACACCTGCAGCCGTGATCATCGAATAGTCATTCAGATTGTCACCAATTGCCATGATTGCATCTGCAGCAATACCTTTTTGCTGAGCATAATCAAGCAATGCCAATCCTTTTTGGGCCTTAATACTATTAATTTCGATGTTGTTCGGCGATGAAGAAGTAATCACGATGTCACTGTGCTGCGAATATTTTTGTCGAATTGAATCGAAAATATCAGGACCATCTGGAGAGAAAACGAGAATTTTCATAATTTGGAAATCAGGATCATCTAAAATCTGTTCGTAATGTTCAACATAATTAATGTTCATAATTTCTAAACGAGCGGCAGCCAAAGCAACCGCAATTTTGTATGTTGTATCTGGATTAAGATTGACTAGCAGATCAGCCACGTTTTGAATGCGGCGGACTTTGCTTTCGGAATAAACGCCTTGATTAGTCACCAATTCAAAGTAGAAGTTTTGCGCCTTAAGTTCATGGGCTAATTGCTGGGCTAGTTCATTTGTTAAGGGTTCGTTAACCACTAATTGACCAGTTGTATCAAAAACTTGTGCACCAGTTAGTGTAATATAAGCTGGGTCTAAACCGGCTTGTCTAAGTAACGGTTGTGCTTCACTGAGACCGCGGCCTGTGGCAACGATAAATTCAATCCCAGCAGCTTGCGCCTTTTTGATGGCGGCTATATTTTCTGGAGAAATTTCCATTTTGTCATTTAGTAAGGTGCCATCCATGTCGGAAGCAATAATTGAAATCAAAACATCACCTTCCAATTCTTCGTCATTTATTAAGTTTAGTGTAGCATAATTACCTATTACTTGCAGGTTTCAGTACGTGGCAGGTTGGATAAAGAATTTGCTGAATTATTTGCTGGTGCTTTGTGTTAATGGGGATAAAAGTGTAGCATATTGGTAGATTATTGTTAGAGATAGGTGTGATTCAAGATGAAAGAACTCATTCATAATGATTGGCAACAGATTTTAGAACCAGTGTTTGAATCGCCTGAATACGCGCAACTTCATCAATTCTTACGTCAGGAATATCAGACTGAAACTATTTATCCGGATATGTATCATATTTTTCAGGCCTTTGAATGGACCTCTTTTAAAGATACAAAGGTGGTTATTCTCGGCCAGGATCCTTATCATGAACCTAATCAAGCCCATGGTTTGAGTTTTTCAGTCTTACCAGGTAATCAAGTGCCGCCGTCTTTGAAAAATATTTATAAAGAGTTAGCAACAGATGTTGGCGCCACCCCGGTGAATCATGGCTATTTAAAAGCTTGGGCAGATCAAGGCGTTTTACTGCTGAATTCTGTTTTAACCGTGCGGGCACACCGCGCTTACTCTCATCGTGGCAAAGGCTGGGAACTTTTAACTGATCAGGCAATTAAAGCATTGTCGGAACGGGGTGGGGTTGTTTTTATTTTATGGGGGAATGCTGCTAAGGCCAAACGTGATTTTATTGACGAATCAAAAAATGTCGTGTTAACCTCAGTACATCCTAGTCCGTTATCAGCTTATGGTGGTTTCTTCGGTTCGCGGCCATTTTCTCAAGCTAATCAGGCCTTAGAAAAATTTAACGAATCACCAATTAACTGGCAATTACCTAGCGATCCAGGGCCACACGACTAACCAATTTGAAACAGATTTCCTAAACTGTTATACGAAATATACAAATAGGGCTAGTCGAAGTGATCAGAAAGCGCTAAAATGGAAGACAAAAGCGCTTTCGCATTGGAGGAAATTTCATGGACTTATTTGAGAGTTTACAAGGTAAAATCAACGGAAAAAACATTAAAATTGTTTTTCCAGAGGGTCAAGAACCACGGATCATTGGTGCAGCTGTTCGTTTAAAGGCTGACAAAGTTTTGGAACCAATTTTGTTAGGGAACCAAGAAGAAGTTGAAAAAGTCGCTAAAGACAATGGTTTTCATATCGAAAATCTTAAGGTCATTGATCCTAATAACTACGCTGTCGCTGATTTTGATAAAATGGTCGCGACATTTGTTGAACGTCGCAAAGGCAAAGCGACTGAAGAACAAGCTCGGCAAATTTTGTTAGATCCTAATTATTTCGGAACGATGCTCGTTTATATGAAACAAGTTGATGGCATGGTTTCTGGTATCGTTCATTCGACCGGAGAAACTGTTCGTCCAGCTTTACAAATTATTAAGACGAAACCAGGCGTCTCACGGACTTCTGGTGCGTTCATTATGCAACGTGGCCGTGAAGAAGAACGTTATTTATTCTCTGATTGTGCGATTAACATCAATCCAAACGCTCAAGAATTAGCAGAGATTGCCGTTCAATCCGGTAAAACCGCTGAATTGTTTGATATTGATCCTAAGGTTGCACTGTTAAGCTTCTCAACTAAAGGTTCCGCAAAGTCGGAAGAAGTAACAAAAGTTGCTGAAGCAACAAAAATTGCGCAAGAATTGGCACCTGACATGGATATTGATGGCGAATTACAATTCGATGCTTCTTACGTGCCATCAGTCGCTGCTCAAAAAGCACCAGGTTCAACAGTTGCTGGGCACGCCACAGTTTTTGTTTTTCCAGAATTACAGTCAGGTAATATTGGCTACAAGATTGCCCAACGTTTTGGCGGTTTTGAAGCGATCGGTCCAATTTTGCAAGGTTTAAATCAACCTGTTTCAGATTTATCACGAGGTGCTAATGAAGAAGATGTTTATAAATTAGCGATTATTACTGCGGCACAATCTTTGTTGTAAAATTTTTTGATATCAAGAGGTAAGGACTTTGAAATTTGAAACGACTAGTGCCACACAAACAGAAGCAGTTGGTGAGCAGTTAGCACCGTTGTTATATGCTGGTGCAGTGCTGTTACTTGAAGGTGATCTTGGTGCAGGCAAAACGACGTTTACTCGCGGTTTGGCACGCACTTTAGGGATTAGTCGAGCAATTAAAAGTCCCACCTTTACGATTATTCGTGAGTATCGCGATGGTCGGCTGCCATTATTTCATATGGACTTGTATCGCTTAGAACATAGTTCAGCAGATGATCTTGGTTTGGAAGAATATTTCGAAGGACAAGGTGTTTGTGTCATTGAGTGGCCAGAATTTGGCGCCGATGTGTTACCTAAGGATGTGCTGACGATTACGATTGAACGGTCGGCTAAGCTTGACGATGGTCGGCAATTCACCTTGACTGCTCAAGGACCTCGTTCAGAAGTGTTACTCGGTCAATTTGCGAAACGGTGGTCAAATGAGTGAGGTAGAGATTACAATTCGACAGGCAATTCCTCAAGATGCCGCAGAATTATTACGTTTCTGGCAAGTAGAGGTTGTTTCTTGCGACTTATTAGAAACCGATGACTTTTCGGCGGATATTCCTGAAGAGATGATGGCTCGCGAGTTAGCAGATATTTATGAATCAGCAAATAATTACTTGTTGGTGGCGCTGGCAGACAAGGAATTAATTGGTTATTTGCGAATAGCTGCGCCAGATGGTTATCAACGCAGCCATGTTGGTGAGCTAGGCATTATTATTGCCCGTGCTTTTCGCCATCAGGGGTTGGGCCAAATTTTAATGGATGAAGCTTTGACTTGGGTTGCTGAAGCATCCTCGTTAAAACGAGTGGAACTTTATGTTCAGAAAAGAAATTTACCTGCACAAAAGCTTTATCACCAATTTGATTTCGTGACAGAAGGAGAATTACCACAAAGTTTTCGCAGTAAAGACGGTGAGTTGTTAACGACAATTTTAATGGCAAGACTGTTTTAAAGAACAAAGGTAAAATTACAGCCAGTTTGATAATGACGATTAAAAAAATGAGGAACTAAATCCAGAAATTGGATTTAGTTCCTCATTTTTGTGTGAGATTAGATGGGGCTAATTATTTCTGGAGTTGAAACGTGCTCAAGGCAACTGATTGCTATGTCTAACTAGAAATCCCATCTGGGTTGGCACCCAGCTGTGCTTCCTAGTTAGAACTACGCAATCAATTCGTTGGCCTTCGCACTCTAGCTGAAACGTGCTGCGAACAACTGGCGACAGTGAATTTAAGTGTGAATCTCCTTGCGTTGGCACGCATCAATCTTTCCATTTAAATTTAGACCAGCAACCCGTTGGCTTTCGCACTCTAGTTGAAACGTGCTACGAACAACTGACTGCGCATAATTTAAGCGTGAATCTCTCTGCGCTAACACGCAGCGATCTTCCCGTTTAAATTAAGACAGTCAATTCGTTGTTCTCCGCACTCTGCTTTTGAAACGTGCTGCGAAAGTCTGACAATTCCGCTTAAGCCAGCAATGAATAAGTTCAAAATACGAACTTTTTCATTGCTTTCTTAATGCTCGTTGTCAACCAGACTTTCTCCGCGCTCTAGGCAATGCTGATTAGTTTTTTGATGGGTTCTGGGCCGAATTGTTTAACTTCGGCTAATAGGATGTTGGCGCAGGCGTAGCTGTCTGCTAGGGCGTTGTGGTGGTTATCTAGTTGAATTTGTAAATAATCAGCGACGGTATTTAGTTTGTGGTTTGGTAATTCGGGATATAATTTGCGGCTAGTTTTGACAGTATCAACGGTTAAAAAGTGAGGTGCTTCGATATCATAGCGTTCCAAAGTACTTTGCAAGACTTTAATGTCAAAACGGGCATTGTGGGCGGCTACTAATTGATCTTCAGAGAAGAGCGGAGCAATGTGCGGCCAAACTTCAGCAAAATTAGGGGCACCAGCGACAGTCTGCGCAGAAATTCCGTTGATACGTGTGTTCCAATAATCGAATTTGCTTTGTGGATCAATAAGGGTGTAAAAATTATTGACAATTTGATTATGACGAACCGCAACAATCGCTAAGGAGCAGGCACTATCCGATTGTCGATTAGCTGTTTCAAAATCCATGGCGATAAAGTTCACTTAGCTTCGACTCCTAAGTCGGTTGTGTCTAATTCAACAGGACAGTGATCAGATCCGTAAATATCTGCTAAAATTTTGGCATCTTTAATTTGATCTTGCAGGGCATTGCTGGTTATGAAATAGTCAATGCGCCAACCAGCATTATGATCGCGAGCATGGAAACGATAGCTCCACCATGAATAGCGTTCAATCTGGTCAGGGTAAAGATAGCGGAAAGAATCCGTAAAGCCGGCCGCCAATAATTTGGTGAAGCTTTGACGTTCCTCATTAGAAAAACCGGCATTATGATGATTAGTTTTGGGATTTTTTAGATCGATTTCTTCGTGCGCAACATTGAGGTCGCCGCAAAAAATAACTGGTTTATTCGCCGATAATTGTGAAACATAATTGCGAAAGGCTTGGTCCCATTCTAATCGATAGGGCAAACGTTTAAGTTCACCTTGAGAATTCGGCGTGTAGCAAGTTAATAAATAAAAGACGGGATACTCCAAAGTAATCACGCGACCTTCTTGATCATGTTCAGCAATCCCTAAACCATAGGTGACCTGAAGTGGTTGATACTTTGTAAAAATAGCAGTGCCAGAATAACCTTTGCGCTCGGCGTAATTAAAATATTGATGGTAGCCCGGCAAATCTAATGTCACTTGACCGGCCTGCATTTTTGTTTCTTGAACACAGAAGAAATCTGCGTCTAAATCTTTAAAGGTTTGTTCAAAATCTTTTTTCAAAACGGCTCTTAATCCATTAACGTTCCAAGAAATAAATTTCATTAGTTAACTCCTTAATGACTTGTTAAGACAGTCTTCACTACCCTTGATTGTAACAAATTTTAGGTCAAAGTGCGATGGCTTACTCCCAGCGGTTCAATTGATGTCAAAACAACAATTTGGTCATGACAATTAGGTTGATGGTTAGCAATAACTTGGCTATTTGTTAGCGATTGTTAAAATCGTCTTTAAAATAGCAGCGCCAACTAAATTTTGTTCTATAATAAAAAGAGCATCAATCAAAGTGTGTTGTTGTTTTAGATAAACAGTTACGAAGTAATACTGATAGTCAACGTGCCCTTTTTTTGTTAGACTTAGTTAGAATATTGAGGACGTATTGAAGAGGAAGATTTCATGTCAATTTTTTCAGACTTAAACATTCCAATTTTGGAACATACACCAATGAGCCACTATACTTTTACGAGAACTGGTGGGCCAGCAGACTTCTTGGCCTTTCCTGAGAATGACCAAGAAGTCTCTGCGCTGATTAAACGGGCTCGCACGGCCGAGTTGCCTGTTACGATTGTGGGCAATGCTAGCAATATGATTATTCGTGACGGTGGTATTGAAGGCTTAGTTATTTTGTTGACCCGGATTGAAGAGATTGAGCGGACCGATAATTTATTGACGGTTAGTGCGGGGACGCCGTTAATGACAGTTTCTGAAGCTGCTTGTCAATTTGGGTTAACTGGTTTGGAATTTGCCGCGGGGATTCCTGGAAGTGTCGGTGGTGCTGTTTTCATGAATGCCGGTGCCTATGGTGGTGAAGTTAGCAATGTGATCACTGAAATCAAAGTTCTAGATGAGCTTGGTGACTTGCACGTTTTAAGCGGCGATGAGATTCGTTTCAGTTACCGGCACAGCGTTGTGCAAGAGGCGCCCTTGACCGTTGTTTCAGCAACGTTTGCATTAAAACCGGGTGAACCCGAAAAGATCCGCAAAACAATGGATGCTTACAATCAGGCCCGTGCTTCAAAACAACCGTTAGATTTACCATCTTGCGGCAGTGTTTTTAAACGTCCAACCGGTTATTATACCGGTCCGTTAATTCAAAAGGCTGGGCTGCAAGGTAAGACGATTGGTGGCGCACAGGTTTCTAAAAAACATGCCGGTTTTATCGTTAATGTCAATCAGGCCACTGCCACTGATTATTTGAACTTAATCGCATTGATTATCAAAACGATCAAAGAAAAGTTTGGTGTTACTTTAGAGCCAGAGGTTCGAATTATCGGTCGTGAAAGCAGCACTGAGCCAGAAAAAGTTGGACGGAAATAAGGTCAAACTTACTGAGCAACTTAACCGTTCTTTGTGACTAAATTCTTGGTCGAATAAAACGTGCGGGGCGCAGCGTTCACACGCAAGCTTCGTTCGGATTTCAATATCAAATAAAGGACGTCACGATTTCTATTTCAATTTTGTAATCGGCATTAATTTTAGTTGTACGACTTGATGAATGAGCGTTTAAAAATACCCTTAAGGAATTTGCAAATTGAAGCGTTCGCCAATTGTTAGACAAGCAGTCTAATAATTGGCGACACGACAATGCAGAATCTTTAAGGGTATTTTTTTAAAACCGATTGACTGTTGTTACTTGATTAATCATCATTGCGGAATTTAGGGCGTCGGGTTCTGAATTTGACAAGGGTTCGCCCTAAATGTGGCGTTGTTGGAAAACTTTCTAGCGTGGGAATTAACTCATTGAAACCAACTTCGGTAATCAGTGGCAGTTTCTCAGCAGTTGGCCAGAAGTGGTTATCGAATAATTGCCAGATTTCTTCGCGATCTTCAATCGTGCAATGTACAGAATCAATACCGTATAAAGTGACGCCGCGCAAAATAAAGGGAAGCACAGTTGTCTGCAATTTAATGCCACCAGCATTGCCGCTGACGACCAAATGACCATCTTGATAAATTTGTGGAATCAATTGCCCTAATAAATCACCACCAACGTTGTCAAAAACAACACCGAATTTTTGTTTGGCTAGTGGCTTAAGTGGATCTAAGCCAACTTCGGCAGGTGAGACAATTCGTGTGGCTCCCAGTGCTGTTAATTGGGACGTTAACGCTGTTTGGCGGGTAACAACGGTAATGTTATGGTAACCAAGCTGAGCTAAAATGGCCAATTGCCAACCACCGACACCACCTGTGACGCCAGTAATTAATAAAGGCACTTCTTTATCAGTCATTACCGTGCTTGCCAATACTTTAGTAATTCCCATGGCTGCTGTAACGCCGGCAGTGCCAATCATCATCGCTTCTTTTAAGGTTCGTTGTTCAGAAAGATGTTGCAAAAAGCCGCCGGGTAGATCAACACTTTCCTGATAACCGCCATCAATATTAACCCCGATATCCCAACCGGTGGCAAAAACTTGTTGCCTGATTTGGAAACGCGGATCGTTTGAGGCGATGACCCAGCCACTAAAATCAACTCCGGGTACGCGGGGAAATTGACGAATAACGCCACTGTCCTTTTTCAAAGTGAGGGCGTCTTTGTAATTAATGTCGCTATAGGCAACTTGTACGCGAACATAGCCGGGCTGCAAGTCAGGAATTTTGACAGACGTGATTTCTGGAACGGGTTGCGAATCAACTAGTGAGATAACCAGTGCTTTTTTTTGCATAGAAGACATCTCCAATGATTAAGTGATGAGTCTATTATATCTGCTTCGCCGCGTAAAACCAAGAAAGAATGTATTCGCTTTATTTTGATTGTTGTTTGCGAAAGCTAGCAGTCTGACTTATTAAGATGACATTTAGATTAAATTAATGATTTCGATGGTGAGATAGGCTTGGCAGTCGGATTAAGTTACGTTATAATTGAGCGGTTTAGTAAACAAAAAGTTATCTGACAAAAAGTTTAGCAGAAATTTGAGGATGAATTAATGGAGTTTGGACAGAAATTAAGATCACTGCGAATTTTGAAAAATCTAACTCAAGAAGAATTGGGCGAACGAACGGATTTGACCAAGGGTTATATTTCGCAGTTAGAGAACAATCAATCATCGCCAACTGTTGAAACGTTGCAAGATATTTTGACGGTTCTCGGAGTGTCTTTGGCTGATTTCTTCTCAGATAAGCAGCCCGATTCACAAGTGCTTTTTAAAATTGACGATCAGGTTAAATATCAAGATGAAGATTTGGGTTACGATTTGAATTGGTTGGTGACAGAGTCGAATGAACATGACATGGAGCCGGTCTTATTGACGATTCAGCCAAGCGGTGCCTTTAAAAGTTTTGCGCCGTCACCTTCAGAAAGCTTCATTTATGTTCTTAAAGGTAGCGTGAAGTTAACTTGGGGCGATAAAGAAGTGTTGGCTCATTTACACGAGAGTTTATACTTCCCAGCGACGCAACCGCACCAATTAAGTAATCCGTTTAGTAAGCCAGTAACCTTATTGTTAGTGGCAACTGAATCTTATTTGTAAGCAGTCAAACAAGAACTAAATTGGATTTGTCAATTAACCAGTCAATTTGCTGGGACAGATTTTTAGTTGCGTCAACTGGTGTTGTTAGGGCACTTGCACCAGAGTTTTGTTTCACGAGAGCAGTCAATAAAAAAGCTGGAATTTTGTTCCTCCTTACTTTATCGAGCAGTGCAATTATTGGAGGTTATCATGGTTAAACCAATTATTGAATTAAAGAATATTACGAAACGCTATGATGATGGTTTTACAGCCTTAGAGAATATCAACATGACAATTGAACCGGGCAAGTTTTATTCGTTACTGGGACCATCGGGTTCGGGCAAGACGACAATTTTGCGGATCATTGCCGGTTTTACGGATGCAACGGAAGGCACGGTGATTTTTGAAGATCAGAAGATTAACGACCTGCCTGCCAATCGTCGCAAAGTAAATACGGTTTTTCAAAATTATGCGCTGTTTCCACACATGGATGTTTTTGATAACGTGGCGTTTGGCCTCACCTTGAAAAAGAAACCAGTAAAAGAAATTCGCGAACGAGTGTTGAACGCACTTAAAACAGTCCAACTACCAGGCTATGCTAACCGCGAAATAAGCGAGCTGTCTGGTGGTCAACAACAACGGGTCGCAATTGCGCGGGCCATTGTCAACGAACCAAAAGTTTTATTGCTGGATGAACCTTTATCAGCATTGGATATGAAATTACGTAAGGATATGCAGTATGAGTTGCGCGAATTACAGCAGCGTTTGAAAATCACTTTTATTTTTGTGACCCATGACCAAGAAGAAGCATTAGCCATGAGTGATGAAATTTTCGTCATGAATGATGGCAAGGTTTTACAAAGTGGGACCCCGGTAGATATTTATGATGAGCCCATTAACCACTTCGTTGCTAATTTCATTGGTGAGAGTAACATTGTGCCTGGTAAAATGATTGATGATTTTCAAGTTGAATTTGTCGGCAAGACTTTCGAATGTGCCGATGCCGGGATGCGTCACGGTGAAAAAGTTGAAGTGGTTTTGCGGCCAGAGGATTTGGATATTACGAAACCTGAACAAGGTAAACTAGTAGTTGAAGTTGATACACAATTGTTTCGCGGCGATCATTTCGAGATTGTTGGTTATGACGAAGACGGCAATGAATGGCTGATTCATTCCACTAACCCAGTTAGAGATGGCAAAAAAATCGGTTTAACTTTTGAACCAGAAGACATTCATGTCATGCGTTTTGGCGAGAAAGAGGCAGATTTCGATGCGCGTCTAGAACAGTACGAGGAGGATTAAAGGTTGAAAAAAACACGTTCATTCTTTATGGTTCCTTATCTTGCTTGGATCTTATTATTCGTCATCACGCCGTTGATCTTGATTTTGTATCAATCTTTCACGAATAGTGCTGGTCAATTTACGTTCCAAAATTATGTGACCTACGGAACTTCTTGGGTTTACCTCAAAATGTCGTTAAATTCATTTTGGTACGCTTTATTAATCACAGTGGTGACCTTGTTAATTAGTTATCCGACGGCTTATTTCTTAAGCAAAACTAAGCGTCAACAATTATGGCTACTATTAATTATCTTGCCAACTTGGATCAACTTGTTGTTGAAGACTTACGCCTTTATTGGTTTACTCTCACAAACTGGTTCCGTTAATCAATTTTTAACGTTTATCGGCATTGGCCCGCAACAGCTACTATTCTCAAATTCGAGTTTCTTGTTAGTCGCCAGCTATATTGAAATACCGTTTATGATCTTGCCGATTTATAATGCAATTGTGCAATTGGATCCGGCTTTAGTTAACGCTAGTCGTGATTTAGGGGCGACTAATTTTCAAACTTTTAGTAAAGTTATTTTTCCGCTCACGCTTAGTGGTGTAAAGGCAGGCATTCAGGCGGTCTTTATTCCATCACTGTCGCTCTTTATGATTACCCGCTTAATTGGCGGTAATCGGGTGATTACTTTGGGTACGGCGATTGAGGAACATTTCATGACAACCATGAATTGGGGAATGGGCTCAACCATTGGTGTGATTTTAATCGTGATGATGTTCATTATCATGTTGTTAACGAACGATCGTAAGAAGAAACATCGGGAGGTAATTGTAGATGAAAAAGAAACACTTTAGCACAATTTATTTAGTCTTCGTTTTCTTGTTGCTCTACATTCCGATTTTCTATTTAATCTTTTACTCGTTTAACAAAGGCGGTGATATGAATCACTTTACCGGCTTTACTTGGCAACATTACGCTGAATTATTTGCTGACAAACGGATGATTATTATTGTCTTAAACACGTTGTTGGTGGCTTTATTGTCTTCACTAATTGCAACGCTTGTGGGAACGATGGGCGCAATCGGCATTTCGGCCCGGCGGCAGCGGAAAGTTAAATCAGCCTTGCTGACCTTAAACAACGTTTTAATGGTCTCTCCTGATGTCATCATTGGTGCGAGTTTTTTGATTTTATTTACAGCACTTGGTATTAGTTTAGGCTTTGGGTCCGTCTTGATTTCTCATATTGCTTTTTCCATTCCAATTGTTGTTTTACTCGTCTTACCTAAAGTTAACGAGATGGATTCCTCATTGATCAATGCGGCCATGGATTTAGGCGCAACGCGCTGGCAAACATTTAGTCGTGTAATCGTACCGTTTATCGCTCCAGGAATTTTCTCTGGCTTTTTCATGGCCTTTACTTATTCGTTGGATGATTTTGCGGTGACTTTCTTCGTGACTGGCAACGGTTTTGCAACCTTGGCTGTGGAAATTTATTCACGGGCGCGTCAAGGGATTAGTTTGGAGATTAATGCCTTGTCTGCAGTGATGTTTGTTTTCGCTTTGATTCTAGTCGTCGGCTACTATTTCATCGAGCAATACTCACAATCACGGCGTCATAAAAAGAAATCAGGCAAAGCCACCTTGGGAACTGAGGTGATGCTGCCATGAAGAAGTTACTTTCAATGTTGCTGGGAATTTTAGGACTTTGTGGTATTTTGTTTTTTGCCAGTCATCAATTATCTGAAAGTCAAGGGAGTGTCACCACCAAGAATACTTTGAATTTGTTTAATTGGGGTGACTATCTCGACCCAGCGCTTATTAAAAAGTTTGAGCGAGAAACAGGGTATCACGTTCAATATGAAACTTTTGATAGTAATGAGGCAATGTACACGAAGATCAAACAGGGCGGTACTAGCTATGATTTGGCCGTTCCTAGTGATTATATGATTGAGAAAATGCGCAAAGCTAATTTGCTCTTACCAATTGATAAAAACAAGTTAACTCACTTTAACAATTTAGACCCGATGTTTCTGCATAAGAGTTTTGATAAAAACAATCGTTATTCCATTCCATATTTCTGGGGGACGTTAGGAATTATTTATAACGATCAAAAGGTTAAGGCCAGCGAAATGCAACACTGGGATGATTTATGGAATCCTAAATGGAAAGATAGTATTATGTTGGTTGATTCAGCACGAGATATTATGGGACTTGCTTTGATTTCTCAAGGTCATTCGGTCAACACCACCAATACTAGCGAGATGGTTGCTGCGCAAAGTAAACTCAATAAGTTGTCCGGTAACGTTAAAGCCGTTGTCGCCGACGAAATTAAATTGTATATGATTCAAAACGAAGCGCCGATTGCAGTAACTTGGTCCGGTGAAGCAAGCGAAATGCTAGCCGGTAATTCGCATCTACACTATGTGGTTCCTAGTGAGGGCGGCAACTTGTGGTTTGATAACATGGTCATTCCGAAGACTGCGAAGAATAAAAAGGCCGCGTATGCCTTCATCAACTTCATGCTCCGTCCGGAAAATGCAGCTCAGAACGCAGAATATGTCGGTTACGCCACACCAAATAAAGCCGCTAAGAAATTATTGCCGGCTAGTGTTCGCAATGATAAGCAATTCTATCCGCCAGAAAGTACGATTAAGAAATTGGAAGTCTACGCGGATCTCGGTGCTAAAAAAGTCGAAGAATATAATGATCTATTCTTAAAATTTAAGATGTATCGCTGATCATGGTTGCTTCTTTTACCATTGCTAATCAAGAATAGTGTGAACGAAAACTATGGTATTGCCGTTCTAAACCCTAGAACTGTTATGCTGCGGTCCTCCGTGCCTACGAGAAATGCGCTGGTGGAACGCTGCGAGCTTGATTTGAGCCAAATCAAAGCCCAATTTAGTTTGAATGTGTGCTTTATTGAGAGCGGCAAACCCTAAAACTGCTATGTTGTGCTTCTTCGTGCCTGCGGGAAATACGCTGGTGGAACGCTGCGAGCTTGATTTGAGCCAAATCAAAAACTGATTTGTCTCAAATGCAAACTTTCTTGTAAGTGGTAAACCACTAACAAGAATGCCGCGGCTAACCGCGATTTTCCTCCGGCACTGACTAGAGTGCGTTAGTGCAACTAAACTTCAAGCTTTTACTTCTCAAAGTTTTTACTTCTCAAAATTGAAGGTGATTCAATCACTCGTCAATTCAGCGCTTGCGCAAAGGTTGCCATCTTGCTTGTCTAGTGAGGAAAAATAAATACCGCTCAGTGGTGAGATTGTTGTTGCAGCTTTAGCTGTTACAACAAGTCCTGTCTTGGAGACAATTTTGAAAAAATTGGCTTCAAGCAGTGCCCACCACGTTCCAGCGAAAGTATTTATTTTTCCTCATGGCACTCGCTACACTTCGTATGTAACCTTTGTGTAAGCGCGAAGAATCACAACAAAACAGTTCTAGGGCCAGCCACTTCGCATTTACACTAAATTGGTTTAGTGATAATTTGTTAAAATGGGCCCGTTGTAATAAACTAACAATATGGTTGTGTTCGTTAAAATAATCGAATAATCTTGAAGACTAACTGCGGTTGTTGTTAACGACTTGGAAGCAGTTAGATCAGTTGAAGATGATGGGTTAATTTCGGACACGCGGGTTTGTATCCTTTTGTGAGGGGAGTCTTCATATGAGTATTAATTGGGGTCAATTGATCTCGCTGCAGAACTTTACTAATTTAATCGATATTCTGGTCGTTTGGTATTTCATTTATAAGTTGATTATGATTGTGCGGGGCACTAAAGCTGTGCAGTTATTCAATGGTATTATCGTCATTATTGCAATTAAAGCCATCAGTTATTTCCTGAACTTACATGCTGTTTCTTACATTATGGACATGGTCATTAACTGGGGAGTCGTGGTTTTAGTTGTGATTTTTCAGCCGGAGATTCGGCGCGCCTTGGAGCGAATAGGGCGTAGTCAGGTTTTCGGTGGTGGGACTCATCATGCGCAAGAGGAAATTGATAAGTTTATTAATTCATTGGATAAAGCAATTCAATATATGTCTAAACGGCGAATTGGTGCCTTGATGACAATTCAAATGAATACTGGCTTAGAGGATTACATTGAAACAGGAATTCCTTTGGAAGCTGATGTTTCCGGCGAATTACTGATTAATATTTTCATCCCTAACACGCCGTTGCATGATGGCGCCGTTATCATTCGGGATAATAAAATTGCGGTTGCTGCAGCTTACTTGCCTCTTTCTGATAGCAATATGATTCCTAAGTCGTTGGGAACACGACATCGTGCTGCAGTCGGGATTAGTGAAGTAACCGATGCCTTAACGATTGTTGTTTCTGAAGAGACTGGTGAAGTGACCATCACCAAGAATAGTCAATTAATTCAAGGGTTAAGTCGCGAAGATTATCTGAAATATTTACACGCTCATTTGGATAGTACGGAAGAACAGAAGAATTTTCTACAACAAGTTCGCGATGTTTTTACGAAAGGTGGGTCTAAAAAATGAAAGATTTTTTTAACCGGCCTTGGGTCTACCGCGTCTTGTCGTTAGGCTTAGCAGTATTGTTGTTTGTTTATGTGACTAACCAAAATCTTGGTTCGACACGTTCCAGTCAAAGTCCTGAACAAACTGCAGTAGCCAACACGAAAGAAACATTCAGTGAGAATCTACAAGTTGATGCTGATCTTGACACCTATTATGTTACTGGTTATCCAGAAAAAGTTGCCATTACGATTGCTGGTTCAAAGGCAAATGTTATCGCCGCTAAGAATACGCGGAATTTTCGCGTTTATATTGATGTGCGCCATCTGAAAGTTGGGACTCACACTGTTCGAATTAAACAGACCGGGCTTAATCAATCATTAACCTACGTTATTAAGCCAGCAACAGTCAAAGTGAAAATTGCCACGCGTGCTGATAAGACTTTTCCAATCCAGGTTAACTATAAGTCGAGTAAAATTGCGGATGGCTACTTAACCAATACGCCGGATATTACACCTTCAACAGTTCGAGTTTCCGGTGCTAAAAGTGAAGTTGCGCGCGTCAAGCAAGTTGTAGCCAATCTGAATTTAAGCGATCATACCACAACCAATTTTGAACAAGAAGTCTTGTTGGAAGCATTAGATAAAAATGGTAACACGGTGGATGTCTTATTGACACCACAAACGGCCCACGTGGAATTACCCGTTTATTTACCTAGCAAAAAGATGAAGCTTGATTTTGAACCAAGTTCTTCGAGTGATTCGAGTAAGAGTTACTCATTGACTAGTTCCGTCAATTCAGTAACGGTTTATGCACCGCAATCGGTGTTGGATAAACTGGGCAAGACGCTTGAAGTAGACGTCAATGTGAAAGGGATTAGCAACAACACGCAAAAGACGGTTAAAGTAGTCAAGCCTAAGGGTGTGATACGAACTAATCCTAGCTCGATTGCGGTAAATATTCAGGTCATTCAATCTAATTCTGAAACATCTTCAAGCTTTAGCGAGTCGAGCCACACTACTTCATCTAGTAGTTCAAGTTCTGGTGATAGTTCAACTGATTCATCAGATTCAGATGGCAATAGTTCTAATGATTCAACCACAAGTAGTAGTTCTTCATCTTCTTCAGTGGGTAATAGTACATCGCCATCAACAAGCGATGATTCTGAATAATGTTGGTAAATGTTAGGAGAGATAATAATGGTTAAATATTTTGGTACTGACGGTGTTCGGGGAATTGCAAATCAAGAATTAACCCCTGAATTGGCATTTAAATTAGGCCGTTGTGGTGGTTATGTATTGACTCAGCATGCTCAAGAAGGTGAAGATCGAGAAAACGCGGTTCCACGTGTTTTAGTTGCGCGTGACACGCGTGCTTCTGGTCAATTGTTAGAGTACGCCTTAATCTCGGGCTTGTTATCCGTGGGAATTGAGGTATTAAAGCTAGGGGTCATCACAACTCCTGCTGTCGCCTACTTGGTTAAGGCGCAAGGAGCAGATGCAGGCGTCATGATCTCTGCTTCTCACAACCCCGCCGCAGACAATGGTATTAAATTCTTCGGACCTGATGGCTACAAGTTGTCAGATGAAGAAGAGGAAGAAATTGAAAAGTATTTAGACACACCGGAAGATACATTACCTCGTCCTGCAGCTGCTGGTTTAGGAACAGTTGATGATTATCCAGAGGCTGCCCAAAAGTATCTTCAATTCATCGAACAGACCGTTTCAGATGACTTAACCGATATCAAAGTTGTTGTTGATGGTGCCAACGGTTCGACTAGTAAATTAGTTAATCGTTTATTTGCTGATTTAGATACGGACTTCCAGACAATTGCCACGAATCCTAATGGTCTAAATATTAACGATCATGTTGGTTCAACTCACCCGGAGCAATTAGCAGCCAAAGTCGTTGAGAGCGGCGCCGACGTCGGATTAGCTTTTGACGGCGACGGGGATCGTTGTATCGCCGTTGATGAACAGGGTAATATTATCGATGGCGACAAGATCTTGTACGTCTTAGGTACTTATTTTGCACAACGTGGGCGTTTAAAGAACGATACGATTGTGACCACTGTTATGAGCAACATGGGCTTATATAAGGCCATTGAACAGGCAGGCTTGAAGTCAGTGCAAACACAAGTTGGGGACCGCTATGTTGTTGAAGAAATGCGTGCGCATGATTATAATTTAGGTGGCGAACAATCTGGTCATATTGTCATCTTTGATTATCATAATACCGGCGACGGCATGTTAACCGGGATCCAATTATTAAATATCATGAAACAAACAGGCAAAAAGTTGTCTGAATTGGCTGCTCCCGTTAAAACCTATCCCCAGAAATTAGTTAACGTCAAAGTGAGTGACAAAAAGCATTGGCGTGATCATCCAGCAATTGTTGAAGCAATCGATACAGTTGAAAAAGAGATGGCTGGTGATGGCCGTATTTTGGTACGACCTAGTGGCACACAATCATTATTACGTGTAATGGCTGAAGCTTCGACTGTTGACCTGGTCGAGAAGTATGTTGATCAGATTGCCGATGTTGTGCGCAACGAAATCGGCGTTGAGTAGTCTTTGAAATAGCCTGAAAAATAACCTTGTTTTTTCAGAGATTAACTAACTAATTAAATAGATTTATTAGACGCAATCATAATTTTGATTGCGTCTTTTTAATGCGACCAACTCGTTGTGCTGAATTGTGATCGTGAAATTCAAGTCAAAATAAAAGTGTACCAATATTTGAAATAAAAATAGACCAATTAGTGTTTTTATGTTGACATAGCCATTTCAAAACAATAGAATTGCAGATGTACCAATTTTTAAAATAAAAAATATTGATATATACCAATTATGAAAAGGTGATTAATAATGTGTGGAATTGTCGGTGTAATAGGTTCAACTTCAACAACGGATATTTTATTAACAGGATTAAAACGTTTGGAATATCGTGGCTATGACTCAGCTGGCCTTTATGTAAACGATCAGTCTGGTCATGATTATTTAGTGAAAACGGTCGGTAAGATTTCTCAATTAGAGGCAGCATTGACAAGTGACGTGCAAGGAACAGTCGGTATTGCCCATACGCGTTGGGCCACGCACGGCCAGCCTAGTGTGGCCAACGCTCATCCGCAATTTTCTGACTCTAAACGCTTTTATTTAGTGCATAATGGTGTGCTTAATAATTATCATCAATTACGAAGTGACTATTTAAGTGACGTTGATTTTGCTAGTCAAACTGATACTGAGGTTATCGTGCAATTAGTCGCGCATTTCGTTGAACATGATGACATGAGTACGTTTGCTGCGTTTCAAAAGACGTTACAATTACTTGACGGTTCTTACGCAATTTTGCTAGTTGATCAAGAACAGCCCGATCAAATTTTTGTCGGGAAAAATAAAAGTCCGCTGTTAATTGGCATTGGTGCAAACTTTAATCTCGTTAGTTCCGACGCACTTGCCACTTACGATCAAACTGAAGACTATTTAGAACTTCATGATCAAGAAATGGCGGTTGTTCGCCAAGATGATGTTAAAATTTATAATCTTGACGGTCAATTGCAGCAACGTGAGATGACACAAATAACGATCGATCATTCTGCCGTTTCTAAAGGTAGTTACCCAACTTTTATGCTTAAAGAAATTGATGAACAGCCAGTCGTGATGCGCCGAATTGGTCAGGAATATTTCGATGACCACCGTCAAGCAATTATTGATCCGGAATTATTGAACGCATTAAGTCATACCGATCGCGTTTACTTCGTGGCTGCAGGAACGAGTTATCATGCGAGCCTCGTTGGCAAACGATTATTTGAAAGCTATACGAAAATTCCGACTGAGGTTGGCGTGGCCAGCGAGTTTGGTTACCATTGGCCAATTCTCTCTGAAAAACCATTCTTTATTTTCTTATCGCAAAGTGGTGAAACTGCAGATAGTCGCCAAGTGTTGGTTGAGGCTAAACGTCGCCATTTACCGGTTCTAGTGATAACCAATTCAGCAAATTCGACTTTAGCTCGTGAAGCTAATTACACGTTATTACTGCATGCTGGACCAGAGATTGCGGTAGCTTCAACGAAAGCATATACAGCACAAATTGCAGTTGAGGCCACGTTGGCCAAGGCGCTTGGCGAGAAGTTAGGCATCAAAGCGGCACAAAATTTTGATTTATTGACCCAATTAGGTTTAGCGGCTAACGGGATGGAAACCTTGGTCTCTGAAAAAGAAACTTGGTCCCAATTAGCAGAAAATTATTTAAGTGGAATTAATGATGCCTTTTATATTGGTCGCGGCGTTGATTATGACGTTAGCTTAGAAGCAGCCTTGAAATTAAAGGAAATTTCTTATGTTCATACAGAAGGCTTTGCTGCCGGCGAATTGAAGCATGGTACCATTGCGTTAATTGAACCAGGGATACCAGTGATTGCTTTTATTACTGAAAAATCAACGGCGGCGCACACGCGTGGTAATGTTCAGGAGGTTGTTGCACGGGGCGCAAAAGTTTTGGTGATTGCCAATCAAGATTGTCAGGAAGTACAAGATCAAATTATTCTGCCGACATTAGCAACAGAATTAATGCCGTTGTTAACTGGTGTCTGTGGTCAATTGTTGGCTTACTACGCCACCTTACAGCGCGGTTTGAATGTTGATCAACCCCGTAATCTCGCAAAGAGTGTCACCGTAGAATAAACAAGGTATTAATAACACCATGGCTAAAAAAATTGACCGGTTATTTATTAGTCGCGCGTAAATACGCTACCATCTTGCATTGGCAGAGCGTTATCGGCAGTGTTGAGGTTGATCTTAGTGATTGATTACTGACCTCAAGATTCATATCTAAAAAAATTGTTTTTAATTGCTTCGAGTCAGGGCTAACTGTATGTCATTTACAACACTGTAGCAGTGTTGAGAATCGTTTGTTAGTTGCAATAACTACTAGGACTTCAGCATGGTTTTCAGCTATTTTCAATATTACGCTGTACATTTCAGAGTAATCCAGTAAAATAAACATAAAGACGAACACTGGGAGAAAAAACATGAAAACGGCTGTACTAACAGATAGTGCCTCTTCATTTACACCTGCAGAAGCGGAGGCCATGAATGTCACGATGTTGCCAATCACCGTTATTTTCGGTGAACAAGAATATTTAGAGAACGTTACGATTTCGGCGCCAGAATTCTACCAACGGTTACATGAAGAAGAGCAATTACCAACAACTGCACAGATTACCATGCATCAAATGCAAGGTGCGTTTGATCAGCTAAGTGCAGCTGGTTACGATGAAGTTCTCTGTATTAATTTATCCAGTGGTATTACGACATTTTATGAAAACCTTTGCGCATACGCACCTTCCGTTACCAATATTAAGGTTTATCCCTTTGATACTAAGATTGCCAGTGCCGGCGAGGCAGATTTGGTGCGGTACGCTGCTTATTTAGTAACCCAAGGAGAACACGCTGCCGAAATTCTGCCCAAACTTGCGGCGCTACGCCAGACGATTGGCCTTGATTTTATTGTGGACAATTTATCGCACCTGTTACGGACGGGCCGAATTTCTAACACGAGTGCATTGATTGGTAACTTATTGCAGGTGAAGCCGATGTTAACGTTCGACGACGCTGGTAAAATTGTTGTTGCTGGTAAGGAGCGGACAATGCGGCGCGCTTTTGCCCATGCGTTGCGTGATTTTGATGAAGCACAAGCTGCTGTTGACTATCCATTACAAATTACCGTGATTGATGGTAATGTTCCAGAAACAGCTACTGAATGGGTCGCACAATTACAGCAACGCGATGCTGATTTGACAATCGTGCAGAGTCATTTAGGACCAACCTTAGGCGTTCATACTGGTGAGGGTGTCATGGGCTTGCTGTGGTCGCGTGATTGGCGCCGTGAACTGAAGGAGTTGTAATCATGTTTAGTTATCAAGTGGATGCTGAAATTAAATTAGCTTTGCCACGTTTAAAAGATGCCGAGACTATTTTTGCAATGATTCAAAAGGATGCCGACTATCTTAGTGAGTGGTTACCGTGGGTTGATAGTATGAAGTCAGCGGAAGAAGAGCGGCAATTTATTGAAACTTCTCTGGAACACTTTGGACTTGGTCAGAGTTTAAATCTCTGTATTTGGTACCACGATCAATATGCCGGCAATATCAGCTTTAACAAATTTGATCAGAGAACGCGTTCGGCAGATATTGGTTATTTATTGGGACAAGATTTTCAACATCGCGGTATCATGCATCGTTGTGTTACCGCATTGTTGAAAATTGGCTTTACTGAATATGATTTAGAAAAAATTGTGCTTAAAGCCGCCGTGGGTAATCGTCCTAGTAATCAAGTTATTCAACATGCTGGGTTTCACTTTGATGGGGTTGAGCGACACGCCGAGCAAATTCATGATCAATGGCTTGATTTGAATGTTTACTCAATGTTACGCAGTGAATGGCACGTGCAATAATGCAGAGATGGTGTGAAAATTAGTTTAAGTCCGCCGCTGAATCTAATCGCTCTGCTTGACTAAATTTTTGGTGGAGCAGATGGTGATTTGAAGTTTGAAGAAGGTTGACCTCATGTTTTCTTCTGACAATGCACTGCAGCAAAGCAGCTGAGATTTTTGTCTCGGCTTTCATAACGATATTCTACAAAAAGGACCGTTCCTGCTATAATGGACGTGTCCTTTTATTTTTCTGAAAATGGAGTGTATTTTTGAAATGATTAAGTTAGTCGCAATCGATCTAGATGGCACCTTATTAAATTCTCAGCATGTGATCGCACCACAGAATATTCCGGTTATCAAAAAAATTAGTGCTAGCGGTGTTAAAGTCGTTCTTGCCTCTGGAAGACCTTTGTCAGGCCTACAGTCAGAATTGGCGGCATTAGATTTAACTGGTGCTGATCAATATGTAGTGGCCTTCAACGGTTCCTTAGTTCAGAGTGTGACCGGGAAAATTCTATCACGGACATCTTTTAGCTTTGCCGACTATTTAGTTTTGGAAAAATTGGCCCAGCAATACGCGGTTAATTTGGATATCGAAAATGATCAAGCAATTTATACGACGAGTCATGACATTAGTACGGTTGTAACAACCGAGTCGTATTTGTTGAACCTACCAATTAAAATTCGTCGTGTGGCTGAATTACCGCAGGATTTGTTAATTCCTAAGTGTATGTTTATTGATGAACCTGATAAAATTGACCACTTCTTAAAGGAATTGCCAGTCGAAATGACCAATCGCTACAACTTTTTATTGTCAGATCGTGGTTATATTGATGTGATGCCTAAATCTGCCACTAAAGCGTCTGGTCTAGCAAAATTAGCGGCTCAATTGAAGATCGACGCTTCTGAAATTATGGCAATTGGTGATCAGAAGAATGATTTAGCCATGTTGAATTATGTCGGTTTACCAGTAGCAATGGGAAATGGTATCCCTGAAGTTAAGTCGATCGCTAAATTTGTCACAGCGACTAATGATGAGGGTGGCGTTGCCCAAGCTTTGCTGAAAGTTTTCGGTGACTAACATGGAATATCCTGAAGTGAGTCTAGCAATTTTTCAAGAACGTCCAAATCGTTTTATTGCCATTTGTCAGCTGGCTGATCAGCAAGTTACGGTTCATGTTAAGAATACCGGTAAATGTCGTGAGTTGTTAATTCCCGGTGTTACTGTGGCCATAACCCATAATCATAACCCTCAGCGCAAGACGGCCTACGATTTAATCGCTGTTAATAAAAATGGTAATTGGATTAATATTGATTCGCAAATTCCTAATGATTTAGCAGCTAATGGATTGCAAAGTGGCCTCATCACATTACCTGGTGTTCCAAAAATTAAGACGGTGCAACGAGAGGTTGTTTATCTGGATTCGCGGTTAGATATCGCTGGTAGTTTTGTTGATGATCGCAAATTTTTCGTAGAAGTTAAAGGTGTGACACTTGAACGCAATGGTTTGGCCGCATTTCCTGATGCTGTTACCACGCGGGGCTTGAAGCATGTTCATACCCTAACTACCGCACAAAGATCAGGTTATCAGGCATTTTTGCTCTTTATTGTCCAAATGATCGGAATAGACGCACTGACGATTAACGCTAAGCTACAATCGGAATTGGCTGCAACAATTAAAACTGCTCAACAAGCCGGCGTACAAGTTCTAGCCTACGATTGTGATGTAACGCCCGCAACAATTACACTACGACAACCGGTTAAATTTGACTTAGAGCAAATTTTTTAAACGAAAAGAAGAGCACAAAGATGATAATCGACCACTTAAAAAGTCGTTATCATCTTTGTGCCTTCATTTAAATTAAGAATTATCGAGAATTTAGTTGATCTGAATGTTACCACTAACAGTTTTGCTGGTTAGATTAAAGCTTGGCTTATTACCATGTTGGCCGCTCTTTTGCCGGCGGTTACTGCCGGCATTGTATTGCGTGTCATAGGGTAGAAAAACATTGCCATTAGTAGTATTAGCTTTAAAGCTATATTCACTATCAAACGGTAAACCGATTCTGATCGAACCACTTTTGGAAATAGCTGAAATATCGCGATTGACCTGTTTGAAGCGTAATGTTACTGTTCCGCTAGTGGACTGAAAACGACCACTACCGGATAATTCAGTTCCCGCCACACGACCACTGTGATCTAGCAAATTAAAGGTGTCAGCGTTAGCAAAGTTCAACGTGATATTGCCACTGCGATTTTCAGCATTAATTTCACTAGCCTCAAGATGTTCTAATAAAATATCGCCGCTACGCGTTTTCGTGCTAACCATACTGTTCACAGTTGTTCCATGACTATGAATCAATTGAATCGAACCACTAGTACTGCGCAAGACGATTTGCTCGGCGGTCAAAAAGGCGGTTTTAACAGAACCAGATTTTGCCTGAATATGAATTTGGGCCAGGTCAAGATTGTGCGCAATGATTGAACCATTGTCGGTACTGCAATCGAGAATATAATGACTGGTTAAATCGTTGAGCAGCATGCTGCCACTTTTATCGTTGAGATAAATAAAACCAGTGAATGATTTGGGAATTGCGATTTCAACTCGAATTCGCATAAAAGCAAATGCACCACCACGCGCACTTTGTTCAATTTTAACTTTATCACCATCAAGGTGTTGTTGGGCATACAATGATGGTCGATCATGGTTCATGTATTCATTGATGATGAGCGTTTTTTGTTGTGTTTCAGTGACAATAATTGTGGCAGTATGATAATTTAGAATGATTTGATTAAGTTGGGCTACATCAACCGTCAGTGAATTGACTAATTTTGTCGCAAAGAAGCGGTCATAAAATCGCGTTAATTGTTTGCTATCAATACTTGTACCACTACTTTGTGTCTGAATCGTCTTTAATAAGTCGTCCAAATCATTTAAACTAGCAATAGCTTCAGCCAATGCTTGCTTTTCAGGGACACCATTGGTGATTTTTTCTTTAGTATTTTCAGTTAAATCAATGAGAATGCTGGTAAATAGTTGCGTATTTTCATCACTGTTCTGATAAGGCGCGAAATGCTTGCGTAATGCTTTTTCTAATTCAGGAAACATAGATAGTCTTCTTTCAGGGATTAAAATCTGGATTGTGTAGAACTTGAACAGCTTTAATTTAGCACAAATTGGAGAATGACGGAAGAAAAAGCGGTTAATCGTGCAAAAATGACGGCAATGATTGGTCTTTTGTTGATCCTGATGAAATCGGATATGTTAAAATGAATCAATTAGGAATTACCCCAGGTTAATCTAGTTGGAGGATGTTTATGAGCCATAAGTGGAAAAAGATTTATTTTTGTTTAGCAATTCTCATTATGATTCTGATCTTTATTAGTTCATCTATGACCTATCAACAACAAACCGTAACGCCAGAATTAGGACATCTCAATTTGAATTGGTTACATCGGTGGCTGGATCCTGTTGAAATTAATTACGGGGGTCGTATTTATTCAGTTAAAACGGTAGGCTTCACTGAAATGATTGAATTTATTCTGCGCAAGATAGCACATTTTAGTAGTAACTTTCTATTAGGATTATTTGCTTATTGGGGACTTACTAATTGGGTGCCGAATAAATGGTTCCGAGCCATACTAATTTGGTTAAGTTGTACCGGCTACGCGGCCACTGATGAATTTCATCAATTGTTAACCGGTGATCGGACACCAATGATTCAAGATGTGATGTTAGATTCAATTGGGGTATTATGTGGTGTGATACTTGCGTCAATTATTGTGCGGATATTAGAACGTCGTGCTGAAAAGAAGCAGCATCATTATTCGGTTCCTAAATCACGTTAAAATCTTGACAATTACGTTGCTGGACTTGCGCAAGCAACTTGATTTTGATATGATTAATAACGGTTTTAACCAAGTTTGCTAATGAAAGAAGGAGAAGCGAATGTCAGGACATTCAAAGTGGCATAATATTCAAGGCCGTAAAAATGCACAAGATTCAAAACGTGGGAAAATTTTCCAGAAATTGTCTCGTGAACTTTACATGGCTGCAAAGAGTGGTGATCCTGATCCCGCGAATAACCCTTCATTACGCTTGGTGATGGATAAAGCACGTGCTGCCAATATGCCTAAGGACAATATTGAACGCGCCATCAAAAAAGCGCAAGGTGGCGATGGCGAAAGCTATGAAGAAGTCACTTATGAAGGTTACGCACCAGGCGGTGTTGCTATTCTAGTCGAAGGACTTACTGATAATAAGAATCGGACAGCATCTAACGTTCGAGTAGCATTTACTCGTAACGGGGGTAACCTGGGTTCAACTGGTTCCGTCAGTTATATGTTCAATCGTCGTGGTTACTTTGCCATTGATCGGACAACAACAGATGCTGATGAAGATCAAATGTTGGAAGATGTTATGGATGCTGGTGCTGATGATTTACAAACGGCCGATGATGTTTTTGAAATCTACACTGATCCTAAAGATTTTGCCGCTGTTCGTGATTCATTACTAGCAAAAGGCTATCAATTTGCCAGTGCTGAATTGACAATGGTTCCAGAAAATACAACACCTGTTCCTGCTGATAAAATTGAACAATTTGAACGGATGATCGATCTTCTGGAAGATGATGATGATATTCAAAATGTTTATCATGCCGGAGAATTACCAGACGAAGACTAATTTGATTTGTATGTAGTGAGGATTGAGACATGATTTTGTCTCAATCCTTTTTTAATGATGTTTCGACTAGTTTGCGCAACTGTTGATTTTGCTGTTCATAATAATAGTATTGATTCTGCAAATTATCATTCTTTTGTCGATAATAACTGTGCGCATAACCAATGACGAGCACACAAAACGTCATGATCATCAAAGTGAGTAGGGTTATACTGCCATCAACTTTCGTTAAGATTTGTTTGCTTTGCATCGGTTTCATGTTGCTCATCTTCATTTTCGTTATCCTTTGATGAATCATCTTTTTCAGTGTCGTCCGCAGGCTTTTCATCAGTGGCGGGGTCAATGAGGAAATAGTATGTTTCTTCTTGGCTTTTTGTTGTGATCAATTTACATGAAAGAAGTGGCTCGTGATAGTCAAACTTTACCGTTCGCACTTCATAAAATAGCGGCATATAACCTAGATCAGATTCATTACCAAAAACCAATTCTGTTCCAGAAATCCCACCTAACTTTCTGAGATTATAAGTGTTCCCATTTTGGTGGCGCAGACTTAATTTAGTAGGTTCGCAGAATTCTGTCTGAAGTCTCGCATCGTTTAAGAAATGCTCAAGTTGAACCGCGGGAATTCCTGGATCTTCTTTAAGTTTAGTCATTTTTCGAGTCATGGTTAGGCCAGTGTTCAATGAACAAACGGCTAGTTGACAGATTAACAAGAGAATAAAAACAGCAAATACCGTTTCAATTAAGGTAAAAGCAGCACGTTTACGTTTCATGATTAGCAATTTCCTCTTTTAAGCGCTGATTTTCTTGGCGCACCTTTGTTAATTTGTTCTGAGAAACCGCGACCGACTTTTCGCCACTGACAATGGTTTGCGCTAGAGATAGACTAACTGCTGATAAACTTAATAGACAAAGCATACTCTCGACCAAAATAAAACCATTTTTACGATGAGGTTTTAACATTTAAGCGCCCCCAATATAGTTGTGCTGTCAATTTGTATTCACCGTCACGATTGTTCATAAAGACAATTGTCATCGGTTTTTTGGTTTTACCATCAACAATGGAAGCTAAAAATGTGGCATTACTTCCGAACGTAATAGAAGGAGGAAATTGAACCGTGCGTTGCCAGTCCTTTTCGCCGGTTTCGAAACGGACAATCTTATTCGGTTTGTCATAGACGATGTAAACGTTGGTCTGATGAGTGACACTATAATTAACTGCGCTATCCCAAGCCCGTTTATAGGCTTTAATGGCTAGCTCTTCGCTAAGTTTGGCTGTAGGTGGGCGATAATAATGTGTGCCGATCAGCAACAAGCTAGACAGAATAAAGAGTGTTAAGGACATTTCAACAAGTGTGAAGGCTGGGCTGATTCCTGATTTTCTGGCAGTCATTTAGGAATTTCTAACTTCAGATCGCCCGCTTTTTTCGCTTGTTCGTCGGTGATATAACCACTGGCTTCTAAATCACTCCAAGTTGCGGATTTGCCTGTTTCACTTTCATAGAGCATCACTTGAGTCTCCATATTTTTTGCAAAAGCCGCATTGACACTTTTCTGCGCTGAATTTTTTTGCTGATTTAAGTTGGGTAACATCACGATCAAAAGCATGGCAATGATCAGAAGTACTAAACTCATTTCAATTAAGGTAAAGCCGTTTCGTTTTTTACTTCTCAGTGGGGAAATTTTCATGACTAAATTCCTTTCATAATATCGTAGATGGGGATTAAAATTTGTAAATATAAGGCGCCGATAATTAAGGCAATCACGATGAATAAAAGAGGTTGCACTTGTTCAATTAATGTTTTTAAGCGCCGTTCTAATTCTGTAAAGTTCCGTCGTGCTAAAATTTTTAATTCCAATGTTTTAAACGTTTTGGTATCACCTTTAGCTAATAGTAATTCTAATTCTGGGGGTAAGAGCGGTTCCTGTTGAATGATGACATCTAAAGTTGTGCCTTTTTCCAACTCCGCAGTTACTTGATGAGCAATGAAGGTTTGGAGCGAACGGTTATTGAAACTGTTGACGAAGTTTAAAATCTCTTGAAGTGATAAACCACTACCTAGTAAGTGTGCCAAGTCTGTGAATAACACAAAATTATAGTAGGCGCGAAAAAGGCGTTGCAAAATGGGTAAGTGTAGAACTAAATAACGCCATTTTTCACGCGAAATTTGCAAACAGTAAATCACGATTAGCACGATGATAACGATCAACAAAACCCAAGGCCAGATAGTTGACTTAGATGGTGACTTTGTGGGCAGTAGACTTTGTAATTGGGGTTTAAGAACCAACTGAATAAATACCACCAGTCCACTCATAATAACTAATAGAATGAGTGGATAAGCCATTAAACTATGCAGTTGTTTGAGTTGCTTGCGCTGTTCGCGTAAGAAGTGCGCATTGTCTTGACAACAGGTTGCTAAATCGCCGTGTTGATCTGCAATTTCTAACTGCATAATTAAGTTGGGTTGATCAATAATTGTGGCCAGGGTTTGTGCCAAACTTGCACCGTTGTTTAAAGATTGCGTCATTAGTTCGCCCTGTGCTACTGAAACAATCTTTAAACGGTCGGCAAAAGTGATAACGTCTTGAACCGGATAGCCATTGCCTAATAATTGACCACTTAATTCTAGAAGCTCAATCACTTGATCGGTGCGTAGTTTCTTGACCTTTGAACTAGCCCCAGCGGTAGTTTTGAAGTGTTTCTTCTGTGATGACACCATTTTTTTGTGCGGTTTGCAAATCTGTCCACCAGTTGTTTGTTTGCTGTGTTGGCTGTTGAATGACGGCGGCAATTTCTGTTGGTGTTAGTAGGTCAATTGCAAGCTTGAGCGTTTCATTATCGGTGGTCGGTAGAAGTCGTTGGTAGCAACTGGCAGTTAAGCTGTTGGCTAACGCTGAAGTATTAATCTGTAGATCCAACAATCGTTCAACAACACCACTGGCTGAGCGGGCATGAATGGTTGCTAAAACTAAGTGGCCACTCAGCGCTGCTTGAATTGCGATTGCGGCAGTTTCTGAATCGCGAATTTCACCGATCACCAAAATATCTGGCCGCAAGCGCAAACTAATTTTCAATAGGGCCGTGTAAGTCATTTGCGCCTCTTCATTAACCTGTAACTGAATGAAATTAGGTTCAACAATCTCTGTCGGATCCTCAATGGTTAAGACCGTCGCCTGTTGACTTAACTCTTGGGCAAGGTGATACATTAGGGTAGTTTTACCCGAACCAGTTGGACCGGCAAAAACCAGCAAACCTCGTCGATTTAATAAGGCTCGTAATTCTTGATAACGCTCTGGATTAATGAATTGGCAGTGTTCAATCTTTTGGCTGAGAAATCTGATCACTAGTGATTCGCGATTCAAATAATCACCGACGGTTGCCAAACGTAAATCGACGCCTAACTCATCATGATGATAATGCCAAGCACCGATTTGTGGGCGGCGGTGCTCACTGAGATCCATTTGCGCTTGAAATTTTAAATAATTGATCATGGTCTGACCCTGTTCAAGTGAGAGCTGCTTAATCTGGGTGGTCGCCTGAACGTTGCGTCCCAATAATTGCCAGCCATCCACTAATGGTTTGAAGAACAAATCGTTGTAGTTGCACGTCAATGCTGTCGTCACCAGGTCATGAACATCATTTGCAATCGTCACATTTTCACCTCCTTCATGGTTTAAATACACGAGCAAATAGAAAAGTAACTTGCAAGTTTAAAGAAAATGTTTGAAAATAACAGAAGTACTGTAAATTTAATAAACCGCGTCATAATCGTTTTGAAAATGCTTGCATATCGATAAAGTTATCGGTAAACTAAAGCATAGGCACTAGTGATTGGAGTGACTTTTTTATTATGGATCCAAAAAAAATTCAAAGTTCCTATGAATTGGTTGACCAAGCAGTGACACTCTTACAACAAGCACTAAAGAGTGATTATTTATCTGCCTTGAGTGAAACTTTAGATAATTTACGACGACATGATATTCATGTTGAAAACGGCGCACCAACGCCTGCAACCGTTCAAGAATTAAATCAGTTGTATCAACAAATTGATTTGTTAAAGTTATCAAAGGTTGACTTGTTGTCACTGTTTCAATTGTTGCTGGTTCGCGTACAAAAAGTTGATCGTCTCAATACAAACTTGCAAGCCACGCCAAGTTCGATTGGTTTGGTCTTAAGTTTGTTGATCAATATTTTTAAAGCGGATCGAACACAACCACTCGTCATAGCAGATCCAGTTATTGGTACTGGTAATTTGTTGTTTAACATTGT
The DNA here is from genome assembly GCF_003946695.1 of Lapidilactobacillus bayanensis. GTDB lineage: Bacteria > Bacillota > Bacilli > Lactobacillales > Lactobacillaceae > Lapidilactobacillus > Lapidilactobacillus bayanensis. Next base: position 34,493 of record NZ_RHOX01000013.1, on the reverse strand, counting down.
GCATCAATTTGCGTTTGAGCGACGACGGCTCTCATTATTTGGTATTGATAATAATGACGATTTGTTGGCGTTGGCGGCAGTTTTTGCCGAATATTTACATCTTGATGTGACGTTAATGCATCAAGATGCGTTAACACCTTGGTTATTGCCTGCGCGTACTGACGTGGTGGTTGCTGACCTACCTGTCGGTTATTATCCCGTTGATTCACGTGCGGAGAAATTCGATCTGCAAGCTAAAAGTGGTCACTCTTTTGCTCATTATCTGTTGATTGAGCAGAGCATGACAACATTAGCGGCAGGCGGCTTAGGCTTATTCATTGTACCGGCTAATCTTTTTGAACAGTCCGAGGCAACAGATTTATTGCATTGGGCGACGACGAAAGTTTATCTTCAAGGTTTACTGAGTTTACCTAAGGATGTCTTTCAGGATAATTCGGCACAAAAAGCAATTTTAGTTTTACAAAATCATGGCGGAACGGCGCAACAAGCAAAGAACGTCATGATTGCCAACGTACCAGACTTGAACAATATTACCGGGCTTCGTGATTTTGCCGGCAAGTTACAAGGATGGGCGAGCGAAAATCATATCTAAGAAAACAAGGAGCGTTTATCATGGTAAAAGTTTTAGCAATTAATGCAGGAAGTTCAACTTTAAAATGGAAATTATTTGAAATGCCTCAGGAAACTGAAATTGCCTCAGGGATGGTTGATCGTTTAGGATTACCCGGTTCAAAATTCATTGTTAAGTTTGCCGGGAAGAAGACTAAAGAAGACATTGATATTCCGGACCAAGATGTCGCCGTTAATTTGTTATTAAAGCGTTTATCTGAATCTGGTATTATTGATAACATCAATGAAATCAAGGGTGTAGGCCACCGTGTTGTTGCTGGTGGTGAATTCTTTAAGGAATCAGCAGAAGTCACACCCGAGAACATGCAAAAGATTCTTGAACTTTCGGATTATGCGCCATTGCATAATCCCAACGAGGCTAAAGGGATTGCGGCTTTCCAAAGAGCGTTACCAGATGCTAAAGAAGTAGCAGTTTTTGATACGTCATTCCATACGTCAATGCCCAAAGTTAACTACTTATATAGTCTGCCATTGGCTTATTACAAAGAATACGGCGCTCGTAAATATGGTGCTCATGGTACGAGTCACCGTTATGTTTCTCAACGAGCTGCAGAAATCTTAGGGGTGCCTTTAGAAAGTCAAAAAATGATCACCATGCATTTAGGAAGTGGTGCTTCGATTACTGCGATCAAAGATGGCAAGTCATTTGATACTTCAATGGGCTTCACACCATTAGCTGGATTAACAATGAGTACGCGTTCTGGCGATATTGATGCTTCATTAGTTGCTTATTTAATGAGTAAACTAAATATTACTAACGTGAACGAGATGATTGACATCCTCAATCAGAAATCTGGCTTACTGGGTATTTCTGGTCTCTCTCCAGATATGCGCGACTTGTTGAAGACACGCCAAGAACGTCCAGAGTCACAGTTGGCGATTGATGTTTATGTTAACCGTCTGATTAAGTATATTGGTAGTTATGTTGCCGAAATGAACGGTGTGGACACGCTCGTCTTTACTGCAGGTACTGGTGAGGGTTCTATTCCAATTCGCAAGATGGTCATTGATAAACTTGGCTTTATCGGTGCTAAATTGGATGAAGAGGCTAACAAGGTTGAAGCAGAGGAACGTATTATTTCTGCACCAGATTCTAAGGTCAAAATTTTAATCGTGCCAACGAATGAAGAATTAATGATTGTCCGGGATACTGTTCAACTTACTGGATTAGTTTAAAAGGGACTGAGGTCAGTAATGTCCACAAACTTTTTAGTCATGGCCATTTTAATTTGTTTATTTGATTTGGTAATTTTAATCTTAAACAGCACGCGATTGAAGTATCGAACTGCGTTTTCAGCTTGGCGAGCTTTACTTGGCGTTGTGTTGGCAGCTTTAATCGTTGTTCTATTACTTGGCGCCACCCATACCGATGTTAATCGTAATATGGTCGTGTTAGCGATTGCCTTAACGATTCTAACTTGGGGCTTGTTACGCAAAGGCTTAGGGGAGCGTTATGCCTTCATCTCATTGAGTGTTAATGGTCTAGTTGATTGGCGTAATATTAAAACAGTCACGGTTGAGCCGGTACCTAATGGTCAGTTTGCTAAGTTAACGGCGACAGATTTCATGAAACGTTCACGCGTTCTGATGTTGCGCGGCGATGTTAATGAAATTCGAGCTTTTGCTGAAAGTAAAATTGCTCAAAATAAACTCTAAATAAAATAGAAAGAGTCAACGATAATTTATTTTATCGCTGACTCTTTTGTTATTTCAATGATGTGCTTGTTGCTGGGACCATTTACCAAGAACTGCCAACAAGACTATCCAGATAACAGCAACAACTAGTGCAATTAAAGTACTGTGGTTCATTAATAAGACAATGACGACAAAAGTGAGAAAGGCTAAGACTAAATAGTCAGTGAATGGCGCGCCTGGGACTTTAAACTTGCTGACCTGACCCGCTGCAGTTTTACGATAACGTAGATGAGCCACAATAATAGCACCCCAGATAAACAAGAAACACGTCGTTGCCACGCTAGAAACCAATGTGAAAACATCATCGGGTATCACAAGATTTAATAAGACGGCGATGGCAATAATCAGTCCAGAAAAAACTAACGCGGGTGCCGGTACTTGTGTTTTAGAAAGCTTACCCAATTTTCGTAATTGATGATTAGAATGGTGTAGAGTTAATGAGAATAGGATTCGTCCTGCAGAGAATAGGGCACTGTTACAGGCGGAAGCCGCAGCAGTTAGGACGACGAAATTAATAATACTGGCAGCTGACTTAATGCCAATACTGCTAAAAACCGTCACGAAAGGACTAGCGTTGGGATTTATCTTTGACCAAGGATATATACACATAATGACGAAAAGGGCGCCAAGATAAAATAAAATGACACGCAGCGGAATCTCATTAATTGCCTTCGGAATAACAGTCTTGGGATCTTGTGTTTCGGATGCTGTCAATCCAACCATTTCAATCCCTACAAAACTAAAGACAACCATTTGAAAAGCTAATAGAAAACCATGCCAGCCAGTGGGAAAGAAACCACCGTAATTAACCAGATTAGTTAAACTAGCGTGACCAACTGGTGTTTGATAATGCGTTGCAATTAAAACAGCACCAATTGCAATTAAGGCAACAATCGCAACGATTTTAATCATTGAGAACCAGAATTCCGTTTCACCAAATAGGGCGACAGTGATTGAATTTAGTGCTAACAAAATTACTAACACAATTAAGCCAGGCAGCCACTGAGGAACGTTTTGTAACCAAAAGCGGACATAGAGACCAATAGCGGTGACTTCAGACATGGCGATTGCCAGCCAACAGACCCAGTAAGTCCAACCAGCCACAAATCCAGCAGTTGGTCCTAAATAATCGCGAATAAAATCAATGAATGAGCGATGATTTAGATTAGATAATAATAAATCGCCCAGCGCACGCATTAAAATAAAACAAATAATTCCCGTCACTAAATAGGCTAGGAGAATTGCCGGTCCAGCTAAATGAATCGATTGTCCCGCACCAAGAAATAATCCGGTGCCAATTGTGCCTCCAATTGCAATTAACTGTACATGACGATTCTTCAAGTTACGCGCCAGTTGAATATTCGGTTCTCTTTTCATATCATCACTCCTAATTCTAGTATAAACTAAAATGTAGTTGACAAAGATGCAGATAATTCATGTCGAGATGAGCGTCGCCAATTTGTGGCAATTTTTGAGGGCGATAACTGTTGGTGTTCTTTTCAGTCTAGTCATGCTATAATATTTAATGAATTCGGGGGCGTTTCGGATTCGACATGGGTATCTGCGCGTGAATCGCATTCCGTAGGTTACGTCTACGTTAAAACGTTACAGTTAAATATAACTGCAAACAAAGAAAATTCTTACGCATTAGCTGCCTAAAACACAGCTAGCGTGATCCTGCTGGGTTAGCCTAGAACTCAGATTTAGGGTCTCAAATTGAATAGGCTACGCTTACTTGTGCTGTTTGAATAAGTAAGAAGAGATGATCAAACTCGTCGACAACGGTTAGCCATGCGGTGCGGCGCGCGTTGTTGATTAAATCTTAAATTGTACAGCTATGAATGTAGAAGTTGACGTGGCAGTATCTATGGACAGGGGTTCAAGTCCCCTCGCCTCCATTTCAGTAACAATAAGAATGTTTTTAAAAAAATAGAAACCTTGCTAACTCAATGTTTAGCTGGTTTCTATTTTTGTATTTAGCATTAGAAAACATGAGAAAATAAAATTATTTTGGACAAATTTTGGTCAATTTGGTCGTAATCCATCCAACGCTTTAATTATTTGCTCGTCTGTCTTAGCTTTGTATTCATCAATTAGATAAGCATAAACTTGAGCGGTGATTGTCATGTCATTATGGCCAAGACGTTTTGATATGGCGTATAGATCTATTCCTTGGGATAGGAGATAGGCCACGTGTGAGTGACGGCAACTATGAAAATGAAAACCGCTACGTCCTATATTGAGATGTTTAAGTATTTTACGAAGTGATTTATTTACCGCTGTGGAGGTAGGGACAGCACCTTGATTAACGAATACTCGGTTCAATCCGTCATTCTTAGGTAACTGATCGATAATATCTAATAACCATTTATCGACCGGAATTGTTCGATACGATGATTCGTTTTTTAGCGGTTCGAATTGCTTCTTAACATCGTGCCAAGACCGTTTAACTGTTATTGTGCTGTCTTTAAAGTTGATGTTGTCCCAAGTTAAGCCACCGATCTCACCAGAGCGCATACCGGTCATTAAGGCGGTTAAAATCATATACTGTGATACATATTTATGACTAGCATTATCAACGATATAAGCAATGATACTTTTGATTTCATCAATACTTAAATATTCGATTGTCCAAGTTCTTTTTGGGTCGTAGACAATTTGCGTTCCTTGAATGAAATCACGTTTGATAACACCATCATAGACAGCGTTTCTAACACAAGCGTGGTAGAGTGAGTTGAGTTTAGATATTGTAGACTTGGAGTGATCTGCCCCAAAATCATTGAGAAAATGTTGATAGTCTTCACGACTGATTTCTTCAATTGTTTGCGTGGGGAAGTGTTTCTTTAAATTCATAAGAGCATTATTATAAGTTGACTTGGTACGATCACGGATGGTTGCTTCTTTATAGACTTCATACCAGTTCTGGAAGTATTCAGAAAACAGTTTAGGCTGCGTGCTTGATAACTCACCGTTGATTGCTAAGACTTCATTTTCATTGGCAAACAACTGTGCCTCCTTTTTAGTGGCAAAGCCGCCTTTAGATTTAGTTTTAAACTCGCCATCTTTATCTTTGAATGAAATGCGTGCTTCCCATTTTTTACCACGTTTTCTAAAACTTGCCATTCTATCACGCTCCTAATCTGATATAATTAGGGTACACAAAAGGCGTGTACTTTTTGGTTGGCTATATCCATTACTTTGGCGAGTGGGGGATATGGCCTTTTTATTTATTAATCTGGATCATTTTCGTTAACAAAATCTGTTAAATCTGATTGGAATTGATACGTTGTAAAGGTATCGCTTTTACGAAAGTCAGCTGTCTCTAGTTTTGCTACAAAAGAAGTAGTGAAATTTTGTTTAAAGAAACCCGTGTCCCAGCGTGAAACGTATTCGATATAATAACGTCCCTTACCCTTAACCTTTTCTACATAAAGACTTTTGTCGTCCATCTTATCTGATATTCCATCACGTACTTCGCCGTCTATAGTACCGCGCGCAATGCTGTAGAATTGTTCTTCCTGATAATCATTGAGCTTATCTTGAGAAGCGCTTAAGAGAACAACTTTCTTGTTTGCATCAGCATAATATGGTGCAGAATGTTCGGCAATATCGACTTGCTTTTGATGATTTGTATATAGTAGCGACCCAGCAACTATCACGACAAACCCAATAATTATTCCCGTGACCCATGACTTCTTTTTCATAACTATCCCTCCAATACCAAAATGCATTTGGTATAATAGATTTGTTCAAGTTATTCATACGTACTCTACCTGTTTGCGGCGGGTAGGGTATTTTTTTATTTGTCATAAAAGTTGGCGATACTATCAACTGCCCAATCTGTCATCTTTCCAGGAATATGAAAGGCGTCAAGAAATCGTTGGACATTAGCATCTTCCTGATTAATATCGGTAAAATAAAAAGGAACAAGAATATCTATTGCTCGTTTATTAGCGCCGCCTTCCGCAGACGCTTTAGAGTAGCTAAACATATACAAGCAGCCCTCATCTTGATTTAAAACATGCCCTACTTCGTGTGCAGCTTGATAGGGAAGCTGAGCTTTATCATGAAAATTTGTGTTAATCAGAATCATACGCCGCTTAGGATTGCTACCACAAGGTGTAATAGGTGATAGAACATCAGTGCACTGAAATCCTATCTGGTGATCCATTGCATAATTTAAAACCAATCGTAGATTTTCGTCCATTAATTCTTTCCACCTCGCAATAGACGGCGCATTAATTCAACGTCTTCTGGTGGTATCTCTTTACCTTCAAAAGTCATAATGACGTCATCATCAGCAAGGTCTACACGCTTATCAACAGGTTTATCTCGACCCAACAAGTAATCGGTAGAAACATTAAAAAAATCAGCTACACTTTGTAATTTCTCTGAATTGGCATTATCATCCCACTTGCTTACAGTACCGTTTGAAAAGTTTAAAATATGCTCCAATTCACGAATTGAAATATTTTTTTGACCAGCAAGGTCCTTAATACGTTGATATATAGACATTCTTATCACCCTTACGAACAAACGTAGAAAAATAAACTACAAAAGTGTTGACTTGTAGAATATAATTCTATATACTTGTTCTTGTAGTTAAGACAAGCCAACAACATATACACCACGCCAATGGAAGATAAAAGTTGGTTTGTTTTCTATGCCTTAATTGTAGAATATCATTCTACAAAACGCAACTGTTTTATTAATTTTATAGAAAGGAGTTACGGAATGATTTACGACACAATCAAAGATATAGCAAGTAAACAAAAAGTATCCATTAGAAAGATGGAAAAAGACTTGGGATTTTCTAACGGAACTATGAATCGCTGGAATGAGTTTGAACCAAAGATTGGTCAAATTGTTCAGGTAGCTGAATATCTAAGAGTTCCAGTTGAACAATTAATCTTCACCAAGAGACGTAAAAACAAATCAAAGGAGGATTAGCCATTAAATCATCAATACAAAAGGTGAGCAAACAAATATACGTTAGGAGGTAAACAAAATGCCACAAACAATTAAAGCTACCGCAACGATTGAATTGCCATCTAATTTCAAAGTTGTTGATACAGATCAACTTGGCAATGGCGATTCATTAATCGGCAAGACCTGGAACATGGCTGATTTAAGAGATTGGCTGGGCAATAAGTCAAAAGGATGGATTGAAGATAATATTCTCTACAATCCCAAATACAGCCATGAAATTCAACGTATGTTAGACGAACGCCTGATAATTCATCACGGTAAGCAGGGAAGCCCCTGGAAATTCAAAGCATACGAAATGGCTAAGTTTATCGACAAACACTGGAGTGAGTTCAATTGGTAAAGATGAAACACGGTAAATTAATGCTTGGAATTGTAATGATGCTAGTAGGCATGGTCATACCAGGTGCTATTCGTTTCGGAGTTAGTACAGCGCTACTAGGAGCTCTAGTGGCTTCAATAGCCTTTAACTCTGAGTACTTTTTCGGAAACGGCACAAAAAAAGCTACCTCTCATGGCAGTGAGAAGTAGCGACAAAACAAAATATTATTCGTGGTTAGTATACCACAGAAGGAGCCAATTATGACAATTGAAATCAAAATAACAGGTAATACGACACAAGAAGTTATGGACTCGGTTAATGAGCTAACCCAATCCCTAGTCTTACCGGTTTGGAAACCAGAAAGTTCAGAAGTAAGTGCAGCTAAGCCAGAACAAAAACCAAAATCCGAAGCGAAGCCGGAAGAGAAGAAAGAGGCTAAGCCCGAACCCGAACCAAAAACACCGGTTGAAGAAGTCACAAAGAACGACATCAAGAAAGCCCTTGTTCCAATCTTACAGGAAAAACGCGATGAAGTTCAAGATTTGTTTGAACAATTCGGGGTCAATAAGTTATCAGAGCTTGCAACTACCGATTACAGTGCGTTTCTTAAGAAAGTGCAGGCACTCTAATGGCTAGTCCAACATCACACGCAAGATTATCAGCGTCTGGAGCTGGTAAGTGGATTAACAATCCGCCGAGCCTCTGGATGGAAGAGGGGCTTCCGGACACGACTAGTCCCTATGCCCAAGAAGGCACCGACGCCCATCGATTAGTTGAACTCAAACTTAAGTTAGCGCTAGGCAAAATCAAGAAAACCTACTACACCCGACAAGTTAATCAGCTAAAAAAGAAGTCAGAGTTTTACGGTAAGTCAATGGAGGAGTACGCAGATCAACACACTGATGCGGTTCTAGAAGATTTCAATTCAATGCCGGAAGCTATCTCATATTTGGAACAGCATGTTGACTTTGGTAAATGGGCGCCAGGTGGCTTTGGTACGAGTGACACTATCCTGGTCAACGATCAAGTGTTATCAATCTGGGACTTGAAATATGGCAAGGGCGTTAAGGTTCGTGCTGATCACAACGTTCAGATGATGTTGTACGCCTTAGGAGCTATCGACTTTCTAGGAATGCTGTATGACTTCACAACAGTACGAATGACCATTGATCAACCGCGACTCGGTAATCTTGATACTTTTGAAATTAGTACGAGGGAATTGCTTGATTGGGGAGACAAAGTGGTTAAACCAGCTGCAGACGCCGCGTTAAATGGTGAGGGCCCTTGGGACTTTGAAGACCCTGCAACTTGGACATTCTATAAAGCTGCTGGTTTCGATAAGCGATTGGCCGAAGAGAATCTTAAGATTCGCAAGTATAAATTCAAAGAAGCTAATACTCTGACTGATGACGAACTAGCCGACATTCTACAGGTTGCCCCTCGTATTGAAAAATGGCTAAACGCAGTTAAGGATTACACAACTGATCAGATTATGAGCCATGGCAAGCAAGTACCAGGCTTTAAGGTTGTTGAAGGTCGAAGTAACCGACGTATTACTGATCCAATTAGAGCAGCGGAGGAATTAGCCGAAGCAGGCTTCAAAGATGTCTTTAAGCCTAAAGAGCTTCAAACATTAACCAATCTACAAAAGCTCGTTGGTAAAGATCTAGATGACATTTTGAACGGCTTGATTGTTAAGCCAACAGGCAAGCCAACGTTGGTACCCGATACAGACAAACGACCGGCACTCAATAGCACGGCACAAGCAGTAGCAGATTTCTCGGAGGAAGACGAATGAAATTAACTGATAAAGACGTATTAAAGGGCTTTGCAGAATTGGCCGACGGCGTCGATATCCATGTCCGCGCAAGTTTTGAGGGTGCAGGCGTTGATTCAAATGGTGCTAGTCCAGTACTCACTGTTTCAATGCTCGCTATGGGTCTTATTACAGAGCTCGAACGGCTGGAAGACAAAGAAGACAAGCTCCTAATATTAAGCTCAGTAATCGAACAACTAACTAATGAACACAACAACATTAAAGGAGAAAACTAATCATGGTAAACACAAATAACACAACAAAGGTAATCACAGGTAAGGTACGTCTCAGCTATGTTCACTTATTAGAAGCATATGCGCAAGAAGGACAAGGCGAACCAAAATACTCAACAACAATCATCATCCCCAAAGACGATACCAAGACCATGGATAAAATCAACAACGCGATCAAAGCCGCCTTTGACTCAGGAAAGAGCGACAAGTTGAAAGGCATGAAACTCGAGCGCGTTTCAACCACACTTCATGATGGCGATGAGGACGCTGACCTAGAACGCAACCCTGAATTAAAAGATAGCTACTATATGGCAGTTTCAAGCAAGCAAAAGCCCGGGATTATCGACAAGTTTAAGGAAGAAGTTACCAGCGAGGACGATGTTTATTCAGGTGTTTACGCACGCGTCTCACTAAACTTCTACGCTTATAACAGTCATGGCAATAAAGGTATCAGTGCTGGTCTTAACAACGTTCAAATTATTGCTAAGGGTGACTATCTTGGCGGACGTTCATCAGCTGATGCAGACTTTGAAGAATGGGACGAAGATGACGACGACCTATTGGATTAACAACTTGGGGCGGGTAACCGCCCTTTTTTAGAAGGAGAAATTCAATGACCAGATTGATAATTGATATTGAAACTTACTCAGATGAGGACCTTCGAAAGGTTGGCGTTTATAAGTACACAGACTCAGAGCAATTTCGAATACTGATGCTGTCCTATCAGATTGACGAAGAGGAGCTGATTCAAATTGACCTTTCAAAAGAAGACATTCCAGAGGATTTTATCAGCTGGTTACTTGACGGCGAGTACGTTAAAGAGGCTTGGAACGCGCAGTTCGAACGAGTCAGCTTCACGCACTACCTCAGACAGCACAAGTATTTCACAGAAAAAGAATGGCTAGACGCAGACCAATGGCATGACACCATGGTTGAGGCTATGGAGCTGGGACTACCAGCAAGTTTAAAGCAAGCCGCTAACTATTTGAACGTGGACCAAGTCAAAGACCCACGAGGCGTTAGGCTGATTAGTTATTTCTCAAAACCTAACAAGGAAGGTAAGCGGAATTTACCCGAGTCAAAGCCCGAAGATTGGGAAACCTATATGTATTACAACGCGCAAGATGTTCGAACTGAACGGTCCATAGCCGACAAATTGGCGGCTATCAAGGTTAAGCCAAGCGAGTGGCAACTCTGGGCCATGGATCAACGTATTAATGACCGTGGCGTGAGGATTGATCAAGAGTTGGCCGACGGTGCAATTGAATTAATGGAGACAGCCAGCAAGAAAAATCTTGAACTTTTAACAGAAATTACAGGCTTAGATAATCCTAACAGCCTTAAGCAGTTTAAGGGTTGGCTGACCGAACAAGGCACGCCGTTTGAGAAACTTGGCAAGGCAATTGTGCAGCAGGCACTTGATGAACAAGAGCTTCCTGACAATGTTAGAACCGCCCTAGAATTGCGTCTAAAGCTTTCCAATACTAGTACGAAGAAATACTTGGTAATGGAAAACGCACGCTGTAATGATGGCAGAATTCACGGACTATTGCAGTTTTATGGTGCTACTCGTACTGGACGTTGGGCGGGTCGATTATTACAGGTTCAGAACTTACCGCGTAATTATTTACAGCCTTTAAGCGTTGCAAGGAACCTGGTGAAAGCTAAGGACCCTTGGGCGATTGAGATGCTCTATGACTCAGTACCAGACACATTAAAGCAATTAATTAGAACCGCATTAGTAACTGAAGACGGCAATCGTTTTATCGTCTGTGACTTCTCGGCTATTGAAGCTCGAGTAATTGCTTGGTATGCGGGTGAACAGTGGACCTTAGACGCTTTTAGAACCCATGGCAAGATTTACGAAGCCACTGCAGCCAACATGTTTGGCCTTGGAAAAGTTGAGGACTATGACTGGAAATCAGTTAGTGGTAAGGCCATGAGACAGCGTGGCAAGATTGCGACCCTAGCGCTTGGCTACCAAGGTAGTATTGGCGCATTAACAACAATGGGTGCCATGAAAATGGGTATTACAGAAGACGAACTACCGGAGCTGGTTTCAAAGTGGCGTAAGGCCAATAAACGCATCGTTCAGTTTTGGTACGACGTTGAGGCCACTGTCAAGCAAGTCCTAAATGGTGGCGGTGTCGTCAAATTGCAAAAGGGTTTGAAGTTCTTTAAAGCTAAGGGCTTTCTGTTCATTCAGCTACCAAGCGGCCGCCGCTTAGCCTATGCCAGGCCACGACTTGAGAACAAGGGCTTTGGCCAATCGATAACCTACGAGGGTCAAGGTGACAGGGTCGGTTTTGCAAAATTAGATACCTATGGCGGAAAGCTGGTCGAGAACATTGTCCAAGCTACTGCTAGAGATTTATTAGCACAAGCAATGTATCGGCTGGAACAACATGGCTACAATGTTGTTTTTCATATCCATGATGAGGCTGTTACTGAAATGCCATACGGTACTGGTTCAGTTGAAGAAATGCGCGATATTATGTGTGAAGAACTTGATTGGGCCAAGGGCTTGCCGCTAAATGCCGCAGGCTTTGAGTCTGAATACTACAAGAAAGATTAGAGGGAATAATGATGAAAGATGGACAATTAGAAAAAGCATTTAAAGCAATCACGAAAAAAGCGGCCAAGAGCCGACCTGTTCTGGGTTGCTTGCACGTTAATACCGATGGTAGCGCGGTAGTTACTGACAGCCATCGGCTATTGCAAATTAAGCACTGGGCAGAGGAAGGAACCTCTGAGATGACCTTGGACCTGCAAACCTTCAAACCACAGACTGCTGTGGATTATCCCGATACTTCTCGAATAATCCCGACTAAGTTCCTTTGCACGTTGAAAGTGGAAGTTAGGGAGCTTGCGAGTCTTTCAGAGATGCTAAAGATTAAGACAGACAAGGGCTTGGTTCAGCTGGGATTTACTGGAGAGGACTCAAGGCTTCAAGTTGTTGCTGAGACTCTCACAACAACAATTCCAGTTGCGAAATTTGATGGTTTGACTGGGTTTGATATTACGATGAACGCAAAATATTTATTCGACGCTGTTGAGTTCTTTAAGGCTTACAACGACAAACGCCCTCAAGAACAGATAACCCTTGGCTTTAGTGGCGATATTCGACCAATGGTTTTAAAGCAAGAAGATGCGACCTATGTTATTTGTCCAGTTAGAACCTTTTAGCGCGTACATGGAGAAAGAACAATGAGTGAAAACAGTGACACAATTCTTGAAGCTGTCCGTTCGATTGAATCCGACTATGGAACACTCGAAAATGCACCATATGACGACCCAAGATTTAACATTCCAAGAGAGATTTATAAAGAAGATAAATTGCCAACGGGTCGCAAGCCAACACTCAGCTCAGAATTGATTAAAAACCTCTGGGCACAAGGATTTACTGATGATAAGATTATCGGCTATATCGAAGAAAATCAAGACATTAACGTATCATTGTCAACGATTCGAAAAGCACGGCAAAAATTTGGTAATCCTAATAAATTGGTTTGGTTGTTAACTCGTGGCTTACAGAGAACGATTATCCCAACAAATGATGAGTTAGCTGAGTTTTTAAGATTTAAAACGCACGGTGTAAACAAAGAACAATTGATTGAACGAGCCAAACAAGATGGCTGGATTATCACAAGGATTGTATCTCATGACTATTGATTATGTAGCAGCAATAATCAGCATTATCGTACTGATTACAACGTTATTTTTCAGCGACTGGTTGCCCCTTGTTGCGCTGATCATAACGTTAGTGATTGTGTTTATTATTATTTGGAAATTGTTGGAGGAATAGACGATGAAAATTAAAGTAACTTACACGCAAGTTTTTATGGGCGAAAGATTAACTGATAGTTTTACCGAAACAGTAAATAGCGTTGAAGAAGCACGTGGGGCTTGTGAGCGCGTAGCAACTGATCCACATGTGATTGACGTTTGCTGGTCACCTGCTGATTAATGTTGGAGGCTGATTAAATGACACAAAATACTTTTAGCTGGCGTACAACACGTAAATGGCGACATTTGAATTTAAAAAACGTTGAAGAGATTACTACAAAAGGCTACGGCTTACTCGTTCAGTGTAACAATGGACGCCAATATGAGCTTTCTAAGCATAATGCTAAACTATTCGCTCGTGTATATCGGTCATGGCGCTTTAAAAGGGTGGTTGACAAGATAATTAATAAAAGTTCGGAGGGATAACCGATGAAACGAGAATATAAAGTAGGGGACACAGTTTATGTAAAAGGTAAGATTATACAGGCAGATGAAAGTCATGGTAAATTTCCATATTGTGTGTCATTTAGCGATAGTGACTTTACTAGAATTATTGACATGTGTCATGCGTGGCTAGACGAAGATAGTTTTGTAGAACCACCAGCTAAACCAACATTGCCTAAAGAGGTTGCTGATGAACTTGAAGACGCTAAAAAGACTTTTCACGATTTCTATGCTTACCTCGATAGCGCTGACCGTATATGGCAGCCTAAAACATACACCTATGTGTTTAGTAGTGATACTAATCGTGACGCTAAGATCAAAATTCTGTCCGATGCTTGGTACAACGGCTACACGGTAGAGAAAGAACCAACATGGTATATCGAAGTTCCTGGTAAATTTAATCGGCCAACTTATTATGCTATCAACGATGGAGCATTAGCTTTTGGATATTTTGATGAAGACAAGAAATGGTATCACGATTATTCGGCACATGCTTTCACAGATGAAGAAATCAAGAAGTACGATTTAGAAAACTTTGATAAGGAGCTAGTTACTGATGACGATGAAGATTAAGTTGCCTAATGCCGTTGGAGAAGAACTGGAACGTGCACAATATCCATATCGCGATAGTTTTGACAAGTATTATTACAATTCGTTAAAGCAGACGGACAGCCCAACGTACCACTACATCATGGATGAACCGATCCAATCAAATCGCAATCAACGAATAGTTAATCTGCTGAACGCTTGGATTGACGGTTGGGAGGAAGAATAAATGAACGAATTCGAAACAAAAATAACCAACATTACAACGGATTTAGCAGATACGTTAATTGCTAAGAACCACGATTACGGTAATGCGTTCCATGACAATGTTAATGAATTTGGTAACACGGCTATGCTGATTGTTTTAAAAAATAAATACAACAGGCTAAAGACTTTGCTTAATTCAGATAGTCAAGTTGATGAGTCTATTCGTGATACACTGCTTGATTTAGCTGGCTATGCAATTCTTGCTATTAATGAAATTGATAATCAAACGAATAAGTAGCTGATGAAAGGAAGAGGATTAGAGGTGAGAACCAATTGGAAAAACCACAATATAATCTGAGGTCCAATCCGGAACTGAACCTAGCCACAGCCCGGAGCAAGAACACAAAAAAGTGGCACAACCAGCGGATGAACTGGTCAGAGTTGCTGAGTAAGTTATCGAGTCCGACCATTACTTCGGAAACCTCAGCACAGTGGGCGAAGATGACAAAGGACAAACAGCACGAGATTAAGGATGTTGGTGGGTTCGTTGGTGGCTGGCTCAAGGAGGGTAGGCGTAAAGCAGAGAACGTTCAGAACAGAAGTATATTAACCCTTGATGCAGATTTCCCCAATCACAATTTGTGGGAAGATATTCAGATGTTATTCGATGAGTCAATAGCAGTTTATTCGACCCACGCTTTTACCAAAGATAATCCGCGAATGAGATTGATTATTCCACTAGCTAGGGCGGTAACGGCTGACGAATATGTGCCTTTGGCCAGAAAAGTTGCTGAGCAATTCGGTATGAATAACTTTGACGACACGACCTATCAGCCCGAACGTTTGATGTTCTGGCCAAGTGTTAGCAAGAACGGCCAGTTCATATTCGAATACCAAGATGGGGACTTATTGAGCCCAGACAAGGTACTAGGTGAATATGACGATTGGCGTGACTCAAGTTTCTGGCCAATTAGTAGTCGAGAGACTGAGGTTCATGAACGAGAAGCAAAGCAACAAGGCGACCCCTTGACAAAGCCCGGTATCATTGGCGCTTTTAACCGTACTTATGATATTAAAACAGCCATTGATATGTTCTTGACCGACGTATATGCCCCGGGTCGACACGACGATCGTTACACGTTTATCCAAGGCACGACCAGCGAAGGCCTAGTTCTCTATGATGACAAGTTTGCTTATTCAAATCATGGGACAGACCCGGCTAGCGGCGAATTATGTAGCGCGTTTGACCTGGTGAGAATTCAGAAGTTTCACGACCTTGATGTTAAGACCAAGCCCGGTACAGTCATTAATAAGCTGCCAAGTTACAAGGCTATGAATGACTTTGCATTGAAAGACAAGAGTGTTAGAGCTGAGTGGCAAAAGAGTGTGACGGGCAGTGCAGTAGATGATTTCAGTGACCCAGTAGAAGGCGAAGAAGTTACCAAAGATGAGCTTGAAGAT
This sequence comes from Lapidilactobacillus bayanensis, assembly GCF_003946695.1. Classification (GTDB taxonomy): domain Bacteria; phylum Bacillota; class Bacilli; order Lactobacillales; family Lactobacillaceae; genus Lapidilactobacillus; species Lapidilactobacillus bayanensis. Next base: position 18,367 of record NZ_RHOX01000013.1, on the reverse strand, counting down.
TGGCTAGAATATACGGATAGTGGCCAGCCCGTCGTTAATAACTATTTACTAGCCCAGCACCTATTGGCTGATCTGCCGATTTTCTACAACGGCAACGAGTTCTTACGATATGACGAAACAGTCGGGATTTGGAAGAATGACGCTGAAGAATATCTCAAGAGCTTAATGATCAAAAAGTATCTGGTTAAACTCAGCAAGACCAACTACTTGCGTGAAACGAATGCTTCAATTCAAGGACTAGCGCTGACGGGTGAACCATTTATCCAGGCTGATATTAGCCATCTGGTTTTGGCCAATGGTGTTTATGATGTTGAGACCAATAAGTTCGTATCTGAGTTTAGCCCACAGCTACACGCGCGAGTTAATCACCCAGTTGAATATGATCCAGAAGCAGATTGTCCGACGTTTGATCAATACCTAGAGTGGGCAGTCGGTGAAGAGAATAAGGACTTTATGTACCAATGGATTGGCTATCTGTTTTACCGCGACTACCCAATTCAAAAGATGTTGTTCTTACTTGGCCCTGGCGGTACTGGTAAATCCACGCTGATTGAAGTAATGCGAGCGCTAGTCGGAGATGACGCCTACTCTGCTGTAACGCTAGAAGCCTTGATGACTAACAGCTTTGCGACCAGTGGGCTGTATCAAAAGACAGCTAACTTTGATGCTGATGCGAAGCCAGAATATTTGAATGATGGTTCGTTACTAAAGACACTGACCGGTGAAGATATGATTTATGGTGATATCAAATATGAGAAGCCTATTAAGTTCTATAACTTTGCTAAATTGACCTTCGCAATGAACTCAATGCCAGCCATGCGAGATTTTACAGGCGGCCTTAAGCGTCGGGCAATCATCATACCGGTTAGAAATGTTGTCACAGATGAAGTTAAGCGTAAGTACCCGTTAAGGGCGATCATGAAAGAGCTGCCGGGTATCTTCAACAAAGCCATGGACGGACTACGTCAAGCCTTGAAAGACCGTAAGTTTATTGAGTCCGAAAGTGCTAAGCATGAACTTAATGAATGGATTCGCGGTAATGACCAAGTTGGTCGGTTCATTGAAGAGAGCTGTCGGATTGGCGATGATGCTTTAACCTCAACGGGTGAAGACCTATACAACGCCTATACTGAGTACGCATCTGATGCTGGCGAAAAGACGATGGGTAAGTATAGATTATTCCAGCGTCTCGAAGAGCTTGGCTATAAGCGAGAGCGAAAGCGTGAAAAAGGGCAGGGTAACCCTAAGCGACTTTGGATTGGAATTAGGTCTAAAATTACGGATTTTGATTAATGATTATGTGCCAACATCTGAGGACTAAAAGTTGGCACAGGGCGGGTGGGAGGATTAATCAAAAACAACTTATTAAGAAAAGTTTAAGGCACCAAAAAATTGCTTATGATAATTGCAAAAACGGAAAAAGAAACACCCGCAAAAATAGCTAAAAGTTGGCACAGTTGGCACAAATAAGTTAAAAGTTGGCACGGGCTTAAACGTTGATGTAACAAGGGTTAATCGCCTTTTTGTGTCAATGTGCCAACTTTTCTCTCTAAAACTATTAAAGATAAATAAAAATATATAGAAATAATGAAATACTATAAACGTATTTCTTCTATATATAAAGACTTTGTTCTCAAAAAAAGTTGGCACAAGATTTGAGGTTAAAACATGGCAGAAATTGAAAAAGATGTTGAGGCATATCTCAAACGGAAAGTAACGGCCCGGGGCGGATTGTGCATGAAATTTGTTAGTCCGGGTTTATCCGGGGTGCCTGACAGGATTGTTGTCCTAGATGGACAAATTGTATTTGTTGAGATGAAAAAGCCCGGAGGACGCCCTAGACCCTTACAGGTGAGAATAATTACCCTATTACGGAATCAAGGCTGCTGGGTTGAAGTAGTCGACACTAAAGAACGTGCTGAAAGGTTGGTAGAAGAAATTGCAAGTCGAGCTACACGAGTATCAACGTTACAGCGTTGACTGGATTTTAACTCATCCCTACTGCGGATTACTACTTGATATGGGGTTAGGTAAAAGCTTGACAACACTAACAGCTATCGAGTTGCTAGAAGACCTCGTAGGTATTGACGGCAAGGTGTTAGTAATAGCGCCCCTTTCGGTGGCAGAGAACACTTGGCCTGAAGAGTTGCGAAAATGGGACCATTTAAAAGGCCTAACCTATTCGCTTGTAATTGGTTCAAAGCCTAACCGACTAAAAGCCCTGGAGCAGGATGCCAATATCTATATCACTAATCGCGAGAACGTGGTTTGGTTGGTTGAGTTCTATAAAAAGAAATGGCCCTTCAAGACTGTAATCATTGATGAGCTATCGAGCTTTAAGTCTAGCAGCGCTAAACGTTTCAGAGCTTTAAAACGTGTTAGGCCGCTGATGGATAGAGTGATTGGTTTAACGGGCACACCAGCGCCAAATAGCCTGATGGATCTATGGCCACAGATCTATTTATTAGATCAGGGCAAACGACTTGGCCGAACAATTTCAGAATATCGACACCGGTACTTTCACCCGGGAGCTAGTGACGGCCATGTCGTCTATAACTGGGTTTTGAATGAAGGAGCCGAGAAACAAATCTATCAAGCTATTGGTGATATCTGTGTCAGCATGAAGTCAAAGGACTATCTGAAATTGCCACCAAGGACTAACAATATTATTAACGTTTATCTGGATAAGAGAGAACGAAAGGCCTATGAACAACTAGAACATGACCTGATCCTAGATGTTAATGATCAAGAGATTACCGCGGCTAGTGCAGCCGTTTTAGGTAATAAATTACTGCAATTAGCCAATGGCGCTATCTATGATGATCAGCATGAAGTTATTAAAATTCATGACAGAAAGCTTGATGCTTTGGACTCAATCATTGAAGACGCGCAAGGGCAATCAGTTTTAGTTTTCTATAACTATAAACACGACCTATCTCGAATCCTTGAACGTTTTCCAGATGCAAGAGTATTGGATCCGGCCAGCAACGATGTTAAGGATTGGAATGACGGCAAGATAAAGTTGCTGTTAGCTCACCCACAATCAGCAGGACATGGCCTTAACTTACAGCGTGGTGGCCATATTATCGTTTGGTTCTCAATGATTTGGAGCTTAGAGTTTTATCAACAGGCTAATGCCAGATTAGATCGGCAGGGTCAGACAGAGCCAGTTATTGTCCACCATTTAGTTGCTAAAGATACTGTTGATGAAAGAGCCCTAGAAGTCCTACAAGGCAAGGAGAAGACCCAAGACGCATTAATGAGTGCAATTAAGGCAAGACTAGAGGAGGTGCAAGATGGAAAAACTCAATCAAGAACAAATGCAAGTAATCACTAATGAAGTCATTAAAAGCCTCAATCGTGAAAAACACAAGCAAGTATTGAATGAGAAAGATTATCGACTTCGAAATACACAAATTCTTATTCGCGAATATCCGAAATTAAAGGCACATGCAAAGTCTCAACCAGAAAAATTCGTTAACGATGACGAGTATGAAATGCTGACAGGTGTTAAGATTAAAGATCACGAATTAGCCAAGTACCACGTCAAGACTGAGCATCTCATGGAATACGTTGACCTGATCTTGAGCGCGTACAAGTCATGGTGTCTGGGTGGTGACGAGAACGACAAACGCCGATGGTGGCTGCTTTACGACAGCTACTTAAGTAATAATCGATTAGGTTTGCAAGAGCAGACACGAAAGTGGAACATTGATAAAAGCACGGTGAGCCGTGAACGAACAAAAGCAATCCAGGATTTATCTGTTATGCTTTTTGGGGTGGCTGGTTTAGCTGACTTTCTAAAAGAATGGGTAGCTTGAAGCCATGCAACTAATCCGCAACCAAATGCAACCCTAAGGGTGTTATGATGGTATTGTAGAATAAAAGGTTGCCAGTTTAGGTGGGAGAAAAATCTCTCACCTTTTTGTGCACATAAGAGGAGGCAGACAGGAGAGAAAGTATTATGAATAGCCCAAACGTTCAACTTTTAATGCACATTAAAGATCCTGTTAAGAAACGGTTAACCGCGTGCGAAATGTTGCTAAAAAGATATCCCCACAATCAAAAGATTAAATACACGGATCTAGTTGATTGTGTTGCGGTTCTTATGTCTGTTGAGACTTCGCCTTATCAGAAAATTGCTAGCCGAATGATACTTAACCACTATTTGGGAAGCAAATTAACAAACAATTTGATAGAGGACTTTGCAATTGTTATCAGCCGCAACGACCCTTTGGTTAGACGCTGGAAAGAAAAGGTACTGAAACGCGATAATTATCAATGCGCTGAGTGCGGCTGTAAAGAGCATTTAGTAGCACATCATATTTCGTACTGGTCAGACGATCCCGTAAATAGAATTAATGTTAATAATGGTAAAACCCTATGTTCAAAATGCCATACAGAAGCGCATTCTGGTGATTGGTTCAGTGCTTTGGTTGCTAATAGTCGCTAATGAAAAGGAGATGATTACGTGATAACAAAAAAGCAGAATAAGGCTATTGAGCTAATGTTTGAGGGTAATCTCTCTCAAAAAGCCATTAGCAAAGAACTCGGGATACATGAAACGACCCTGTCGCGGTGGAAAAATGATAAAGATTTCATCAAGGCAATGAGCGAATACACTGAAGCAACTATTGCTAAGTCAACTCCCAAAGCTCTATCAACAATGATTGGATTGCTAAAAGCTAAGTCAGAACTGGTGCGATTTAATGCAGCTAAGGATTTATTAGACCGGGCGGGGTTTGCACCTAATGATAGAGTTGATCTCAACGTTGAGTCCGTGACCTTCGTTGACGACGTGCCAGAGGATGATACAAATGGTTAAGGTCAGTATTGCCAAGGCCTTAGGTAAAGGCTACAACCGCTATTATCATAACCGCAATTTCTATCGAGTGGTTAAAGGTTCCCGTGGTTCCAAGAAGTCAAAAGATACAGCCCTCTGCTATATTCATGACATTCTGAAATATACCTGGGCGAATCTATTAGTTATCCGAAGATACTCAAACACAAATAAACAATCAACGTATTCAGACTTAAAATGGGCTGCCAATCAATTAAGGGTAGCCCACCTTTTTAAGTTTAATGAGTCAATGCCAGAAATAACGGTCATTGCAACAGGGCAGAAGATACTATTCCGTGGCCTTGATGATGAATTGAAGATTACTTCTGTGTCTGTTGATGTTGGTAACTTATGTTGGTTGTGGTGTGAAGAAGCCTATCAGATTGAGAACCAAGATAAATTTGACACTGTTGTTGAATCAATTCGTGGTAGTAATCCCGATCCAGAATTTTATAAGCAGATCACGCTGACGTTTAACCCGTGGTCAGAACGACATTGGCTGAAGCGCGCGTTCTTTGATGAAGAAACTAGATACAGAGATGTTTTTGCAATCACCACGACGTTTAGGGTTAATGAATGGCTTGACGAACAAGATCGGAAAAGATACTTAGATTTATATAGAACTAACCCGAGACGTGCCAGAATCGTTGCCGATGGCGAATGGGGCGTTGCTGAAGGTCTAGTGTTTGATAACTTTGATGTTGTTGACTTCGATCCTATCAGCAAGATTAAACAGATTGGCGTCACCGCTTATGGTATGGACTTTGGTTTTAGTCATGACCCCACCACACTCCCAGAACTTATTTACGACGCTGAGAACAAAGAATTGTGGGTATATGGTGAGCTATATAAGCACGGGGCGCTAATTGATGACCTTGTTTCTGAGATTAAGAAACGGGATTTAATGACAGCTACTATTCGAGCTGACGCGGCATCGCCTCAGATGATTGCTGAATTAAAAGCTAAAGGCGTTAGACGAGTAGTTCCATCAAATAAAGGCAAGGACTCAATCGACACAGGTATTACTTTCTTGCAAGGTCTTAAGATTCATATCCATCCAAGCTGTGAGCATACGATTGAGGAATTTAACACTTATGTTTATGACCAGGATAAAGAAGGCAATTGGTTAAACAAACCGGTTGATAAGAACAACCATATTATTGATGCTATTCGATACGCGGTTGAGCCTTTTCATGGCAAGCCTAAAGTTAAGGCACATTTATACAAGAACAGTTTATTTTAAGGAGATGATTAGTTGGCTGATAAGGTTAATGGTAAAGGAAGTATCACTGATACAAGCCAGTTATTTATTTATCCAAAGGGTGAAATTTTAACAGCAGATGACCTTGAGGGGTTTATTAAATTTCATAACGGAACATTAAAAAACAAATATGTAAAAGCAAGAAACTATTACACTGGCCACCATCCTATTCTTGATCAAGAGGCTAAAGAGCTGGATAAACCGGATAACAGATTAGTCGTTAATTATCCACGTTATATTGTGGATACGTTTAACGGCTTTTCTTATGGCATTCCGCCCAAGATAACGCTGGATGATGACACAGATAATGAGCTATTGCAGCAGTTCAACTCAACTAATTCGCTATTTGATAAGTTCTATGAGTTGGCAAAGCAGGTCAGCATTTACGGTCGATCATACTTCTTCACATATCAAGGTGAAGAGTCCCAAACCGAAATCGCAGTGATCAGCCCTGAACGTGGGTTCATGATATACGATGACACGGTTGCCTTTAATCCGATTGCGTTTGTTATGTATTCTTACAACGAAGATAACAACCTACTAGGTAGTGTTTATCAGGCTGACGGTGTGTTTGACTTGAAGATGGCAGCAACTGATCAGGTTAATCCATTTAAAGAAGTTCCCGCCATTGAGTTCTTCGAGAATGAAGAACGTCAGGGCACTTTTGAGAATGTTGAAACTCTTGTCGACGCAGTCAATCGCGTGCTCTCTCAGAAGGCCAATAACGTTGATTACTTTGCAGATGCTTATATGAAAATATTAGGTGCCAAACTAGATGAGGACACCCTAAAAAACATCAAGGATAATCGGATCATTAATCTTGAAGGCGATAGCGCGAAGGACGTCGTTGTTGATTTTCTGCAGAAGCCAGATGGTGATACGACTGAGGAGAACCTCGTAAATCGGTTGAACAATTTGATTTTTCAGATTTCAAGTGTGGCTAATATCACTGACGAGACGTTTGGTTCAGCAAATAGTGGTAAAGCGCTGGAATACCATTTACTTTCAATGCGTAACTTAGCAGCTAACAAAGATCGTAAGTTTGGCCAAGCATTGCGTGAGTTCTATCGTATTATCTTTTCAGTCGGCACGGTACTTGGCGAAACTAAGACGGATGAATGGCAAAGGCTTAAATTCCAATTTAACCGTAACCTGCCAAGCAATTTAACTGATGAAGTTGATGTTGCTAAAAATCTTGAAGGTATTGTCAGCCAAGAAACGCAGCTTAAAACCTTATCAATTGTCGATGATCCTAAGTCTGAAATGGATAGAATGGCAAAAGAAAATAAGGCTAAACAAGATGAAGCAGTAGCGTCTAATGCTAACTATGACTTTGAGAAAAAGTCAGGTGAAGTAGATGGCGAAGAAGAATAAGTACTGGGAAGAACGCGAGAAGAAATGGATTCAAAGTAATATCAAAGATGATCAGGTTCTAGCTAAGAGCTTGAAAGAACGTTATGAGGGTTTAATCAAGACCCTTAATGATGATCTTAATCAGTACTACATGAATTACGCCTCTCGTGACCATATCTCAATGGACGAGGCCATTAAGAAAGTAGCCGGATTTGACGTTAAAGCTTTTGAAGCTACCGCAAAAAAAATGGTAGAAGATAAGGACTTCTCAGAGTACGCAAATGAGCGTCTAAGAGCTTATAACGCAACCATGAGAATTAATAGGCTAGAGATGTTAAAAGCTCAAATAGGTCAAGAATTAGTCAATGTCGATGCTTCTACTGAGAAAGAACTGAGAGCGCACTTAACTCAGAAATATCAAGATGAAGTCAAACGGCAAGCTGGTATTCTTGGCAAGTATCGTGGCGATCAGATTGCTGATAAAGTTGATCAAATCATCAACGCATCTTTCCACGGCGCTACTTGGTCACAGCGGTTGTGGGTCAGCCACTCAGAGCTAAAGGATAAGCTTGATTCGTTGTTAAGCCGGGCAATGATACAAGGACTGAACCCTAAGGCACTGACTAGTACGTTAATACCTTTGATTTCATCAGCAGTTAATAATCGCAGGCAAGTTGCTGAACGATTAGCGATTACTGAAACGGCAAGAGTTCAAGACCAAGCGCAAATGGACAGCTTCAAAGATAGTGGCTATGAGTACTGTATATGGATTGCTGAACCTACGGCGTGTGAACAATGTCAAGACATCGCCGCAGAAAATGGCGGTGTTTATCGACTTGAGAAAGTGCCAAGTATTCCAGTTCACCCAGCTTGCCGTTGCAGTAAATCCGCGTATATGCCACGAAAAGATGAAGTTGACAGGATGAACGCCTCCGGGCAAGGATAAGATAACAGAAGGCGCTCCAAAATGGGCAAAAGATGAATTTAAAGAATATCAGGATAAAATGAACTCTAAACCCGATAAAAATGGAACAATAACAGAGTATTAAGCACCTAGCAATTTAAGCTAAGTGCTATTTTTATACCAAAATTTAGGAGGAAAATAAAATGGAATTAATTGTATTTACAAACAACGGACAAACTTATTATTTCAATAACGTTGAGGACTTTAAGCCGACTACAACAGGATTTTCATTCTCGTATGTTGGTAAAGCTACCGGTGTAAAACGCTCAGCAACGTTTAACAACACGTCAACTTCTGGCTACGCACTAGCACCAACAAAATAATATTCGAGAAGGGGGATTCTATCATGCATCATTACATCACAAAATATATTGAAGGCGGTAATAAGTATGCCGTTTCGTGGTTTCAAATCAATCTTTTTGGACGTTGTTACTGCTTAAACAAAAAACGCATTGAATTAAATTGATGATTCGACCTAGATAAGTCGTTAAACTGCTCTTTTATTGTGTCCTTTTTCCTAGTTTGCAGGGCTTAAAGAACAACTAGAGGTGTCTCCCAAGACAATAAATGGAGGTTTTACAATGCCAAATGATTTAGAAAATCAAAACGTTAATGCAAATGAAGAAACGACTACTGCAGAGTCTAAACAACAAGAAGTTGAAACTAATGAACATCAAACTGACGAGAGCGATGTACAAAAAGCCGATAAGATTGTTGAAAAGTTGCAGAAACGGATTGATACAACGGTAGCTCAAAAGAATGAGTATAAAGAAAAGCTAGATAAAGCATTAGAGCGTATCGCTAAATTAGAAAAAGGTGAAGACCCTGAAAAGCCTGAACCCGCTGATGAACGCGATACTGAAATTGCTAAATTACAGGCACAAATTAAACGGCGTGATATTACTGATCAAGCTCGTAGTGTCTTAGCTGAAGGTGGGATTAATGTTCCTGAAGATGTCTTGAGTTTTGTTGTAACAGACGATAACAAAGACACTTTAGCTAATGTCAAATCTCTTATTACTTATATTCAAAGCATTCGTGAAGATGTTCGTCAGGACTTCTTGAAAGGAACTACGCCTCGTGTGACAGGCAGTTCGATTAAGACCATGACTAAAGATGAAATCATGGCGATCAAAGATGATGACGAACGTAAGCAAGCAATTAAAGACAATTTTCAATTATTTTCTTAAGGAGGGCATATAAATGCCAGAAACAAACATTATTAAGACCCCAGATATGGGGCAAGTAAATGCAGTCGATTTTGTTGAACAATTCGGCTACTCATTAGATAAATTAAAGCAAGCATTAGGAATTACTCGCGCTCAACCAATGAAGCAAGGTAATACAATTCAAACTTATAAATTTGAATTAGATAAGCCGAAAAATACTGAAGGCGTGGAAATTGACCCCTCAACAATTGGTGAAGGTGAAGACATTCCTTTAACACACGTTTCTCGTAAAAAGGATCGTGAATTTACTGTTGGTTTCCGTAAATATCGTAAGGCCGTAACAATTGAAGAAGTCCAACGTGTCGGTTATGAAATGGCCGTTAATAAGACAGATAATGAAGTACGCCGCGCTATTCAAAAAGACATTCGCGGAGACTTCTTTAAATATCTTGCATCCGCACCAACAGATTTAGGTTCAGTTTCTGGCTTGCAAGAAGGCTTCGGCAGGGCTTGGGGTAAATTGGGTTCAATCTTTGATGATGAAGATGCTGGCACAATTGTATTTATTAACCCTGAAGATGCCGGTGAGTATTTAGGTACAGCGGTTATTTCTAATGGCCAATCAGTTGGTTTTGGTATGACATTATTGACTGGCTTCACTAATGTAACTGTTATGATCAATAACTCAGTGCCAAAGGGTTCTTTCTATGCAACTATTAAGGACAATATCAATCTTCAATATATTGATGTTAATGGTGAGTCAGCTAAGATTTTCCATAACAAACAAATTATTACGGATGAAACTGGTTTAATTGCGTTAGTTAAGGATGACAACACAACAAACTTATCTGATCAATCTACAATCTACACTGGTATTGCTTTATTCGCAGAAGTAACTGACGGTGTTCTTAAAGGAACGTTAGCCCCAAAAGCGTAACGCCACCAGCTGAGGGTGGCGGCTTTGACCCTAATGGCAATGTAAAGCCGACTGATGCACAGACTGTTGCTGAAATTACAGCGTGGTTAGACGCGCACAGTATTAAACATGATGGTGTGACGTTAAAGGCTGACTTGCTTGCGTTAGTTCCAGCAGAATAGAGGTGATCTAATGGCTGCATCGTTAGAACAAATCAAAACATTGCTTGGAATTGATAATACCGATCAAGATACGTCACTAAACACAGTGATTAGTCTAATTGAATCGCGTTTGGCGTCCAAGATTGGTAAAGATTATGTGCCTGATGAGTTGCAATACATCGTTGTGGAGGCAAGCATTAGTCGCTTTAATCGAATTAATGATGAGGGTAAGACTTCTGCTACTGAAAACGAAGTAAGCGCAACTTGGCAGACTGATGATTTAGCGCCTTTTGCTTCTGATATTGAAGACTGGATTAGCAAGAATAATGCGGAGAATGCTCACAGGGTGCGGTTCTTATGAGATACACAGATAAGATTACATTCGTATCTAAGCCTAAAGATCATTATGATCCGGACGTTGGGGGAATGGTTTCAGATTTGCCAGTTGAAACAGTTCGAATGGCAAGGATTACCAAGCCTGTTAAGGAGAAAAGCGAAACTTTGATCAGCGATCAAGGCGTTAACCAGAAAATTGTTCATATGAAACAGCCCTATTTAGGTGAGTATGATCATGCAAAGATTGATGGTAAGAAGTATTTCTTTATCAATCAAACAATTTCTGGCACCCGTCAGATAATCTATATGCGAGGTGATTCATAAATGGGTTTAACTCTAGAATTCAACCGCGAACTAGATGAGATGTTACAACGAAAGGTGTCTATGTTACCCAAGGTTGAGGACGTGGTTAAGGCCAATATTGCAGAATTGCAGGAAGGCGCGCAACGTCGAGCTCCCGTGGATACGGGAACCTTGAAACGTAGCATTTATCAGAAAACAGGCCAAGAAGGAACAAGCATTGTTGGCGAGGTTGGTGCGGAGGCAGACTACGATCCATATCAAGAATATGGCACTCGTTATCAGCCTGGTAAGCCCCATTTACGACCAGCCTATTATGAGCAGGTGCCTAAGTTCCGGAAAGCTATGTACGAGGTGGCTAAGAAGTGAAAGACATTTCGCAACTGATTTATGATGACACATTTAAGCTGTGCCTACGTTTCACTAATAAGGTCTATACGAAGCTACCAGGTGATGTCGGCTATCCGTTCATTTATATTGGTGAACAGTTTGACCAATCAGGTCTAACTAAGGACAAGCTATCAAGTGTAGGCACATTACAACAGACAATTCATATCTATGGCTTGGCTGATGACCGTAAAGGGACAACGGACCTCCTTCGAAACATAAGGCTGGCGGCTCGTTTCATGAAAGACAGTCAATATTCTGCCAATCAAGTCAACACGGATATGATTGAAGAAAAACCAAATCAAACTGAAACACTGATCCATGGAATCTTAACCATGGAGTTTTCTTATTATCAAGATGAAAGAGGTAATTAATAAATGGCAAATGCAATTTATGGTAAAGACAAGATCTTGATGTTCCGTTTATACAGTCAACGAACTCAAGCTAATGCTGCTAAGTTAGCCCTACAGACTTCACATACATTGAAGTATGAAGCCAAGTCTGACTCAACAGATACAAAAGATGGTTCAATCAACTCTCCAGCCACGCCCGTATCAACAATTGAAATCAATGCAATTTCTTCCGTTGATCCCGTCAACAAAATGCTAGAACAAGCCGTTCTACATTCTGAATTGTTGGAAGTTTGGGAAATTGATTTAAGCCAACCTGTTGCAGATATGCCTGGCAAATATGTTGCTAAATATATGCGGGGCTACTTACAATCTTGGGAAGTTCCAGCCGAAGTTGGTAAGTTGGTTGAATTGAAGACTGAAATGAATATTGATCAAATTCCACAAGATGGCGAAGCAACATTAACTGCCGATCAAGAATCTGAAATTCAATACGCATTCCAAGACACAACAAAAGTTGTAGAAACTCCAGCTGGATAGTACCAAACAAAGTCGCCTATGAAATACACAGTACGAAAGGGCGGCTTTTTATTTTTTCTAAAAAAGGAGAAATCTCATGAAAATTACTTTAAATGGCAAGGAGTATCAACTTTATTTTGGGGTTCGTTTTATTCGAGAACTAGACAAGAAGTACTGGTTTGGTGAAGCCTCGGTTCCCTTCGGTGCGGGTCTAGAAAATGCTTGGTATAAATTACAGGCTGGTGACTTAGTTATTTTGAATGATGTTATTGCCGCAGCATTAGCAACTCAAATTACTTTTACCGACGGCGATTTTGATAACTACTTTGAGACACTTACCGACAAGAATGTCACAGACATGTGTGATGAATTAGTAAAAAACTTAGAGCGGCAGCCTATGACGAAGAAGCGAGTTCTTACGTACAAGAAGAACCTAGCAGCTTTAGCCAATCCGGACGAAGCCGCAGAAGAGAAAGCTCCAAAGAAACCTACCAAGAAATAAAACTAAACTGTCTGAGATATCTCGACATGACGAACATGCAAGAGATTGAACAGATGACGATTGTTGAGTACCACCTTCGCATGCAAGCCTTCAGTCTACGAAAGATTGACCAGGCGCTGATTATTCATCAACAGGCCTGGGCTAGTCATGTTGTTAATTCTGTTGAGGAAGATGGCACGTACACCTACCCCAATTTCAAATCATTCTTTGACTATAAAGAGCTTGAGAATAAGTTTCTCAATCAGACAAAGGCTAAGCCAGAATCTGAAATGGATCAGGACTTGGTTCGCATTGCGAAGAGGCTACGAAAATTTCACGAAAGGAGGTTAAAGAATGAGTGAAGATTATTCGGTTAAAGCCAAATTAAGCGCTGATGTGGGCCAGTTCATTGCGGGTTTCAGGTCAGCGCGCGAAGAGTACAAGAACTTTAATTCAGCTATGCAAAAAAGCGCTATGGGCTCTGATAAAGCAGTAGAGAAGTCCTCGTCGATTGTCTCTAAGGCCATGAAGGTTGGTGCTGTTGCCGTAGCCAGTATGGGTATTGCGGCGGTTAAAACTGGTATGGACTTCGACGCACAAATGAGTCGTGTTGGTGCTATTTCCGGTGCCACTAAGGGTCAGATGAAAGAGCTGAACGCCCAAGCTATTCAGTTGGGTGCTGATACAGCCTTTAGTGCCAAAGAAGCCGCCGAAGGCATGGAGAACTTGGGTTCTGCTGGTTTTAATGCTAACGAGATTATGAAGGCCATGCCAGGTGTTTTGAACCTTGCCGCCGTATCTGGCGGTGATGTTGGCTTAGCTGCTGAAAACGCGGCAACGGCTTTGCGTGGCTTTGGACTAGAAGCAAGTAGCGCCGGTCATGTTTCTGACGTATTCGCGGAAGCCGCGGCAAGGACCAACGCTGAAGCTGGCGATATGGGTGAAGCACTAAAGATGGTTGCACCTCAGGCTCATGCCGCTGGCTTAGGTCTTGAAGAAACTGCCGCGGCCGTTGGTATCATGTCAGACGCTGGTATTAAAGGCTCTATGGCCGGTTCCAACTTGGCTATGGCCTTAACTAAACTCCAAAACCCAAGCGACACGGCTCAGGCCGCTATGAAGAAACTGGGCTTTAATGCTTACGACTCGGCTGGCAAGATGAAGCCACTCGCGACTCAAGTTGAGGAGTTACGTGGCAAGTTGTCTGGTATGACTGATAAGCAAAAGCAGTTCTACCTAGCGCAGATTTACGGTGTACAAGGTGGGCGTGCAATGAACGTCCTGCTTTCTGCTCAAGCAGGCAAGTTGTCTAAGTTAACCAATGAATTGAAAAATTCAGATGGTGCAGCAGCTAAAATGGCTACTGAAATGCAGAACAACTTGAAGTCTTCTATTGAACAGTTTGGTGGTTCTCTTGAGTCCTTATCAATCGTGGTTGAACAAGCTTTAGCGGGTTCACTTCGAAAAGGTGTTGACGTTGCGACTGACGCGGTTGGCAAGCTGACTAACTTTATTTCAGCTAACCAAGGAACAATCAGTGGCTTTGCTGAAAAGGTCGGTAGAGGCTTTGAATCTATGGCCAAACAGGCACCATCTATTGACCAAGTCGCTAATGCGCTCAAGATGGTTGTTCCGCCGTTGATTGCATTAGAAGCTTTTAAGGGCCTTGGCGCGGCTGGTGGTAAGACCATCAAGACACTTCAGACCATGCAGGCTGACCTAGAACTTGTTAAAACAGGCCTAAGTATGACAGGCTCTATGGCGACTAAAGCTGGCTCTCTGATGAAATTGGCCTATGTTAAGCCACTGGGCGCAGTAAAGAATTTAACAGTCAGCACAAAGGGCTTTTTAACAAGTCTCAAGGGTGGGCCAAGCATTATGTCACGACTTGGTGGTGCGTTTACGACCACCGGTGGCAAGGCGAAGCAACTCGGTTCAACTTTGGTTAATGCCGCAACCCATCCACTGGGTTCATTAGGTAAATTAGCAGCAGGAATGGGCAAAATGCAGGCCTCCGCTGGAAATGCAGTAACTGCTGGACTTAAGCCAATGTTAACCACGTTGGGAGCAACACCAGCTCAAGCTGCGGCCTTAGCAGGTGCACTCGGTCCATTGGTTGTTGTAGCCGCCGCAGTTGCATTGGCGGCCGCAGCGGTTTATGCGGCATGGGCAAGTAACTTTGGCAATATTCGTGGTGTTGTCAGTTCAGTAGTCGGAAGCATTAAAGGAATTTTCGAGAGCATGAAGCCATCAATAAATGCGATTGGCGAAGCTCTGAAACCAATTGGCACCCTGATTGGTAACATCTTTAAAGTAGTTGGCGTGGGTATTATTGTAGCCCTAGCCGCCGCAGCTATTGGACTAGCAACGGCCATTCGATTAGTTGTTGATGCAGTAGCCGCAATCGCAAAAGTTGCACAAGCGGCCTTCTATGGCCTAGATGGATTATTCAAAAAGATGATCCCCGGCGGTGACGATGGCGCGAAGTCCATGAAAAAGGCTGGCGCTGCCATCGACGATGCTGGACAGTCTATCGGCGACATGAAGCAAGCCTTTGTTGACGCTGGTAGTTCCGCAGTTAAAGGCTTCCAGCAGTTTGGTAAGGGCGCTAAGCAAGCTCAAGAGTCATCTAAAGCAGCAAGTGTAGCTGTAAAGGATGTCAGTAATTCGGTTAAGGGTATGAAGGCCGAACTTGAGAATTCTAAGGCTGATTTCAGTCAATTAATCGACACTGACGGCGTTTCAGCTAAGACTAAGAAGTTCTTAACTGACACTAACAACACGCTCACGCAGTACCAGGACAATGCTCAAAAGGCGTCAGATAAGTATTCTAAAGCAATGACTGCTGCTGATAAAAAGACCGGTGATGAACGAGTTAAAGCTATTAACGAAGCTAATGCGAAATTAGCAGCTGCAACTCAAAGGAACGGGCAGAACCTAGTTAACATCAGTGCTGACCTTGACCGGCAATTAGCGGCTAAGAAGTTCACTGATGGTACTAAGATGACCGCTGATCAGGTCAAGGTCTTAACTGATCAAAACAATCAGATTAAAGCTAAGTTACTTGAACAGAATCAAATCTATACGCAAGCCCAATTATCACGACTACAAAATGGTCAAAAGCTGAACGCTGAAGACTGGCAAGCAACATTAACAACCCTACAGTCAAACTTTGCACAGCAAACTACAATGGTTCAACAGAATGCTGAACAAGAGAAACAGCTCAAGGCTAAGATCGCCGCTGAAAAAGATGTAACGTCTAAGGCTCAAATGCAACAGGAGCTTAGCGCGTTACAAACTAAAGATCAGCAATTACTGGCCGAACAGCAGAATTTCGGTACGCAAACCAACCAGGTTATTGCCAATGGTCGCAAGTTAGATTATCAAATTTGGTCAATGGGTCTAGAGCAGATGGGTAATGTTACAACTACCCAGCTGGGTTCTATGTATGCTTCATTTGTTCAGATGAACGGTAACACTGGCCAACAAATGCAAGCCTTTGCGCTAACATTACAAAAATCAGGTACTAAGGGTGTTACTAACTTAGTCCAAGCGTTATCAACTGGTAAAGCGACAGTTAGTCAAGTTGCTGCAGCTATTTCTAAAGACGGTACAGCAGGGCTTAATACCTTGCCGCCCGGTATGTTTAAAAAAGGTAGCGACGGTAAGAATAAGTTTATTCAAGCCTTGAAGTCCGGAGATTTCAAGGGCGCTGGTAAATATCTAGCAACCCAGTCAGCCTATGGAGCCAATGACAGGGATAAACACAAGAAGTCCGGTAAGAATAATGCAGATGCCTACATCAAAGAAATTAAGAACGGCAAAAGCAAGACCAAGGTAGCCGCGCAGGAAATGGCTAAATCCGGTGCAGATGGGCTCAAGTCTAAGAAATCAGACTACAAGAATGCTGGCGAGTCTAATGGTAAGGGCTATACATCAGGTGTTAAATCTCAGAATTCTGCTGCTAAAGCCGCAAGTAAGGCCATGAGTAAAGGCGGACTTGATGCTGTCAAGAAACTGAAATCAGATCATAAGTCCGCCGGTACTTCGAATGGTAAGAGCTATGTTTCTGGTGTTAAAAGTCAGAGTGGTTCTGCCCGTTCAGCTGGTAAGGCATTAGCTAGTGCAGCTAAATCAGGAGCCAAAGGTGTTTCATTCAAGTCCGTAGGTTCTCAGATGGCTGCTGGAGTTGCTGCTGGTATTCGTGGTAACACAGGCGCTGCTGTCTCTGCAATGGCTAGCTTAGTGTCCAAGGTTAATGCACAGGCGAAGAAAGTTGCTAAGATTCATTCACCATCAAGATTAATGCGCGATGAGGTTGGTAAATATCTGAGTCTTGGTGTTGCTGGGGGTATTAGCGACTATGCAGGTAGCGCCGTCACGGCCATGAACAATATGATTGATGATGTCATTAACAGCCAATCAAAGTTGCATTTCGTTGATAACATTGCTGAAACTATATCCAACGCAGTACCGTCCGCTATTCCAACAGCAAACATGAACATGGATATTAATCAATCAGGCAACTTAGTTATTGAAGTACCGGTCAGCATTGATAGTCACGAGTTCGTTAAAGTCACAGCACGGCCAATGCAGTCAGAGCTCAATCGGATTCAACGACTTGATCGCCGACCATTAGGGCTCGTCTAAGGAGGGATATATTTGAAAGGTTTATATGCGTTTACTGATACGACACCAGCAACCGGAGAGAATAAAATCTATCCCGCTGAGGCGTTCAAGATTGATGGAACCTATCTTGAGGATTTGGTTGCAGACTATCAGACGCTTCAAGTGACTGGCCGTGAGTTGTTGTCACAAGAAATAACGACCAAGAAAGTCGGTATCTCTGATGGTGAAAAGATACAGTACGTTCGAAGAACACCATCAACAATCACAGTTAAATATTTAATTAACGCAAGAAGCCCTGCTGATTTTCGGCAGGACTTTCATTTATTAAATGATGTATTGGGTGGGCAAGACCATCAGATCTCTTTCCATGATGATCCAACCCGCTACTTTATTGCAACGCTTCAAAGTATTTCCGATCCACCACCTGGTGCTAATTCGGTAATCGCAACGTTTAGCTTTCTCATTCCCGACGGTGTTTCTTATTCCACCAATATCTCCACGGCAGTAGTAGATGAAACAGGCAAGATTAATATCGACAACCGCGGCACGTATCCAACTTATCCGATCATCACAACAAAAATGAAGTCCGATAACGGTTTAGTTGCTATGGTTAATGATAATGGCGGTGTGCTTGAGTTTGGTAATCCTGATGAGATTGATGGTGTAACCAAGCAAAAGTCTGATAAGGCCTTCTATTGCGG
>NZ_RHOX01000012.1 GCF_003946695.1 Lapidilactobacillus bayanensis | reverse complement strand
AATACTGGAGTGAAGCCGCTTAGAGACAAATTCAATTTTATATTATTTCATCTGTCAACTTGACAGGGCATAGTGCATACAAACTATCTTCTTTTATTATGAATTCTTTTGGAATGCCCTGACTTTGCCGCAGATTAGAGAGTTTAGTAAAGAAACCGAAATCAGTCAGATTATTCACAGACTGCAGAATAAGCTTAAGACAACTTTTAGTGAATCAACCGCGCTACATATTGGCCTGTGGTTAAAAGTTAGCCGCACTCGAGTTAAATTAAACTACAATGTTAAGAACGAAGAATATGGCTTATTAATACAGGAAGCTTTTCAAGATCCTCTATATCGACAAGTTTTAGATGTTTATGCCAATGCACTCATTCAAGGATCCAGTAACAAGAATCTACGAAATTCTTTATATCTTTATTTGTTGATTATTTCACTATACATTGAGGATAGTCATAATAATTTAATCTTGAATCAATACGCTGATTGGCAAAATCCCTTTAATACGGTTAATCAACAATCCGAATGGATGTTTAACTACACCTTTGAACAAGAATGTATCACTGATACCATGATTCAAAATAAATTGCGGCAAACTTGGCAACCAATTTCCTTGCAATTATTTAATCAACATTACTTATTTAGAGGTAAAGTTGTTTTTAGTTTTATCGATTATCAAACGCACAAGGAAGACTCGCAAACAACAGTATTTGATCCGATTGTGGAACAATTAATTGATCATTCATTACAGGTCATTGACAAAACGCCAGTTAAAGATTATTCGCGTATAACCTACAGTAGCTTCTTTAATTCCTTCGTAACTTATGTTCAAAACTATGCTGGCCATAAAGTTTTAATTGGCTTCTATGTTAAACATGGCTATAGCTATACTTATGCACTAATCAATCAGTTCAATCAACAGATGGCTCTACCGATGAATTATCAAGTTGAAGCGGCGACACCTGATCAAGATTATGATTTATTGATCACTGATTCAATTTATTTCCTTGATAAATTCGGGTTCAAGAAGAGTTATATTTTGAACGACACATTATCGGAAACGGATTTAACCAATCTTCGACAAATTCTTCGCGAAAATAACTTTAATTCTTTTCACAAAAACAATTTAAAGACTAATCATAAATAATAACTTAGCCTGAAAAACGCATTCTCAAAATCAGATAACTTCGCTTAAATACAAAAAAGTCTAAATCCAAATTTGGATTTAGACTTTTTTCAGTTTAATGCTCATTCTCTAAACAAGTTTTGTTCATGAGCTAATAAATCATCTAAATGTTAAGCTTCTTTAGCAGCAATCAACTGTTCTAACACATTGGTTACACCGTATTCGTCATTGGAATCGGTGCGATAATTAGCATATTGGTCCATGTCAGCAGCGGCGTTGGCAACTAAGTAGCTATAATCAACATACGTTAACATTTCAACATCGTTATACATATCACCAAAGGCCATCATTTGTGCAGGGGTAATATTTAGCTTCTCACCCAAGATTGCCATTGCTTGGCCTTTATGAATGCCCTTATTCATCACGTCAATCCACTCTGGCCCACTAATCACAACCGAGTAATCAGTACCAAATTCTGGCGTAAAAACACGCTCGTTGCATTCTTGAGCATTACCATTTGGGAAGTAGACAGTATACTTGTCCGCTTTCACATCAACTGCATAAATATCATCAACAAATTTAATCTGAGTATAGAAGGTTTTCAAAGCCGCTTCATATTGCCGTGCTGAGCTTGGCACATAGGCTGCTTCCAACCCACAAATCACTGGGACTCCATCAGTTTCTTCAAGCGTGAAGCGGGTCATCTTCTGATAAGCTGTTGTTGTTAACAAGCTCATATGAATCACCTCACCGTGATAAACAATCACGCCTCCGTTATCACTGACAAAGGTCATCTTGGACTTTAAATCGCCAAAAATAGCTTCTAACGTATAAACTGGTCGACCACTGGCGATAGCAAACTCAACGCCTAGTTTTTGTAATTTATCGATATCATCAAAAAGTGTTGGTGGTAATTCATTTTTTTCAGTTAATAAGGTGTGATCCATATCACTGGCAACTAATTTAACATCTTTCATCTACGTGGCCTCATTTATCAGTATTTATAAAAGTAGCTTTATTAAAATTGTAACGAAAATAGTACTTGATTACCAGTTTTCTCAAACAGATTTCCTAGGTAACTAGTTAGTCGATCCCTGACTAACTTGATTCGTGGTAAAATTAAGGTGAACATAATAAATGATGAAATAGGTGAACATTGATGAAATTAACATTTGACTGTTATGGCACACTTTTAAATATGCAACCAATTGATGAGGTTATTGCCCGCCTTGCTCGTGATCAGCAGCTTGATTCCCAAATAGCAGTGGCAACCTATAATAGTTACGAAGACCGCCTCATGTATCAAGCTAAATTAACACCTTATGATAAATTAATCGCTGAAAATTTAAGTTATCTGGATTTAGAATTAACCGCAGACCATTGGTTCGTTAATCATCTTGATGATGTTCTAACCGCCTATCAACAACTGCAACCACATCCTGACGTGTTGCCAGCCTTTATGCAATTAAAGGCTCAGGGCCACCAACTTTATTTGATGTCCAACTCCGCACCAGAATTTATGCGCAATCACTTAGCCGCCCTTGATGATTTACCAGACGGTGTCTTATTGCCTAACGAAACTGGTTGTTACAAGCCAGACTTGCCGTTTTTTGAAATGGCAACGAAAAAGTGGCAGTTAACCAATGAAAATCACATTCACATTGCCAAAGGTTATTGGTGGGACATTGTACCGGCCACTCAATTGAATTGGCGTAAGATTTGGATTAATCGTGATCATAAAAACGGTCGCCAACGTGAACAACCTTATTCTGAGTTCACAGATCTGACCCCCGTCGTTGAATTACTAGCGAAACAACAATAAATTTGGGATGCTGCAAGTGTTGATTCGAGCCGAATACCAGCTTTCTTAGAAGTACTAAATCCTAAAACTACTTTGTCGCAGTTCTTCGTGCCTACGGGAAATGCGCTGGTGGAACGCTGTGGGCTCGACTTTAAGCCAAATAAATTTGTCTTAAAGCTCGGCCTTCTCGTAAGCGATAAATCGCTAACGAGAATTTCACAGCTGACCGCGATTTCCCTCCGGCACTGACGAAAGTGTGTTAGTGCAACTTATCTGCAAATTTGTACTCCTCAAAATTGGAACGTATTTAACCACTCGTCAACTCAGCGCTAGCGCAAAGGTTGCCCGCTCGCTTGTTTAGTGGTGGAAAATAAATACCGCTCAGTAGTGACATTAATGTTAGCAATTTATTGCTTACATTAAGGCTCGCATTTGAGACGATTTGTATTTCAATCGGCTCAAATTGACGCCCACTACGTTCCAGCGACAAGTATTTATTTTCCACCACGGCACCTCGCATGTTCCATAAGCAACCTTTGCATAAGCGCGAAGAAGTGCAATGCAACAGTTCTAGTTTCCACTACATTCAAGCGCGATTAACCACAATATAACAGTTCTATTTTTCAGTTTGCACCTAAAGTCTTTTCAAGATACTGGAGCACACCTTAGCTGTTATTATCGCCAGTTAACACATCAGCAACAGCTTTCACGTCTGCCTGCGCATTGGCCATGGCGACGCCGGTACCGACTTCGCGAACCATTTCCAAATCATTACCACCATCGCCAAAGGCACACATTTCTGACAAGTCAATGCCTAAGTGCGTACCTAATTCACTCAAACCAGCCGCCTTATGAACGCCCACCTGAATAACATCAATATCACCACGGCCGCTACTAGTCGGCTCTGCTAATCCCTGCAAATCTTCGCGCAACCGGGCAACGATTGTCTCTGTCTGATCATCAGGACAAGAAAGCGCAAACTTAATAATTTGATCATCAATTTCAGCAAAACAATCAACAAGCGTCAAACGATAATAATATTGGCGCGATAAAGTGATAAAATCTGGATCCGTTGTGTTCAAAGCATAGGCACTTTTTTGCCCGCAAACTAAAATTTTTAACTGTGGAATCAACGCCAGCTTTGCTAAGATTGCCGTGACTTGCTCGGATGTATAAGCATGTAGTGCATAAATTTGGTCAAGATCGCGAATGTAGGCGCCGTTTTCCGCAACGTAAATTGTGTTCGGATAGTCCGCAAAAAATGACTTTAATTGATAATATTGATTACCACTAGCCACAACCCAACGAATATTTTTGGCCAGCATTTGCTCGTGTAACTGGGCAAATTTCTCCTGATCATAACTTTTATCATCGCGTAAAAAGGTACCATCCATATCAGTCGCAAATAATTTAATCATTAAAAAATACCTCCTGTTTCGACATCGTGATCAAAAAGTTAGTCGTAAAAACTAACCGTGATTAATGACGATTACTACAAGAGGTATTTTAACGTATTTAAGAAGCTAACAAGGGACATTTTTAAAGGCTGGTGGTCGCAATTCTGTGATATTTAGCAAAAGTCTTGCGATAATCTGACGGCGTCTTACCCTTCCAATCTTTAAAATTACGATTGAAAGTTTTGCCGCTGGAAAAACCACATTGGTCAGCAATGTAATTGACACCGTGATTAGTCGCCAACAACAACTTGTGGGCATTCATTAACCGCACTAATCGAATATAACGGTTCACCGGCATTTGCAAATTTGCCTGAAACTGTTGATTAAGTGTGGTTAACGAGACATGAAATTTGGTCGCGAGCCCCTGACCAGTTAATGGCTCACGAGAAGATTGATTAATAAACATCATCACTTGATCAATTAATGGTTGATTACGATTGACTGAATTGGTTGTTAACGGCGTTGTAAAATGCTGCTGTAAGTCAAACAAAAGACCGTATAAATGTCCCAGAATGGCCAAACGATTCGCATCAGTCAACGGATTAATTAATAAGTCATGGATTGCTAGTAAGTGTTGTTGAATTGCCTGATAAGCAGTTGGCGCTAATTTTTCAGAGGCTTGACCAGCTAACGTTAAATGCCAATTCGCACTCTCAGAAATCTCGTTTAACAAGAAATCATCGTCAATAATCAACCCGAACTCGTGCCAATCTGTTCGCGGCGCACCGGTTGCACTATGAATAACGCGGTGATCAACGGCCCAAATATCGCCAGGATAATATTCTGTCGTCCGACCATCCGCCACAAATTTCAAAACAGCACCACTCACCAAACAATTTAACTCAATCTCTTGATGCCAATGAGGCGCCACATCAATTGGTCGCAGCGGGTCATTAACGTAATATTTAAAAGGTAGACGCGGAACGACTTGAATATTTTCGTGTTCAATCATTGCGCACAATCACCACCCTACTGGGAATTATTAACCTTAGCATAGCATGATTGCCTAATAAATAACATCGCAAAAATCAACTGATATTTTACAAATTGGGATTCCATAAATTGACTTAAATATTATGAATGCCGAATCCTAGAACTGTCTAGAATTATTATGATTGTGGTTCTTCGTGCCTGCGGGAAATACGCTGGTGGAACGCTACGAGTTTGGTTTGAGCTAAATTAAAATCAATTTATCTTGAATGTGAGCTCTATTGAAAGCGGCAAGCCCTAGAACTGTTATGATTGTGCTTCTTCGTGCCTACGGAAAATACGCTGGTGGAACGCTGCGAGCTTGGTTTGAGCCAAATCAAAAACAATTTGTCTCAAACGCAAGCTTTCTTGTAAATGGTAAACCATTGACAAGAATACCGCGGCTGACCGCGATTTCCCTCCGGCACTGACAAAAAAGCGTTAGTGCCGTCTTAACTGCAAATTTATACTTCTTAAAATTAAAAGGCAGTTCAACCACTCATCAATTCAGCGCTTGCGCAAAGGTTGCTATCTTGCTTGTTTAGTGAGGGAAAATAAATACCGCTCAGTGGTGAAATTGTTGTTAGTAATTTATTACTTACAAGACCTGACTTGGAGACAATTTTGCAAAAATTGGCTTCAAGCAGTGTCCACCACGTTCCAGCGAAAGTAATTATTTTCCCTCACGATACTCACTACACTCCATAAGCAACATTTGCGCAAGCGCGAAGAAGTACAAAATAATAGTTTTAGTCGGCACTACTTCCATACATAATATCTTTCGTTACCATATTAACGTGTTGCCTAAATTTAAGGACCACACCTTAATTCAGTCACGATCAGCTTCTTGACGTTGGGATTTCTTCCGTAATAAATATTGTTCCCGATCAAAGGGCGTAATATAAGTTACGGTGTAGTCAATTGCGCTAATTTGTGTGTATTCATAAACCTCACCAGTTTCGGCAAATGAGCGTGTGGTAATATTCATCGCTGGTTGGCCGTGTTTACACTGGAAAATCTTTTCTTCTTGGCGCGTTAGGACAGTCGGCGAATAACTGGTGATGCTGTGGGAAATTCGTAAGCCTGTCTCTTCAACAAATGCTTGAATGGAACCTTCAACTTCTGCTTGACTTAATTGCGGAAATAAATTGTACGGCATTTTCGATGTTTCAATTTGTTCAATTTTATAATTAACGATGCGAATACGTTGAAACGTCCAAATTAATTCCTGCTTAGGAATTTGAAAAATCCGCGCCTCTTCTGGCGTCGACGGTGCTAAATCGAGGCTTAACATCTTCGACGTGATTCGTTCATAAGGCGTTCGTGTTAAAGAATTAAAAATTAACTGATTTTTTTCAATATCATTGGCGACAAAGATTCCTGAACCTTGAACGGTTTTCACCACACCCATCTCTTGCAACAATTTAACTGCTGCTTGAATGGTATAACGGGAGACATGATAAACCTTGGCTAGCTTGCGTTGATCAGGTAACTTACCGGACGCAAATTGACGTTGATAAATTTTACTAATGAGATCTTGCACGATAAAATCACGTTTTTTCATAATATGATCACCTGATCAATATCTTACCATATCTATTATGGCGTCACGATAGTCCCATCAGGAATTCGACTTTGAGTCCATTCATGGGGCCGATAAACAATCGGATATTCAGCAGCGGCAATTTCATCAAAGTCAACGCCAATACCAGGACGATCAATTGGGTAGAAGAACCCACCCTTGGCTTCTGGTGTGTGTGTGAAAACCTTTTTAGTATTTTCAGGAACTGGTAAGTTTTCTTGAATGGCTGCATTGTGCAAGTGAATATTCAAGTGTGTGTTAACGGCGATTCCGATTGGTGTCATATCCGATGGCGTATGCCAAGCAATTCGTACACCCATGGCATCAGCAAAATGAGCAATTTTCAAGGCTGGGGTAATTCCGCCAACTTGCGAAATATGAATTCGTAAATAATCGATTTGGCGATTGGCAATTAAGACTTTCCATTCCATCGGATTATTAAACAATTCACCGGTAGCAATTGGTGTGGCTGTTTGCGCTCGCAATTGACTTAACCATTCATTCTGATCAGGTGCGAATAAATCTTCTAAGAAGAATAAATGATAAGGTTCAGCATCCTTAGCAAATTGAATCGCTTGATTAGGAAAGAGTCGCTCATGAACGTCGTGCAGCATTTGAAACTCACCCTGATATTTATCTTGAATCGCTTGAAACATTTTTAAAGTCGTACTCATATATTCATTTTGATCAAAATAAGTCCCGGGTAAAGGTGTCTCTGGTGTTTGCAAATGGGTCGGACTACCACCATAAAATCCCAGCTGACAGCGTAAATATTGGTAGCCTTCAGCCAGACGTTGATCAATTTGTTGATATAATTCCGGTAAGGTTTCGGCAACTGCGTGTGTATATGCCGGAATAGCTGTGCGCGATTGGCCACCTAACAACTCATATAGCGGCATATTGGCCAGTTTCCCTTTAATATCCCACAAGGCCATGTCAACGCCGGCAATCGCATTGTTAAGCACTGGTCCATTGCGCCAATAAGAATTGACTGACATTAATTGCCAAAGATCTTCAATTTGATTTGCATCTCGGCCCATTAATAATGGCTTCAAATAATGATCGACCATCGTTTTAACAGCGAGTGGTCGGAATTGAAACGTTGCGCAACCAACGCCGCTGACATCTTTGTCCGTTTCAACCTTGACCACAGTCAAATTGTGACGATCAGGCTTTAGCGTAAAACATTTAATATCCGTAATAATCGTAGGTTTCATGACGAGTCTCCTTTTTGTACAATCATATCTAAACATAACCGTTTTCAAAAAGTCAATTTGGACTGGTACATTGGTAAAAAAATGACTCAAAACCAGTCCAATTAAAAATTAATCATTTAAAAACGCCTATTTAACAGTATTTGTAAATCAAATAACAGTTGTAGGCTTGTTTTACAAGAAATTATTGTCATGCTATGATGGCTTTGCAGTAAACGTTTGCAGTCAATTCACCAAAGGAGAAGTCATTTATGAAACATGATGAAATTGCAACAGCGATCATCAAGAATGTTGGTGGTCGTGAAAACATTAATAATGCTTGGCATTGTATGACCCGCCTACGCTTTAATCTCAAGGATGAAAGCAAAGTTAATTATCAAGCCTTGGAAGATATTCCGAAAGTTGTCGGTGTCAAATATACTAATAAACAATTGCAAATCGTGATTGGTACTGACGTTGCCGACTATTTTGAACCGCTTGCTCAACAATTGGGGTTAGATGCAAGTAAACAGGATGATCAACAAAGCGCCGAACCAGCAGAGAAAAAGGGTATCGTTTCCCTATTCATGGATACTGTTTCTGGCGTCTTTGGTCCGTTGGTGCCCGCCATTGCCGGTGCTGGGATGATCAAAGGTTTAATGTCAGGCCTGGCCGCATTAAACGTCATTTCTGCAACAACACCAAGTTATCAAGTCATTGATATGTTAGCCAGCGGTGTTTTCACATTCTTGCCATTTTTCGTCGCCGCTTCTGCCGCTAAAATTTTCAAAACGAATCAATATTTAGCAATCGCTATTGCAGCAACTTTACAATATCCAACCATGACCGCTGCCGCCGCTGCTGGTAAAATCAGTCAGTTCATGTTATTCGGTATTATTCCCGTACCGGTCTTTAATTACGCTGGGACAATTATTCCCATTATCTTCGCCGTTCTCTTACTCAGCTACGTTTATCGTTGGGTTGACAAAATCCTACCAGAAGTCCTACGCACAGTCTTTACGCCAACCCTATCGCTATTCATTGCTGGTTTATTAACTTTAACTGTTATTGGCCCGATTGGAATTTATCTTGGTGATTGGTTAGGTGATGGTGTTGCTTGGTTATTCAAAGTTTCACCAGTCCTCGCCGGTATCATTGCTGGTGGGACGCGACCATTATTGATTTTCACTGGTCTACATCACGCCATGACGCCTGTTGCTTTGCAAAACTTTGCTAACTTAGGTTATGACCGTTTAATGCCAACGATGTTCATGGCAAACATGTCAATTGCTGGTGCAACAGCCGCCGTTTACTTCAAAGTTAATTCAAAAAAAGAAAAATCAATCATCGTTTCTTCAGTCCTTTCAGGATTACTTGGTATTACTGAACCAGCCTTGTTTGGTATCCTATCTAAATACAAAAAAGCATTCGTTGCTTCTTGCTGCGGTGCTGCAATTTCTTCAGCCTTCATCAGTTTCTTCGGCGTTCGTTTATACGGTTATATTCTTTCAAGTGTCTTCAGTATTCCTGCCTATATTGGTAAATACTTCGTTTGGGCAATGTTAGGAATTGTCATCGCCCTCGTTTCTTCATTCATTATTGCTTATGTCTTAGTTCCTGCTCAAGACGCAGAACCAGTCGATGTTAAACCTGATACCTTATCAGCAGTTGCTGACGGTGAATACTTGCCACTTGAAGACGTTAGCGATGATGTTTTCTCTACAAAAATGGTTGGTGCTGGTTATGCCCTCGAACCAAAAGATGGTAATATTTATTCACCAGTTACCGGTACGATTATTACAATTGCCAATACAAAACATGCGATTGGCATTAAAGCCGATAACGGTGCAGAAGTACTCGTGCATATGGGCTTAGACACCGTTGAACTTAACGGTAAACCATTCACGATTCTGGTTAACCCCGGCGACAAAGTTACGACCAATACTCAGTTAGCTCAAGTCGACTTAACTGCCATTAAAGCCGCTGGTAAAGAGACAACCATCATCGTTGTCATTACCAACAAAGAGCAAATTGAATCACTGCAACCGGCTAAAAATATTGAAGGTGCACTAAGACATGGTGATATTCTCGAAGAAGTACGTTTAGCCTAAAGCCATTAACCTTCTTACCCAATAACTCATCATCGTAAAACCAGCTGTTTTAAGAATGAAATCTTCTTAAAGATAACTGGTTTTTTAGTATCGTATTTTGTTGAAAAGGCAAACCCTAGAATTGTTATGTTGCACTGATTTGTGCCTGCGGGAAATGCGCTGGTGGAACGCTGTGGGCCTGGTTTGAGCCGAATAAAATACAACTTGTCTTAAATGTGATATTTGTTGTGAGTGACAAGTCCTCCAAAACTGTTATCTTGTGCTTCTCCGTGCCTGCGGTAAATACGCTGGTGGAACGCTGCGAGCATTGCGCGATTTCCCTTCGGCACTGACAAACGAGATATGGTGTGATTTAATCGCAAATTTGTGCTTCTAAAAATTGTAAGCTGTCTAACCACTCGTCAATTCGGCGCTTGCGTAAAGGTTGCCCTCTTGCTTGTTTAGTGGCGGCGAAGAAATACCGCTCAGTAGTGACATTAATGTTGGCAATTTATTGCCTACATTAATGCTCGCATTTGAGACGATTTGCACTTCAATCGGCTCAAATCGACGCCCACTACGTTCCAGCGAAAGTATTTCTTCACCGCCACGGTACCTCGCACGTTTCATATGCAACCTTTGCGCAAGCGCGATGAACCGCAAAATAACAGTTCTCGTTGCCACTATTTCAGCTAACGACGAGCACTAGATATTCTTTCGTCACCACCACAACACCACACACATGAGTTCGCAATTAGGATTCTTGTTCTTTAGACATGAATCAACTATGATAGTCAGTGAGAAAAAGATTTTAAAGAGAGCATAATGAAATTTAGAACTTTAGGTAAAACCGGTTTCAAAATCAGTGAAGTTTCATTAGGTACTTGGCAATTAGGCGGCAAATGGGGCGATCCTTTTGATGAAAAAGATGCCGCTGCCACCTTGGAAGCGGCCTACGAGTCTGGTGTTAATTATTTTGACACGGCGGATATTTATCAAGACGGTCAAAGTGAACACGCCGTGGGTGAATTTCTGAAAAAGCATCCTGATGTACACTACTCAACTAAAATGGGCCGCAAGCTAGAACCACATACACCTGCCAGTTACAGCAAAGAAAACTTGACGGCTTTTGTTGATAGTTCGTTACAAAACATGAACGTTGAATCATTAGATTTAGTTTTGCTACACTGCCCACCTACCAGTGTTTATTATGATCCAACCGTTTTTTGGACCCTAGATGAGTTGAAAAAGGCTGGAAAAATTCAAAATTATGGTGTGAGTGTTGAACGTGTCGAAGAAGCCGAAAAAGCACTGCAGTTTAATATCTCGGCGGTAGAGATTATTTTCAATATGTTCCGGCTGCGTCCGGCTGAACATTTCTTTGCTGAAGCTCAAGCAGCTAACGTGGGGATTTTAGCGCGTGTTCCTTTAGCTAGTGGTTTATTGAGTGGTAAGTACACAACAGCGACAACTTTTGGCAAAGCTGATCACCGTTCTTACAATCGCAATGGTGCAGCCTTCGATAAAGGCGAAACTTTCTCCGGTGTTGACTTTGCCACTGGTGTTAAAGCAGCCGACGAGTTAAAACAACGCCTAGGAACTGACAACTTGGCCGATTTGGCGTTGCGATATATTTTAATGTACGATGCTGTCTCCACCGTTATTCCTGGTGCTAGCAAACCTGAGCAGATTATTGCCAATGCTCAAGCCGCTGAATTGCCGGCCTTTACTGATCAACAACTAGCCATCGTTCAGGACGTTTATGACCAATATATTAAGAATCCAGTTGACTATTTGTGGTAAGCTTCCTCACTAAAAGATGAAAATTCTAGTTGCAAATAGAAATTCTGGTTGCAATTGACCAATGATCAAAAATTTGCTAGGCTAGCGATTAAACAATTAAATATGATTCACCACCGGGTGAAAGCAGTGTTTGTCGTACTCAATAGGTCCTTGAAGAGTACGACAAACACTGTTTTATTTTTTAGGAGGAAGTTTAATGACTTGGTTTTATTTAATTATTGCTGGTATTTTCGAGGTGACTTGGGCAACTACCATGAAATTAAGCCATGGTTTGACTAACTTATCGTATAGCCTAGCAACAATAGTGGGGTTGATTCTAAGCTTTTTATTTTTAGAGCTGGCAATCAAACATTTACCACTCAGCCTCGCCTATCCGATTTGGACAGGGATTGGTGCGGTTGGTTCAATTATCGTTGGTGTTGTTTTATTTAAAGATCAATTACCAACAATCACTTGGCTGTTTGTTGCGCTGCTCGTGATTGGCATTGTGGGCATTAAAGTCACTAGTGGTCACTAATCAAAGTCCAACCACGATTAAACAGTACCACTAAAAAGCAAGAGGTCGGGATAAAAATCCCGGCCTCTTGCTTTGGTGTTGTCGCGGAACGAAAACCTGAATGTCACTGCTTTAACGATGTCGTTTTAGTCGACTAAAACTCTGGTTAAACAAAATAGCCAGATTAATTAGCAAACTCAATGCAGTTTTTTGCCCAATTTTCATGATTTAATAGCAAATTTCAAGTCAATCTTTATCCGGATTCAATAACTTTTATTCGGATTCAAATAGTCTAATTGGGATATTTAAAATATTTTAATCGTGATCGCGTACTGTTTGGAAGTGATTATAAACGAGAGTCAGCACGACTAATAGAATGCAACAACTAATCGGAACAATAGGTGTCGTCGTCATGACCACGCTGATATTATTTAGCCAGTGTTTGGCCAGCGCATCGCTGGCAATCATGGTACCAGCCGTATAAACAATCAAGAGACCGCCAACCCAAACTATCAATGGGAACCGATTCATGACAGCTGCAATTATTTGACTGGCGAACACAACGATGGGAATACTAATCGCTAATCCGAATATAGCCAAAATCGGACGACCATCAGCTGCACCAGCGATTGCCAAAATGTTATCTAAACTCATGACGAAATCAGCGGCAATAATCGTCCCCACGGCACTTAATAAAGTTGTCCCACTTTTGACGTTCTCCGTATCATCGGTCGTGCCACCTTTTTTAACCAAATTAAAGGCGATGAAAAATAACAACACACCACCAATAATTTTAACAAACGGTAACGCTAGCAACTGCATCGCAATTAACATCAATAAAATTCGAAAAGTTATTGCACCACCTGTGCCAATAATAATTGCTTTAAACCGTTCATGGCCGAACAACTTACGAGTGGCCAGCGCAATCACCACCGCGTTGTCACCACTTAATACCAAATCCAAAAATATAATTGAAACTACTTTACCAATAAAATCGATTGGAAATCATCTGCCCTATCTCGTTAAATTAACTATAGTCTCTAGCTTACCACGATTGCCACTAAAAATTAACAGCAACATATTGAATCACAAATAATCAGCCACTTGCTTATGCACAGACAAACTATTTTTTGTTAATCAATTGTCGTGAATAACCTTTTAAAGCTAATCATCAGATGATTGAAAATGCGTCTGGCGTTCGGGACTGACCCAAACACCGCTACCATGTCCGAGAATCGTTTTAACAGCTACTGGAAAAGTGGTGGCAATTGTAACGGCATTAATTATCCAATAGAACAACATATAGAGTGGCGCAAACATGAAGTATTTCAACTTACGTCCGGAATCGTCAGCGATTAAACTGGCCGCTAGTTGGAAGACACCGGCAATCATTTCGAAACATACAAAGACGAAGGCCATGGTGAACATATGGTAAATTCGTTCATAATTGCCAGCTAGGCCATAGCGCAATAAATTGACGATAAAAACGAAGGAGGAAATCCAAAAGAAGAACGCCCAGATGATGCTCAAGCTTTGATCGATGAACATAATCGTCCGACCGATATCTTTAAACGGTCGACGCAGAACCGTTTTAAAATTAGTTAACCAAACTTCGGTTCCACCTTTGGCCCAGCGTTTACGTTGTCGATATAACATTTTCAAAGATTGAGGTACTTCCATAAAGAACATTATCTCCGGCGCAAACAATGACAACCAACCTTGTGCTTGATGATCCCAAGCAATGCTAATATCTTCAGTAGCACGATCTTGTCGGAATAGGCCAACATCCATTAATGCCTCTTTGCGATACATTGTGTTGGCGCCACTGTATGCATAAATCACACCCAGCACACCTTGTTGCGTTCGCTTGATAATCCCGACAATGCTAGAGAACTCAACCGTTTGTGACTTACCAATTAAGCGGCTGCGATTTTGCACATCCATATTGGCCGTCACTTCCACAACGCATCCGGTTCAGGAACTGTATCTGCGTCATTACTCAGAATTAATTTACCCTTGGCAAAACCAACACCGATATCAAATGCATGAGCTTTACCTTTGTTCTTCTCAATGTGCACCACGCGAAGATTCGGATAAGTGGTCATTAACGCACTGAGAATTTCTGGCGTCGTATCAGTTGAGCCATCATCCAGCACGAGCACTTCATAATTGTGGTAATTGAGCTGTGTCATTAAATAATTGATGGTCTTAGCAATGACGACTTCTTCATTATGCACAGGAATCATAATCGTGATCAACGGTTCAATTTCTTCAGGAATTTCAATCCAATCCGGTTGACGATGCTTGAAGACCAGCTTGTAGCAAATAACACCGACAAACCAAGTAAAGCCACCAAGAATGGGATAAGTAATCAAGATTAGCAAGACAATCGTCAAAAAGATATCTAGCGCAGGCAAGCCAGTATGAAACATCTTAATCATAGTGCCACCTCATATTTCTGATAGAGGTCTTTAACCGTACTAACTTCTAAATTCTGCACTGCCTTGATAGAGTAGAACCGCACCGACTCTCGAAATTCTTGAACACCAAAACGCTCATCATAAAAATCTCCTAACACGCGCCGACGAACAACTAGTCGCGTCTCGTCGTGTAAAACTTCTTTAGAAATTAAATGTTTAAAACGATGGTTGTTACGAATCGTTAAGCTAACTGAGAAAATAGTCACCAATCCAACGGCAATTAATAAAAACCAATGCAAGAATTTAAAAGTAAACAGCTCCTCAAAATAAGTACGGAAATTTAAATGAACTGCCCACTCCGGCATAACGAATGGCAGCGCCAACCACACAAACGGTAAAATAACAACTAACCAGGCTAACACCGCCAAAATACTTTGCCAAATCGTTAAAATCCAATGACCGGATTCGAAATACTGATCGCTAACTAAACGCCGACTAACTTCCTGCCGCGTAACTTGATGTTTCTTTTTCAAATGCCACATCTTCCTTTACAAAGTTAATAAAATTATCATAGTGGGATTAATGTATACATTCAATAATATAATTGTATGGAATACAATAAACAGTGTGAGCGACGACAGTGTGAGCAGTGACGGGTTGTCTTCGTAGACTAAACACAATTAATGACTAATTTGGCATAAATTTACTCGACGTCAACTCAAGCATAGCAGTCAGCAGCGAGCAACTCATTTAAAATATGCGGCGCAACGAATTGACTTCGCCAACCAGCTCAGTTAAACTGAATTTCATCTTTGAGACACAAGCAATTTAGGAGGTGGCGGTAAATGCCAATTAGTCAATACGACGAGGGTTCGCTAACTTGGCGGCCGAATAAGGAACAATTAAAACGACCGATTTATCGTTCACTAATCAAACAATTAGAGAAGGACATTTTAGCTGGTCGCATTTCCAAGAATACTCGCCTACCGTCACAGCGCGAGTTAGCTGACTTTTTAGATATTAATTTTACAACGGTCGGTCAAGCCTATCATTATGGGATCGAAAAAGGCATCCTTTACACGAACATTGGTAGTGGGACCTACGTTTCGCAGAATGCCTTGCATCATATTACAATCTCTACCAATAATGTCGCCGATTATGTGATTGACTTCGGACTGGTTAGTTCTTTTGAAGCCTGCAATCAATATATCGTGCCCCATTTACAGGCGGTTAGCCGTAGTAAGTATGTACTTAACCTATTGAATTATCGCGAACCTCTTGGCAGTCCTGAGCAACTAAAAACAGCCCAACACTGGTTGAGGCAGCAAAGAATTACAACGCCAATTAAAAATATTGCTTTAGTTGCTGGTGTGCAAAATGGGATCGCCATTACTTTGGCTGCTATTTTTGCTCCTGGCGATCGAATCGCAACGGACCGTTACACCTATGCCAATTTTATTGAGCTGGCCAATCTCTTCCATTTAGAAATCGTTCCAATTGATGCCGATGAAGAAGGAATGCGTCCTGACCTCTTAGCAATGGAATGCAAAAAGAAAAAAATCAACGGTATCTTCTTAATGCCGTCCTGTAATAATCCCACCGGGCAACAAATCAGTGAACAACGGCGCTACGAATTGGCCGCAATAATTCGCCATGAAAAACTATGGGTGCTGGAAGATGACATTCACGCTTTCTTAACGAATTATTTTCAACCGGAAATTCTGCCACCCTTTCAAGCAATCTTGCCTGAACAAACGATTTACTTCGCCGGGATGACGAAATTTCTCTGTTCCGGTTTGCGGATTGCTTATTTGGTCATGCCTGAGGCAATTCGACCGCAACTCGAACATAGCGTCTTTAACATTAACGTTAAGACCTCAAGCTTTGACGCCGAAGTCCTGACCCAAGTCATTAATTCACCAACCGCCGCCAAAATTCTTACTGAAAAATTCACCATGACGCGTGACGCTAATAAATTATTCGACGACTTTTTTCAACTTCCCCGACCAAGCAATCCCTATCCTTATTACCGCAATATTCCCGTGCGCACGACGTTTAGCCAACAACAAATCGAACAAGACTTCTTAAATAAAGGTGTGCGTGTTTTTCACTCTGCTCGCTTCACCACCCAGCAACAAGCTGACCCGTTCATTCGCATCGCCCTATCTTCAACCAACCTCGGCGTACTGGACAAGGGGTTACAAATCATCAAAGATAATATTGCCTGCTATTTACGAGAAGATTAGATGACACCTTGACAAAAATATGCGCTGTGACTTGTAAAAGATACTAGCATTCTTTGTTTGAAGTTAGCAGAAAAAATTGCATGTTGAACTGGTACGACTTGACAAACTCATGCAATCTGACTGAAAATTTGATCAGAACTAAACCATTAAATTAACCGTTGACCCAACATTTTTTTGTCCCGCCTTTTTAAGTTTTTACAATGGTTGTTACGCGGAAATTGGTGTAAACTAAAGATAATTGATAAGGTGATGACGTTCGCCATAACTAATTGATTTTCAATTTGATAACGTCTACTGTTCACATTTCGTGGGCAGTAGACGTTTTTTTATTGAGGAAATACGAGGTGTTTGATGATGAAAGTACCAGAACTTAGCAATCAAACTGGTCTAACTGACCAACAAGCGGCACAACAATTACTGCAAGACGGACCTAACGAAGTGCCGCTGGCCAAGTTCAATTTCTGGCAGGCGGTGGCCAAACGCTTGTGGGAACCGTCAGCTTGGATTCTGGAAGCGGCATTAATTTTAGAAATTATTCTGGGTAAAGAAATTCAAGCTGGTTTTATTTTATTAATGCTACTGTTCGCGGCAATTGATGGTGCCATTCAAGCCGGTCGAGCGAATCACGTTTTACAATCCTTGTCACAAAAACTTTCACCGATAGTGGCGGTTAAACGTTCAGACAAGTGGCGACAGTTCGCCGCCAAAACGCTCGTTGTTGGTGATCTGATTAGTCTTAAACGAGGTGACATCGTTCCTGCTGACGGTGAAATTTTAAACGCCCAACTTTCTTTAAACGAGAGCTCAATCACAGGCGAATCCGCGCCCGTCACCGCTGACGTTGGTCAAACAATTTACGCTGGTACAGAAGTTTTAAATGGTACTGCTTTAGTCCGCGTCACCAAAACCGGCGCCGCCAGCCGATCAGGCAAAACTGTTAACTTAATTAATCAATCCGGTGCACCTGGTCATTTGCAAAAATTACTTGGTCAGGTCATTCGCTATTTGGCCATGTTAGACACAATTCTAGCGGTAATCTTAATCATTGCTTCTTTAATTCGCCAAGAAAATATCATCGGTATGTTGCCGTTTTTGGCGATGTTATTCATTGCCACGATTCCAATTGCCATGCCTTCAAGTTTTGCAGTCGCCAATTCTGTCGAAGCAAAAGTTTTAAGTCATCAACAAGTCCTCGTTAGCGATTTAACCGGCATTCAAGAAGCAGCCAATTTGAATATTCTGTTAGTCGACAAAACCGGTACGATTACCGCCGATCAACCGACCGTGGTTAATTTCCAAACGCTAACTGACCATTTCACGACGGCAGCACTCACTCAATTAGCCACTAGTGCCACTGACCAACATAATCTTAGCGTGGTTGATCAGGCCATCCTAGCTTACGCTGCACAATCAAATTCAAGTCCATTGGCAACACAACAATTCACACCCTTCAATCCCAGCAACGGCTATTCTAGTGCCGTAGTTCAGTTTAACAACGCCGAACTCAAGATCAAACTCGGTTCTTATAGTCATTTGTTAGCAGTCGCAACGAACAAAGACACAATCACACCAGGCTTGAATTTTAGCAGCGGTCATTCTGTCGCTTTAATGGTTAATCAAGCATTAGTTGGTGTCTTCTTCCTCGCCGATCAACCACGAGCTGACAGCGCTGCATCACTGGCTGCCATTCAACAACGTGGCGTTAAAGTGATCATGCTGACTGGCGATAATCACAAAACTGCCACCGCCATTGCCCAGCAAATTGGTTTAACAGGTGAAGTAGTTGCTTACGATCAATTAACCACCCAAACCGATTTAACGCATTTAGCTGGCATTGCCAACGTCGTACCAGAAAATAAGTTAACAATCACTAAACGACTGCAAGACGCCGGTTATATTGTGGGTGTGACAGGCGATGGCGTTAATGACGCACCGGCCTTGAAACAGGCCGACGTCGGCATCGCCATGGCTAATGCCGTCGACCTAGCCAAAAGATCGGCGCGCATGATTCTTTTAACGCCTGGCTTAAGTTCAATTACGAAAATTCTCGATAGTGGTCATCGTGTTTATCAACGCATGATGACTTGGACGATCACTAAATTATCGCGGACCGCTGAACTGACGTTGTTATTAACAATCGGCTATTTAGCATGGCACTTTATCCCCTTAAGTTTGAACGCAATGATTTTGGTCGCGATTCTCAATGATTGCGTCACTTTAGTTTTAGGAACTGATAACACTACGATTTCTGATCATCCAGAGAACTGGAACTTAGCAAAACTCAGTCGAACAGCGATTATCTACGCAGGCAGCTGGACCTTGGTCGGTTTTTTATTCTTAGCCGAATTGAATCAATTAGGTTTAAGTGTTGGTGAAATTAGCACAGCCCTCTATTGTTATTTGATTTTCAGTGCGATGCTGACAATCTTGATGACGCGAACCCAACATCCTTTCTGGCGCAGTCGTCCTAGCCGAGCGGTCTTAATCGCCATCGGACTAAATTGCCTGCTCACAATAATCTTGGCCATAGCTGGCTGGGGAATCGCCGCAATTAGTTGGCAATTAGTCAGCCTGATTATCATCTTGACTTTGTTTGTCGCCGTGATGATCACTGGTTGGCAAAGCTGGCAACGGCGTGGAAATTAATTTGTTAAGATGAAAAAAAACGATCAAAATTGGGGACAGATTGTCCGATTTTGGTCGTTTTTTTGTGGTCTAATTAATTTTAAACTAACTTTATTAACAAATTAGTGTGGTAATTATTTCTTAAAGTTAATACAATTGCGTTTGTTTTCTACGACTATTCTTTCAAACAATAAGTACAAAATGATTCTAAAATGCGATTCAATAATTCTGGATTCTGCAAAGTTGTCCGCCATTTTAACGGGATTGCATTTAAACCATAAGCTGCGCCGGCTAAAGTCCCAGTGACTAAGGCAATGGTATCCGTATCAGAACCAAGATTGGCGGCTTTAAGCACAGACGACGAATAATCAGATGTGGTCGAGAGACACCAAACTGCTGCCTCCAAAGTATCCACCACATAGCCTGAACTTTTGATCGTCGATTCAGGCTGTGTCGCAAAATCAGCGTTAAAAATTCGCTCGTAGACGGATAATTCGCCAAGATATACTTTGCTTAATTCTGCGGTAACCGTTGCTTGGGCGATTTGCAAACTAGTTGGAAAGTCATGACCCAATAAAATTTCTCGTAGTATTTCCAAATAAATAATTGAACCAACAATTGCTCGTGGATGGCCATGCGTTAATTTGGTGTAAGCGGCAATTTTGGCAAAGCGCACTTGTGGCTCAGCAATGGCTAACAAGTCGAAAACTAACGGAGCTAGACGCATGATGGCGCCATTACCATTGTCCATTTTACCACGGCCGCCACAAGCTTCAGGTGCAATTCCAGACTCAAAACGCTGAATGGCCTCAGTAGTGCCTAAACCAATATCAAAACAGGTTCCAAAAGGCGTGTATGCACCATGGCGCGCCCAATCGACAAAACGCATCATTAAATCGGTCAGATCACCCTGCTCGGTCAAATTCGCCATCAAACACAAGCTCATTGTCGTATCATCCGACCAAGTTCCTGTCGGCTGATTGTACGTGCCAAAATCGCGCATCCCGGTCACTGGATTCGCCTGAACTTCTGCACGACTGAGAAATTCCACTGGCACACCCAGCGCATCGCCGACGAAACCACCTAGGAGGGTTGACTGGATTTGAGCTGCGGTTATTAATTGTTGCTGATTATTAGTCACGATAAATCACCCTTCGCTTGCAAACCGACTTATAAAAACTACCAGAAGTGA
Organism: Lapidilactobacillus bayanensis; assembly: GCF_003946695.1. Lineage (GTDB taxonomy): Bacteria > Bacillota > Bacilli > Lactobacillales > Lactobacillaceae > Lapidilactobacillus > Lapidilactobacillus bayanensis. The sequence goes on along the minus strand of NZ_RHOX01000012.1, from coordinate 61,415 downwards.
AATAACCACATTAATTCGTTATACTGCCATTATAAACACTCTGACAAGTGACGCTACTATTAAATACGTCAACTTAGCTTTAGTTGACCAAAACTTCAAGATTGATTTCTTCAGCTTTTATCGTACCAGAAAGTGAGGCTACTGCCCATGATCAAAAACATAGCCGACTACGAAGCAGCCATCCCGGAAAAGTGGCGCGAAAGTTATTTCTTAATGAAAAACACAATTGCAACGAATTTACCTGATGGCTTCGAATTGGTCTTACAATATGGTATGCCGACTTTTGTTGTACCTTTGAGCGTTTACCCTCAAGGTTATTTAAAACGTCAATCTGAGCCCTTGCCGTTCGTTTCTCTGGCCGCCCAGAAGAACCATCTGGCTGTCTATCACATGGGCATCATCGCCGACCACGAATTATTGAACTGGTTTGAAACCAGCTATGCAAAAAGCGTTCCTACAAAACTCAACATGGGAAAAAGCTGCATTCGCTTCACCAACTCAAAAAACATCCCGAACCAACTCATAAGCGAGCTGATGCAGAGAATGTCGGTGACACGATGGATTGAGTTGTATGAGGGATATGCGAAGAAGACTTAGTTTCTTATTACAACGATTAAAAAATAATCGTATATATTCTGTCCTATTGATATATTTTTAAGCGACTTTCTGATGTATTATTTAATCATGGCAATTATTTAACTTTGAGGGTGAAATTATGGAAACTAAAGATGTCATCGCTGATTTAATCAAATTTCGTAACGAACGTCAATGGCAGGAATATCATACATTAGAGTCTTTATCACGTGCTCTAAGTATTGAAGCTTCCGAAGTTGAAAAAGTCTTTCTATGAAAAAATTCAGATGATCAACTTAATGGAAAGGATTTAAATGATCTCAAATTCGAACTGGCTGATGTTTTGACTTATGCCTATTTTATGTGTGAAAAAATGAATTTGGACCCAAATGAAATTGTCGAAGAAAAACTTGCAATCAATCAAAATCGACACTGGGAATTTGATAACGAGGATAAATAAATGTCCGAAAATTCAAAAATTAGCGAGCCAATAATTGAAGAGGTTCCCTTTACCTCAGATGGACTTATTGAACTGTCAGCGAACTTCACAAAAACACAACAAAAAAGTACTCAAGATCAATATATTCTCACCTATCCGACTGTTTATTTAATTCATCGCGATGATAACAACGAAAAGGTAACCAAAAACCATTACACAGTCTATGTTGGTGAAACAAACAATATTCGTCAACGAACTGTTCAACATCTAACGATTGATCCAAAAAATCGCTCTGATTGGGCGGAAATGGTTAGCAACGAAAATAGTAAAATGATTGTTATCGGCCATGAACATTTTAATAAGTCAATGACTTTAGACATTGAAAACCAGTTTATGTTATATCTTTCAAGCGTTGAGACAATCGATCATCTTGATAATCGTCGAAAAAACGAACAATATAATTATTATCCAGCAAATGAACGTAGTGAAATTTTTTCGAAAATATGGTCTAAATTAAACCGAAAGTATGCTGAAATTTTCCCACTTGAAAGTATTATTCGCGACTCTGCACTATTTAAGGCTTCCCCCTTCCATAAATTGACGGATGAACAACTGAAAGCTAAGCAACAAATCCTCGACAAAGTTCAAAAATCACTACAGAACGATGAAGTTGGTCAATTAATCATTGTCCAAGGTGAAGCCGGCTCAGGCAAAACCGTTTTATTGAGCAAATTATTTTATGAGATTTCAAAGCAATTATCTACAAACGGACAGTTACTGAACTCTGAAGATGGTAATGTCGCGAATACAGACGTTAAAACAGCCAATGCTTATCTTCTGGTTAATCATGATCAACAATTAGTTGTCTATCAACAAATTGCCATCAAATTAGGTATCGATGATACTAGAAATGAGCATGTCAATAAGCCAACTCACTTTATTAATACTCATTCAAGTGATGATCCAGTTGATGTCGTGCTTGTTGACGAAGCACATTTATTATGGACACAAGGTAAACAGTCATATCGTGGAGATAATCAATTAAAAGATCTATTGAAGCAAGCTCGAGTCGTTATTGCCGTTTTTGATTTGAACCAAGTAGTCGCAACAAACGGCTATTGGGAAAATGATCAATATCAAGAAATGCTCGATAAAGCAACTACAAAAGATAATTTGATTGAGTTGAAAAACCAAATGCGAATTCAAGCAAGCTCTGAAACACTTGACTGGTTAGAAACATTAATTCATCAACAGCGAGTTGTGCCAATTCCTAAAGATAATCAATATGACCTAGAAATATTGTCTTCTCCACAGGAATTACAAAATAAAATCAACGAAAATGCAAAGGATACTAATCATGGACTGTCACGCATACTTGCAACATTTGATTGGAAATATGTTGATGGAAAAAAAGACGGTGATGATCCTTGGTATGTAAAAATTGGCGATTGGAAATTACCTTGGAATTTGCAAATTAAGCCTAGCCTGAGAAGTAACAAAGAAAATCGTATCCAAACTAAAAAAAATAAATCTTTAGCATGGGCAGAACAGCCACAAACTATCCGCGAAGTTGGATCTACCTTTACTATTCAAGGGTTCGATTTAAATTATGCCGGCGTTATTATTGGACCTTCTGTAAAATATCGAAACGGAAAAATTATCTTCGATTCAAAATGTAGCTTTAATAAAAATGCGACACATAATCGGACAATTTCTGATGGATCAAAAGTTAATGTTTCTGAAGAACTACTCAGAAATGAATTAAATATTTTACTCACTCGTGGTGTCCATGGTCTATACATCTATGCCGTTGATGACCAATTACAACAAGTATTGATGGATGCACAAAATAAATCTTCTCAAAATTTAGACTTTGTTGCTGAAGATGATGATATCGAGTACAAAAGCGATAAATAACCTTAAAAATTATTTATTGTTTTTTTATTCTCGATTTCTTCATTTCGTCAGAATCCCGATACGACAAATCTAAAAATAGGCGCAACATTGGTTAATTTTTGATATTTATTATCCTTTTTCTAATTCTATTGCGCAAATTTAAATATTGTTCGTATCTCAATTTCGACCGGTTTGCAGTTTCAGATATTTAAAGATTACTTTTTTATTTTTCGTTCCAAACTATCGTCGCTTAAAACATGTGTTGAAATACGTACTACTGCGAAACTGAGCTATAATAAAATTAACAACACGTTTGGAGGTCAACCAAAAATGACAGCGACTAAAGAATCTTTAGTGCTAGCAGAACAAGCACGAATTGACATCAAGACTAGCGATGATCGGCGCGATGCTGGCTTGCCTTTGACAATTCCTGAAGTAAAACGATTCGACAATATTGCTTATGGCCCAGCTAATCCTGGTCACTTATTGGATATTTATTTGCCGAAACAACGCACTGGCTTGGTGCCAATCATCATAAATATTCATGGTGGCGGTTGGTTTTATGGTACGAAAGAAACTTATCAATTCTATGGCATGAGTTTAGCTAAACAAGGTTTTGGTGTCGTCAACTTTAATTACCGCCTCCCACCGGAAGCAGAATTCCCTGACGAGTTGGCCGATGTTGATCGGGCCTTTCACTGGGTTGCCGATCACGCCACCGACTATCACTTGGACACTCAGAATGTCTTTATTGTCGGCGATAGTGCGGGCGGGCAAATGGCCCTGCAATATTTGACGATTTTAACTAATGCAACTTATCGTCAGTTGTTCGGTTATCAACTACCCAAGTTAACGGTTCGCGCGGCGGCGTTGAATTGTAGTGCCACTTTTATCGATCAGGCAGATTTACTTGGTCCAACAGAACGCTCTTATTTCACAGATTCAGCGTTGCAGGAACACGACGACTTAATGCACACTGAACGATATTTGACTCGCGATTTACCGCCGTTATTTTTGATGACGGCTAATCAAGACTTCATTCGCGACTGCACCGTTCGCCTAGATGGCTTCTTAATCGCCAAGCACATCGACCATGAATTCCACTCTTACGGAACAGAAGCCCAACCACGCCAACATGTTTTCCATTGCAACATCAAAGATAAATTAGCGCGACAATGCAACCAGGATGAACTGGATTTCTTCAGTCGCTATCTGGTTAAATAATAACTTGAATTACAAATTAACTATGTATTTTAAAACTAAGTTTACTTCTTGCTACTTTTGAACTGGCAGCTCTACTAATATTACAAAAAAAGTGTGATGGATGCTCGAAACATAGTCACCTGCCCTCAACTACAGATTATTAGTCGGAAATTTTTTTGCGAATATGCTGACTTGCTACTTTTTCATTTCAACGTTATAATGAAGTTGCGATATAGCTTGAAGCATAAATCACCAATCCCCCGACTAATGTCAGTAGTCGAGGGATTTTTTTACGTTTATTTAAATTGCTTAAACGGGTAGATTGATGTTGCCTTGATTGTTTTACTTCTTGTGTCGATTATTCAACCAATAATTATACAACGCAATGAGCAGCCCCACAAGAAGTGGCGCAATGATAGCTTGAAACATAAATTCACCTCCAATCCGCTGTAGTATTCCACCAACGAATTAGTAAGGCAACACCCACATTCTATCATGTTAATTATGTAAATAATATTCAATTCGCTACTTTTAAAAGTATTCAATAAGCTTTGATAACTTGACGTTACTTTGGAGAGATTTTACGTACTCGAATATTGGTCTACTGCCATTATGATTTTGAAATCAGCTATTTCTACGACTAGCTTCATTGCTTGCTACTTCTGAACTTATCGGTTATACTGAGAGTGCAAAAAGAATATAACAAGACTCACCAATCCCCTGACTACCTGTTATAGTCAGGGGATTTTTTTCGTTTATTTAACTAAATGGGTGAGGTTACTTGTTGCCCTGTATTATTTATGACGATTATGCAACCAATAATCGAACAAAGTGCTAATGATCGCAACCATTAGCGATGCCAAAAAAGAATATAACAAATGCTCACCTCCAATCCGCTGTAATATTTCACCAACGAATTAGTAAGGCAACACCCACATTCCATCATGTTAAGTCACTAACAAATAGCTTATTCCATCATTCAAAAAATATTAAAAAAATACCGCGATTGACAAATTATCACGGTAATTTTGCGCATTTAAAAATAAGCACTCATTTATTTTCGTTGACGCATCCGCAAATAATCCGGATTAGCGCCGGCCCTTTTAACCACTTCAGCAACACCTTCAACTACCCCGTTGCTAGTTTCCGTTGCGCCAGAAATCGCATCGACGTTCAACGTTTGCCCGGTTACAATCTTCATCGGAATTTCTTGAAAAACAATATCATTCGGATCGTCCATTTCCTGTGTCGTGTCAATTTCAATTTTTTCAATCCGATGTTCAGATAGCGTCACGGTCATCGGCAAATCACCGCTATGCCCCGGTGTGGTCACGGTAAAAGTTCCCGGCGTAAACGTCACTTCTTTGGGCACATTCAAAGCGTTGTTGACTTCTGCAAAGCGCTTGAAGTGCATAAAGTTCGTTTCTAATCGTGAAATTGTTTCTGCATCAAACAAGTTACCTTGTTCATCAAAGACTGCTTCTGAATTGGTCAGCAAAAAATCATCATTGGCCATTAACGCGGCATTAACCCCGGGCGCGCTCAAAATATCTCGTAATTCTTCCTGAACGCACAATGAACCTGCTGCTGTTTCACAAACACTAGCAATCATAACTGGTTTACGATCCAGCGGATGAACCTTAAATGATAGCCATTCTAAAAGACTTTTTAGTTGTGCGGGTACGGCTAAATTGGCATCTGGTGCGGCAACGATCACACCATCTGCTGCCATGATGGCCTCGGTAAAGTCGCTAATAATTGGACCTTCAGTTTGATCATGCTCGGAATCAAACAGTGGCGCATTCAGCGTTTCTATTGTTTCCAGGTCGGCCTCATCGCCGAAGTGCTGCTGCATGTACATTAGCAACAATCGATTATCAGATTTGATTGTATTTGTCCCAACAATACCCACTAAATTCATTGTTAACTCTCCCACCTTAACTCAACTCGAACACAATTTATCATCAGTCTTCTCATAAGCTTAGACGAAAAAGCGACCGCTGTAAAATAGTTGTGCTCGACTGCCGAACTCAAATCAAGATTGTCGATACAAAAAGCCAACAACGTTTATCCCGCGTTGTTGGCTTTTTGTATCGTCCCCTACTCTTAGTTAATAATAATCAGTTTAATGATTTAGCAGTTACTTGGCGTTTCTTCAATTGACTGTAAAGCAAGTTCAAAGCTAAGCCAACAATTGCAATCACAATTGCTACATAGAAGGCTTTCGTGAAGTCGCCGTGATTAGCTGTGGCCATATTAGCCGCCACTTTTGGTCCGAAGAAAGCGGCGATTGAATAGCCACAGAAGATAATGCCATAATTAACGCCTTGATTTTTTGGTCCGTAATTTTCCATGACGATTGGCGGGAAGACACCCATCACACCACCGAAGCAAAGGCCGAGAATAATAATACCTAAGGCAAAACCAACTTGCGACGACAAAGTAATCAACAGGATAAAGGCGACCACGATCACGCCGAAGATAATATTCAACGTTTGATTACGGCCAATTTTGTCAGAAACAGTGCCCCAGATGATGCGACCTAAACAGTTACTTAATGAATAGAGGCTGACATAAAAAGCAGCAGTCATTGCGGACAACTTAAACATTTGTTGACCGATTAATGACGCATTGGCAGCAATCATTAGGCCGGAAAAGGCACCAGTAAACAACATGAAGAAGATTAAATAAAATTGTGATGTCTTCATCATCGCCAACCAATTCTGATTAGCAAAGTGACCGCCTTTCTGAACTGGCGGAGTCCAACCTGCAGGCTGATAATTGGCCGGTGCCGATTGAATGAAGAAACTGGCGATCACAACAATAATTACATAAGCTAAACCTAGAATTCGAAAAGCATGGAGCGCATCTTGTTGTCTAATCAATAAATTGGCAATCGGTGCGGCAATGATTGCGGCACCACCCATCCCGGCTGTAATGATCCCAGAGGCCAATCCCTTTTTGTCAGGGAACAACTTAATCGTATTGCTTAAACACCCTGAGTAAGCTAAGCCTTGACCTAAACCAGACAGCACCCCGTAAGTGACATAGAGCATGCCCGTACTCGTCGCATAACCGGATAGGAAAAATCCCAGTGCAAACATTAAACCACCCATCGTAATTGACCACTTAGCCCAGCCACGATCTGTGAAGAAACCACCAACAATCATCGGAATCGGCCCGATTGCCGAGTTGATTGTAAAAGCCAGCATAATTTCGGACATGCTCCAACCTTTGCTAGCACTTAACGGCCCAGCGAAAACACTAAAAGCATAAATAGCACCCGTACAAAGTAAAACAGCAGTTGATGCAATCAAGATTGACCAACGATGAATAGATTTATTCATGATACGCCTCCATTGATAATTTATTCTAATAGATTAATCAAACTCGCGGTTTTGATTTCACAGCACACTTAATCGTTACACCATTTACTTGAGACATTCATGAATTGCTGAATCCGCCGCAATTCGACCAAAGGTGAAGATATCCGTCAATGAATTGCCGCCTAGCCGATTACCAGCGTGAATGCCGCCAGCGACTTCACCGGCTGCATAGAGGACGTTAATAACTTGACCTTGTTCGTTAAGGACATGAGCTTTAGTATCAATCTTCAAGCCACCCATCGTGTGATGAACGGCCGGTTTGCGTGGTGTCGCATAAAATGGTGCTTGTTCAACTTTTAAGTCGAAAACATCTTTACCGAATTCTGGATCTAAGCCTGCATCAGCATAGCGGTTATATTTCGTAACTGTATCTTCCAGAACAGCTGGATCCATCTTCAATTGTTGCGCTAAACCGGCAATTGTGTCGTCACGATATAAAGTACCAGCCGCAACTTGTTGGTCAATTTTTTCTTGACTGGTATTATAGGCTGTGGCTTTAATCCGATCGTCAGCAATCAAGTAGAATAACCCACCGTTGTCGATTGCAGCCTGCGTTAATTGATCACGGCTACCATATTCGTTAACAAAACGTCGACCTTGTTGATTAACCATGACAAAGTTCTGTGGTGGTACTTGCAAGCCAGTAAAAAGATCACCAGTATCTGGATCAGAGACAGGCATCATTTGTGAGAAGCCCATGCCCACTAAATCAGCACCGACACTTTGTCCTAAGCGAATGCCATCACCAGTAATAGCTGGTGAATTAGATGTCTTAATGTCGTCGGCAATTTCAGTCCAATAAGTGTTATATTGCTTGAGCATCTTAGTATTGGCACCGAAGCCACCAGAGGCCAACACAACGGCGGCTGCGTGAATCGTCACCTTTTGTCCGTTAGCACCTGTGGCAATAATGCCGCGAACTTGACCGTCTTCATCAATTAAGCTGGTCACATCAGTATCGGTCATAATTTGACCACCGTTAGCTTTAACATAATCGCTGAGCGCTTCAATATAAGCATAGCCAACACTCTTAGCTGGCTTGTGACCGCGCCGCCAAATTGCACCAACGGGCATCGTTACTTCACTTTGATCGAATTCAACGCCAATGTCTGCCAACCATTTAACTGATTCCAAAGCGTGGTCAGTTAAGATCTTCACTAAGTCATATTGACCATGGATTTCGTTACCTTGTAAATCGGTCCGTTTGCCACCAAGGTAAGTTTGAATTCGATACAACAGCGTTGAATCGAACAAATAACTACCTTGGTCATCATTTTCGGTTAAGTAAGCCTCAAGTTGTTCACGCAACTTCAGGAAATCTGGACGGTATTCTGTATCAATTGTTTCCGGATCCATAGCAGCAATTTCTTGTAACGTGTGCGCCTCACCAGCAATCGCAGGGAATTGTTTTTGCCATTCTGGATCAGCCGCATTCATTGGTCCTCCAGCACGAACGGTATTGCCACCGATTGCGGGGAATTTCTCAACGACAATCGGCTTTTTACCCTCTTGTAAAGTTTTAGCGGCGGCAGTCAGCCCGGCACCACCAGCACCGACAATGACCACGTCTGTCGTATAGTCTTCATCTTGATTAGCTTGTGGGGTTCCGGCTTTAGGACGTTGCCGCAAGTAATCAGGATTAGCACCAGCCATTTTAACGGCTTGAGCCACACCATCGATCACGCCATGACTAGTTACAGAAGCGCCAGAAATCACATCGACATTCAAAGTTTGACCATCAATAATTTCTTGGGGAATGCGTGCAAAAACAACATCAGCAATCCCTTCAGTTTCTTTTGATGTGTCAATTTCAATCTTCTCAATCCGCTTCTTGGAAAGCGTCACGGACATTGGTAAGTCACCATTATGTCCAGGCGTTGTCACAGCGAAAGTTCCGGGGGTGAAGGTCACTTCTTCAGGAATGTTCAGTAAGTTACTGATTTTTGCAAAGCGTTGGAAACGTGAGAAACAAGTTTCTAAGAATTCAATCGTGCCTTGTTCACGTAAGTTGCCTTCGTCATCAAAAGCTAATTGCACGCTACCCAATAAAAATTCATTGCCAGGCATCACGGCCGCATTAACGCCAGGTGCATCTAAAATCTGGCGCAAGTGCAATTGCGCGCGTGATGACCCCTGACTGCTTAAACTAGCACCGACGATCATGACTGGTTTTCCATCAAGTGGATGTACATTAAACGACAACCATTCCAAAAGACTCTTTAACGCTGAAGAAATGGAATGGTTATGTTCAGGTGTCGCAATGATGACGCCATCAGCTGCTGTGATTTTATCGTTAAATGCTTGAATGATCGGGCTATTGGTTTGATCATCACTTTCGTTAAACATCGGTACATCTGTCAGTTCGATAATTTCAATCTCAGCATCCTTAGCGAAATGCTGCTGCATGTATTTCAGCAACAAACGGTTATACGAAAAGTTCGCGTTAGTGCCGACAATTCCAATTAGTTTCATTAGTTTTGACCTCCATTAGCATCAAGCTCCCAACTAAATTGGCGCTGATGTTCTGCATTAACATGACGATTCTTTAGCAATTCATTGGTTAACGTAACGAAATCAACGAATTCTGCAAAACATTCTTCTAACTCTTGAACTTTTTCGGGATAAATTAACTGGCCGTCCTCGGCAAAAGCAGTTAATGAATGACCTAATAAGAATTCATCACTCGGCATAATCCGTGCTTTTAACTCTGGTGCGTCTAAAATCTGGCGTAAATGTGCCTGGGCCCGTGATGAACCTAATGAACCATGGGAGGCGCCGACAATCATTACCGGCTTATCAATTAATGGCCGCGTTGTGTAAGACAGCCATTCAATCGCACTCTTTAAAGCTGCAGGAATCGAGTGGTCGTATTCAGGTGTGCTGACAATCACACCGTCAGCCGCCATGATTTTATCTGATAAAAGCTGCACACCAGTTGGTGCCGTTTTATCCGCCGGCTCATTAAAAGCAGGTAAATCTTTAATTTCGCAAAGGTCAATCTCAGCCTGATCACTAAAATGTTGTTGCATAAACTGCAATAATTGGCGATTAGTTGAGTTCGTAGCATTACTGCCGACAATTCCAATTAATTTCATTTTCAACTCTCCAATTGTAATATTTTGAGCATAACTAATTAAAAAAATATTTCGATTTACTTATGGCATAGTTTTCAACAACTCGTTATCCTTAAGTGAATCCCTTAACATTAGGATAAACGATAATTTTAAAACTGTAAAATACTTATTTAGCTATTACCTAATAACACATTTGTTATAATGGACTTAATTAGATTTTGTGGAGGACGAAATGGCGCAAGTTAATTCATTAAATATGCTGCAATTCTTAGAAACACTGCTTAAACATGGCAGCTTCACCAAGGCTGCTAAAAACATGTATGTTTCTCAACCCTACTTAACTCAAGTTATTAAGAAAAAAGAAGCCGAATTAGGTATCGAAATCATTAATCGCGAGGCGCATCCTTTACAATTGACGGAGGCTGGTCGCGTTTATTACCAATACTTAATGACATCAGTCAATGAACAAGATCGTTTGAAGAGAAATTTAGAGAAATATACCTTACCTGATAAAACAATTTTACGAATTGGTGTGTTGTCCAGCTTAGGCACTTATTTATTGCCCTTGTTTGTGCCCAAATTCTTGGCGGAACATCCGCAAGTCAAACTCATACTTACTGAAGACGTCCCTGCTGAAAATGAAAAACGGATTACTAATGGTGAATTAGATTTTCTACTAGGGCAAAATCCCGAATCTTTGCCAGCGCAATTAACTAGCTATGATCGTGGTCCTCACGGTTATTATGCCGTCATTCCTGAATCGTCGCCGCTTTACCAACCGAATAAGCGTACCTTGACGGCTAACAGTCTCGATATCAAAACACTCTTACAGCAACGTTTAATTTTAACAAGCTCCGGTTCCGCCATCCGCCGCCAAATTAATTACTTGTTGCAGAAATTTGCCATTCAACCAGACATTGTTTTAGAGAGTCATAATATTTTTACGATTGGCAAATTGGCTCAGGCCAACTTAGGCGTCACTTTTCTGCCCGAAAGTGTTCAATTAGCGCCAAGCTCAGCAGCTTATAATATTTATCCGCTACCCCTGGCAATTGTTTCGCTGAATTATTTCATCGCTCATACCAACGACAAAATCTTAAACACCGTTGTAAAGTGACCAACTTGGTCAAAATTACAACGGTGTTTTTTTATGATTCTATTTAGGCTTTCAAATGATTACTAAACGCAATCTGCCCATCATCGGTAATGGCGATGCCTTCAATTCCTGGTGTTTGATTGATCAAGGCGATCGCCTCACGGGCATTCTGACCAAATAAGCGTGTCGTCCAAATCTCCCCAGTCAACGACCTGTCTGAAACAATTGTTAAGCTGGCCAAGTCGGTCTGTGAAGGATAACCGGTTTGACTATCGAAAATATGATGATAAGTTTTACCTTGCCACTGGAATTTACGCTCATAAATTCCGGATGTAACCACCGACTGATTCTGGGTGGGTAAAACGGTGACAAAATTACCCCGCGGTAAAAATGGATTCTGAATACCAATCCGCCACTGACCATCTTCATGTGTTGGCGCGGGACCAAAAGTTAAAACATTGCCGCCAAGATCGATTAAGCCGGATTGAGCGCCGTTTTGTTTGAAATAAGCAATAATTTTATCGGCAAAATAACCTTTAGCCAGCCCTCCGAGATCAATTGCCATACCTTTCTCTTGCAAAAAGACACGATGCTGCTGATCATCAAGTTCAATTTTAGTCGGATCAATTAATTTCAACAACGTGTGAATTCGTCCATCTGTTGGCATTTTCGCGTCAGAAAAACCAATCCGCCATTCTTGAATTAGAGGGCCAATAGCAATGTTTAGAAAACTAGCAGGCACAATACTTTGGGCTTTACCAATTTTGATAAGTTCGTATAACTCAGGATCAACCACGACACCTTTTTGACCAGCCTGATGATTAACTTGCATCAGTTCCGAATTGTCGTCATTAGCACTGAAACGTTTCTCGTAGTCGGCTAATTTAGCCGCAGCCACTTCTAATAGCGGTTCTGGTTGCGTGGTCTCAACTTGTAATTGAATGACAGTGCCCATTAAATGCAGTGTTCGTGTTCCGATTAACATGTGCTAATGCTCCTTTTATTCTGCTGGTATTTATTATAGCATCAACTTGATCGTAACTAAAAATGGATCAGTGCACTCTAAAAAGATAATCTTTATCTCGCTAGATTCTTGAGCTATGTTGGTTAAATGATCTAAAAAGGCGTGCGACAAATTTGTCGCACGTCCTTTTGGTTTCTTAGATGATTTAAGTGAAATGTGCTACGAAGCGCAGTTAGTTCCGGTTAAGCTAAGTCAGTTTAAATCTTAAAACCAAGATTTTAACTGTCTTGATCTTAATCCTCACTAACTACCCGCGCTTTTCGCACTCTTATTTGAAACGTGCTACAAGCAACTGATGGCTATGTCTAACTAGAAATCCCATCTGGGCTGACACCCAGCTGTGCTTCCTAGTTAGAGCTACGCCATCAACCCGTTGCTTTTCGCACTCTGATCTGAAACGTGCTGCGAAAGTCTGACAACTCCGCTTAAGCTAGCAATGAATAAGTTCAAAGAGCGAACTTTTTCATTGCTTTTTTAATGCTCATTGTCAAACCGACTTTCTCCGCACTCTTATTCAAAGACCATTTGATTATGGTAGAGTTCGGAGTAGAAGCCGTTTTCTGCTAGTAGTTGGTGATGATTGCCTTCTTCAATTACTTGGCCGTCGTGGAGGACGACAATTTTGTCGGCGTTGAGGATTGTCTTCAAGCGATGTGCGATCACGAAGCTGGTTCGGCCGGCGATGACGTTATCCATCGCTGCTTGAATCTGTGCTTCAGTTACCGTGTCGACATTCGACGTTGCTTCATCGAGAATCAGCAAGCGCGGATTCGTGATAATCGTCCGTGCAATTGAAATTAATTGCTTCTGTCCGGCAGAGAAAATTGAATTGTCGTCGTCAATTTTCGTCTCGTATTTATCGGGCAAACTCATAATGAAGTCGTGAATATTAGCTTGGCGCGCTGCATCGTAAAGTTCTTCCGTACTAGCATCAGGTCGACCAAATTTAATGTTATCGGCAATTGTACCACTAAATAATTGTGGATCTTGCAGCACAATACCGACATTTTCGCGAAGATTGTCTAAATCAAGTTCACGAATGTCAATGCCATCAAAAGTAATAGCACCAGCATCGACGTCATAGAAACGATTCAGCAAGTTCATGACGGTAGTTTTGCCGGAACCAGTTGGACCAACTAAAGCCACCATTTGACCTTTATCAACTTCGATATTGATCCCGTGCAAAATTTCTTTATCAGGAACATAACCGAAATGGACATCGTTAATCTGAATTTTATCATGAATGCCATCAATTTTCTGGCCATGAGCGGGCACAACTTCGTCAGGTTGCGAGCGCACTTCATTAATCCGTCGCGCGCCAGTAATTGCCAACTGAATCATGCTGTATAACGAGGTCAGCGAGATAATTGGCTGATAATATTGTTGTGCGTATTGGACAAAAATAACTACTAAACCCAAGCCAACTGCTTGACTGAGATGACTATTTAAAACGTACCAAGAACCAAAGAAGATGACAATCGCGGTATTTAATAAGGCCATGCCTTGCATTAACGGATATAAAATTCCTGACCACGCTTGCCCCTTAAATGTCGTTTGCTTAACCTGATTATTATGCTTCAAAAAACCTTTAATCGAATCTTTTTGCAGCCCATTCGTAATAATGATTTTTTGTCCCGTAACCTGTTCGTTGATGTAGCCATTTAACTTGCCGACATCATCTTGTTGCTGATTAACGTACTTCTCCGCCTTAACAATCACAACGGCGGCGACAATCACTGCCAACGGTGTGGTAGCAATCGTGATCCACGCTAACGTCGTATTCTGGCGAAACATCATGATTAACATCCCAACGAATAAAACAACCGCGTTAATGACTTCAAACAAGGCCTGATTCATCGCATTAAAAATGTTATCTAAATCAGATGTGTAACGAGCTAAAATATCGCCATCAGAATGTGTGTCGAAGTAACTAATCTGCATACGTTGCATCTTACGAAATAAACCGATCCGCATTGTGCCAGTCGAACGCCCAGCCACTTGCGAAATAATTAGCGAACTAATTAACATTGAAATCGAAATTAAAACGTAAAAAATCACCAAGTTAAGAATTGCCGAATTAAAATTGGCTTTCGAAGCAGCAGCGCGAGTAGCCGGATTCATAAATTGCTGCAAATAGCGTGCCAAGTCTTCAAACGCTTCCCCCATGAAAACTGGCGCCTGAACCTGGAAGTAAGTGCTTAAAATCGTCAAGCCGAAAACTAAAGTTAATTTACGCCAATATTTACTTAAATAATGGCTGAAAAATTGACCTGCACCTTTTAAATTTTCCACGCTTACACCTCCTCTAATGCCTTTTGCGTTTGATAAATTTCTTGATAAATTTGATTGTTATGCACCAATTCTTTATGCGTACCTTCGCCGACTAGCCGGCCATTATCCAAAACTAAAATTCGATCGGCCTTAATAATAGACGAGATCTTTTCGGCAATAATAATCGTCGTTGTCCCAGCTAATTCATTCTCCAAAGCTTGCTGAACCAATTTTTCCGACTGGGCATCTAAGGCACTGGTTGAATCATCCATAATCAGAATTTCGGGATGCTTGATCACACCACGTGTAATCGAGAGTCGTTGTTTTTGCCCACCAGAAAAGTTTGCAGAACGCTCCTCAACTTTAGCATCATACTGCTGATCTAACTTCTCAATGAATTCTGAAGCTTGAGCCACATTCGCGGCCCATTTCATATCGTCTAAAGTTGCATCGTGCTTCCCTTGCTTCAAGTTATGCGAAATTGTCCCAGAAAACAAAGTCGAGCGTTGCAAAATAAAGGAAACGGCCTCCCGCAATGATTGCTCATTTACTTCTTTAATATTATGACCGCCAACTTTCACCACACCTGTGTTAGGATCGTACAGCCGCGGAATCAACTGTGCCAGCGTGGTTTTGCCTGAACCTGTCGCACCAACAATCCCGATCATTTCGCCGGCACTGACATTAAAACTAATATCTTGCAACACCGGTTCATCATCACCAGGATAGGCAAAGGTGACGTGTTCAAATTGAACATCACCGCGCAACTTCTCTTCCGGAATATCCGGGAAAGTCAAATCAGGCTTCGTATCATAAATTTCTTGTAACCGCCGCAATGAAACAAACGCCCGTGAAGCTCCGGTCATCATGAAACCACCCATGACCACGGAGAAGAGAATTTGCATGAGGTAACTCACAAATGCTTGCACGGCAGCAATCATACTCGGATCTTTCGTGACCATCGTCCCAACCAACATGATTGAACCCGCGACAGCTAAATCACCAACTAAGAAAAAGGCTGGCATCAAAATTGAAAACAAATTACCAATTCGAATGGTTGTTTCGGTCATATCGTCCGATGATTTGGAGAAGCGGGCAATTTGATTTTTCTCTTGAACGAAAGATTTAACCACTCGCATCCCCATTAAATTCTCGCGCGCTAAAGTGTTATTATCCTCTAATTGCGTCTGAACTTTTTCGAAATACTTACCCATTCTGGTGAAGGCAAAAGCACTAACCAAGACAATTAACACCAACATCAGGACAATGATCCACCAGAACTTCGGCATCGTAATAATTGCCAAAACAAAGGCACCCACAAATAAAATGGGAATACGCGTTAATTGCTGAAAAACACTCATGATCACTAACTGCACTTGATTAATATCGTTGGTCAAACGAATCACCAAGTTTGAGGCTGAGAATTTCTCAATATTGCCAAAAGAAAAAGTTTGAATCTTACGATAGCCTTGCTCACGCATGTCTGCTGAAATCTCTTGGGCTGCTTTCGCTGAGAAGATCGTATTAACAATGCCTGCAATAATGCCCAAGACAGCTAAGGCAATTAATTGTATTCCCAAATGTAGAACCGTCGTCTGATCCTTTTGAAGAATAGCTGTAATCATTTCTTGCAGAATTCTTGGCTGCCATAATGTCGCAAAGGCGATAATCATGACTGCAATCGTGGCAATCAACGCATCGCTTTTATATTTCTTTAAATAAGTAACTAATGATGTCATCTGCTCCCCCTAATTCACGCTAAATCTGGCGCACCTTATTCTTAAATTCGACCAAATATCGGGCCATAATTCCCAACATTTTTTGTCGTTGTTCCGCTGGTAAACCAGCCATTGTTGCGTGCTCAGCTGCTAAAATTGGTTGAACAGTTTTAGTTGCATACGTCTTTCCCGCAGCAGTTAAGCAAATGTTTTTAAAACGTCGATCAGTTTGTGACTCGGTCAAGCTCACTAAACCCTGATGTAAAAAGCTCGTCACAATTGAATTAATCGTCTGTTTAGGTAAAAAGGTTGCATGGCTAAGAACTTTTTGCGTACACTCAGTTGGCTCTTCATTCAAGACGATCAGCACGTCCAGACTAGAACTGGAGATGCCAATCTTCTTCGCATACTCTTCGTAAATGGCACCATATTCATGCCAGTGATTAAAGAATATCCGTAAATCCTGCATCACTGCGTCATTTGCCGTAATCATTAACATCTCCCTACAATTAGTCTGTATTCATTTCGTCCATTATTGGACTATAAGAGTATAACAAGCTGAAAATTCGATTGCAAGTGCTAAAAAATATTGTCGTAAGGATTATTCTATTGGGACGTGAACTTTAACTTAGCTACAAAAGTGGCACTAGCAAAATAGTACAAAGACGACGTTAATCGTGTCAGAAACATAAGACTAAATCGTGAAATAATGAGTGGTCCGAGCTATTTCACCACCAACTAATTTTAGCCATTCATTCGACTTACTTTTTGAAATTTTACGTTATTTTACACGCAATTAATTTCTAGTCAGAAGTCGGATAATAAAGTGACAAAAATCACTTTATTTTTTTTGTAAGTGGTATAATTAAATAGAATTCAGTTATATTGGGGTTTATAGACATGATTGGAGGAAATTAAAATGTTCAAAAATAAACAAAACGAAGCCGTTAACCGTGGCCACGGTTTTATCTATGCCCTCGACGTTAATACGGTTGAGCAAGCATTAGCAACCGGCAATGAAGTACCTGTCCAGTTAAAATTTAATGGCGAGATTTCTGAACTAAGATATGGCGGTCAAGAAAATTATCTGCGTTTAGAAATTTTACCGGATCAGTTGATCTTCACCGCAAATCAAGATCCAACGCAAACTAAAACGATTCCGCTGCCGCCAAATTATCCGCTAACGATTTCCGTGATCAAGCATCCTAACGTTACGAGTCGATTTCTGACAGTGGAAGTTTACGTTCTATTAACAATCAAGAACCAAGACCAGACTTACCAAATTCTTTCGTCAGATTTCCCGGCCTTGCCAAAACTTCTTGATTATTTGACAAACCAACAAATCAATTACACCATTCCTGATTATTATCAAGCGATTTTTGCTGAAACGAACACGACCAAACTGCAACGCGCAATCGAAAAAGATAATCGATTTGCCTCTAAACTATTACCAGGTCTACCACCATCCTCACAGCCACATCCCTTATCAGAAAATTCGTAATTTATTTTGAGGTAATGCCATGAATGAAAACGGCACGCAACTTTTAGCGACCAAGAAACTAACTGATTTACAAGACTCAGCAGGTAACTACCCCCACTTAAAGCGAACCATGACCAGCACCCAAGCGGTATTTGCCCTGCTAGCAATTCCTTTAATGGTGATGCGTGGTGTGGGCTTAATTATCTTGGTGTTAGATTTAGGCTGGTTTTTATTTAGTAAAACCTACCGCATTCATAATCAAACTGACGATACGATCTTCGCCATGACTAAAGGCGACTATCAAACCTACAAGCGGTGGACTAAACAGCAAAGAAATAACTAGTTCTGCTTGCGAACAATCATTGATGTGCTAAACAGGTCGGGAAAAAATCCTGACCTGTTTTTACGTTGTCCTGAGTTAAGAATCTGAGTTTGAACGTTTTAACCGCATTACACGTCATGACAGTGCTCTGACTTACTGACACAATTTTTAGCCAACTGCTTTTTATTTTCGCGATAAAACAATCTGTTATTTCACGCACAATACTGTTAAAATAAAGTTAACAAAGCTAGAAAGGGTTTTCTAATGAAAAAATTAATCGGAATAGTTGGTACTAACTCTGCCACTTCAACTAATCGCCAATTGTTACAATGTATGCAACATCACTTTCAAAAAGATGCCACAATCGAACTGATGGAAATTCAGAATCTGCCAATGTTCAACAAACCAACGGCAGACAAGTTACCTGATATAATCACCGAAATGGCTGCAAAAATCGAAGCAGCTGATGGCGTCATTATTAGCACCGCTGAGTACGATCATTCTGCACCAGCTGCTTTGATCAATGCTCTGGATTGGCTCTCTTATGGTATTTATCCGTTCGTTGACAAGCCTGTGATGGTCACCGGTGCTTCTTATGGCGCGCTAGGCTCTTCGCGGGCACAAGCACAACTACGTCAAGTTTTGGACGCACCTGAATTACATGCGATGATTATGCCCAGCTCAGAATTTCTCTTAGGTAATTCCTTGAGTGCCTTCACTGAAGATGGCGCACTCAAAGACACCGACATCATTGAAAAACTAGATGGTATTTTTGCGGACTTCTTAGTCTTTGTTGACATCGCCCAACAATTAAAGAATGCCCACGACGCTAATAAAAAAGCCGCCGCTGATTTTGACTGGGACAAAATAAGATAAAGGAGTAACCAAACATGAAATTATTAGGAATCGTCGGCTCAGCTGCCGAGGAATCATACAACCGCCAATTATTGCAATACATTGAAAAAGAATTCGCGAATCAATTCGACTTTGAATTAATCGAAGTCAAGGACTTACCAATGTTTGATGAAAGTAATGATCAAACCCAAAGTGTGGCCATTCAAAACTTGAACCGTAAAATTTTGAAGGCTGACGGCGTTATTATTGCTACGCCTGAACACAACCACACGGTTACGCCTGCTTTAAAGAGTTTGATCGAATGGTTATCGTTCAAGATTCATCCGCTCGCGACCAAACCAGTGATGATTGTCGGGGCTTCATTCTACGATCAAGGCACATCACGGGCACAACTGCACTTACGCCAGATTTTGGACTCACCAGGTGTTAATGCAATCGTCATGCCTGGTAACGAATTCTTATTAGGCAACGTTAAAAAAGCCTTTGATGAATTTGGTAATTTGAAAGACGAAAAAACGCGCGCCTTCTTACAAAGTAATTTACAAAAATTCTTGAAATTTATTAGTGTTGTTTCTAAACTTGATGACGCCCCTGAACAATTACCCGATGAAGACCTACAGGCTAAAGGTTCTGTGGCCACGACAATTCCTGACGTTAACATGTCATCCGATCATTGGGTTGAAGAAGCTGCTGCCAAGGTCCACCCTGTTAAAGGTGACACTTATGTTCAATTAGATCACGGTATTTTAACGGTTAACCAAATTGACGAGTTACTGAAATCAATGCCGTTTGAAATTACTTTAGTCGATGGCAATAATCAATTCTTATACTTCAACCACACCAGTGAATCTGCCAGTATGTTTGCTCACCGCAAGCCTGAACAAGTTGGTAACCCAATTGGTGATTGCCACCCTGCTCGCGCGTACAATCATGTTAAGCAAGTGATCAGCATGTTGCGTGCTGGCAAACTGGATGTCTTCCGGATGCCCGTTCCTCACGGCCCAGGCAAATATGTCGTTCATAACTACCAAGCTTTGCATGACACTGAGGGTAATTACGCTGGCATTAACGAATACATTCTCGACTTCCAACCAATTATTGACTGGTATTTGAAGAAGACTGGTAAAGAATTGACCGGTGGTAATGTTGATGCTGTTTCTGGCGCCTCTAAAAAAGATAACACCGAAAAAACCGATGCGGTCCCCGGCGCTTCTAAAAAAGTTAGCCGCCAACAACCCGACGCAATTTCTGGTGCTTCCGAAAAGGCAGCACCGGTAAAACCAGACGTTGATGCTGTTTCTGGTGCTTCTAAAAAAGACTAAAACTTATTTGTAACGTCAAAACAGGCCTGAATCTAATCTGATTCAGGCCTGTTTTTTAGGATTAATAAACTGGTTGCACGATTCAAATCGTGGTTGTTGTTGTCATCGATTTAAAGGTTGCCGAGATATTTTCAGCGACTTCACTACGGTCATTATCCCTGCAATGTCATAACGCGGACTTCAATTTTTACGATGATGCAAATAGTAAACTATTTTACGCACAGCAAATAGAATAGCAACCCAACTTACTAAGGTCACCACGAACCAAATGGCAGTTTTAACATGACCACGTTCAACAAAAAAATGATAAGTGACGGTTGTATAAATAACTGGACCGATAACTGTCAAGAGATCGTTCATCCTTGCCTTTATTTTAGGATTCATGTTAATCGCGCTCCCTCGATAAATACACAAATTAATTCATAACTTGACCCGATCTGTTCAACTGATTAGTTTAACCCCTGTAAAGTTCAGTTGCTGGTGAGGCTTAATGTTTCATAATCCGCCAAATTAATTTACCTAGTGCAATCAGGCCACCAACCAATATTATGAATAAAATAATTGTGCTAATATTAAATACAATATCGCCCACTAATTTCACCGCGCTTTCCTTGAAATATTTTTTTGCGTTTCACCGTTCATTCAATGATCAGTCTAACTTTCAATTGTCAAATAGCTTAAGTGCTTTTCTTAAAAACATAAAATTAATAAGTCCGCTAATGCTGACGACTAATGCGCCAATTGCTTGAATCCAAGCGGCCCGCTGAATGAGGATGACGACGGCGACTAATAAAGCCAAATCAACAATCAACCCGCCATACATGATCACTTGATATTTGCTCTTTTGTTTTAACTTCAACTCGCACCCCAGCTTTAGTTTTCGACACCTTGACCTCTATTGTTGGCGATTGCAACCGCAATTAAAAGCAAGTATTACTTGCGCAAGCACTTGCAATGTACACACAGCGCCAAATCGAACGGTCAGTGCCAAGATGCTCTTCAAATCATAACGTCGTTCATAACGCACCCTGTCAACACAAATAACTTCGATATGCTGCCGCATACTTGTAAATGACAATTATTAAGGCGCCTGTCTATGAACCGACACTGCCAATCAAAGTTCGTCATAAATGATATTGTAAAGAACTTTTAAATATCCTCAATATATCTTAATAAGAACTGAATGACTAGAGACTTTAATCATTATGTTAATGAATGAACTTGCTATAACAAATAAAAACAACCCGGCCTATTAATGGCGAGTTGTTTTTTTGTTTGTTGTTACTTTTTAAGTTGTCCTCTCAAACAAGCAGGAGATAGGCTTCATCAATTTTACGATCGACAATCACTGATGTTTAAAGTATCAGCACACTTTTACTTTTAGCATGAGTTAGTTATTCCGGGTAGTGACAATTGATTGTGAAATTGATTCAAGTCAGTGCTGCAAACTCCAAAAATACCTTCTAACACTAATAACCAATCTCTTTAGTCCGCGTCAACCGTTCATAAAACATCCGACTATTCTTCTTCAATAACAGCACCAGGACGTTTAAAAGAGATAGCAGTAAGAAAGCTCCTGCTAAAGCTAAACCTGTGAAATAAAAAGCGAGCTGGTGTCCTTCAGAAACGGCCAATTGTTTCAAAATTTCTGGAATTAAATAATTCAGATTACCTAACATGACAGCAAATAATGACACCTGACGCAAAAACAACGCACCAAAACCAACTCGCTGCTCATTTAAACTGACGATCCTAATCTTGACCAACTTTTTACCCAAGGTTGCACCGTGATTCAAATACGGTAATAAAATGAAATAACCCAAACTACCGACTAAATTTACTAACAAATTATGGGCCGCTAATTTCGGTAGTAAACTAGTGATCAAACTCAACCCAAGATTAACGATCATCATATCAATCAAGAAAGCTAAGGTGCGCCGCCAAAAATTGGCCGCGGTCCGGGTACTAGCTGCATCTTGATTTAATTGCTCGATGGTCGGGAAAATTTTAACAAATAGTGGTTCGATTAAATATCCTAACGCACCGCCGGACGTGTTTAAAATTAAGTCGTCCACATCAAACAACCGATAAGAACGTGGATAAATGAAATATAAACCACTCAATTGTGTCAGTTCAAAAAATAATGATAAACAAAAACTAGCGAGTACGGCTTTTTTAAACGAAACTCCCCAAATGTAACGGAGGAACAAGCCAAACGGTACCGTCAACATCAAATTAAAAAACGGTTGTAAAAAAGCACTCTGTCGCATCGCAACTAAATAAGTACTGGGTTGCGTCAGTTGTAAAACAGTGGTCTTGAAGAAATAGCGTACCGCTGTCAATGGGATTAAATTATAACGCGGTGTCGTTAAAGTCGCCACGTAACTACGATCAGGCAGTGGCAAAATTACCAAGAAATAAGCGCACAACAAATAGAAACAGAAGCTAAAAATAAGGGCCAATTTCAACTTGGAAATGGAACCATACTTACGATATTGTTGTATGGCATAAGGCAATACTGCCAACGCCGCTAGAATTGGAAATAGAATTGCCGCAGTTCTAATCGGACCTAAATAAGCACTCATGATTGCTCCTTCTCTTAAATCAACAGAATTGACTTAGAAAAAGTATACGCCCTAACTAACAGTCGACGCAACGATCAAAATTGTAAGGTTCTAAAATTCTTAAATCGTCACATCACTTGTTAAATTATTTGAACCAACATCGTAAACATCTTTAAATATTGGCACTTACTCCAATATCCAAACCACTTCAATAAATAACTCTTGTATCAGTCTTTTAAAACAATTCTTTCAATGCTCATCACTTATCGCACTAAAGAAACTTGTAAACAATTACGGTTCAATCTTGATTCCCAGAACACAAGCCGATCTAGCCATTCAGTGTGCTTGCCAGTAAATCTATCCACTAAAAAAGAGAGCTGAACGCCCCCTTATAATTTGGTTGAAGGAACAAATTCTGTTTAATCATTGAATATATTATTGGGCGATCTTTTGAGCCAATAGTAATCCGCCCACAATACCAGCATCATTACCCAAACCGGCATGTACAATATATTGATCTAATTCAGGTACATCGACATAATTATTTAACTGCTTTTCAAATGAACTTCTAATCTTATTAAAGATTTGTGTTTGATTAGAAACACCACCACCGAAGACGACCATTTCTGGTGCAAAAGAAACAGTCAAATCACACACACCTTGTGCAAGATAGAAAGCTTCGGTATCCCAAATTGGATCATCAGCATCTAATAATTCGGCCGTTTTTCCAGCACGAGCCCCCAATGCTGGACCTGCAGCAACACCTTCAAGGCAATAGGAATGATAAGGACAGACGCCCTTGAAATCATCACTAGCCATTGGTTGCATTAAGATATGGCCGATTTCTGGATGAGAGTATCCAGTCATAATTTGTCCATCAACGATGACACCACCACCAATACCTGTTCCAACGGTTAAATAAACAATGTTCTTCTTACCCTGAGCAGCACCCATTTTTAATTCTCCATACGCTGCAATGTTAACATCTGTCGTCCAATAGATTGGCACATCGAAAAATCGTCTGAGATTTCCAAGAAAATCAAAATCCTGCCAACCTTTTTTGGGTGTATGTTTGATTTTGCCGTAACTTGTTAAATCCGGATTAACACCGATCGGACCAAACGAACCAACAGCAATCGACTCAATCTTAAACTGTTGTAAAAATGAGATGATTCTTGGCATTACAACTTCTGGGTATTCAGTGGCGGTTTTGAATCGCGAAACAATACTTAGATCATGATCGGCGACGGCGACGACGAATTTGGTACCTCCGGCTTCAATTGCTGCGTACATAAACTTCTCCTCTTTCTGTGCAATATCTATTCCCCAGAACTAGCAGAGGTTAATTGAATAGACATTTCTTTCTGACTAATATTGGTTATTTTTGTTATTTGTTCACTTGGAAAAATAATATAACTTCCCACCACTTGCTGATTCACGTAGACTTCAAAGCTAGAATTATCGATCAACAAGGTTAAGTGACACGCTTGATTAATAAAATTACCAATTGGTAAATATTGAGT
Source organism: Lapidilactobacillus bayanensis (assembly GCF_003946695.1). Lineage (GTDB taxonomy): Bacteria > Bacillota > Bacilli > Lactobacillales > Lactobacillaceae > Lapidilactobacillus > Lapidilactobacillus bayanensis. Next base: position 36,669 of record NZ_RHOX01000012.1, on the reverse strand, counting down.
TGTGTTTGTCTTTTCGAAATTAAAGGTAACGGTTAATTGATCTTCGACAACCTTCAATTCAACACGATCTGTGGCGCTACTTAAACTGATAACGGCGCCGGCTTGTAACGTAACTTCAAGATTAATCAGTGCCACACCAGCAAATACCTTGGAATCGTCCCTTGCTAGCTGCTCAGTATTAACAACCTGATGTTCTGCGAGTAGTGGTCGTTGATTCAACCAATTATCATTTAATTCTAAGACCCGTGGATGACCCATTTGACCGTTCCACCCTGCATGAATATCATGTAAAAATTTTAATTGAGTATTGCTACGTAACCAAGGAATCAAGACACGTTGACCGGCAAAATCAATTGTTTGCGGCGCGTAAAAATCTAAACTCTGGTCGATTTTTTCAATCGATTCTGGAATAAAACGTCCTTGTTGCCAATTCATTCGTCCTAATGCGATAAAAGAAAGATTATTAGGAATCGTTTCATCGGATTCTTCATTAATCACACTGAAAATCAATGCATCTTTATCACCTAAAACGAATAGATCTGGGCATTCAGCAATTCGTCCTAATTCTGGTTTTTGATCTAATAGTACAGATTTGAAGGACCAGTTTAATAAATCTCTTGATTCATAGACAAGAATTTGACCTTTACAAAGCATAGGATTGGTTGAGGCCAAAATAGAGTAGTAGGTATCGCCATGTAAGACTAATTTTGGATCGCGGAAGTCTGCAATTGACGCATGATCTGGCAACATTTTCCAATCAATGACTGGATTATTTTCAAATTTCGTAAAGTTTACACCATCATCTGAGAAGGCAATATTCTGAGTTTCAACCCAAACACCTTCATTTTCGACATGACCAGTATACATAATGTACAATCGGTCATTTTTAACAATCGCTGATCCTGAGAAAACCCCACTGATATCATATGGTTGATCTGGTGCTAATGCGATTGGCAGATCTTCCCAATCAATCAAGTTCTTCGAACGGGCGTGACCCCAATAAGGTGCCCCCCAAGTTTCATCATAAGGATTATATTGATAGAACATATGATAATAACCGTGGTAATACACCAAACCATTAGGATCATTCAGCCATCCATAGGGTGCAGAGAAATGTGCAATTGGTTTATATTTTATTTCACTCTTATTTTTATTTTTTTCAACAAAAGTATTTGCTAAAGCTAACATTTCACTATTCGTTTGAGTCACTATTTATCCCCATTTCCAGCAACAGCCAAACCTTGAACCAAGTATTTCTGGAAGAACATATAGATCAGAACTAATGGTACAGTTGAAATTGTTAAGATGGCCATCACCTGATTCATATAGACCGGTTGCGTATTATTAATATTAGTGATCGCAATTTGTAATGGAAATTTATCGGCATCGGTTAAGACCATTAATGGCCAAATATAATCGTTCCAGCTCCCGATAAATGATAATGTCCCAACTGTTGCGATTACTGGCTTAGCCATTGGCAAAAGAACCCGCCAATAAATTGTAAAGGCACTTGCACCGTCGAGCTCAGCTGATTCAACGATTGAATCTGAAACTTGGTCGAAGAAATTCTTGAACATATAAATGTTGAACGCACCAGCAACTGCAGGGAAAATAACTGCCCACGGCGAATTGATCAAGTGTAATATTTTGACGATTTGAAATTTTTGAATCATGATGGTATCGCCAGGAACGACCATTGACGCGATTAATAACCCAAACAAGATTTTTTTGCCACGAAAATCAAACTTTGAAAACGCGTAACCGGCGGCAGAGTTAACTAAAACAGAACCCAAAGTAACGGCTAGTGCGTAAAGTACTGAGTTAAGAATGAAGCGGAGAATATTGAACCGTCCTAATAACTTTTGATAGGCACTACCCCACTGTGCTGGGTTTAATCCGGGCAAAAAGGCCTTAATCCCACCCAAGTCGTTGTAGATTGATGATTCAGATTTCATTGAGGAAGCAATCATCCAAATTAATGGAAAAAGGAACAACAATGCTAATAACATAATCAAAATTGTCGATAAAATTATAATGAATGTTTTTCTCGATTTAGTCATTATTGACCACTCCCTTCATCAGCACGAGTTACTTTCCTCTGAACAATCGTAAATAAGATAATACCGAACCCGTAAACTACACTCATTGCGCTAGCATAACCTAACTGACGATCGGTAAAACCGGTTCGATAGATATAATATAGTGGTGTCATAGTTGAGTTCAATGGTCCACCTTGAGTCATAATCATGGCTTGTGTCATCATCTTGAACGCATCGATAAATGTTGTCGTTAAGATCAAAACTGTAGTTGGCTTTAATAATGGCAATGTAATATTTCTAAAGGTTGCCCACTTACCAGCACCATCTAAATCAGCGGCTTCATATAAAGATTTTGGAATATTTTGTAAACCTGCCAGGAAAATAATCATTTGATTACCACATGCTTGCCAAGCCGAAAGAAAGATAATAGCAAACATCGCTTGTTTAGAACTATTTAAGAAAGGTTGCGCAGAGATTCCTACTTTAGCTAGTAAACTATTTAAGATGCCTTGACTCGGATTCAAAATGTACATCCATAAAATTGATGTAACAGCTAATGAAACAACAACGGGAGCAAAGAAAGCGACTTTATAAAACATATTGAATGGCCGTTTTTTGTTAACGATCAATGCTAGGCCCAAAGCTGTTCCTACTTGAATAGGTAGGACAAAAGCTACGAATTGAACGATATTCTTTAAACTCTTCATAAAAATTGGATCTTTGAACAATTTGAGATAATTGGCGATTCCAACGAATGCTGCTAATTTTGGTGCCAACATATTGAAATCAGTAAAAGAATAACAAAATGAAATAATTGATGGAATAAACAAGAATAATCCAAGCACAATTATTGCTGGAGCTAAGAAAAACCAAGCTTGATTTTGTCGTTTACCTAGTCTGGACATCTCAAGTGCACCTCTTTCTATAACCCAAGATTACTTTAAGTAACTTTGAATTGTTGTTGCCTGTTTCTTTAATAATTTAGCAATATTTGGATTTTGCTTATAATAAGTTGTCTTAGTGACGGTATCTGCAAAAGTTCTAGTTACTTGTGGATAGTTAACCAATACTGGACGTGCGTGGCCACTTAGAATATTTTGTTCCATTAAGAAACGTAAGCTTGGATCAACTTTATCTTCCATTAACTTGGAAACGGATTTACGCGCTGGTAATGTAGACATGGTCATGCTGGTCCGGTATTCTTGCTTAGTTGATGATAAAAAGTTGACTAATGCGCCTGCTGCTTTCTTTTTGGTAGTTGAAGTAGTCATTGCATATTGCCATGAACCAGTTGGTGAAACTAACTTATGTGTCATAGGAGAAACTGGATAAGGCAGCATACCATAGTCGAGATGCTTGTATGATGTATTCAATTCAGTGATTGTCCATGAGCCTGATAGCATCATTGGATACTTGCCAGTTTGGAATGCTTTATTAACTGGAGTCGTTGTTGTGTAATCCTTCTTGACCATATCTTGAATGAATTGGAAAGCAGTCTGTGATTCTTTAGAGTTAAAGTAACCAATCGATTTAGTGCCATTCTTATTGGTAATATTGCCACCTGCAGACCAAACAAATGGCGCAAATGCATAAAGGGACATTTCAGAATGGTCTTGAATTTGCATATCAATTGCTGGCGCATTATACTTAGCCTTTAACTTGGCGCAAATTGCCATGAATTGATTCCAGTCCCAAGGATTCTTTAGAGTAGGAATACTTGATTCTTGGATCCCAGCATCCTTAAACATTCTCTTGTTGTAATAAATACCAACGCCAGATTCTGAGTAACCGATTGAATATAACTTACCTTTATAAGTTCCTTGGCTAATGATACTTGGTAAAATATCACTTTTATTTGTAATATACTTGTCTAAAGGTTGAATAATCTTATTCTTGGCATATGCAGCTGTATTAGGGCCGTCCAATGTTAAAACATCTGGTAAGTTACCAGCATTCAAAGCTGCATTGACCTTATCTTCATAACCGCCACCTGAAGAGTTACGTGGAATATATTGAACGGTCGCATGATAACCTTTTTTGTTCTCCTTGTTAAAGGCGGTAATATTCTTGGCCATCGCTTTTCCTTCTGGATCTGTCTTCGAATATTGAACCCACATTGTGACATCTTTGCCGTCGGCTTTACTCTTGCTTGAGCAACCAGCAAGTACTAAACTGGTTAAAACTGTTATACCCAAAACTCCCAGAACTTTTCGTTTGTTCATTCTAAAACTCCCCATTCAAGTAAATTTAGTATTTATGAAACGTTTCATTTACAAGAAAAATAATAGTCCTGTATTAGTGTTTTGTCAACGCTTTTTTGAAACGTTTCCAAAGAAACTTTTGCAAATAGTTTCTTTCCCAATTCCAAGATATAAAAAAGACCAGTCCAAAAGATTTTCTCTCTTTTAGACTGGTCTACTATTAATTACGTGTTGTACCACCTTCTTTAAACGAAACTGGTAGAATTTTAATTTGAGTTGGTTGATTTGGACGCTCTATTCTGTCAAATAAGGCCTTAACCGCTGCTTGAGCCATTTCAGGGACAGGCTGAACAATCGTTGATAAACCTAAATCATTGGATGGTCCTAAGGCAATTCCGTCAAAACCGATCATTTGAATATCGCTTGGTACATGCTTACCATGTCTTGCTAAGTAATTACGCACATCCATGAGCATTGTATCGTTGACGCAAAAAATGCCATCGATATTAGGATTCCGAATAAACAAGCGCCGGAGCAATTCATCTAAATTAGTAATTGGCTCAGGAACAAATAAGTCCGTCACTTGAACACCACACTTAGCCGCTTGTGATAAAAAACCATCGTGGCGTTTAGTCGTTTCGTTTTTATATCGCGAATAACCAGAAATATAGGCGAGATTGGTCGCCCCGTGTCTTAGCAATTCATCTAAAGCAATTTCTCCACCATTAAAGTTGTCAGAACTAACATACGAAACTGGCTCAGTAAAGGAACGGTCGATGCTGACCAATGGTAAATTTGCTGAGACATATCGGTCAATCGCACTATAAGTGATACCAATAATACCATCAATCTTATTTTTCTTAACCATTTGAATATATTTACGTTCCTTCTCAGCATCACCGTCAGAGTTACAGATTAATAATTTATAACCACGTTTAGTTAGTTCCGACTCAACATAATAAGCAAACTCAGAAAAGAAAGGATGCCAAATCGTCGGCAAAATCAAAGCCACAAACATTGAACGTTGTGTTTTTAATCCTCTGGCATAATCATCGGGAATATAGCCCAGTTCATTAATCGCAGCTTTAACTTTCTGCTTTGTTTTTTCTTTTACTTGTGTGTTGTTATTAACAACACGCGACACTGTTCCCAAACTGACACCTGCTAGTTTAGCAACATCTTTCATTGTTGCGGCCATTTAAATTCCTCTTTCATGAAATTGCATTTAACATTAAACGCTTTAATCTAATATTAAGTATAACTAAATCAACTTCTATCGGCAATTTGTTTTCAACAAATATATAGTTACATACTGATTCATCTTATTTCCTATACCCATATATTCGCTCATCACAAAATATGCTCGGCTAAAAAATGACATTAATCTTATGATATTCTCGGTGATTCGCTTGTTTCTAGAATCGACCCCATCATGCTTAGTAAGGTTCAATATATCAAGGTTAGCCTAATCATAACAATAACCTGATGTTCAACGTCAAATTTAATTGAGATTAATTAACCGTTTCGGATTAAAAACACTAAAAAATATCGGTCTTACTAAATCTAAGATCCACTTTCTGAATATAAAAAGTAGGCACTAGTCATTAAACTAGTACCTACCATGAAAAGTTATTCTGAGCTAATACTCTAACTTACAACTCGCTTAAACTCAGATCGAGATTGACAAACTTTTCCACAGCAATTGGTTTAAACTCATCCATAAACTTCGCCACATCGCTACGTTTGTCATTATCGTTAGCGAATAATACAGCAAGCGGTCGATTTTGCGCGTCCACATAGGCTAAAGTAAATTTGCCAGTGTTGACTTCACCGCGCGTTAAAATATGATCCCATTGCTTGGCTTGCCCTAAATATTCAATCGTCTGATCGTATTGATCGGTCCAAAAATATGGGCGGATTGCATAAGGTTCACTGTGTGTGTTAATGATGTTGCGAGCCACATTTTTACCCTGATTACGCGCATTTTCCCAATGCTCAACGTGAATCAGTTGACCTTGATAAGGCCACGTTGTGCAGTCGCCGACGGCAAAAACATCAGGCAAGGAAGTTTCTCCATATTCATTGACAACAATTTGCTGATCAACTTTTAAACCTGGTGCTGAAATCGCCACGTTTGGCTGTGCACCTACGCCAACAATAACCATCTGTGCTGGAATTTTCTTACCAGAAGTTGTAACCATCGTTTCAATTTGACCTTGCCGATTTTTTTCGAAAGCGGCAACACCATCGCCAGTGATTAACTTAACGCCGTGCGCTCGATGCAATTCTAATAAATATTGTGCTGCGTCAGGCCCAGCAATATTTGCCAACGGTGCCTTAGCATATTCCACCACAGTTACCTGCAACCCGCGCGCCGTAAACGTGCTTGCTAATTCAAGGCCAATAAATCCTGCACCAACTAACACTAATTCTTTAACTTCCGGCTGCAGACTCCACTTTTTAATTCGTAAAGCGTCGTCAAAACTTCGTAAGTAAAAAATACCAGCCGCATCTTGATTAGGAACAGTTAAATGACGGGCACTAGAGCCCAACGCCAACACTAACCGGCCATAAGAAATAACATCACCATTTTCGGTAACCACCTGATGTTCGGCCGCGTTAACGGCCACTACCTTGGTCTTTAATTTCACCACAATTTCTTGTTCATCATAGAATTGTTGCTTCTTAAATAGCGGTGGATCCTCACGATCACCGCGCAACCAGTCCTTAGATAATTTATAACGGTTATAAGGCAATTGATCACCTTGATCAACTAAACAAATACTGCCCGCAAACCCCTTGTCGCGTAATTCCTTAACTAAAAAATAGCCGCCAATCGAACCACCAACCACAACGACATCGAATTTCATCTGACAACCTCCCATATGACAAAACCATGATAATTTCAGTTTAGCGCAAAAGAAAGGACACAACAAAATATTAGCTTATCTAACGAATTATTGCTAAAAGTTTGAAGTAACAGTTTAGCAACATTAACCTGACATCATTTTTTAACGATAGAAGAAATTTTCAGATCACAAAAAGACAATCCCTTAGCTGGTTGACCATAAACCCTGGATTGTCTTTAAAAAATGGCAAACAGTTAAAAATGCCTTAACTAATTTATCCTTGAACGCACTTAGCGAGTGTTTCTTTAATTGAAGCAACCACATCATGATCTTTAATCCCTAAGATAGGCATCGTATCTTCTGGATTTAGATACAAATCCTTCGTTTGAACTAAGGAACTAACCACCATATGCACACCATGTTCCTTACCCTCAGCGGCTGCTTGCTGATCTAAACCAACATAAATTGGTTTCATCTGTTCATAAGGGACTACTGGCACTTGCGTTGTCTCGTGCTGGCCTAAAGCATCGACAATCATTTGATAAAATTCTTGATACTTCATATTCTTAGCGCCAATCGCATAACTATGACGATGTTCTCCATGCTCAAGTGTACCAACCGCCGCTTCAGCAACTTGCTCAACTGTTACCATCGCGGTACCACCAGCCAATGCAGGGAAAACAGGTTGATTCTTCGCTTGATCAACAAACATCGTCCATAACGGCATCCGACCAGGCATCGTACCGAAAATATAAGGTAAACGCAATGATGAGACCGTCATCTTGCCTTCACCCTCAGCAAAAGCAACTTGTTCCTGTAACAAACGCATATTGGGATAAGCCTCATCGCGTAAATGAAGTTCAGGCAACCGCTCGGCAAATTCTGCAAAGTAAGAACCAAACACGACAAAATGTTCAACACCAGCTTCTTTTGCTAGTCTGGCTATACGTTGGGTTGGTAAAACATTGGCTTCATAAAAGAATTTCATTGCCGGTTTCTGCGGTACAACTCGCTCATCTGCGCCAGCTGCATAAATGAAGCCATTGCAATCACTCAATAACTTAACAATCTCTTGATCCGATAATTCATTGATATTTCCTAATGAACACTCAACTTCGGCGGGTAACAAATTATCAGCGGGCATTGGTGGCAAAGCCATTGTCTTAACTTGATACCCGCGACGTAATAATTCTTTGGTTGTGTAGAACCCTAAAAATCCAGTTCCTCCGAGTACAAAAACTTTTGTCATTTGATCTTGCTCCTTTATTTTTTATTTCACATGTAGTATAACGTTTACAATAGGATAATAAACATCATTTAAGAGCCAAGTACTCACTTTTTTGAGGAGCAAGTTAATGAACAAGAATTTACCCTACACTAGCGTAGAATATTTATCTGCAAGTTTTCAGCCGAACGAATTAAAAGCAAATTTCTTCACACTTAATCAGTCAACTTCATTGCAATATTTTGATGAATTTGACTTCTTACTGATTCAATCTGGTCAGGGTGCCATTGAGATCAATGGTCAGCTTTTCCCCGTTCACGCCGACCAATTGATTGAACTGGCACCCTTTCACGTTCATCGTTTCATTTTAACCGACTCAAATAACTTAACGGGTTATCATGTCCGCCTCTCATTAGGCTTATTAATCCTCGCCTCAACTAATCGGCAGACTTACTTGAACACGATCAACAACTTAGACTTAACAGTGCCAATTGTTCGTCTCGATCAATCGGCGAATGAACATTTGATGGCCATGATTCAATTGGTGCTAGAGGAACAACGCAATAACACACCTGGTAGTGAAGGTCTAAATCTATCTCTAACGGCACTACTGTCTTTCTATTTTCAAAAATTCCTACAACGACAGGATAAGAGTAACCGTTTCTTTACCTTCGATTGGCGATTGTTGCAATATATTCATTTCTATCATCAAGAGCAGCTCACCACGAGAAAAGTTGCGACTCATTTCGGATTATCAGTTGAAGTTCTACAAAAGAAAATCAAAAAGATGACCGGTTATTCGTTCCGGGCTCTACTGAATCAGATCCGCATTCGCAATGCAACAGCGCTGCTCCAATTCAATGAGTTATCAATTAACCAAATTGGCAAGATTTGTGGTTATCAATCCGAAGCAAACTTCTACAAGCAATTCGAATTAATCCATCAGCAAACACCAGAACAAATGCGAATGGACTTTAGTTCCCAATTCCTATCAACTGATGCTTGGGATATCGTGTTGTACATGCTAGAAAACAGCCAGCAAAATTTAACGATCGACGACATTGCCGCGCATGCCAAATTATCAACAGACAGCATTAACGCTCGCCTTCAGCAAACCTTTGGTCAATCATTTCACGCACTCAAACAACAGATGAAATGTCAAATTGCCCATAACTTAATTGCGGCAACCAATTTAACCAAACAAGAAATTGCCAACAAACTTGGTTACCCGAGTGAACAAACATTTCTGAGAAACTATCAAAGCTATCTGAACGCGGAAAAACCAGATTAAGTTTGCTACTTAATACCGAACAAAAAGACAATAAATTTTTGATATTTCACACTTCAAAGTAACAAAAGGCTATCGTTGCTATTTCTATAAATCCAAGTTATACTAATGGTACCAGAGATAATAACTCATAAGTAGCACAATAGCCATTCCTCCGACAAGGAATGGCTATTTTTTTCATCTGTAATAATTGACAGACGTGTGAGTTAGTAGCAACCGAAATGGTTACCGCCGCTGATCTAACCAATCAGTGACTAACTTTAGTACCACCCCCAACAAAGAGCGGCGCGATAACTAGAGATAATAACTCATTCATAAGTAGCAACACCCCCAAACTTGGGCCGGCTGCCACCATCAGTATATCATGATAAAAACATAACAAATAGCGAACAAGTCATTAAGCTGTCTTTGCATTTCATTCTTCAATTTGAACAATAACCATACCGTTCAAGAGGACCTCAACGCCTAGCAAAAAGTTGAACTTTTGCGAATAAATCTTCAAGAATGAAGCGTGAATCAATTCGGTCATAAACTCTGATCGGTCGCTGCTGACGATTAACAATTAAATCATATTTATTGTTGACAGTGAAATACGGTGCGATCTGTTCGTGGTAACTTCCTTTTTGTTCAGCTAACAATACACCAATCGCTGTGGAATCACCCAATACCCAAGCTTCTGAGTTAAGCCAACTTTTCTTTTGATTATTTTCATTGGCAAAATCGACAAGTTGTTGGTATAAAAAGCGTCCTAATTCACCATAAGGAGCAATTTTTATTTTTAACTCAGCCACTGACACCAACATCGTTTTATAAACATTGCTTGGAATTTGCCAGACTGCCACCGGCGCGGCCATCACTAGGTTAGCCGCTAGTAAATCTCGCTGTAGATTTGCTTCTGCACTTCCTTCAGGATAACGACCACCACCAACCCAAATAATCGTAATATTCTGCGCTGTACCCCGAAACTTCCGCAAAGCCAACGCAACGTCTGTCAACGTTCCTAAGCAAACAATTGCCAGTGAACGCGGGTCTGAACGTGTCATTTCTTGCAAGATTAGTTCTGAACCGGCTGATAAAATATTAGTTTGCGCAGAATTTAAGGCAGTCGTTGCACCTCGAACGATCGGAAACAAATGACTTTGACCAACGAGTTTTGTTAAACGTATCATTTCCTGATACGATTTTTCTGTTGCATCGATCTCATGATAGAATTGAGCGACCATGCCAACGATGTCAAACTTCGGTGTCAATAATGCCTGAACAATGGCATATTGATCATCTGCTTCGTTTTTAGCATCACTACAAATGAGCACCCTGATCTTGTTTATTGGCATTATCATACTTTTCTTCATCTCTTCTAGTTCATTTTCAATTTAACAAATCAAACATTCAAAATAAGGGCAACTGCTTGATAATCGTGGGCAAAATTAACATGGACAGTCTGATTCATTACCTTGACCGCATCAGTACAGCCAAACTGGCTCTGAATCGTCATCGCTGCAGGTAATTGAATTGTAAGCGACTTACTGCTGGCAAAGCCATGAGCCACAATTAAACAACGTTGTCCGTCCTTAAAAACAAGTGCCTGCTCACCAGTTGGGTGCGTATACGACAACACAGGCTTACCGAAACGTTCGAAATTATTAGTTTTAAGGAACGGGATGACTTGTTGATAGAACACCAACGCCGCTTCAATGACTTGAGCTTGGTCTTCGCGAAGATTCGTGATATCACCTGACAAACATAAACGTCCCAAAAACGTACTACATAACGAATAAAACAAGCGATCAAGATCATCTTCGTGCCGAATAACCGCCCAAATTGAATTGGTCTGCGGTAAAGAAAAATCTAGAAAATTGGCTGAAACAATGGGATTACACAATGACTCATGATCATCAGAAATTGAATTGATATCTGCTAAGGCCATTGATGATGGCTCCATTCGATGACCACCAGACGAACAGTTCTCAATAATCAAATCCGGTAATTGTTCATGAATACGGCGAATAAAATTTTGACTGCCAGCAAGTGCTTGACGTGCGCCTTCACCCAACGAATCCCCATTGTCACAACCGATTCCAAAGTTTTCATTATAATCGATTTTTAAATAGCCAATCTCATTCTCACGTAAAAAGTCAATCACTTCTTTTTGCAAATAGTCGATTGTCCAAGGATCATTCATATCCCAAAAGCGACGATCGCCAACGGTAAGGGGCAAGCCATCACGTTTCAGTAGATGATCAGTTGCCTTGAAGACTGTGGCATCACGCCCAACCGTTTCAAACTCAAACCAAATACCGGGAATCATACCGGCAGCACGAATCGTTTCTGCAACAGTTTTCAAACCATGTGGGAATAATGCTGTACTTAATTGCCAATCCCCCATTTTCTTTTCCCAACCTAATTTAGGATCTGCATACCAACCGGCATCAATAATATAATAGTGAATGCCTTTGTTCTTGAGAACCGCCAACTGTTCTAAAATACTTTGTTCTGAAGGATTACCCCAAGTTGTACAAAACTCGTTAAAACTTACTGGGAATTCTGTTTCTTCAACGTGATGACGCGCGCTTAAGGCTCGCTGCTGATAACTAACTAAGCGATGAGCAGCCTGATGATAATCACCATGTGCAACCGTTAAATAGGCAGCAGGCGTTTGAAATGAGTCGTTTTGCGGCACTGTTTTTAGCCAATGACCAAAATCACGATCTGCCAAACCACCTGCTAAACATAAATCCTCGTCAATTCGATAGAGTTCAATCTGCCAAGAATTAGGTTGTGCTAATTGGAATCCCCAAGTGACTGCTTGTTTTTGATCGGTTACAAACGCATTAGGGAAATAACCTCGTACTGGCATTGAACCACGCTGACCATATTTTTCAACACCAGCTCCTGACGGTTTCCAAGAAGGTTCCAACTGAAAGTCTTCAATTAGATTTTGCGCAAGCCGCCCCTCTTGCGCCCATTTACTTCGAAATCTAGTGATCAATAAATTGCCGGGACTGTTTTTTGAATTGAAGGGACTTAAATTACTCATTGAAAAACTACTTAATAGTTCCAACTTGATAGGTTGATCTGATTGATTGTCAACTTCCGTATACGTTTTGAGAGTTTGATAAGCTGCATCATATGCCACATAGTGTTTAAACAAATGTTGGTGTTGATCCGTTAGCGTCGTCAACACTTGTGTCACATTGCCGAAGGTTTTACTATTTTGTTCACTAAACTTTAAACTGCGTGTTGACTGGCTATTACGCATACTGGTTCCGGTGACGAAACCTTTAGGGTAATCGTCACCGACCAACTTCACTTGAATGAGCGCATCATATTTTTGTTTGTGAGGCAATGTTAATTTTGCGGCCATGTCCGCAGGAATGATCACCCACTCAACATTTTGAGTTGGCGTCAAATAATAACAGACCAGCATATCACCGAATTGATATTGATTTAAAAGTTCCATTTTTTATCTCCAATTATTTTGCTCTATATGATTGTCTTGCTGAGTCATTTCTCTTGATAAGAGAAATAATCAAAATCCGCATATGACCGATGTGCATCAAAATCCTGTGCACAAAGCCCAACCATCGCCCCAGTAAACGCGAGCTTACCATTTGCTTTAATAAAATCATCGCTCAAATGATCTGCATGAAATTTGGTCCCAATGGTTTGCCAATCAGAATCGGCAGTTGCATAAGTAAACTGGCCCTTTGCATGATCAACATTAACGGCTAATTTGATCGTGGTATTTGGTAAATAGATCGGTTCTGATAGATAACTAAATTTACCAACTTCTGCCTGTTCGACTTGCAAGTAACTTGATTTTTGTTCCTGATCGTATGAACAAAACAGGTAACACCAATTATCTGAATCATAGAAAAGAATCAAGCCAGCGACTTGTTGGAAGTTTGTCGGTGCAAAAATCATTTCTGTTTCACTACGGAAAGCGAACGTCTGCCAACGACGCGCAATTAAGGTTTGTTCATGCAAACTAGAGAGGCTTTCGTTACCATATAAACGCAAATAACCCGGATGCTTCGTTAATGAACCGCGCTGGCCAAGAGGTGTTCGCAAAGTTTTAAAATAGTTTGGTAATTGAGGCGCGTTAAAATCACAGTAAGTTGAATTATTGAGCCTTTGTTTATCAGTAAAGAGACTTGGTGCTTCGATTTCAGTCTTTGGCGACGTCGTTTCGTTAGCTAATCTTGGCCAACCGTCTTTCGTCCAAATTAGTAGTTGTAATGCTGTTTCGCGCCCGAGCACACAATAACCACGTTCAGTTAATGGACGCGAACATAAATGGACAATGTACCATTCTTGATTGGTCACTTTAACAAAGCAAGCATGACCACTTTTTTGTAAGTCATTAAGGGGATCAAACTTAGTCGAGATGAGTGGTTGAAAAGGTGAGTTCTCGTAAGGCCCCCAAACATTTCGACTGCGCGCCACTGTCGAAGCATGACTATAACCAGTGCCACCGGCCGCACAGAGCAAGTAATACCAACCGTCCTTTTTAAGAATCTGCGGTCCCTCACAAACGCCTAGTTTAGTACCCTCATAGAAGTGTTGTCGTTCACCAATTAACGTCATTTTATTCGCATCAAACTCCTGCATGACCACACCGCTAAAACCAGGATGATCCAAGCGCTGATCAAATAGCATACTCATAAAATAATGTTTGCCATCGTCGTCATGAAATAAGGCCGGATCGAAACCACTGGCAGTCACAAAAACTGGTTTACACCAAGGACCAGTAATTTCATCACTAGTCATGACATAATTTAAAGTATCCTTGAAGGCCGTTCCTGATTTAACAATCGTATAAATTAACCAGAATTTACCATCGGCATAACTCAAATGTGGTGCCCAAATACAACCCGAATTATAAACACCTCGCAAATCACATAATGCCGGATTATCTAATGGTTCACTGATCAAATCCCAATTAACCAAATCGGTCGAATGGTAAATTTCAATTCCAGGCCACCATTCAAAAGTGGACGTTGCTAAATAGTAATCCGACCCCACCTTGACAATACTAGGATCCGGATTAAAACCACGTAAGATTGGATTTTTGATTTTCATATTGAAGCTCCTTAATCGATTGGTGTTTTACCGCCTAATTACACATCTCAAAAATTAGGTAATTCCTGTTGCCATGAAATTCTCAAGTCCCGATTGTTAATATCTATCGGTAAAATACTATATCCTGAATCACGCAAGGACTTTGGGTTCCAGTGATCTAGCATTAAATAGAATTTGTTATTCACCTCAAAAATATATGTTGGTTGTCCAGAATAAGTTGTCTCAGAATGACTTCCTCGACAAGGATTATCAATTAACTTCTGTCCAGTGAATAATGAATGACTTCGAGAAAAGAGTGCTGGATTCGGTCTCCAACCAGTACATCCAGAAGTAATCGTAAAATACCAATCTCTAACGTGGAAAACCGTTGGTGCTTCTCGTTCTTGATCAATGAAAAGCTTGTATGAACTTGTTGTGACGTCTGTATAGTCAGCGGTAAGTTCTATTACTCTCAGCGTTTTATTACCATCTGAACTGGCAATTAAATATGCCTTCTGATTTTCTTCAAATAATGTCAAGTCACGACAATCCTGTAAATTCGGTTTAAAAATACGGACAACATTAAATGGACCGGTTGCAGAACTCGCAACCGCAACACAACAACCCGCATAGCTATATTCCTTATTATCATAATGGGTCCACATAACGAACTTTTGAGTTTTGGTATTAAAAATAACTTTTGGCCGCTCTACAATACTCATTTCTTCCAAAGTACCGGTAGAATCAGACTCGGTGGTTAACACTAATCCTTCGTCATGCCAATCCACTAAATTAACTGAGGAATAACAGGAGATACCAACAAAGGGAACCCGCGATGTCCCAGGCAAATTCTTAACGTTTTTATTTTCACCATACCAATAATATTTATGCTGAGTCTTTAAAATCATTCCACCATGTGCTTGAATCGGATTTCCAACGTCGTCGAGCCACTTCGCACCGTTCTGATTCATAACTGTTACTCCTTTTAAAAAAACTGGACAAAATCTTGTCCAGTTTTGATTTGCTTATTTGTAAGTTATTAATTCATAGAGAATTAATTAGGCACCAGTAATTCCCAAGAAAGTTAATGCAAAGCCGAGAACAACCACACCGAGTAATACCTTCACTGGACTTACGTTTTTCCGTAATAACACGAAGCAAACAATTGCTAATGCTAGCGGCATCATATTTGGTAATATTTGATCGAGAACTTTTTGTAGTTCAAAAACAGTGCCATTAATTTTTGTTTTATAAACGATTGGGAACTTAACCAACGTTGCAATCATTCCGCCGACTACTGTAACACCAACAATAGAAGAAGCCTTTGTAAACATTGTCATGATGCCATCTTGAACGGCTTTTTGAATGTACTTACTGCCTAATTTATAACCATATTTTTGACCGTACCAGCGGATTAAGAGGTTAGGAAGTAATGCGATTAATGGTAAGGCGGCAACCACAAGATTGCCTTTCTTCGCAAAACTAATTGCAATACCCATAATAATTAATCCCCAAACACCTGAGAAGAAAGTATCGCCAATGCCAGCTAATGGCCCCATTAAACCAATTTTCATACCACTAATACCGGCTGTGTCAAATGATCCTTCAGAAGCCTTAGCATTTTCCTCTTCCATTGAAACGGCTAAGCCTGATACTGTACCAACCATATTAGGCGTCGTATTGAAGAACTCCAAATTTCGCTTCATTGCTTCCCAATACTTATCTTCATCATTTTTATATATTTCACGATAAACTGGTTGATGTACCCAATCCCACGCAACACCTTGTTGACGTGTATAGCTCATGTTAAAGCCTAAAAACATATTACGCCAAAACAATTTTTTGGTTAGTTTCTTTTCATGGTTCGTCAACGTTACATTATTTTTTTCAGTAGTTTTAGTCATTGAAAAAGTCCTCCTCATCATTACCAGAACTTTGAATAGTAGTTGCCTTATTCTTCTTAACAGTATTGATTTCACGATCAATAAAGAACATCACTAATCCAAAAGCAACACCTAAAATACTAACTCCCATAATTGGAAGCTTTAAATATGCGGCGAAAACAAAACCTGCAATAAAGAATGGTAAGAACGAAATATTCCAGACGAATTTCAAAAGCATTCCCATACCAACAGCAGGCAACATTCCGGCGGCTACGGTTAAGGCGGTTAAGAATGTAGGTGGGATACTTGTAACAAATGCTTTAACGCCAGCGGTACCAAGTAGAATAGCGAAGAATGCTAACGAGAAATAGGCTAATTCATAAACGCCTACTTGAATCCACCACAAACGATTAAATTTTTTAATATTTCGTTGATCAATATATTTATCAAATAATTCGACATTGGCAGTAAACCAAAATTTTAAAAGATTCCATACAACAACGGCCAACATTGAAATTGGAACGGCTAACGTAACGGCCACAGCTGGTTTCTGATGTAGCATTAATGCAAATGCAACACCAAGTAATCCACCCACTGCTGTATCCTGTGGCAAAACAGCACCAATTTGCATAACGCCGTAAAATGCCAATTCTACAGCTGCTCCCAAAATCAATGCTTCTGTTGGACTTTCACCCAAGAGTAGTGCGAGTAAAATATATGATATAAATGGCATTAATTGTGCGAATGATCCATATGCGTTAATAAACTTAGCAAATGCCATGACTAAGCCGACAGCGAACGCTTGATATAATAGCATTATTTTTCAGCCTCCATTAATGTGACAAACTTCGTTGGATTATCGTTAGGTAACGGTTGATACACTAAATTACTGTTTCTTTGATTAAGATCCTTAACCAACTTAATTTCTTCATCAGTTAGGTAAACCGTTTCGGTCAACTTCTTTTTAGTCTTAAGATCCCCAGCCATACGCCCATAATTAGCGATATCGAGTTTCGGTGATTCTTCAACGTTTTCAACAAGTTGATGAAAGTCTTTAATATTATTAACGATTAACAATATTTTCAAACTCTTAGAACGTGGATCATTCGCCAATTGAATCGCTTTAGTTACGGGAACAACCGCAACTTTGATTCCGGTGGGTGCAGCAAGCAAAAGTGCATTTTTTTGAATCTCACTTTTTGCAGCATTATCATTTGCTACAATAATTCTATTCAACTGTAATTCCTTAGACCATAGTAAAGCAACTTGACCATGAATTAAGCGATCATCAACACGAATCATTTCAATCATAGTTGTACCTCCAAAAAAATAATAAATGTTATAAATGCTGATTGATTTGTATTACTATTACTGTCCTCCTTTTTTCCAAAATGATTTCTTTCAGACAGTAATATATAAAGCAATAAGTGTGCCACCCCAATCAAATCGGTTATAAAACTCAGGAAGAAAGGATTGTTTAAACAATCACCAGATTAAAAAGTCCTTTTTTAAAAGACGTAAGATTGCTTCAGTGAAATAGAAATCAGAATAAATCAGTGGGACTTCCAACTTAGCATCATGATAAGCGGGTGTTCCATGTCCAATAATACCGTCCACACCTAAGTCCCAATTTGTATATTTTGCTTCGATATTTTTTAATATTTCAACCGCTGCATTTAAATATAATGATTTTTCAAATTCAGGAACCTGTTTGGCAATTTCTAATAAGCCACATGCAGCACAAGCACCCGCAGAACTATCGATTAAGATTGGTTTTTCCGGAGCACGGAAATCTACCAATGTGTCATAATTATTTTGGGCGACATTGGCAATGAAGTAATTTGCCACGCGTTTAGCAGTGTCAAGATATTTCTGCTTCTGTGTATGTGCATAGCTAAGTGCAAAACCATATAAAGCCCATGCCTGTCCACGCGACCAAGACGAACCAGATTCATAACCCTGGCCACCGGGTGTCTCCAACAACTCGCCATTGGTTGGATCAAAGATAGCAATATGATTAACTGAACCATCAGGTCGAACAATATTATTCATGACGGTATCGGCGTGATCTTCAGCAATATAGCCAAACCGGGGATCATTGATTGTGTCACGAGCCCAGTAAAGTAACGGAATATTCAACATACTGTCAACAATAACCCAGCCGGCGCGATCACGATTCCAAGAGCGTAAGTATTTGCCGCGAGGATTATAACGGC
Organism: Lapidilactobacillus bayanensis; assembly: GCF_003946695.1. Taxonomy (GTDB): domain Bacteria; phylum Bacillota; class Bacilli; order Lactobacillales; family Lactobacillaceae; genus Lapidilactobacillus; species Lapidilactobacillus bayanensis. The sequence goes on along the minus strand of NZ_RHOX01000012.1, from coordinate 17,907 downwards.
CAGCTAATAAATCAGCAGCATGCATGCCACGTGCTTTTGAACGCTCATTGCCAGTTAGCTGATAGTCAGCAACCGCTGATAGTCGCCACATAAAACCGACATCGTGATGTAAACCTGTATATTGATTAAACGCCGCGTCCAATCTTGATTCATTGGCTTCGGCCGTTTTTCGATAAATCTCCTTGCCAGTCGCGTGATACATTAACCACATCATTCCGGACCAAAAACCATTCGTCCACCAGGTGATATCTTGCTTACCCATATCGATGTAATGACCATTCTCAGGTATATATGGAATTTTATCTTCTAGACGCGTTGCCTCAACGTCTAGCTTTTGATCTAACTTTTTAAATATTGATGTTGCCCACTCCGTTGTATCCACAATTAATCCTCCTAATTTAGGCATTGAAAAAATCTTCGCTTGCACACGTATTGTCGTTATTCTCTGTGTTCAATTCTAATAATTGTACTTGGGAATCATTAATTAATTGAGTAATTAACGATTCAGTAATTACCTGCGTGTTCATTAACAGTGACAAAACAATCGGTAAATTCACACCACAAACAATAAAAACATTCTTTTTTCCTTTACTCAAAACGATTGCTGCTTGCGCCACACTCCCACCAACAATATCTGTCAAAATAACACAAGGTTGGCCATGTGCTTGATCGATAAATTCTTTGATTCCTTGGCGATAGTCAACATCGTCAACGTAAGCGTCTAGCGCGACAACCTGATCCTGTAATCCAGTCAAAATCTGGATTGAACTTTTGATACCACTGGCCATATGACCGTGTGTGGCAATCAGTAATTTCTGCATCTAATATTTCCCCTATCTCACTTTTAAAGATTGTTTCTTAGCAAAAGCCGCTAGAAACTTTGATGTTCGTGGCGGTGTCCATTCAACTTTGGCGTAATTCACGAAATTGAAACAGGGCCACGTTTTTCAAGCTCCACAACATTATAAAAAGCAAAGCGTGTGCCATTGGCTTTATATCAGCATTTTCATCAAAACGTGCTTGATTAATCAGCCTGTTTGCTTTCGGCGATGACGACTTTAAACAATTCGTAAAGCAATGATAGTTCATAATCATCGATTTGAATATTATATTTAATTTCTAATGGTCGTAAGATACCCTTCGCGAGGGTGAAAAAGTCTACCATATCTTTACTATTATTCTTAATCTGATAGCTACTAGAACTTGACCCCATCCCGGTCATCAACCGTTCCACCATCAACGAAATGTGCATATAGAGATTTAATTTATATTTCCCAGCAATTTTAATGTGATAATAGTTCTCGAATTTAAAAATGACAGTTTCAACTTCTTGAATAATAACTTTGGGATTCAAAAACGATAGTCGTTCAGTCACGCCTTCAATTGATAAGAAACGGACCAACTGGTTATACAACGCATCAAAGGTCTTTTTATCAACATATTTCTTAAGGACCGATTCCAGTTTGACCTGACCAGCAGCATCTAATAAGTCATAAATATTGATATTGGGAATCTCAAATGAGCCCGGCAGATTCGTGGTCGTAATCACAATTAAAGTTGATTGAAATTCGGCCATATCATTATCGGTCACATTTTCGTGCAATTTAGCGAAATCCATCGTAATGATACTAACGTTTTTGTCGAGATATTCTTCAAAAATATCTTTCAGCTTTTCAGAGATGCCCAAACCAGACATACAAGAGATGACGATGTTTTGATTCTCAGCAAAGCCTTCAAAATATTGGGTCGAGATTGAATATTCCGTACTGGCATGCTCGGCAATCTTGTTAAAGGCCATCTTTTGTTGAACTTTGAGTGCAATATCTAAGGCTGTCGCCGTCGTCAAATTGTTGATGACTAATAAATCACCATCAATTTTGTTTTTGATCTGTCGATATAATTGGCTTAACGAACCCATATCGATCATCAGAATTAAACCTTTCGTCGTATCAAAAGAATCGATTAACTGCTTACTCTTCGTGACAATCTCGTTAATTGTCGTGTCAATCGGCATGTCTAACGCATCAACCAAATAAGTGCCACACAGCTGGTTGACAACTGATTGAATACTCGTTGCCATTGAGCTCCCATGGGCAATCATCAAAACTCGCGTCGGAATTGTTTCATCAACCTCATCCGTTAAGCAAAGCGTCAATAAAATCTGTAACAACTGTTGACTGCTGCGCTCTAAAATCGGTAACTGCGTATAAAATGCTTGCGCAATATGTTGAGCCCGTGATGCACCATGATTAATCTTGCCGCTCAATTCAATCATTGTCTGCTTTGATAAAGTGACCTTATGTTGATACAAGTTAAAGAAAATCGGTTCATAACTTTGTAGTCCGCGAACACCAAATTTTGTGACCAGAACTTTGTTAAACAAGCGTTGATGCAAATAATGTAGCGGGGTTATCTGCTCTGTAACATAATTAAATGCTGATGTTTGCAAGACGTTTTGGAGGCCATTATTATTCTCTGGTAACTCAGCAATTACTGCGCGCACTTGCTGTTCAAAAACTTTACTATTATAAATTACCGCCGTCTGAATTTTATCTGCAGGATCTAATAACATTGCCCCAACAGCCAATTTCTCAGTCTGATTTGACTTTGTCGCCGTAAATGAGTCGAAACTATCACAATGAATTTTTAATAACTGCTCTTTATTAGAATTGGCATATGTTTTAGCACAGGCAACTTTAATCAGATTTTTAATTTTGCCAATGTTGCCGACCGGATCTAACTGCACTAAATAGGAGACGGCTTCTGCATCAACTTGGATAGCACTGGTTAATTTTTTGGCCTCTTGCATAAACAAAACCTTGATAAACTCAAGTCGTTCATCCAATGGGCGCTTAGCATAATCTTGTAAGTGAATCGTAATCGGAACACGGCGATTAAACGTATCTAACAGCGATACTTGGGGATCCTCAGTTGTCGCGAAGATCATCCGGACTTTAGCCGTTTGATCGTGTTGATTGTCACCAATCGCGCGAAACTTCCCGCTATCCATAAAGGTAAATAACTTTTCCTGATTTTCTCCAGATAGTCGATGAATTTCATCTAAAAATAAATAGCCACCATCGGCACGCGTTAATAGACCGAGATGATCTTTATTAGCACCAGTAAAAGCACCTTTGACGTATCCAAAAAGAATTGAGGACAGTAATTCCGGATTGTTGGCGTAGTCGGCACAATTAAGAACTTCAAACGGCGCATCGCTAGCAATCACTTTAGTATCACGAGCATACTGGGCAATTAGTTGGGCCAAAAAACTCTTGCCAACACCACTATTGCCGGTAATAACAACATTTAAACCATTACCAGGATATTTGACTGCAGCAATACATTTCTCCACCACTGAACGCTGACTGCCATTCACACCAATTAAATTAGTAAACGCATGCAAAGAACGCAGGGGTTGTTGACGAACAATTGAATCTGCACTTAAATACCACTTCACCGGACGACCATCTGTTTTACTGACCTTTTTTTCTTTCAGTAACTGCGCGAGGTAATGGCTGGTAACCGAACGGCTTAACTGCAAGACTTCTGCTAGATCACTCGTCGAGATACTCGATTGTGTCTTAGCTAATTCTTGTAAGGCTACGTAAACTTTTTCTACAGAATTTAATTTATCTGACATTTTTTACCTCCGGATTAAATTCGTTGTCGTTGTTTTGCTTTTAGAAATCCTAATTGTTCGCGATATTTGGCGACGGTTCTTCTGGCGATTACAAAGCCCTTATCCTTCAATAACTCAACAAGTTGTCGATCCGTATATGGATTCTTGGCATCTTCCTCTTGAATCAATCGAGCTAACACCTTTTTAACATCATTGGTTGAGATTTCTTGTTGCTGCGGCAACGACCGACCGAAAAACTGTTTGAGCGCATAATTACCGAATGACGTTTGTAAATATTTACCCCGAATCGCCCGACTAATCGTTGAAGGATGAACATTCAATTGTTGCGCCACCTCTTGTAATAACAAAGGCTTGATTTGGGCCCGCCCTTGCGTTTCAAAAAAATTGGTTTGCCGCTGCAAAATTACCTGACCAATTCGTAAAATTGTCCTGCGCCGGTGAGCTAAACTATTGGCCAAGAAATGAAAATCGGCTAGTTGCATATGCAAATAAGTCTCAACTTCTTTCGTTGCAGCACATTGATATTGGTCATAATCTGATTGGGCAAAGCCAACACCGTCTTGTTCACCAGAACCTAATGTTAATTTCAAACACCCTTGTTCTTCATAAACAATCAAGCTCGGCCGTACATAAGTAATTGTGCTATCAGAGAATCCATAAGCAGGATACGGCGATAACGTTTTAAGTTGATCAAAAGCGGTTTGAATATCACTTTCTGATAATTGTGTGCGCGCCACAATTTTGGACCAGCGATGACAAATAAAATTATCATAATAATGTTGAACTAATTGCAAGGCGATCTTTTTGTCAGGGCAACGCGCCAATTGTAAAGTTAAGGACTCCTGCAAATTTCTTGCTCCTAATCCCGGCGGATCAAGTTGACTAAATAAAGTCAAACAATCAGCAATTTCTAATTGAGTTGGCTGATACTCTTTTAACAATTCTGCTGGTTGTGCAATTAAATAACCCTTCTCAGTTAGCGATTCAGATAACGTCCAGAGCATTTTGCGCAACCGTGTATCATGCCAATTCATCGTGAGTTGTTCTTGAACGTAATCGACTAAAGAATACTTTTTCGGCGCGGGTAATTGCTCAAAGAAATCGACTTGTGTGGCCAATGGTCGAGTCTTTTGATGGACAACTAAAAAGGGATTATTTAAAGCCGCCTCATCCAAATATTTATCCAGCTCTTCCACATCGAATTGCAGTAGCTGAATTGATTGCTGTAATGATTGTGTCAAATTTAGTCGTTGTGTTTGCGACTGGACAAGTCCCTGACCTAACATTTTGTTTACCTCCGCTTTAATGAAAACGCTCTACCACTACTAATTTAGCATGACTTTTAAAAATATCAAGCTAGTGTTTAGTCAAAAAGGGTGCATTAGTGTTTATGGTATTAAACACTAATGCACCCTTTTGTTTTTAGGTCCTGCTTTAGACTTGATTAAATAACAGTCTATTTTTTAAACACTAGAATTGTGAAGACTCATTGCTGACAAAATTATTTTTAAATTTTTTTGTAACTCGACCTGCTAATTTATACTTTGTACCGTCGGCCAATTGAATCTGGGTTGCTTTGACAAATTGACACTGGTCAAAGATAACTGTGACGCCTGCATCAATGGCCAGTAAAATTGGTAAATCAACATCGAAGGTTGTCCTGGCAAAATATAAGGTTGTTTTTACACCCTGGCTCTTGAACAAAGAGGTTTGTTGAATGTCGCGAATACGACTGTCGACAAAACGCAGTAACTTTAATTCTGGTCCGGATTGCATTATGGTTGCTTGATATTGATAGTCTAATAAACGATTCAATTGTGAAATTTCGCAATCATTAAACTCAATTTGATCACTGATATCTTGCCTAGCGTCCGCGTTGATGGCATAGTATTTAAACAAGGCGTGTGTGGTAAACGTCCCTTTAGAAAGGTGCGGATATTCTCCGGGGCCAGTAATTTGCGAATGTTCAATTTTAAGATTGGTTCCGCCAATGCGGGTCACATTGCAAGCCGTATTGAAATAACAATGGTCCACCAATAAATCATGAATATCATAACCGGCCAAGCAATCATCACCAGTCGCAAACTTGCATTCAGAAATTCTAATTGCTTGGGAGTGATGTAAATTAAAACCATCATGGCCAGCAATAATTGCAATTCGTGAAATATTAAGATCTTGACAATCATCCAAACAATGCGACCAATTCGCGGCATTTTTGACGCGATACCCCGATAAAGTTAGCCGCTTGACTTGTGACATGACAATTGTCATTGGTCCACGAAATCCCTCCTCACCTTCAGGATTCTGCAAATTACGACCATCAATTAAAGCATCGTTAGCGCCAATGATCTGAATGTTTTCAGCATGATGGGCGACAATCAACGCCTGAAAATAGTGTCGCGGTAAATGCCAAAGTTTGACATAATCGGGATCGTCATAATAGGCAATTGTTGATTTAAGACCAAAATCACTGTAATCTTTCAAATCTAAGCTTGCAATTAAATGGACACTTTTCTGGAGAATAAGTGAAATATTGGAAAACAACTGAATACTCCCAATAATATAAGCGCCAGTTGGAACGATAACTTCGCCACCACCAGCATCGCGACAAGCATTGATACAGTGCTGAAACGCTTCTGTTTGGATAGCATTAGAATTAGCAACCGCGCCATAATCGCCAACATTAAATCTATTCGTCATTTTCTAGCAACCTCCAAAATACACCTCAAAATAGTGCGCCCCACATCGTTCTATCGCACCGGTCGCACCCTCATTTATTGAAGCAAAAACAATGCCAGTACTTTAATCTATGGTCTTTACACCTGCTTAAAAAAGTCGCGCCAAATTTACTAAAACAAAAAGGTGGAGTGCAAACTAGATTGAGTTCAATGCCAATCTAGTTTACACCCCACCTTTATCGAGCTAACGGCCAGCTTTTTATTGATAGGTCTGTTGTAAATAACGCAACAAGTCTTGGGAGAGATTAGTTGCAGACGTGTTTTTAGGTTTGTTTTCGAGGAATTCAATGAGTGAGTAATTTCGTTTTGCTGCGTCAAAAGCGTACAAAAAGCTATTGTCTTGGCCTTGTTCGTTTTGCTTTTGTTTGATTTCAGCGGTTCCTGTTTTGGCGGCTAACGGAATATTCAATGCGGCTAAACTGTGGGCCGTTCCACCTACATCACTAACGACTGACTGCATGTCACTGGTAATTTGTTCAGCAGAACCGGCTTTGACAACATCCTTTTTAGTTTTCAAATTTTGAGCAGCCAATAATTTTGGATAGACTAACGTGCCATTATTGGGAAAGACTGAGTAGGTGGTAATCTGTTGAATCAGATTTAACAGCAACTCGCCCTGTCCGTAGCCAGTATCAGCCAACAAAATTTCTGAATTAAAACTACTTTTATTTGAAATTTGTGCTCGACTCATCGTCATTGGTAAATTAAGTTTCTTCCCGAAAATAAATTTGTTCAGGCCAGCCCTAAAGGTTTTTTCACCCATCTTTAAAGTCTGTTGAGCCATGTAAATGTTGTCAGAATGAACGAGAGCTGTTTTTAGATTAACCGAACTAATATCAGTTAGTCTAGTCACATGGTAAGAACCCCAGGAACTATTCTTCTGCCATTCCAGACCATTGATGGTGAGTGCCTTGTCAGAATTCAATGTCCCGACATCCAGCCCAATTGCTGCCGTCACAGTTTTAAAAGTTGACCCGGGTGCGTAACCAGTGGCGAAACGACTAATGAACGGTTGATTCTTGTCATTGTTGTAAGCATCATAGTCGGCTTGAGTGATGCCGTTAGTCATTTTATTCGGATCAAAACTTGGCGAACTTGCGGCGACGAGCAAATCGCCAGTCTTGGGAGCCATGACCACGCTAGCACCGGGATAATTCTTTAGACTTGCATACGCAATTTTTTGTGCTTGACTATCGATGGTTAATTTAACATCCGCCCCGTCTTTCTTAGCTACTTTCTGCAGGACCTTCTTCTCTGCCCCCTTATTATCAACAATGATCAACGAACCGCCATCTTTACCGCGCAACCGTTTATCTAAGGCCATTTCTAATCCGCTGCGACCAATTATACTATCGCTCGTCAACGCAGTGTTTTTCTTAAGATCATCGGCTGTTACTTTGCTAACATACCCAATTAATTGTGCCGCGGCTTCTTTTAACGGATACGTCCTTCCTGTGACTGCTTTCACCACCAAGCCATCTGGTACAGTGGTCGGTGCGTCGACCGTGGTTTTTAATGGCACGAAGAAGTCATCTTGAACCCAAGTTTGGGCAAGTGCGCTCTTAACACTTTTGACAGTTAGAGCCAAACTTTTGGCAATTGCTGCAATCTTCGCCGTGCGTTCCGCGCCTGTGCCCAAATTTCCCGGAACGATTCCCAATTGATGAACCGTTCCATTAATTGCCAGACCCTGTCCATTACGATCCAGGATTTCGCCACGCGTTGCTGACGTGACAGAATAGGTCACTTTATCTTTGCTGACCATGCCTGGAAAAATTAAATTAGGCGCCCAATTAATTTTTCGACCATCGTTAGAGAGCGTCCCAGAATATTTCTGCGGCTTAAGTCGACCCAACCCCGTGGTTAAAGACAATTGATACGAGAAATGATTTTTACCATCTTTCTTTGTAACCTTTAAGTCGGTTACTTTAATATCTGAAGCACCAATCCACGGAAAAATCGCTTGATATTTTTCCGCAACTTGTTTTTGGGAGACGTTACTTTGCTTAAGCGAACCAGCCGATAAATTGCGCGCAGCCTCGCGATACTTCCCCTTTTGTAAACTGGTGACAAAACTTTTGACCGTTGCTTGTTCTAGCTGCTTAAGCTGACTGGCCTGATAGGCACGCACGCCAAAAAATCCGGCGATTAATAAAATAATGAAGCCAATAATAATCAAGAGTAGTTTCTTCGGCGATTTTTTAGTGCGGATATGTCTTTCCATGATGAGAGTCTTCCTAACTTCTTTTTTATCGTTCATAACGCCGTACTAAGACGTGGTAACAAACTAACGCCCTCAAATATTGCTTGCTTCATTATGAACCCTATCTTTCAATCTGAAAAGTTTAATTGATAAATTTATGATTAATGAACACTCGCCCACACTGCAGTTAATTTATTGTCCCACTTACTTCACGAGCTTAATCAGGTTTAAAAACACCAAATTCATATCATAAAAATAGCATCAACGCCACACCATTAATATTATCTCTGCAATTGAATTCTCTGACTCGCAACTTGTTGAATAAAGTATTGATCATGTTCAATCAACAACATCGCCGGTTGGATTTCTTTTAACAACTTAATCAATTGATCTTGGTTAAAAACATCGAGATAGTTGGCCGGTTCGTCCCACAAATACAGGGCTGCAGGTTCAACTAACGATTTTGCCAACGCGACACGTTTTTGTTGTCCCATACTCATTTCCTCTATTTTGGTCGTGAAACTAGCTCTGGGAAAACCCATTTTCTTTAAATTATTAAGCAGTGCCTCATAAGAAATTTGCTGCTTTTCTGCAAATTGACTCAGCGTACCCGTATATTCGACAAAGTTTTGAGGAAGATATGAAATTTGTACCCCATTGGCTAATTCAAATTTACCCTGATAGTTAACGTGATCAAACTGACCTAATAACATTTTCAAAAAAGTTGACTTGCCCGAGCCATTTTTCCCTTCAAGTGACACAATAGCGTGATTTTTAATTTGCAAATTTAAATCATGAAATAATTTTTTATCCTGAATTTGCAGCGAAAAATGTTTGGTTTCAAGTAAGACATGATGGTAGTCAGGCTTAAAATTCATCGTTAAATCGGGCATCGCTTCGATATTGGTCATTAACGCCTTTTTTGCTTCAACCTGTCGATCTAGACGGTGTTCAACGTTTAGCGCTTTTCTCATCATTTTTTCCGCAGCATGACCTACCGCGGCCTTATTGATTTGTGCGCGTCGATTAATAATAGCTTGTGTTTTCTTGCCATCATATTTCGACGCTTCAATATTGTCGGACCAATTACGAAATTGAGTGCTCTTTTGTTGCAAACTTTTAATCTGACCTTTTAATTTTTGATTCTTTTCAGCATTAAAAGCGTCACGGTTGTTTTTCGTTGCTTCATAGGCGGCATAATTCCCTTGGTATAAATGAATTTCAGTGTTCTCAATCGCCAAGATATGATCGGTCACTTGATTTAGAAAGTCGCGGTCATGACTAACCACAATATAACCACGATCGTGCTTTGCTAAATACTGGGCAATCTGATCACGACTACTCACATCCAAATGATTGGTTGGTTCATCGATCAAGGGAAACGAATTCTGATCGATAAAAGACAAAGCTAGTAAAACCTTGGTTTGTTCACCACCACTTAACGTCTTGAAAGGTTGCCAAAGTAAATTCACATCAACGTTCAGTAAATTAAGTTCCCGTTCAAGCTCCCATTGCTCAAAACTAACCTGACTTTGCAGTTCATATAGTGTCATATTTTCCGAATTATTTATTTCAATAGGAAAATATGAAAAGTTTAACTGTGTTTGAATCTGACCCAATCCTTGCAGTCTTTTTCTTAGTAAATTGAGAAAAGTCGTTTTGCCCCGACCGTTACGACCAACCAATCCCAATTTCCACGAAGAATCCAGATCTAAATTCAAGTGATTAAAAATATTAAGACCCGCGTCATCATATCGAAAAGAAAGATTGACAATTTTAATACTACCCATAAAATCACCTCCAAGTGCGAAAGCCAACGGGTTGGGTGTTTGTATTTAAACGGGAAGATTGATGCGTGCCAACGCAGCAAGATTCACGCTTAAATACACGACACCCAGTTGGCTTGAGCACGTTTCGAAAATCAGAGTGCGAAGAAAGTCGGGTTGACAACGAGCATTAAGAAAGCAATGAAAAAGTTCGTATTTTGAACTTATTTATTGCTGACTTAAGCGGAGTTGTCAGACTTTCGCAGCACGTTTCAAATCAGAGTGCGAAAGCCAACGGGTTGGGTGTTTGTATTTAAACGGGAAGATTGATGCGTGCCAACGCAGCAAGATTCACGCTTAAATACACGACACCCAGTTGGCTTGAACACGTTTCAAATCAGAGTGCGAAGAAGCAACGGATTGGCGGTATGAATTTAAACGGGAAGATCATTGCGTGTTAACGCAAGGAGATTCACGCTTAAATTCACTTCCGCCAGTTGCTTCGTAGCACATTTTAAATCCAAGTGCGAAAGCCAACGGGTTGGGTGTTTGTATTTAAACGGAAAGATTACTGCGTGCCAACGCAGCAAGATTCACGCTTAAATACACGACACCCAGTTGCGTTTCGCACTTTTTTCAAAACACAAAAATAGCGTCCACACTTTCGCCAAGTATAGACGCCCTTCTTTTGTTATGGAGATAATTTCAGATACAAAAAAGAAGGGTTCTAGTCTACATTTAATCTTGTCAAAAGTGCATAGTTTGCCTCAAAAACACGTCCTTAAAGAGACATCTATTCAACTATGCTTAATTTGCAAGATTAAAAGCGCAACCGGAACACTTCTTTCTCAATATAATTTTAAATGATGCCATTAGATTATCATGAGACGATTAAATTAGCAAGTATTTATAAGCTCATAAATTTTAAAGAACCGAACTTTAAAAATTCGGTCACTTTCGTAAATTTTGCTATACATAGAGAGATGGTTTCCATTATTATTTATTACCAACAAAATTACGTTAAAAATAGTGCTGATCGGCTTGACCAGCACCACTCTTACTTATTCAATACCCAAAATCAATCGAACCTCTTCTTCGGTCAACGAGCCTTTATTCTCAGTACCACTCAACACTTGATCGACGAAGTTACGTTTCTTTTCTTGTAACTTGTAAATTTGCTCCTCAATCGTACCTTTAGTAATCAGGCGATAGACTTCTACCTTTTTCTTTTGCCCGATTCGGTGCGCCCGCGCTGTAGCCTGATCTTCAACCGCTGGATTCCACCAGAGATCAACTAAGATCACCGTGTCGGCACCGGTTAAATTCAAACCGGTCCCGCCAGCCTTCAGCGAAATCAAGAAAACAGACTTTTCACCGACATTGAATGCATCAACCATGGCCAGACGTTCTTTCGGCTTCGTATTGCCTTGCAACATAAATGTGGTGATGTCTTGCTTGGCTAACTCGGCCTCGATAATATTCAGCATGCTCGTGAACTGCGAAAAGATCAGCACGCGATGTTGATTATCTTGGGCCTGACGCAAAATCTCGTTCAACTGCTCTAACTTACCGGAGCCATCTTGATAATCTTCCATATATAAGGCTGGTGTGTCGCAAATTTGCCGCAAGCGCGTCAAACCAGCCAAAATAGCAATTTTATTTTTAACAAAGTTTTCGCTGGACATCCCTTGGATCTTAATCTGCATTTGCTTCAGTTGTGCCAAATAAACCGTCTTTTGTTCCTTCGTCATTTCATTGGATAAATTAGATTCAACCTTTGGCGGCAGATCCTTGAGCACGGTCGCTTTCTCACGTCGTAAGATAAATGGTTTGACCCGGATCGCAATCTGATCAGCCGATAACTTATTGAACGCCTTCTTATTTGGTAACAACCCCGGCATCACTAAGGCAAAGATTGCCCATAGCTCTTCAGCACGGTTTTCAATCGGCGTGCCCGATAATGCAAAAATATTTTTCGGCGTTAATTTGCGTAGATTCTGATTAGTTTTAGTGCTGCCGTTCTTAACGTACTGCGCTTCATCAAGCACGAGATAGTTCAAGTCACGTTGTTGATAATCATCGACATCTAACCGCGCGCTGTTGTAACTCGTGATTAGAACCGCCGCCGTACTCGTTTTAATCAGCTGACAACGATTGGCTTTGCTGCCATCAACCACGGCCACTTCAATCTCCGGCGCAAACTTAGCAAATTCTTCCCGCCAATTATAGATCAGTGATGCCGGCGAAACCACCAGATTGACCTTGTCACTGGCCAAATGATTATTTAAAAACGTAATCATCTGCAATGTTTTACCCAAGCCCATTTCATCTGCCAGAATACCGCCGAAGTTATAGGAATCCAGCATTTCCAGCCACTTAACTCCGACTTTTTGATATGGACGTAGTTGCGCATTGATTGGTCGATTAAACGCCACTTTGAATTTTTCCGGGTGTGCTAAATCAGTCGTCAATTGTTTAAATTTTTGATCAAAATTGGCCGTGTCACCTAAAGCGGCCTGAATTGCTAGCGCTTGTGAGGCATGGACTTTCATTTGCCCATTTTTAAATTTACCTTGTGCCCTGACTTTAGCCAAAGCAGCGGAAACCTTTTTCAACTCATCATCGACAATGACGATTGATCCATCGGGTTGCTCAATAAATGGTCGCTCTACATCTAATTGTGCCAAAACATAATCGACTTCTTTTTCGCCGATTCCGTTAAAAGAGAAGTTGATCGCCAAGAAACCATCTGCTTCACTGACCGCAATCTCTGGTGCTAATTCAGCTGAATCACGCAACATTCCTTCTAGTTCCGGTGACATGGTAACGACCCCGTTGTCCCGTAAATTAGGCAACTCTTGAATAAAGAAGCGGTATAGATCCCCCGCCAGTGCAAATTTTTTGACCCATAAATGACCAGCTCTATGAAAATCCAGGCTGCGTAAGTAGTCGAACGCTTGCTCTTCCATATCTAAATTACGCGTCTGTGCCGACATCTGAGCGACTGCGTTACTATCGACCAGCTCGCCATGATACTCGAAAGCCAAGCTGAGTTCTAACGTCTGCTTGTTTTTATCAAGATCAAAATGCGGAATCATTGATACACTAGCTAGTTGTGCGGGAAACTTAAGTAGCCCGATTTGCTGAAACAGCTTCGCAAAAGTACTGAGCTGCGTCTCACTACCAACCGGAAAATGCAGCACGTTATCAATTGAATATTCACGCACAACATCATGATAACTATTAATAACTTGGGAAATTAGCTGAAATTGTTTATCCGTTGCCCGATAAAGGGTGTTGTTGCGAACAAATAATAAATTTGTATCAATAAAATTTGTATAATGTGATTCAAGCGTAAAATCATAACCAAACTTATTCGCAACGATTTCACCAGTGAGCAGGCCAGCTTCAGCTGTATACGGTTTTAGCTCGACAGTCGCGTAAGTCTCCTCCGACTGTTCATCTGGTTGAAAAATAAAATTTGGTACGGCCGTTAATAAAGCAAACGTGTGCTCAAGCTCATATTGCGATAACATAAAATATTTATGAGGATTAGCACCATGTTTGATGTTTTGAACATCCGGTTCCGCCCCCTTTAAAAAATCAAGTAACGCCTGTTCTGCTGGTGTAAAGGCATTAGCGGACAGCCGAAAAGTGCGTTTCCCACCGGTCTGATAAACGCCCCCGATAATATATGCTTCTAAGAACTGATCAATATTACTGACAACGTAAAATTTTTGATCATCAGCAGCGGCAATTCGCAGTTTAATAAACAACTGCTTGGCCGTCAAATAGTGCCAAGTATCCACAACCTTACTAATCACCAGCGTCACTTCTAAACAAAGTGCCGCATCAGTATCCGAATTTGTCTCAGCTAATGATTTGAAATAATGCTGCTCAGGCAAATCAATCTGGTTAAGAAAATATTCGCCGCTAGCTCGTGGCTGTCGTTCACGGCTAGCCTGCATCATCTGCGACTGCAATTCAGATGTTGTTTCTTGAGCCGATTGTTTAGCAAAAAAAGCCTCCCATGAAGTGGGGTCAGTCCGTAATTGATTATACAGCTCTTTATTAGCATAAACTTCTCTTGCGCGATTAGGATGTTCACGAAGTGCTTCTTCAAAATTTTCCGAAATTAATAAATAATCTTTACCAAATTCCGTTGCAAAATCAAGATCATCAGTTGTCTGATCAAACAGCCGATCAATTGGTCGACCTTGCGCCTTTAATAATTTGATCACCGCAGCAATGTGTTTACAATAACCACGATCAGGAAAATACGGACATTCACAAAAATCCTGTTGGCTGTTTTTTTGGTTAACCGTTACGCCATACGCTTCGGTACCATAAACTATCGCGTCAACTTCCTGCTCATTATTGTCAATATACTGAATCTCAACCGCATTGTTATCGACAATTTTCTCGCCCCGATTCCAGATTCTGATCGGCATTACTCGTTTTTCCATCGTTTACTTCCACATATCCCTTATATTCTTCATTAGGCCAGCAGCGTTTCACTGGTATTTATTTTACACTAGTTTATTAAATCTTAAATTAGTTGACGGTAAATCTTAACGCATTATCAATCAAAGTGTGTCGTTTTTATTTTGAAATAAAATTCAATTATAATAAGATGATATTTCCTAACTTTGAATTGTCAAATCAAACGCGACTCCTTTATGAAAAAGATTTAAATATTTCGTGAGAGCCTTCCTTATAAAAATAACCCAGACAAATCGCATCGTTTTTGATGAGCAACTTATCTGGATCATTATGCTATAAATCCATAAATATTCGAATAAACTTATTTCTGAAATTAAAAAAATACTTTTCATATTTTACAATATTATTAGACAACGATTAACTTTGTTTATTTTAGCATAAACTTACTGTTCAACAAACTCGTCAACATTTTTACCTTATCGTCAATACATAATTTTGAATATAAAAATAATAACGATTCCTCCACTTTATGCTTATTTAACAGTGCATCTGTTTGATATTTTGCAAACACATTGAACAATTGCAATAAATCATCAGAGTATTCATCAAAAACTTCGATTAATTTTCTCATTCTTAGTTTTTGATATTCTTCATAGTTAAATTCTTTTTTGTTATAAGAAAATCTGTTAGAAGAAAAAGTTACATAAATTTCTTGACTTTTTGACAGCTTATAATTGGCAAATAAATAAGCCGGTAACTCTAGTTTTTTTGCTTCTGAGCTCAATTCAAATATTATGACTTCATCTCTAATACTCAATTTACTTGAGTCCTTGAAAAAAAATTCTTCTATGCATTTCAGATCCGAACTAACAGTTTTAGTGAAACCATTTTTTACTTCATAAACCGGATAATTAAATAATAGTTTATCTATACAATTATTAACCTCTTCATATCTCAAATTGTAAATCTTAAAAAGCAAGTCAAATATTTTTCTGTGAAGTCCGATTAAATAATCACCATCAGCTAATGTATAATGGTTAATTACTACATTCCGATCATTAGAAATAATTTTTTCTCCAGAAAACTTTAGAAATTCATCAAGGATATTGACAATTAGCAAAGCCATTAGCTTATTAATATTTTCTTGTTTTGAAAACACTTCAAGAATACTAAATCTTTTTTTTAAATAATAACCCCAACCATCTTCAATATCAAAGTTAGATTTAATAGCTGAAAAAATTTCATAAATTTTATCCTGTCTTTTTTTCAAGTATTCAATAAGGAGGATACCAGCACTATTAAATTTTTCACTGTGTGACAATGAACAAAGAATATTAATAATCGAATCATTGATTTGACTGTTTCTCTTTTTCTCTTCAAATTCTGTCTGTGAAATCTGATACTCAACATTACTAGCAGATTGTATCTTCTCATTCGTATAGGCAAGTGCTTCAATAGGTATCAGTGTTCCATATTGTATTAAAAAATGTTCCTTATCAATGTCAGCAATGATTTTATTATAAACGTACTTTATCTCATTCGTTAAGTAATCTATCCAAGCATCTATGATTCAAAGTCGTTAATACGCACAAGCATTTCAACAATTGCTTTTTCATTTTTAGGAAATAGGCCAATAAAAAAATCCCTTACTTTAAAAACTTTATTATTTACAATAAAATCTATTATCACAAAATCCGATAAGCTTTGATCGCTAACTTTGGCTGCCTTATCCTGAAAAATATCACATAATTCCTTAGCATGCAGTTGGGTTATCGAATGTAAAAAACTATCAAAATCAATTTTGAAAAATTTTAATAATTCTTTCAATGATTCCTGATCAGTTAAATTCAATCTGTTTTTAAAGCTTAAAATAAATAGACTAACCTTCTCATTTTCGGAAAGAGTGTTTTCCCTAATGATTTGATCATAGTAACTACCTAATACTTCTTTTCCATCATTAATAAATTCATAATCATGTTCCTTCGTCATAATAGCTGCAATTACGGCTATTCGTGGATTGTTATGAGATAGTTTTATTATTTCTCTAAGATTATTAGAAGAAATCTTATTTATGCTCTTGATCAACAGTTCAATCTGCTTATCGTTCATTAAAGGTGTTTTTATTATTTTTGTTTCAAAAGCCTTCAATTGATTAACTATTCCTGAAAGCGCATAGTCTCTAACAGTAATAATTATTTTTAGCCTTTGTTCGTACTCTTTCAAACTTAATAGGTAAGCAGTTAATAATCGACCGGCTGTGAAACACGACTTATTCAAGGTAAAATTACCTCATCATAGTAAATGGTGAGGTGTTTTTTATATGGCAAACAAACCTGATATCGTCCAAATTAAATTGGACAGCGATCGCAACTCGCTTTCAGACCAACCAACAAAGGCTTTTCAAATGAGAATCGATGACAATAAAACAGTTGTTGTCTACAATCGAATTCAAAATTATGTCCTTGAAGCACTTATGAAAGCTGTGTTTGACAATGCTCATTGACGTTCGCAAACTCAGCGGTATCTACTTAATCTGTGGTAAAACAGATTTACGCCGTGGCATCGATGGTTTGGCCACCGTTATCAAAGAAGAGTACAAACTTGATCCATACAATCGTTCCTTATTTCTATTCTGTGGAACACGCAAGGATCGTTTTAAAGCCTTATATTGGGCTGGAGATGGTTTCCTCTTACTTTATAAACGGATTGAAGACGGTCGTCTTCAATGGCCGACTAACCAAAAAGAGGTTAAAAAGCTCCATGTAAAACAGCTTGAGCGCCTACTTTCTGGTTGGGGATTAGAATCTACTGTCCGTCAAACTATTCCTCCAAGAAAAGGCTAGTGCAAGCGTTTTATTAGTGGTACACTCATATCAATAACAACAGAATGAAGGCAATATTGATGGCAACTACCGATGAACTGCTTAAACAAGCTCTCGCTCAAAATCTTGAACTAATCAAACAAGTTCAGATTCTTAGTGAACAGGTCGCTTATCTAACTCGAAAACTCTATGGCTCTCATTCTGAAAAGATGGTCGATCCTAATCAGCTATCTCTTTTGGAGGACAACAGCGTTTTTACGGAACCAGAGCAAACTGGGGAACAAAGCGAAGA
>NZ_RHOX01000011.1 GCF_003946695.1 Lapidilactobacillus bayanensis | reverse complement strand
AGCACGCCCCGTTTCGATCAAAGCCGAAACGGGGCGTGTTTACTTTCAATGACGGTCGATTATTAACTGCTTACAAATAAACAACTTTCATCAGATTAGAACAAACAAAAAAGCCTATCCGCACCAGCAAAATGCTGGATAAAGTCGGATGGGCTTTTTTGAAACTGTTTAAATTTTTATTGTTCCTCGTACCACTTGTAATGGAAAATTCCTGGGCGGTCAGTTCGCTCGTATGTGTGAGCACCGAAATAATCCCGTTGTGCTTGGATAATGTTCGCTGGCAATACCTCTGCACGATATGAATCATAATAAGAAATCGCGGCACTAAAGGCAGGTGCTGGGATACCATTCTTAACTGATAAAGCCACGACGTCACGAACTGAGTCTTGATAGTTCTTGGCAATATCCGTGAAGTATGGATTCAATAACAAGTTTTGTAAGTTGGCATCTTCGTCATAAGCATCCGTAATTTTTTGCAAGAATTGAGCACGAATAATACAACCTGCACGCCAAATTGAAGCAATCTTACCATAGTTCAAATCCCAATCATAATGCTTAGCAGCAAACAACATTTGTTCGAAGCCTTGCGCATAACTCATGATCTTACTGAAGTACAAAGCACGACGAACTTGTTCAATCACTGCTTCTTTATCCCCAGTGAATTCTGGTTTAGGACCGGCAAGAATCTTACTTGCCTCAACCCGCTCTTCTTTCATCGCTGAAATATAACGTGCGTAAACAGATTCAGTAATTAATGACTGGTTAACACCAACTTCAAGTGCTTCTTGTGAACTCCATTTACCAGTTCCTTTGTTGCCTGCAGCATCAAGAATGACATCGACAATTGGTTTGCCAGTGCCCAAATCATCTTTACGAGTTAAAATCTCAGCCGTGATTTCCATTAAGTAGCTTTCAAGCTCGCCTTTATTCCAGTCGGCAAAGATTTTAGCAATCTCTTCAACAGAAAGACCTAGTAACTTACGGAGAATATTATAACTTTCGGAGATTAATTCCATGTCGCCATATTCAATTCCGTTATGGACCATCTTGACATAATGACCAGCGCCATTTTCGCCGATGTAAGTAACACACGGTGCACCATCAGGAGCTTTGGCAGAAATTTGTTCCAAAATCGGGGCAACTAAATCATAGGCTTCTTTTTGACCACCCGGCATTAATGAAGGGCCTTGTAATGCGCCAAGTTCACCACCGGAAGTTCCCATGCCAATAAAGTTAATTCCAGATTTATCTAATTCAGCATTACGACGCATGGTATCTTTGAAGAAAGTATTACCGCCATCAATTAAAACATCGCCTTTATCTAATAATGGCAATAATTCTTTAATAACAGCGTCAGTACCAGCACCGGCTTTAACCATCATCAAAATCCGACGAGGTTTCTCCAATGAACCGACAAAATCTTCAATTGTATAGCTAGGAACGAGATGTTTGTCACCATGTTCTTTGACAACATCTTCAGTCTTGCTGCCAGTACGATTATAAATGGCAACAGTGTAGCCGCGACTTTCAATATTTAAAGCTAAATTCTTACCCATGACGGCCATACCAATAACGCCGATTTGTGGTTTATCCATTCAAAATGCCTCCAATAAAATAGTAGAACGTGACACTAAATTATCTGAAATCATATTCTGCTTAATATATCGGAACCGGTGCAAAAATACCAGTTCCTTTTGTTTACTGTTGTCGTGAAACGAAAACCTGAGCAAAACCACTTTAACGACGTGGTCAATCAGTAAATTCAACTCAACTTTCGTTCCACTGCCAATATATTTATACTATCAAATAACACGTCCAATTTAAAGCAAAGTGTCCGCTAAGAATCAAACCAATTCAACTAGCGAACTTGTGCAAGCCAACCTAACTAAGTCGTAACTAACTTTATTGATCGTCCTCTTGGTCGTCACCAAATAAACCTTTTAACTTTTCAAATTCAGGATTGGGTTGCTCTTTTTCTTTATCCAACTGATCGGCGTACTCATCTTCAGAAATTACTGACCAACCTTCGCCTGCAGGCATGGTTTGATTGGCTGCTTCATTAGGTGTAAAGATTTGTGTCGGAATTGCTAAAATAATATGATCTTCGATTGCTCTTTGCAAATCAATTTGATCATCCTCAATCACAATAACCGTCTCATCCATCTCATCTTGAACCTCTTGAGTTGGTTGCGCTTCTTCAAGAACATACAATTCTTCAATTGCTAAATCCACTGGTAATTCTACCGGTGCCAAACTACGCGTTGACGGCAACGTTAAGGTTCCGCTCACATGTAGATAGCTAACCCACCCTAAATTATCATTACGGACCGTTCCTTTCACCACAAATGGTGTGGCTGCGATTAATTCTGGTAATCGTTTCTGTAATGATTCGAATAAATCATCAGTTTCATCAAGTTTGATTGCTTGGTGAAGATGACGCTGTAATAAGTCTAGCGAAAGTTTTAATGCCATTGTGTGACTCCTTATTTTTAATTGATGATCGTTGATACTTAATCTTCAATCAACACTTGACGATGAAAATTCTGATCTTGCCCGGTTAATTGTTCAACTAATCGGTCAACGCGCACTTGTAGACCTAGCGCACCATCAGGTTTACCTAAGTCTGCTGTAACTTTGGTCAACACCTTAACGTCATTTTGATGATGTGCCTGATGCAAATAAGCCTGCCCAACTTGATTAAATCCTAACACACGGATTTGTGGTAAATGACGCTCGGCAGCAAGCACTTCTGAATGACGGACATTCAACAAAGTGTACAAGGCTAAGCGCCGTAGCCGTGCATAAGTATAGCGTTTTGATTTCACTTCTTGTAGAAAGTCTCTGAAATTATTGCTGGTTTGATTTTGTTGCCAGAAACGATATTCAAGCCCTTCAGACATTTGATAAATATCCGTCAATGATTCCGGCCAATTAACCGTCAATTGATAATGTAACAATGGCCACAGATCAGTCCAAGACAAGTATCTACGCGGCAATTTTGTTAAATCATCCGGAACATATTGCTGGGCCGTAGTAAAGTCACCGGCTATGAGTAATTCACGAATAGCCGTGGCACTGGCAAAACGATCACTGTTCGTTTGTAACTCATCATGAGCGGCGCCAACACGTTCAATCGGCACAAAAGTTAATGGCTGCGCCAAACGACTATTTGCCAACGCATAACTTAGCGCTAACAATTGATTAGGCTGCGTTACGCGCTGACCTAATTCTCTCTCCAGGAAATCATTCCACTGAGTAGCGTAAGTCTTCGTGTAATCAACCGTAAATTGTTGCTGCTGCAAATCTGGCGCAACTTGTTGACTAAACTTCTGATAATTAAAGTTATCTTGTTCCACGCCAAAAGCCAAATAGTTGCAACCTAATTGTTCAAGAATCGCTAAAGCACCATTTGCAAAACGATCAGCTGACTGACACGCCACGACAAAAGGTAGTTCAATCACCAAATCAGCGCCATGATTTAAAGCCATCTGGGCACGCTGCCATTTGTCCATGACGGCAATTTCACCACGTTGAACATAATTACCTGACATCACCACCACAATCGCGTCAGCACCTGTTTTTTTGCGTGCTTGAGCCAGTTGATAGGCATGGCCATTATGGAACGGATTATATTCGGCAATAATGCCACAAGCTTTCATCCTTGCTCACTTCTTTTAGCTTGAAACAACCAGCGCGGCGTTTCAGCTTGCAAGGCCTCGTCATTAAAACCACCATAAACCGCCACATCAGTAAAACCGACTTTTTCTAAGAGTTGCTGATATTGAAGAACCGGATAAGTTCGCTCATGGTGTTCCTCATGCAAGGCCTCATAACCCTCAAGTTCATCACGCCAAACAAAAAAAGTTAGATCATGCAAAACACTGTTCGGTTCGTCATCGCTGTAGCTAGACCACATAAAGGCCCAGTCTTCATCATGTTCATTATACATATACCCAGGGAAAACCTCGTTAACTTGATATAACGAATGCACATCAAATAAAAACGTACCACCAGGCCTTAAAGTTTGAAAAACCTCACGAAAACATTGTTCAACCGCACTTAAATCCGGCAAATAACACAACGAATCATCAAAACAAGTGATCAAATCAAAATCACTGACACCAACCTCAGTTAGCTTGGTCATATCACCTTGCAACCACGTAACGGCCGCTTCAGCTTGTATCCCCCGCGTTGCTGCCAATGTCAACATTTCTTCAGATAAATCAACGCCATAAGTATCCGCTTGTTCTTGTGCAAATAAAACAGCCAGATCCCCTGTTCCACAGGCAAGATCCAGCACTCTTTTATCTTTAAACGGCTGTTTAAAATGACGCCGCGAAAATTGTAACCATTGTGGATATAATGATTTGTCCATCAACAAATCATAGTAATAGGCAAACGTTTGATACATTTTACTTAATTAACTCGTGGATATCGACCATTGGTGCATCTGACCACAGTTTCTCCAAGTTATAGAATTCGCGTTCTTCTTTCAAGAAGACATGAATCACCACGTCTTTGAAGTCAATCAAGATCCATTTTGAACCTTTCTTACCTTCGACATGACCTTCAACACCTAATGCTTCAACTTGTTTTTCAATTTCTTCAACGATCGCAACAACTTGACGTTCAGAACTGGCATCCATGATCACAAAGTAATCGGCCAATAAACTAACATTGCGCATGTCAAGTGCAACAATATTTTCAGCGCGTTTATCGTCTCCTGCTTTAACGGCTGCCTCTAAAATTTCTTCGCTTTTATCCAAAAATTAATCCTCCTTGTGGATTCCTAATACATTATAAGTTTCAAAAGTTCTTGGAAAAATCTTAACTTGTTTCTCAACTAAATACAAGATCGTATGCTGCAACTCATAGGCAACAGCGGCGGCTAAACTAATCTTTAAAGCTGCGCGTGCTTCATTAACGCCTGGAAAATCGCGACCGGGTTCAACAAAATCAGCGACAAAAATAATCTTATCCAGAGTGGTCATTTCTGGATCGCCGACTGTATGTCGAGCAACAGCCTGTAAAATAGCTTCATCATAAATATGCAATTCTTGCTCGATAAAGTAGCGTCCCACC
Source organism: Lapidilactobacillus bayanensis (assembly GCF_003946695.1). Classification (GTDB taxonomy): domain Bacteria; phylum Bacillota; class Bacilli; order Lactobacillales; family Lactobacillaceae; genus Lapidilactobacillus; species Lapidilactobacillus bayanensis. The sequence goes on along the minus strand of NZ_RHOX01000011.1, from coordinate 79,753 downwards.
ACACCATGCCAAATTGCGTTACCATAATTCAATAAGTCAGGGTCAAGATGTTCTTGCTTGATCAACGCCACAAACTCGGCATTACTCCGTTCCTTGGCATAGTCATGTAGCAGACCAGCAATACCAGCCTTGGTAACATCAGCACCGACTTCATACGCAATTGCCATCGCTTGTTGTTCAACGCGTAAACAATGAGCAGCACGCTGATCACTAAGATGTTCATGTAAAGCAGCAACTAATTCTTCTCGAGTATGAGGAACCAGTTTTTTAAATTCAAGCGGATCATATTCAATGCTCAAGATAAAGCCCCTTTTCTTTAATATAGGCTTGTACTTTGTCTGGAACTAAATAGTTAATGGGACAATGACGAGCAACTAATTGACGGATCTTGGTCGAACTAATGGCAACTTCTGGTGTATCGACCCAAATCACTGGATATTTAGCCTTAGTCGGATAACCGGGACGCTTAACGCCTACGAAAGTAACGAGTTTAGCTAAGTCATCAATTCGCCGCCAAGTCGGCAAGTAGTCAATCATGTCTGCACCCAAAATTAAATAATAATCTGCTAAAGGATGGCGTCGTTTCAATTCAACGATGGTATCATAGGTGTAACTTTTACCGCCACGAGCAACTTCCAATAAGTCCAAATCAAAACCGGCATGACCAGCAAGAGCTAACTCTAACATTGCGACGCGGTCTTGGGCGGCAATTGTCTCCTTCTCATCTTGGTGCGGTGGCTGTGCGTCAGGTATAAACGAGACTTTGGTCAACCTTAATTGAGCCATCACTTGATCCGCCATAATTAAATGACCGATATGAACCGGATTAAACGTCCCACCCATAATGCCAACAGCATGTCGTTGTAAATTAGGCGTTTGGATTTGTACCTTAGTTTGCAGCGGCGTTTTTAGTTCTGTTTGTTTCATTGGATTGCTTTCACTTCTTCAGAGAGCTTGCGATTTTTAATTTTGCTGGCGGGACGATACAAGGTTAAAACTCGTCCTAAAGATTGAACAACCGTCAAATTCGGAATAGCTTCTGTTAAGGCCTCGCCTAATTCAGGTGCCGTGGCATCTGAATTTTGCAAAATGTTGATCTTCAATAACTCATGTGTCTCTAACGTATGCACTAAATCGCTGACTAATGCATCATTAAGGCCGTTTTTACCAACGTGTAAAATGGGACGGAGCCGATTAGCTTTGGACTTCAAAAAACGTTTCTGCTTACTTGTTAACATTCAAATTCTCCTATCTAAACAATCGGTGTCCGCAAACTATAACTTACACCTTCAGGTAAAAACAAACGATACTCACTACCGGCTGGCAAGCGGAGCCAACCTAAACCAGCAATGACTAAATCTTGAGCCTCTTTAGTATGGAAGTCATGTTGCTTAAATGGTGGAAACTTATCAGGATCAGCTGGTGGTACTAATAAGTTACCCCGTTGCCGTTGGTAAAAGTCGTCTGCAGTGGCCGTCTTAGTCCGATGAACTAATAAATTATTCTCCACATAAACCACGATGCTGCTACGCTTGCCTTTCAAGAAGTCTAAGCGAATTAAACCACCTAAGAATAAAGTCTGGGGAGGATTTAATTGGAAGATTCGTGGCCGTAACTCATTTTGCGGGCTAATGTACCGCAACTCTTGGGCGCTCAAATAATGAGCCATTTGCGTGCCGTTAATAATTCCGGGGGTATCAATCAATGACTTGCCGTCAGCAAGCGGAATTTGAATTTGATCAAGTGTTGTTCCGGGGAAACGCGACGTGGTAATCACATCTTCTTGCCCAGCAGTTTGTTTAATAATTGCATTGATCAACGTTGACTTACCAACATTAGTGGTCCCGACAACATAGACATCGCGGCCTTTGCGTTCTTTTTCAATGACTGCTAATAATTCGTCAACCTGATACAACTTTTTCGCACTAGTTAACATTGTTGCAACTGGATGCAGTCCTTGGAGCGCGGCTTGTTGTTGCAGCCACGTGGTCACCTTAGTTCGTCGCACACTCTTAGGCAATAAGTCAGCCTTGTTACCCACAAGAATGACTTGATTGGTACCGACAAAACGATGTAAGCCAGGAATCACACTCCCATCGAAATCAAACAGATCAACAACATTAACGATTAAAGCATTCTGTTTAGCCAATGAATTCAATAAAGCAGTGAACTCGTTGTCATCGATGGCAACATCAGTAATCTCATTATAATGCCGCAACCGGAAACAACGTTGGCAATAAAACATGCTATTTTCTGCAGCTAGCTGTTTCTTTAACGAGCTAGCTGGGATATAGCCTGCTTCATCGGGATCGTCGCTTTGTAACTTTGCACCGCAACCGATGCAATATAAATCGTCTGTTTCAACTTCAGTCATGTAAATGCTCCTGCCAAGTGGCCTGTGGATTTTTTTGATAATAACGGTTCATGATAATATTTTCGAAGAAACGATTGAGCTTCGTCGTCCAACTATCTGTTTCAACGAATGGTCGTACCATGACTGTCCGCACGCTAGCCAAGTGACCAGCCTGAACGTCAGTCAATAATTGATCGCCCACCATAATGGTTTGTTGGGGATCTAACTTGAACTCCTTTAAGGCCCGCTCAATGCCAAAGGGCAATGGTTTCAAAGCGTTCCAAATAAACGGAATGTTTAACTTTGCCACGGCCCGTTGAACGCGTTTCTTGCGATTATTTGAAACGACAATAACTTGAATATGGTTCTTCTTCATTGTCTCCAGCCAAGCAAGCAGCTCTTCAGACGAATCCGGATCGTGCCAAGCAATCAATGTATTATCCAAGTCAGTTAAAATGGCATTGATCCGATAGCGCTTCAGCTCGGTTGGCGTTAAATTATAAATTCGATTAATTAACCAGTCAGGTTTAAAAAAAGCCATGCTCCACCTCGTTCATATCCTTTCATTATAAAAGAAAAGCGCACCAGAAACAACGGCTGGCAACCGAAGATCACAAAACGACTGATTAATTGCCAAAATAAAGCTCGTGGTATCATTCTAGACCACAAATTAATCAACACGCCGCATTAGGTTAAAATTGCCGTCATCGTCCAAAACTCGGCGCTATCAAAAAAGCAATCATGAATCAAAATTGAGCAGTTATCCGTTCAATCTAAAGTTCTTGATTGCCTTTTTAATTAAAAGTTAGTGGTATCGGGGTCTGTTGCCAACCCTGCTTGTCCTTGCAAGCTGTCGATAATCTTGATGTCAGCAGCGCTTAATTCAAAGTCAAACAATTGAGCATTCTCTTTAATACGATCAGCGTGAACTGACTTAGGTAATGGTAAGAAACCATGTTGTAAACTCCAACGCAAAACAACTTGCGCAATCGTCTTACCGTAATTATTCGCAATCTCTTGAAGCTCAGCAATTTTGAAAATCCGACCGGTACCAAGTGGGCTATAAGCTTCACTTAGTAAATTATGAGCTTCATTATAAGACGTTACTTCAGGTTGTAAGTCGCTAGGATTTAAGTAAATCTGATTGACAGTTGGTTTGACTGTCGCCGTCTTGTACAACTCATCCAAATGCTTCGCCCGGAAATTCGAAACACCAATCGCGCGAATTTTACCAGCATTAACAGCTTCTTCCATTGCACGCCAAGAATCAGCATTCGTTTCTTGCCAATGTTCTCGGAAGTCAACTGGATTAGGCCAATGAATGAGATATAGATCTAAATAATCTAAACCTAACTCCATTAACGAACGATCAATCGCTTGTTTAGCAGCTTGATAACCATGATCTTTATTCCATAATTTCGTTGTCACGAAGATTTCCTCACGACTAACGCCACTCTTGCGAATACCGCGGCCAACACTCTCTTGATTACCATAGGCAGCAGCCGTGTCAATGTGGTGATAACCAGCATTTAATGCGGCAAGTACAGATGATTCTGCAATATTTCCATCAGGTGTTTGCCAAGTTCCAAACCCGACGACTGGAATTTTAACACCATTATTTAAAGTATAAGTATCTGTCAAACTCACGCTAATTCCTCCTTACAAACGCTGAAACCGGGATAGGCTTCCAATTCCGTTCATTCATGTTGTCGTGAAATAAAGAACTGAGCTTAAACACCTGCATAACACCATTAAATTCAACCAAAAATTGCTGAAACAAAACAATGTTATTAATCAGAAAGCTCAATCCAACTTTTTCCACTTGCTATTAATAAGATTGACTTTGTCATGCTACTTGTGAACTTAGCCATTAGTCAACAAATAAGTATAGCAGACTTTCTGAAAAATGATTTAAAATTTGCAACAAATTTCAGAATTATTTAAAGATTTGGTTAGCGATTAAGCTGGTGGAACTGTTCATCCAGCCATTGCAAACAAACTGGCAAATAAGTGTCCCAAAAATCCCAGTCGTGACGACCCGTTTGTTCACGATAATCAAGCTTGTCCAAATACTGGCGCGCAAAAGTATGGAAGGTTCGATTACTCTCCAATAATTGATCTTGACTACCAATAATCTGAAATAGTGGCAACTGAGCGACACGCCGATCAGCTACGACGTTCAACAAGTTGTTGTGACTCTTCTCAAAAGTCTCGCGGGTACCAAAAACTTGTTCAAATTCTGCCGCACGATCATGCCAAGTTGAATTAATATCCAAGCGACCGGATAAACTTGCCGCGGCCCCAATGCGATCCGGATAATTCAAGGCCCATTTAAAAGCACCATAGCCACCCATGGACAAACCGGCCGCAAAGGTGTTTTGTTTCGTTAATGCCACACTAAACCAAGTTGTCAAATATTCGGGTAACTCTTTGGTCAAGTAATCCCAGTAATGATCCCCATAAACTGTATTAGCATAATAACTCCGGCCCACATCAGGCATCACGATCACAAATGAATATTTGCTGGCATAACGCGCTAATGAGCTATTCGTTAGCCAAGCGTTTTGATTATCACCTAAGCCGTGTAGTAAAAATAAAACTGGTTGATTCTTAATTCGATTAGCAGGTAAATACAGCTTAAAATCTGTGGTTTTTCCTAAACTTTTTGAAAAAAAACTAAACGTTGAAATAGCCATTGAATCACTCCCATTTGTTCTCAAGTATAGCATAAACCATATCTATTGCCGATCAAGAACCACCCACATAAAAAGCCTCCAACGTTAGAATTTTAGTCCAACATGAGGAGGCTAGTTCAAGTACCTTTATCTTTTCATCATTTAAAATATTTGCAAAATTGCCAGAACACCAAAAAGTCCTAAGTAAACATAAGTCCATGTGCGATTCCTTATGAAGAAGAAAGAAGAACCATCAACCACTTCCATGACTTGACCGGTTTCAACATCGATGTATGTTTTCTTCTTCGTGGAGATGAACCACCGACAAAATAGATAATTAATTCCTGCAGCTGCTAATCCCCACACAATCCACATCAAAAAGAACCTAATTGTTTTAGGAAACCCGATTCCCTCAACAACGCCTGATATAAACGCACCTAATACCCCCGCAAGAAGCACTAGCGCACCTTTCCCACGCCAAATTAACATTGTATTATCTCCCCCTAATGCGACTATTAATGAATAATATCTTACCCTCCCCACAAAAATATTACAATAACTTTTTTTCACCAAGATTATGTCAGCGTCATTATAACCGAGTCAACACTGATTTTGGCAAAAAAAAATAAACCGTGATCGCAATCCCGGTTTATTTTTTACGTCACTTCTTGAATCAATTAACGTCTTATTTTAAAGCAGCTTTTGCTTGATTAGCAACTTCTGTAAATGCTGCTGGATCAGTAATAGCAATGTCTGCTAACATCTTACGGTTAATATCAATACCAGCAAGCTTCAAACCATGCATCATTTTGCTGTAACTTAAGTCATTCATACGAGCTGCTGCGTTAATCCGTGCAATCCATAACTTACGGAATTCACGTTTAACGGCGCGACGATCACGGAATGCATAACGATATGAAACCATGAGTTGTGTGTGAGCTGACTTGAACAGTAAATGCTTAGCACCGCGATAACCTTTGGCTAATTTAAGAACTTTCTTACGACGTTTGCGAGTAACAGTACCGCCTTTTACACGTGGCATATTAATTTCCTCCTTGAGAACTAACTATCTTAATTTAACAGGTCACAAGTATTAACGAACTTGTGAAAGCATCTGACGAATACGACGCATGTCGCTGTTTGAAACCAAACCTGATTTACTTAATTGGCGACGTTGCTTCTTCGTCTTACCATGGAAACGGTGACTTGTGTAGGCGTGACCCCGTTTTAATGCGCCGCTTGCCGTCTTCTTAAAACGCTTAGCAGAAGCGCGATGTGTTTTTTGCTTTGGCATGATAAAATCCTCCTAAATTAATCTAATGTCGAATCAACTATTTTTTCTCGGCCTTTGGAGCTAAAATCAAGAACATGCTACGGCCATCCATCTTAGGATGAGCTTCGACGTTAGCAACGTCAGCGGCTTGTGTAGCGAATTGTTCTAACACTTTACGACCGACATCCTTATGAGTGATTGCGCGTCCTTTAAAGCGAATTGAGACTTTAACTTTGTCACCCTTAACTAAGAACTTCTTAGCATTGTTGAGCTTCGTGTTAAAATCGCCTTCACCAATTGCAGGACTTAGACGAACTTCTTTGACGTTAACCACTTTTTGCTTCTTACGAGCTTCACGGTTCTTCTTCTGTAATTCGAACCGATATTTGCCATAGTCCATGATCTTTGCAACTGGCGGTTTAGCATTAGGTGAAACTAGAACTAAATCTTGGTTCGCCTGGTCTGCTAAACGTAACGCTTCAGCCTTTAGCTTAACGCCAAGTTGAGCGCCATCTGCACCGATCAGTCGAACTTCACGTGCTCGAATGTTTTCATTGACTATTAAATCTCTTGCTATGGGAAGTCACCTCCAAAATGTAATTGATGATCATTATCATCAACCCCATGCAAAAACTGCGGGCGCAAAAGCACCCGCAGTATAAATTCATCAGCAAATTAACTAACGTATTAACCCAGAGGCTTAAAAGCATAGGTGAGAAGCGGGAACTTCTGCTTAATTCAACTTTGTTAGTATAGCAACTAACAGATTTGTTGTCAAGCGTGAATCTCGAAAAGCGCGTGGAGGGCAAACTGGGTGTCGTGTATTTAAGCGTGAATCTTGCTGCGTTGACACGCATCAATCTTCCCGTTTAAATACAAACACCCAACCCGTTGTTTTCCGCGCTCTGATTTGAAATGTGCTACGAACAACTGATGGCTAATAATTTAAGTGAAAATCTTGCTGCATTAACATGCATCAATCTTTCCACTTAAATTAATGCCATCAACCCGTTGTTTTCCGCACTCTAGTTTAATTTCTTTTCAATCCCTGAATTAGCGGCGTCTGATGAAACGCGGCTGTAGTTCGCAACGTCTGCTTCAGCGCTTTGAATGAATTCTTTCAATGGTTCATCAGCGGCATCTTGTTCACCATAGCGACGAACAGAAACGGTTTGATCAGCTAACTCTTGATCACCAACAACTAACGTGTAAGGGACTTTTTGGGTTTGTGCTTCACGAATCTTATAACCCATCTTCTCGTTACGTAAGTCAATTTTAACTCGTAAACCTTTTGCGGCCATTTGTTTTTGGATATCCTTAGCGTAATCTGAATGCAAATCTAAGTTAACTGGAATGATTTCAACTTGAGTTGGTGCTAACCAAGTTGGGAAGGCACCCTTATACATTTCCATCAAGTAAGCAATGAAGCGTTCCATTGTGCCGACAATCCCACGATGCATCATGACGGGACGATGTTCTTTGCCGTCAGCACCTGTGTAAACCAAGTCAAACTTTTCAGGCATCATGAAGTCTAATTGAATCGTTGACATGGTTTCTTCGCCGCCAAGTGCTGTTTTTGTTTGTACGTCTAACTTAGGACCGTAAAAAGCAGCTTCGCCTTCTGCTTCATAATAATCTAAGCCTAAGTCATCCATGGCGCTCTTCAACATTGCTTGGGCGTTATTCCACATCTCATCATCATCGAAGTACTTTTCAGTGTTAGCTGGATCACGATAACTTAAACGGAAAGTATAGTCGGTGATATTGAAATCATCGTAAACTTCCATCATCATCTTTAAAACGTTCTTGAATTCATCTTTGATTTGTTCTGGTGCTAAGAAAGTATGACCATCATTCAACGTCATTTCTCGAACCCGTTGCAAGCCAGATAAGGCACCTGATTTTTCATAACGGTGCATCATCCCTAATTCGGCAATCCGCACTGGTAATTCACGGTATGAACGGTTGTGATGGTTGTAAATTTGAATGTGTGAAGGACAATTCATTGGCCGTAATTCCAAGAACTCGCCATCACCCATGTCCATAGGTGGGAACATATCTTCACGGTAATGAGCCCAGTGACCAGAAGTCTTGTATAAGTTCAAGTTAGCAAGCACAGGTGTGTAAACATGTTGATAACCGTTGGCAACTTCTTTATCAATGATGTAACGTTCGATCACGCGCCGAATTGTTGCACCGTTTGGCATCCAGTATGGCAAACCAGCGCCGACTTCAGGATCAACGAAGAAAATATCCAAGTCACGGCCAATTGTCCGATGATCCCGTTCTTTAATCTCAGCACGACGTTTCAAATCCGCATCAAGATCAGCAGCCTTGAAGAAAGCCGTCCCGTAAATCCGTTGCAACATTGGATTGCTTGACTTACCTTGCCAATAAGCACCAGCAACTGATAACAATTCGTAATGCTTAAGTGGTGCCATACTCTTTAATAAAGCACGATCACCGAAACTAATATAATCGCCTAATTGATAAACGGCAATTTGGACACTATCAATGGCATTAAGCAAGGATTCTTGATAGGGATCATCTTTGAATTGAGCCAACAAATCTGATTTATCAACTAATTGACGTTCGATGGGTTGATTAGCAGAAATAATTTTTTGCATTGCTTTTTTAAGATCAGGCAATTCACTGATGGCAATCTGACCAGCGGCTCGATCAGTGTCTAAATAAAAGCCATCATCATTTGATTGATGCTCGCCAAAATGAACATCTGCATGTAACTTCTTAATTGCTGCACCTAAGACAAAAGCAGCCGTGTTCCGCAAAACTTGTAAACCTTCAGCATCGTCTGTTGTCAAAATTTTGAAGTCGCCATCTTGGTTAAGTGGTTGTTCAATATCAACCAGCGTGCCGTTTAATTCACCGGCAACGGCTTTTTTAGCTAGGCTGCTGGCAATACTCTTCGCAACAACTAGAGTTGAAACACCAGCGTCGAATTGACGAACGCTATTATCTGGAAATGTTAAAGCAATCTGTGCCATATTTTCTTCCTCTATTCTTTTTCCCACAAAAAAATCCCTAGGCAATCTAAAAATCACCTAGGGACGTTTATTTAAACGCGGTTCCACCCGAATTCAATGTACATCACTGTACATCCTCTTGACGATCGTTAATGAGATCAACCAAAATCAATTCGAAGTGGTCGCAAATTTTGAAACGGAAAAGCTTACAGCCAAGGCTTTTCTCTCTGAGCATTCCAACTAAACTTGTGGTATCTTCAAGCGTTATTAAAACACAAATATTAAATCAGTGCAAGTATCTTATCAAGATTTTTCACGATCGCTTGAACTTTTGATCAAAATACAATGATCGATCAATTAAAAATTAATTCAAGGTATTTTGACGTAAGTTAGGTCCATCCATTTGATATTCGGTCGCTAAGAATTGAATTCGTTCCATAATGCGCGCCGATTTAGTGGCATCAATTCCTTGTCCAGTTTGACTTAAGTAAGTTGCTAATTCAGTCATCGCTAAATTAGACGTGAAGCAAGTCGTCAATCTTTCCTGCATGCGATATTGTAAAATGACCCCTAAAACTTCGTCACGCACCCACGGGCTTAAGGAATCCGCGCCAATATCATCAATCATCAGGACCGGTGTCTTTTCCAAAGCTTCTAAACGTTGCCAAACTTGATGGTCATTAATCGCTTGCTTCATCTGCACGGCAAAGGTGGGAAAGTGAACCAAGGTGCTGACAATATTATTCTGCGCTAAGTTGTTGGCAATCGCACCTAATAAATAAGTCTTACCAATTCCAAACGGGCCGCACAAATATAACCCTTTAACATAAGTATTATTGTCAGGTCGTTGAATTAATTGCGTTGTCAAATCAATGGCCGCTTCAAAAGCTGGCAAACGTCCGGGAAATTGTTGATCATAATCATTAAAGCTAATATTAGCCAGATCCTTCGGCAGATTTACGGTCGTTACTCGGCTTGCTTGTTGACTGGCTTGCTGTTGAGCAACTAATTTAGCATCAGGCTGATAAACGACTTCCACGTAACCATTATTGACCCGCAAAAACGATTCATAACCAGCTGCAGAAATCGCTCCTTTGCCAGTTTGAGCATTTTTATTCGCAACATATTCGTAAATTGCTGCTGCCGATTTTTCCACGCCTGCTTCATTCAACTCACCACTGTGCGCTGCTAAAAAGGTTTGGACATCAGAATCAGCCAGTGCCTTACTAATTAACTCGCGGTAATTATGATTTAATTCTTGACGATGCAAATATTTAGTAAAGAAATCACTAATTGAGCGCATTTATTCACCCCGCTTTTGGCTGGCCTTATTTAACTCAGCCAGCTTCTTGGCAATGTTTCGTTGCTGTTTAGGATCTACTTTAGCGTCCTTCACAACTGCTGTTGTTGGTTGGTTGGCCGCCTGCTGCTTCTTCAACCAATCTGGTGTTACACCAGCTGGCTTCTGCCGTGAAGTTGCTCGCGATTTTTGTTGCAACGGTTTCTGGTCGCGTTGTGACAAATATGTGATTGCGGCTTCCGGCGTATTAATGCCTTGCTTCAACCAGTTTTGTGCCACCGTATCAATTGGTGCCATTGTCACCGTCGTATAATCGCGCACCACGACATAAATTAGAATGTTAATAGTGGCATCATTTAAAACACCGCGTTGTTGCAATTTTTTAACGTTGCGATACTCATTTTGCGCCACATAGGAATGTTGTTGCTGTTTCAAATCCCGCAAAAAATCAGCCGGTGCTAATTGTTTAGCTTGTGTTAATAAATTCTGTTGTGCAGCTGTGAAGTTCTTGGAAGTCGTATTTTGCGTTGGTGTCTGATCAGGCTGTGCTACTGCTGTTTGATCCGGATTTAATTGTTGGTAAAGCGCTAATGCCCGCTCCTCCAACATACTGAAGTTAATACGATTAGTCGCCACATTAATGCTGCGACTAATCAAACGCGCGATATCTGTTAACGAAAAGCCATAAAAACGTTGTAGACCAAAAATATCGGACTTATGCTGCGTAATTTCTGCTTCCGGAATTTGATTGCGCCCGACTAAGGCGATTAAAGTTTGCCAATCAAACGCCGCCAATTCTGCCGGACTAATTTCAGAAACAGCTGCGGTTGTTTGCGCTTGTTTAAACTTCGCGGCACCAGCCTTAACTTCCTTGGGTGGTGTTAACAAAGCGGAATCAGCCATGTGGAAAACGTCCAAAAAGCCGACGGTTAATTCCTGAGTATTACTGAGGTCAACGTCTGGTAATTGAAATTCTCGTTGTAAAGCCATGAACTTCTTACGCGAAACACGGTCCAACAAATACGTTGCTAAAATTTCTTCTTGGAAGAATTTCTCTGGTGCTAATGGTGCTAACAAGCGATAAATTAAATATTCACCCAAGGTGTCACGTTTCTGATAGGTTTTTAATAATCCACATGCTTCTAATTGTTGTCGTGATTTCAAAAAAGTCTGTGCATCCTGATCCATCAAATCAAATAATTCAAAATGAACCGAGCGTTGTGAAATTAATTGATGATCATCAACTTCATGCCAGAGGGTTAAATAAAGTGCGAATGCTTGAGCCGACAAAATGGGTTGATACAAAGCTGTAAAAACTCGCTGATTAAGGTCACTCCAGTTGGCGCCACGGACTAAAAAATAACCTAATTGAGGATCAACATTGGTTTCAGTCTTCATGCTGCTCATCCTTATCGCTTTGACCAGACTTATTCTGTTGGTCGAGATCATTTTCACGTGCCATCATTTCTTGAACTTCTTCCATAAAGACACTCATATCTTTAAATTCCCGATAAACACTGGCAAAACGAATATAAGCCACATCATCAACGCCAGCCAAATATTTCATTACTAACTCACCAATATCTTCAGAACGAATTTCATTCTCACCAGTTTGACGAATATCATGTTCAATCTTATCAACGATATCTGTCATTTGATCCATGGTCACTGGGCGTTTTTCGGCTGCACGTACTAAACCACGCATAATCTTTTTGCGGTTAAATTCTTCACGCGTACCGTTTTTCTTAACGACTAATAATGGTGTCTGTTCAATTCGCTCGAATGTGGTGAACCGATAACCACAATTCTCGCATTCGCGCCGACGCCGAATAGCACGTCCTTCATCTGCTGGACGACTATCAACAACTTTTAATGAATTATGGTGACAACGTGGGCATTGCATTCAATAAGCACCTCGATTTAGACTTTCTAACTTGTTTTCATTATACCTTAAAAAAGAAATGTGTACCAATAGCGAAACAACCACCTTCGCCATTGATACACACGTTTATTGATTTAAGAAATTTTGAAAGGCAGCACTCTGCCACAATTTAGTAAAAGTGAACGGTAATTCTGCAGTCGTCTTAGATGTGTCTAGCACAAAATCGGCTCGTGCTAATCTTTCTTCACGATCCATTTGCGCTGCAATTCGCGCCTGAGCAGCTTTTTCATCAAGATGATCACGATATTCCACCCGTGCCAATTGAACCGCTGGTTGAACATCAACGACCAACACCGCATCACATAATGGCTGATAGCCTGTTTCAAACAGCAAGGGAATATCATAGACGATTAAACACTGACCACTAGCTCGATAAGTAGCGGTTTGCCGCAAGATTTCCTGACGAATTAAGGGATGCGTCAACTCATCTAGTTTGAACAAAGCTTGAGGATCATTAAAAACCAGCTGGCCTAATTTTTGTCGATTCAAATGACCATCCGCCAATAAATAATCTTGGCCAAAAGTCGCGATGATTGCTGCTAAACCTGGTTGCTGCGGTTCCACAAGTTGATGCGCAATCAAATCAGCGTCAATCACAGCCGCACCCTTTTTTTTAAATAGGGCTGCAACGGTTGACTTGCCGGAAGCAATGCCGCCAGTTAATCCCAGGACTTTACTCATTTAGACTGCTCCTTAGCCACAGGAATCGGCTGACAATGCGGACAAAAATGAGTGCCGCGACCACCAAGTTTAATTTTTTCAATAGCGGTTCCACAACGTTCGCAAGGCTGACCGGTGCGACCATAAACATGTAGCTCGAATTGAAACTGACCGCTGTTACCATTGGCATCAACATAACTACGAATTGTCGTGCCACCATGTTCAACCGCCATTTGCAATTCGTGAATCGTATTATCATGCAGAACTGCTGCTTGTTCACGAGTAACGTCACTAGCTGGTAAAAGTGGGTTAATCTTGCTCAACCATAAAACTTCGTCAACATAAATATTGCCGAGACCAGTCACCGCATGCTGATCAAGTAAAACTTCCTTAATGGCTTTGTGATGATGCTGTAGGGCTGTATAAAATGAATCTACTTGAAATTCTGGACTAAACGGTTCTGGTCCCAAAGATTTAATTCCTGAGACTTGATTCTCTGTGCCAGTTTTAACCAGCTGCATTCGACCAAATTTACGCACATCCTGATATTGTAAAGCACTACCATCTGTTAATTCAAAAACCACGTGAACATGCTTATTCTCTGGCTCCGCCGTTTGCCGTACAAAATATTTGCCTTCCATCCGCAGATGACTGATCATCGTCAAGTTATGGTCAAATCGGAATAACAAATACTTACCGCGGCGATCAATCGTCTCAATTTTTCGTCCTCGCAACATGCTCACAAAAACTTCTGGATCACCAACAATAATTTTCCCATAATAAACATGAACATCTTTAATCGTTTTATTTTGAATGATGCCTAATAATGAACGACGAACTGTTTCAACTTCTGGTAATTCTGGCACAATTATGATCCCCTATCTCACTGCTAATGATAGTTTCTTAGCCAAGCCCGCTAAGAAACTCTGATGTTCGTGGCGGCGTCCATTCAACTGCTACTCCGCAGCTAAGGTTAACTATTTGCGCAAATCGCAAATAGTTTTGATGCTACGGACGCTGTCTATTCTTGTGGCAAAGTACGTGCCGCAAGAAACATAGCTCGACGAAGTTCGCCTAGTTGAAGCATGGCCCTATCTCACTTTTATGATAGTTTCTTAGCTAAGCCCGCTAAGAAACTTTTGTTGTTCGTGGCGGTGTCCATTCAACTTAGGCAAAATGCGCCTAGTTGAAACATGGCCCTATCTCACTGCTAATGGTGACAACGTTAATCTCACTTTTTTTACTTGGCGTCATACCAGGTTTTGCCATGGGCACTTTCGACAATTAGCGGTACATCCAAGCTGACGGCCGAATCCATGACACTTGGTACCAACTTTTCTAAAATCGGAATCTCTGTAGTTGGAGCTTCAAAAATCAACTCATCGTGAACTTGTAACAACATCTTAGCTTGTAAATTTTCTGTTTGTAGTCGCTTTTGCATATTGATCATTGCAACCTTAATAATATCGGCGGCACTACCTTGAATTGGGGTGTTCATCGCCGTTCGTTCTGCAAACGAACGTAAATTAAAGTTTTTGGAATTAATATCTGGTAAATAGCGACGTCGGTGCATAATTGTTTCCACGTACCCTTGCTGCCGCGCCAACGCAACAATATTATCAATATAAGTCTTCACGTCTGGATACTGCTCGAAATAGGCCGCAATAAAGGCCGCTGCCTGCTGCCGCGAAATGCCAATATTTTTCGACAAACCGTAATCACTAATGCCATAGACAATCCCGAAATTTGTTGCCTTGGCTTGCCGCCGCATGTCTGGCGTCACTTCACTAGGATCGCTCAACCCGAAAATTTTCATTGCCGTGTGGGCATGGATATCATAACCACTCTTGAAAGCTTCCTGCATACTTTTATCGCCAGAGACATGGGCCAAAACTCGCAACTCAACTTGAGAATAATCACTGGAAAAAATTTCCCAATCCGGATGGCTAGGTACAAACGCCTGACGAATCTTGCGGCCCTCTGGTAAGCGCACAGGAATATTTTGCAAATTAGGATCAACTGATGATAACCGACCTGTCTGGGTCAATGTTTGTAAATAACGGGTATGCACTTTATGATCCGGATGAATCACCTTCAGCAAACCTTTGATGTAAGTTGATTGCAACTTCGAAATTTGGCGATAAGTCAAAATTCGTTGCACAATTGGGTGCGCACTTTGTAATTGTTCCAACACTTCAACTGAAGTGGAATAGCCGGTTTTATTTTTCTTAATGATCGGTAAATTCAACTCGTCAAATAAGACCGTTCCTAATTGCTTCGGTGAGTTAATGTTAAATTCGTGCCCAGCATCCTCATAAATCAATGCTTCAATTTCAGAAAGTGTCTTACTAAAGTCTGCCTGCATTTGTTTCAAACGTTGGCTATCTACTGTGATTCCTGCCAGTTCCATTTGAGCAAGCACAATCGCCAACGGTGCTTCAATTTCATCATAAAGTTGATCTTGATCGTTCTCTTGTAACTGTTTCAATAATTCTGAACGTAACTGATAAATTGCCCGGGCTTTTCGTGCCAGATGCTCGCCTAACACCGCCACATCGGTTGGTGCCGCGCGCTTAGCTCCTTTACCATAAACCTCCAAGTCAGTTTGCACATCAAAATAATCATATTGTTGTGCTAAAATTCCTAAATCGTTGCTGTTATCATTGGTGTCCAGCAAATAAGAAGCCAATAATAAATCAAAGGTCATCGCTTTTATTGGAGCGCCTAACCGTTCCATTAATACCATCGTTTTTTTACTGTCAAAGACATCTTTTTCTTGTTCAGGATCTTGGAGCCAATCTTTCAACGTCGGCGTTGTCAACAGGCCTAAGTCCGTACTGTAATACCATTGTTCGTCCGTACCAAAAGCAAAACCAATCGGCATTTCCACATGATAATTATCGCCTAAAATATCAATCACAAAACTACGCCGCATTTTTTTGGCTAAAGCCGCAGCTAAATTTGCAGCTGTTAATTCCGTAAACGAAATAGCTATCATTGCGGGTGCCGTAACCTCACCATCAGTGCCAGTTTGCGGCAATTTTGCTAGTTTCGACTTAAAATTCATTTGTTGATAAAATTGCACCAGTGCGGCTTCATCAACCGGCTTGCGCTCAGTATCGGCCAAAGAAACCGTCAACGGTGCATTCACATTAATTGTGGCTAACTTTTTACTCAAGAAGGCTTGTGCTTTATCGTTGATCAAATTTTCTTTTAATTTACTCTGCTTCATTTCGTCGACATGTTCGTATAAGTTCTCAACACTGCCATATTCGGTCAGTAATTTTAGCGCTGTTTTCTCACCAACTTTAGTAACACCAGGATAATTATCTGAGGTATCCCCCATTAGCCCCTTCATATCAATGATTTGATCAGGTACTAGGCCTAACTTTTCTTGTAAGTATTCTGGCGTGTAGGCTTCGACATCGTTAACCCCTTTGCGATTAACTTTAACCGTTGTGTTGGCACTTGTCAGTTGCGTTAAATCTCGATCACCAGTCACCACAACTACCGGCATTTCACCAGCGGCCTCTTTAGCCAAGGTACCGATAATATCATCGGCTTCATAATCGGCCAGTTGATAATGGGCAATGCCATAAGCATCTAACAATGTGCTGAAGTAAGGCATTTGCTCCGAAAGTTCAGCGGGTGTTTTACTACGTGTTCCTTTATAATCATCAAACATCTTCGTTCGGAACGTGGTTTTACCCGCATCAAAAGCAACCAACACATTAGTTGGCTGCTCGCTGGCTAATAAATTATCCAACATATTGCTAAACGTGTAGAGTGCATTAGTGTGCAATCCTTCTTGATTAGTAAATTTATCCAAAGAATTGTGTAAGGCAAAAAAAGCACGAAAGGCTAAACTATTGCCGTCTAATAATAAAAGTTTTTTGGTCTGATCAGTTTGTGACATAAGAGCCTCCAAGATATTGCGTTAACTTTATTCTAGCAGAGAAAAGAATGAAACAAAAATAAACGGGCTAATTTTCTAGTTTACTTCTTCGCACTTACACAAAGTTACTCTATGCATTGCTGATAAACTAAAACTATTATTTTGTGGTTCTCCGCGCTTGCGCAAAGGTTGCTTATGGAACGTACGCGTTGCCGTGGCGGCGAAGAAATACTTTCGCTGGAACGTAGTGGGCGTCGATTTGAGCCGATTAAAAAGCGAATCGTCTCAAATGCGAGCCTTAATGTAAGCAATAAATTGCCAACATTAATGTCACTACTGAGCGGTATTTCTTCGCCGCCACTTAACAAGCAAGATGGCAACCTTTGCGCAAGCGCTGAATTGACGAGTAGTTAGATTACTCCCAAGTTTTAGAGATGTAAATTTGTAGTTAATTCGCACTAACGCACATTTATCAGTGCCGGAGGGAAATCGCGGTCAGCAGCGGCATTCTTGTTAGTGGTTTACCATTTACAAGAATGCTCGTATTTAAGACGAATGGGTTTTGATTCGGCTTAAATCGACGCTCGCAGCGTTCCACCAGCGTATTTCCCGTAGGCACGGAGAATCGCAACATCATAGTTCTAGGATTTACCGCCCTCAATAAAGCTCACATTCAAGACGAATTGTTTTTGATTCGGCTCAAACCAATGCTCGCAGCGTTCCACCAGCGCATTTCCCGCAGGCACGGAGAATCGCAACATCATAGTTTTAGCAATAACTTCCTCACAAAACACCAAATAAAAAGAATTGAAGCAACAACATACTTCAACTCCACTTGATCAGTTATTTTTCTTGATTTTTTGCGGCCCAGTAAATCTGTTTAGCTTGTTCCCACTTTTGTCGGTCTTGATCGTTAATCATGCGAATTACCTTTGCTGGATTACCACTAACAATGCTATTGGCGGGCACGTCTTTTGTCACAACAGCGCCACCACCGACGATTGAATTCTTACCAATTGTGACACCGGGTAAAATCACAGCACTGCCGCCGATCCAAACATTATCTTCAACGACAATTGGCAAACCAAATTCCAAATCTTCAATCCGAATCTCGGCAATCGTTGGATGACCAGCGGTGTAAAACCCAACTCGCGGTCCCACCATCACATTATCACCGATAATAATTTTATTCACATCGAGAAAGATGCAATCCATATTGGCGTAAAAATTCTCACCAACTTCGACATGACGCCCATAATCCACATTCAGTGGTGGATTGACATAAAGCTGGGTACCAGTTTTACCAAATAATTCCTTTTCTAGACGAATAATTTCTTGCGTGTTTTCAATTGGTGTTTGATTAATCTTCTGTGCAATTACTTTTCCTGGTTGTGAACCATGCTCTGGGAAAATATCGCGGGCCAGATATAATTGCCCAGCTAACATTCGTTCATATTCGAAATCTTGTGTCATCGCTGCTCTCCTGTTTACAATTTCAAATTTAATCCGTCGTTAATTCGATCAAGTTGCCTTCAGGATCTTGAACCACCGCTTCATAATAACCATCGCCAGTCGTTCGTGGCCCGCTCAACAAAGGATAACCATCCGCCACAAAACGAGCTGCGAGATGATCAACTGCTTCTTTATTGCCAACTGCGAGCGCTAAGTGACAATAACCTAATGTTTCGCCTGGTTGCAAGTCAACGAATTTTTTATAACAAATTTCCAAGCGACTACCTGAAGTAAATGTTAAAAAATATGACTGAAATTTTGTCTTCGGATTTTCGTACTTAGCACCACTTTTAGCATCAAAGTAATCCTCATAAAATTCACGCATCTTTTCTAAGTCGCGGGTTAAAAGAGCGACATGTTCAATTTTCATTTTAAGATACCCCATTCAGTTTAAATTCAGGATCGGACTTTCTTTTATCTTAACATGTTGCCGATTACTTTGAGAACTCAATATCGATTGATTTAATTGTCATGATAAAAATAGAACTGAGATAAAAATCCCAGTTCATTTTTTGGTGATGTTATGCGCTAAAAGTTTGAACTAAAATGCCCTAACTCAGTTTTTGTCTTGCTTTCAGCACTAACTTTATTTAATTAAATCTTTGAATGCATTCTCGTATTTTTGAATGTCGCCAGCACCCATAAAGACAATGACAGCACCCTTTTCGTTAACGAGCGGCGTCAAATCATCAAGATGAATAACTGAACCGCCGTGTTCAATCTTAGCACCCAAATCCGCACTAGAAACACTGCCTTGATGTTCACGGACAGACCCAAAAATTTCAGTCAGAAAAACTTCATCCGCTAAATTCAAACTCTTTGCAAAGCCAGGCATTAAAGCTTTCGTCCGACTATAAGTATGCGGCTGGAAAACAGCAACAACTTTCTTGTTCGGATATTTCTGCCGAGCAGCATCAATTGTTGCTTTGATTTCGGATGGATGGTGAGCGTAATCGTCAATCAATGTGTATTGACCAATATCAGTCTCACTGAAACGACGTTTAACACCTTTAAAAGTCAATAATTCAGCAGCAACTTCGGCCATGGACAAGCCTTCCAAATAGCTCACACCCACAACAGCGACACTGTTTAAAATGTTATGTTCACCAAACAAATGGATTTCAAAATGACCTAAGAGCTTGCCCTCGTGTTTGACATCGAAAGCCGAACCTAAATCAGTCCGCTGAATGTTAACAGCTTGAAAATCATCGCTATCATTCGTCCCGTAATAATAAATTGGGACATTAGCTTTGATTTGACGAACATTTTGGTCATCGCCCCAAGCAAAGATACCCTTTTGCGTCTGATCAGCTTCTGATTGAAAAGCACTAATCACATCATTAACATCTTGATAATAATCAGGATGGTCAAAATCAATGTTTGTCATAATTGTGTAATCAGGATGATAAGCCAAGAAATGGCGACGATATTCATCAGCTTCATAAACGAAGAACTTTGCATCTTTAACGCCTTTACCAGTACCATCACCAACTAAGTATGACGTTTTAGCGACACCGCTTAAAACATGTGCTAACAAACCGGTAGTACTTGTTTTACCGTGTGTACCAGAAACACCAATACTAATGTAACCCGTCAACAATTCACTCAAGAAATCAGGATAGCTGACAATTTTATCGCCTTGTTCCTGTGCAGCCACAACTTCAGGATGCGTCTTAGGAAAGGCGTTACCTTTAATATACGTCCAGCCTGGTTTAATGTTGTCCGCACTGAAGGAGTACATGGGAATACCAGCTTCTTCAAGTGGTGTTTGGGTGAAGGTGTACTGATCAATATCAGAACCTGCGACTTCATAGCCAAGGTCATTTAAAATCAAAGCCAAGGCACTCATGCCTGACCCTTTTATGCCGATGAAATATACTTTTTTATCTGCAGCCGTCATCTTATATCTATCTCCAAAAATTTATCATTATTATTTAGTAATTAGCGGAATAATCGCCGGCAAAATCAAAGGCCGCTCCAGTTTCAGTAGCTGCATCTAAGACTAAAATACCATGACGTTGAGGTGCATTCGGCAAACCTAATTCATGCGCACTGCAAATCATTCCGTAACTTGCAACACCACGTAATTTACCGGGCCAAATAATCTTACCATCAGGCATCATCGCGCCAATCCGCGCAACAACGACTTTTTGACCGGCACCAATATTAGGTGCACCACAAACAATCTGTTGTTGTTCAGTGCCCAGGTCAACTTGCGCAATGTGCAAATGATCTGAGTCAGGATGTTCAACTAACGTTTCCACATGACCAACGACAAACTTCGGTTGATTGTCAAAAGAAACAACGAAATCAAAACCAGCTTGTTGCAGTGCCGCATTAACTTCAGCGATTTGTTCCTCACTGAGAAAGATCTGACCGTTAACTGTCAACTCATGGACATGTTGGGAAGCATTAAACAAATTGACGCCAACTAATTCATCACGATCTTTTCTGATAATGCAAGTAACATCGCCTTGACTCACAACATTTTGTTCTGCGTTAGTTGCTTGTCCAGTCACCATAATTAAAACATCGCCTAAGGCCGTGGGATTGTAGCTTGAGATCAGCAATCGAAAAACTTCCTTTTCATTAATTTTCAAAAAAATAAAGCTTGTTGAAGAATCGCGGAAGATGAACTTCAACCGGACTTCAGCACGCTTTATATTGTAAGATAGTTCGCAGGTTTTTTAAAGTATTACTTCGTAAAAGCTAAACCATTAATGAAATTTTCAATTTCTTGCTTGGTTTTACGATCTTTATTTACAAACCGGCCGACTTCCTGACCATCTTGATAAGCAACAAAACTAGGGATTCCCATAATGCCAAGTTCTTGGGCTAATTCCAAATATTCATCACGATCAACTTCCACAAAGGTAATGTCAGGATATTCCGCCTCAACAGCAGGCATCGCTGGTTTAATAAAGCGACAATCGCCACACCAAGTTGCCGTGAAAAATAAAATTGTTTTGTTATGAGCAGTGACAGTGCTTAAATCTTGTTGATTAAATTCAGCTAATTGTTTCATGAAGTACCCTCCAAATCATTCTGTGATTATAATAAGCTATCATTTAGTAAGCGTCAATCAATTCGTTTCAAAATCAGAGCGCTGAGAACAACGAATTGACTGTCTTAATTTAAACGAAAAGATCAATGCGTGTTAACGCAGTGAGATTCACGCTTAAATTATGCGCAGTCAGTTGTTCGTAGCACGTTTCAAAATCAGAGCGCGAAAAGCAACGGGTTGCTGGTCCAAATTTAAGTGGAAAGATTGATGCGTGACAACGCAATGAGATTCACGCTTAAAATCACTGTCGCCAGTTGCTTTGAGCACGTTTCAAATCCAAAATACCCAAAGTCAAAATTTTTATCCCAACGTCATTATTTGCCCCCAAACGCAAAACAGCGTATCCTAGAAGATAATAATACCATTGTTGGCGGAGGAATTATCTCATGGATGAAACTACTAAGAAAATTGTCAAATATGCTAGCTTCGGATTTGTACAGGGTTTAGCAATCGGCTTAACTAGTGCCTTTTGCTGGCATCGTTACATGAAACGTCTACCTGATCAATTATTAAGCGAATTAAAACGATTATTCTTGCAAGAAGGCCCAATCGAAGGTGCTTGGATTGAATCAGCCCCGCGTTTAACAACCTTGCATAACGAACGTCGTGTTGTTTACGTCGGTGGAATTACGCGTAAAGAAAATGACAAACTGGTTCAATATCAATTCATTTTTGATGCTAAAAGCAAAGAATTACTAGAACTCGAACAAGTTAAATAGTACAGTGGCATCAAAAAAAGCGTGCGAAATCTACCACGCTTTTTTGTGTGTCTAAATAATTTATCACGTATTCACTATTTTACTGTGGATAGTGCTTCTTCGTGCCTGCGGGAAATACGCTGGTGGAACGCTGCGAGCTGACCGCAATTTCCCTCCGGCACTGACAAAAGTGCGTTAGTACGACTAAACTCCAAATCTATACTTCTCAAAATTAGTGTTCATTTAACCACTCGTCATCTCAGCGCTTGCGCAAAGGTTGTCCTCTTGTTTGTTTAGTGGTGGAAAATAAATACCGCTCAGTAGTGACATTATTGTTGACGATTTATCGACTACAATAAGGCTCGTATTTGAGACGATTTGTACTTCAATCGGCTCAAATCGACGCCCACTACGTTCCAGCGAAAGTATTTATTTTCCACCACGGCACCTCACACGTTTTATATGCAACCTTTGCACAAGCGCGCAGCAATAGTTTGATACTTTAACGCACTAAAACAGTAGCAGCAAAAATACGCGACACTTCATAAATGCAATCTAACAATTTTACTTTTCATTCACTTTAATCAATTCCACTTTTAGCGGTGTTTCCACGATAACTTCGCGGCCATCAATTAATTCGCGAATCTTTTGAAAGAGTAGAATCACCCAGCCAAATGCAGCCACAAAAGCAATAATTTCGAACGCGGTTAATGACAAATAACCGATCACTTGAAAAGCAATCTCACAAACAAACAAAAACGCACCAATAATATACGATGCAATCAAAAACTCCCGTGAAACATTGGGTAATAACCAACGAATACCAATAATTAAAATCAGAATTGAATACACCATAAACCCAGCAATTTGATCATGCAAAATATGGAAATTAGCATTATTAGGAAAAACACCGACTGCACCCAAGTTGATTGCTGCAAAAGTTAATAACCAACGCAACGTCGTCAGTCGCCAGTTCTTTGGATAAACTTGCTGCAACGAGACAAATAGATAATCAATCAAAGCGACCATAATCAAAGCAGAGAAAATCAACGTGAAGTTGAACTGCCAACTATTTTTGGCAACACTCGTTCCTAAAAAACTTAAGTTATACTGCCACCAATGATTGGCACCATTCGTAGCCATGGAAATAAACATGCCGCCAACAATCGTCACCGTAAATAGCGTCGTCAACATTTGCGAATTCAAATTGATTGCCGCTAATGCCATTAAATAATTGGTCATATAACAAAAAATTAGAAAAATAAAACTTGATGTCATTAAATCGAAAGAAACATCTGTAAAGACTTGCCCCATTAACCAAGAAATGCCAATCAAAGCCAATCCCAAGATTAGCCAAAAAGCGACCACGATTACCGGAAAATTACGCCAATAAATACGCTCTGGAGCCGCGCCACTTTTTGAACGCCGACTTTTAATAAAAAATGCCGTAAATACGAGTGTCCCCACCACGGCGTTGGCAATGATCAACCACGTCGCAATCGAATTATCACCACTAATCGGAATTTGTTTAGCCTGTTGAACCGTTCCAACAATGAAAAAAACAATTGCCGTGACAATCGCCGTAACAATCGACCACAATTGCACTTGTCGTTGCACGGCCTCACGAATTTGCGATACTGGTTCAATCGTTGCGACATCATCCTTAACCGAAATACGCACTTCTTGCCCTGGCTCTAATGACATACTTTCAACTACTTCAGGCGGCAATTCAATTTGATACTTGTTTTTTTGTTTCACTGTTATCTCCAACCCCTTTGATGCCTTTGCTAATTAATTACTGAGACCCATTTTCACCATAATCTTTATTTAGACTCTGGAAAATGTGCATCTAATGCGTAGATGACTTGCCCTTTTGCCGCAAACTTTTGCTCATATTCTGTTTCGACGTTAGTTGCCTGTCGCTCACTGTGATGTAAATCTAACGAAATGAAATCAAACAACCAATCACTAGCGTTCAAACTTTGTAACGAATATTCAAATAAGCCTTGATTATCGGTCTTAAAACGTAGTTGCCCGGCTACTAGCAGAATTTGCCGATATTGTGCCAAGAAGGTGGGATAAGTCAGTCGGCGTTTAGCGTGCCGGGTTTTCGGCCAAGGATCAGAGAAATTCAAATAAAGATTATTAACTTCCCCTGGTGCGAAAAAGTCGGTCACTACTGCACCATCACCAAGAAATAATTGTAAGTTTGGCAATTGTAGTTCAATTTGCTTTTGTAAAATCATGCCAATTGCGGCGGATTGTAATTCCATCGCAATATAATTAATTTCCGGATGAGCCTGAGCCATCCCAATAATGAATTGTCCCTTGCCAGAACCAATTTCTAATTCAACTGGTAAGTCAGAATTGGTAAACCGTGCTGCCCAATTTCCGGCCAAATTATCCTGTGGTGCTTGCACGATCATTTCTGGATGAGCTGCCATTAAGTCGGGAACCCAGGATTTATTACGTAGACGCATTATTTAATTCCTTTCTGACGCTGTTTTAAGCGTAATGGTAAATACAAACGCAATAATAAGACAAGTAATGCTAAGGATACAAGCACAATCGCAACACTCCATAAATTAACGCCTAGGCTTATCAGAACAGCCACATTATCAATGACCCATTCAACCGCCAATACTCGTGTCATAACTTGAATAAAAGCCGCTTGCTTCGTCGCAGTGGTGGTCGGAAAGATTGCGATCAACGCGTTGTGGTCAAAATGTCGGTAGAGCGGCAACAACTGATAACCGGTTAAGAACAAGAATAATAAGACGATAATCAGCAAAACCAATGGTTGTTTCACAGCGAAGATTAAGACTAGTCCGACAATACAGAAACGTAACCAAATATTGCTGTATTCTGATCGACGCATAAATGTCCGACTGAATAAAAAACGAAACGCATTATTTTGTCGACCAGCTAGCAGTTTTGTAACCGGGTCAAGCCACTTACGACGATGAACCGAGCTGCTAATTCCAGGCACATCAACAAACAAATTGTAAAAGCGATTAATGACTTCCTGCCGGCGATTTTCTTTAGCAATGGCTGCTCGCCAAACTAAACGTTGTGCTGATAATAATTTTTTAGCTTGTGCCATCAGTAAAATATCCAAGCCTAATGCCAACAGTACTAATAGCCAAGCATAGCCATAGACGCTTAGTAATAGACCAACAACAGCAATTCCCCAAAACAACGCCACTAACTGCTGTTTCTGGCGACCAGAAAAATCAAACAGTTGCAATAATTGCAGCCACAACTGAATATCTTTCAAAATGAGCAACCCAACTAGCGTCAATCCCCAGTTAATACCCGTCAATCGCGTCGCGCGCAAGGCAAAAGGTGTCAAGACACCCACCACAGCGATTAAAACAAACAACGGCAATAATAAACTGTACCGACGTGCTCTCACTAAATAGCGCTGCATTTCCTTTTCTGCCGGTAATAAGAAGATTTGATCGGCTGGTCGTAACAAAGTCGCCAAATGACCAAGAGTTAAACTAATTAATAAAACAGCAGCCACTAATAGCTGCGCCCACCATAACGGTTGCGTAATTAAACGCAATTGTTGACTATACCAATAGGCTAACGCACCAAATAAAAAAATCACGGCAATCATCAAATGATCATTAAAAACATAGCGTAAATATTTACTCTGCTCCAGCAAATGCAATCGTTGCCGCGTATGCCACAAATCGTCAAACTTACGCATCGCCATTCTCCTTTGCCATTTGCAAATAAATCTGATCCAAATTTTGCTCTGCTACGCCGAATTGCTGGGCTAATTCTGCCACCGTTCCTTGAGCACGAACTTGCCCATGATTTAAGAGAATAAAACGATCCGCCTGTACTTGTGCGGTTGCTAAAACATGCGTGGTCATTAAAACGGCTTTACCCGCAGCTTTCTTCTCAGCAATCAGGTCTAACAAGTTGTGCACTGCTAACGGATCCAACCCGGTAAATGGCTCATCAATAATCAGTAAGTCAGCTTCAGTCATGAAGGCATTAACAATCATCACTTTTTGCTGCATCCCTTTTGAAAAATGGATTGGAAACCAGTCCAGCATTTGCTCCAGACGGAAAATCTTCAACAAGCGATTGGCTTTTTCCCACGCCACTTGACTGTCTAATTGATAAGCCATCATCGTTAACTCTAAATGTTCCTTCAAAGTCAACTCAGGATACAGAATTGGTGTTTCAGGAACAAACGCGATTTGCTGCCGATAATGGGCCAAGTCTGTGAGCATTTTTTGATCATTAAGAATAATTTCGCCGCTCATTGGTTGCAGCAAGCCTAAAATATGCTTGATTGTTGTTGACTTTCCGGCACCATTTAAGCCGATTAAACCAACCACTTCACCATCGTGTACTTCAAAACTAACATCTTGCAGAATTTTCAGGTGTTGATAACCACCAGTTAAATTTTCAACTTTTAACATTTGAATTCCTTTCACGAAACCTTTAATCAGTCAGACAATCATTAATTACAGGATAACTTGCTAGCGAATCCTCGTTCAACTTTGTTTAATTTTCGATTTACTTG
Organism: Lapidilactobacillus bayanensis; assembly: GCF_003946695.1. Lineage (GTDB taxonomy): Bacteria > Bacillota > Bacilli > Lactobacillales > Lactobacillaceae > Lapidilactobacillus > Lapidilactobacillus bayanensis. The sequence continues at coordinate 52,851 of NZ_RHOX01000011.1, read as the reverse complement.
TATAATGATAGCATGAATTAGTGGAATTTGAGTATAACTATGAAGGTGAAATTAGATGAATGATTGTATTTTTTGTAAAATAATCAACGGTGAGATTCCGAGCATTAAAGTTTACGAGGATGACGATGTCTTGGCATTCTTAGACATCTCTCAAGCAACGCCTGGGCACACGCTCTTAGTCCCCAAAAAACATGTCCCTGATATTTTTGCCTATGATGCTGATTTAGCAAATAAGGTTTTAACTAAGATTCCTTTAATTGCTCGTGCTTTACAAGCAGCTTTTCCAACAATGACAGGTTTAAATATCTGCAATAATAATGGTGCGGTTGCCTACCAATCTGTTTTTCACTCTCATATTCATTTCATTCCTCGTTATAGCGATCAAGATGACTTCTCAATCCATTTTGGCGATCACACTGAGCAATATAACACTGAGAAGTTAGAAGCGATTGCAGCGCAAATTAGCGCCCAATTGGAGGACGATTAAATGGCAAAGTTTGGTTTTGGCAAAGGTTTATTAATTGGTGCCGTTTTAGGGACAGCGTATGTGCTGCTAACCTCTGAAAAAACTGGCAAGCAACGCCAGCAAGGTGTCACCAACTACTTCAAAGATTTAACACATGCAACCAATAACGTTGCTACCAGTGTCAAAGAATTTCAAAACGCAGTAACGAACCTGCATCATGAGGTCGAAGCAACGTTAAAACCAACGATTGCTGAAATTCAGCAAACAGCGACAGACTTTCAATTCCAAGCACAACCACGACTAGATCAAATCAATGAATCAACTGAGCAACTGCAACAAGACTTGGCACGATTCGATTCAGCAACAGACCATTCAGCTGAATAAAAACTTAATTGAAGTTGTCAGACATTATGCGCTTAAACATGGGAGAAAAACGAAACTAAGATTTTTTATTCTAGTTTCGTTTTTTTTATTGACGCGAGGATAAACAACAATAATTTTCAACAGTAACGCTGCAATTTGATCAAGCCAAACACCACTTTAGCGTGTAAATCATGGTTGGCGATACTTTACCGGTAATGAATTGATGGCAAAACTCAGTTGCGATGAAACTATGAAGATTTCGCAATGAACTCGTGAACATTTTGTTAAATTTCTAGCTGTCGTTTAAATCGGCCTATAAATGTGTTATATTACTAGAGTTGAGATTCGCGAGCAAACCAATAATATATTAGGATGTGTAAAGATAACGATGAAGAATTCTATCAAGAAAATTGTACTTGCCGCAGCTAGTTTAGTTGCCGTTGCAACATTAGCTGGTTGTAGCAGTAAGACCGTTGTTTCGATGAAAGGCGGTAAGATTACTGAGGACCAGTACTATAAAGAAATGAAGAAGTCAACTTCTGGCCAATCAACCTTACAAACAATGATCATCACTAAAGCCTTGGAAACACAATATGGCGATAAAGTATCAACTGCAAAAGTAACAAAACAATATAATGCCCTCAAGAAACAATATGGTAGCAGTTTTTCATCTGTTCTTTCAAGCAATAGCTTAACTAAGACCCAATTAAAAGACAACATTAAGACTAACCTCTTAACTGAAGCAGCCTTAAAAGATCTTAAGAAACCAACACAAAAACAACTTAAGAAACAATGGAAGTCATACGAACCAAAAGTTACTGTTTCTCACATCTTAGTTAAAACTAAGAAAGAAGCAGAAGCAATTATCAAGCAATTAGATGGCGGCGCAGATTTTGCTAAATTAGCTAAGTCTAAGTCTACTGATACTGGTACTAAAGCAAATGGTGGTAAATTAGACGCCTTTGACAATACTGACACTTCACTTGACTCAACTTTCAAGGCAGCAGCCTTCAAGCTCAAGCAAGGTGAATACACGAAGACACCAGTTAAAACTTCTTATGGTTATCATGTCATTAAGATGGACAAGAACCCTGGCAAAGGCAAGATGTCTGACCATACTAAAGAATTAACGGCTCAACTCTATGACACATGGCTATCAGATTCAACAGTTATGCAAAAAGTTTTAGCCAAAGTGATCAAGAAAGCTAATGTTGATATTAAAGATAGTGATTTGAAGAACGTCCTTTCAAGTTACGTCAGCTCATCAAGCAGCAACTAATTTTAGATAATATAAAAGAAGCGCTGGATTAATTATCCGGGCTTCTTTTTTTGTGGCTAATTTTGGCAATGTTGCTATTCTTCGTGCCTGCGGAAAATACGCTGGTGGAGCGCTGCGAGCTTGGTTTGAGCCGAATAAATGTCAAATTAACTTCAAATCCTAAAACTATTATGTTGCTATTCTCCGTGCCTACAGAAAATACGCTGGTGGAACGCTGCGAGCCTGGTTTGAGCCGAATAGATATCAAATTAACTTCAAATCCTAGAACTATTATGTTGCTATTCTCCGTGCCTACAGAAAATACGCTGGTGGAACGCTGCGAGCTTGGTTTGAGCCGAATAAATTCGTCTCAAACTCAGGCTTTCTTGTAAGTGGTAAACCACTAACAAGAATTCCGCGGCTGACCGCGATTTTCCTCCGGCACTGACGAATGAGATGTGATAGTGTGATTTAACTGCAAATTTGTACTTCTCAAAATTTTAGGGGCAATTTAACCACTCGTTAAATCGGCGCTTGCGTAAAGGTTGCCATCTCGCTTGTCTAGTGAGGAAAAATAAATACCGCTCAGTGGTGAGATTGTTGTTGCAGCTTTAGCTGTTACAACAAGACCTGTCTTGGAGCCAATTTTGTAAAAAATTGGCTTCAAGCAGTGTCCACCACGTTCCAGCGAAAGTATTTATTTTCCCTCACGATACTCGCACATTCCGTATGCAACCTTTGCGCAAGTGCGAAGAAATACCGCTCAGTAGTAACATTAATGTTGGCAATTTATTGCTTACATTAAGGCTCGCATTTGAGACGATTTGCTTTTTAATCGGCTCAAATCGACGCCCACTACGTTCCAGCGCAAAGTATTTCTTCGCCGCCACGGCACCCGCACGTTTCATATCCAACCTTTGCGCAAGCGTGAAGAAGCACAACGCCACATTCCAAATATCGACCTCAAAAGTTTCAATTAAGCTATCCGCCAAGATTTTCCTTATCTTTTGAAAGTATTTCGCTTTTTGTGGAAAAATTAACATTTCATTCAATTGCAGTTTATGGTATAAATAAACTATCAAGATTAATTATAAGTCAATTATCATGAGCTAACTTAATCTTGACCTGACCAGTGCTGATCCTCAGTCAGGCACTGGTTCTTTTTTATAAAATTTTGATATTTTAAAGTTTTTAACTACTACCATTGTTAACAAAAACGGAATTGGGATCTTGTCCCAATTCCGTTTATTTGATGTTATCGCGCAAAAAAATTGAATTTATTCTACTTTCACTTTTTAACGATTACTTTAATTATTGGGACGATAAAATTGACGATTATCTAATCCGAAAACGCGCTCGCTAAAAGTTCCTGGTTCTGTCTTCGCTACTGCCTTAGAAATCATATTAATTGAGGCATCCAGTTCATCAACGTAATGAAGCACTTCAGCTTCTAATAACTTCGGCCGCTCTGGAGAACCATATTCTAGTAGCCCGTGATGTGATAATACCATGTGTCGTAACAACACAACATCTTGATCGGTGACGTCGATTTTGAGTGACTGACAAGCTAATACAATCTCTTCATCGATCAGCACAATATGACCGATCAAATTACCTTCGACAGTGTATTCTGTCCCAATTGGACCGCTAAGCTCAATTGTTTTACCTAAGTCATGCAAAATAACCCCTGCTAACAGCAATGAATAATTTAACTGGGTATATTGTTGGGCGATCGACTTCGCCAAACGCATCATACTCAGCGTATGGTAAGCGAGTCCGCCAGCAAAATTGTGATGATTGGTTTTAGCTGCCGGATGGTTATAAAACTCTTTTTGATACTTCTGCAACAAAAAGCGGACGATCCGATTCCATTTTGCGTTTTGAATATCAAACAGTGCCTTTTGAATCTCATCTTGCATTTGTTCCGTCGACATTGGTGCTCGCGCAACAAATTGACTTGATTGAAATCCTTCGCTGGCATCAGCAAGATACAACTTAGTAATCTTAACTTGCGGTTGCCCGTTATAAAGATCACGTTGTCCTTCTAGATGAACAATATTGCCACTGGCGAAATGTTGAATATCATCATCTTTGGCATCCCAATACATACCCGAGATTTCACCGGTTTTATCCTGAAAGACTAACGAAATAAATCGTTTCCCATTTTTAGCAACGCGAACTTCAGCTTGTTTGATCATCACAACGAGTTGAAAAGATTCGCCATTTTTCAGATTAACAAGTTGTGTTGCCACTCCTGCTCACCCTTTCTAACCGCGATATAAGTCAGTGATTGGCTTAGTGACAATATTGTTAATCTCGTCCATCACGCTATTCATTTCACGTTCGCGGTCCATTAATTCTTTCATCATGTCAATCTTCATTAACTTGTCGCCTAGATCCCGCAACTTTTGAACATCATCATCAGTTACTTCTTGACCGGCCATTTGTTTCTGTTGTAATTCGCCTTGGAGTTGTTGCATTTGTTGATACATCGCATACGCAATTGGATCAGCCTTCATCTTACCAAAGGCTGCTTGTAAGGCAGCAAATTGTGGTAATTGGCGTAAAACCTCTGCCATTTCATTTGCATTATCATAAATATTAACGGTCATTTGTCTAACTCCTCTATTATTTATTGGCCAAATAGCCCTTTAACGTTATTATACCATTGATTAACTTGATCTTTGGCATTATCGAAGGATTTCCCGACATTATCGCTGAAATCTGATAACCAATTACCACCGCTTGAAGACGTCTCTGACTTCTGACTGGCAATTGTTGCTGCGTCCTTAGTCTTGAAGCTCGTCTTAGGGGTATATGGTAAGATGTTCGTCATTTCTTGTTTAAAAATACGCGGCGCATAACTCCCCGTTAAATAATGAGACTCATCAGTCTTATCATAACCAACCCAAGTTGCCACGACAATATCTGGTGTATAACCAAGTACCCACTGATCCTTAGCACCTTTAGTGGGATAGCTGTCAGGTACTTCTGTCGTTCCTGTTTTACCAGCAACGACATAGCCATCCGGCTTGGCCCCGATACCCGTTCCCTGATTGAAGACGCCTAACATCATGCTGGTCATTGTTTCGGCATTCTTTTGACTGAGGACGGTTTTCGTTTTAGTCTTCGTATTGTCCACAATTACTGCACCAGTTGCATCGACAATCTTCGTAATAAAGTGTGCTGTCGTCATTTTACCATTGTTAGCAAAAGCGGTGTATGCTTGGGCCATTTGTAATGGTGAAACACCGGTTTGCAGTCCACCTAATGCCAACGCGAGGTTCTGATCAGCTTTAGGCACATTAATGCCAAACTTTTCAACGGACGCAACACCTTTACTGACGCCAATTTGATCCAGTAACCAAACAGCAGGGACATTACGACTTTGAGCAAGTGCCTGATACATGGCTACCTTTCCTAAATATGTCCCGTCCACGTTTGTAGGATGGTAATTGTTTTTGCCAAAGGTTGTGTCCTTGTCTACTAATTCGGAATCATAGTGATAGCCATTCTCTAAAGCGGGCGTATAAACAGCTAATGGCTTGATTGCCGAGCCGGGTTGGCGTTTAGCCATCGTGGCATAATCGTAACTTCGAAATGTATGTGTTCCTCGACGCCCGACAACGGCCAGAACCCCTCCTGTACTCGGATTAACAGCCACCGAGCCTGATTGAGCAGCTACTCCATCGGAAGCACTGCTAGGGAAGAGCGAATCGTTATTGTAAGCATTCTGCATTTGAGTCTGATAATTCTGATCCAGACTCGTGTAAATCTTATAGCCCTTGTTTAAAATATCTGATTCAGAGATTCCGTAATCATTAATTGCTTCACTAATGACAGCATCAAAATAGTAAGGATAGCGATAAGAACTACTAGCTGAATAAGTATCGGTAATCGTCATGGCTTCCTGTTTTGCCGCAGCTGCCTGATCTGCTGTTAAATAGTTAGTTTGTGTTTCCAAATCTAACACCAAATTGCGACGACTAGTGGCATTTTTAGGATTCTTCACCGGATCATAGTATGTTGGATTCCGGAGCATTGCCACTAATGTCGCCCCTTGAGCGGCAGTTAGATCACTGGCATTCTTACCAAAATAGCGCTTAGAAGCATCCTGCACACCCCAAACACCATTACCAAAATAAGCATTGTTTAAATACATGGTCAAAACATCTTGCTTGCTGTAAACTCTATTAATTTCGATCGCCATGAATAATTCAGCAATTTTACGACCAAAAGTTTGTTTCTGCGTTAACAACATGTTTTTGGCTAGCTGCTGAGTGATTGTGCTACCACCGCCGCTAATCGTGCCGTGATGAATCACATAGCTCACAGCCGCCCGCGCAATTCCTTTAATACTGAAGCCAAGATTCGTGTAGAATGTTCGATCTTCTGTCGCAATTACCGCGTGCTGAATATTTGGCGAAATTTGGGAAAACTCCACAAATGTCCCTTTTTGCGAATACAAGCTACCAGCCTTGTCACCATCGCGATCAAGAATATCAGTAGTTGTTGTCTTTAATGATGCCTTTAAGTCGCCAACATTTGCGGTTTTTGCCTTAATCGTATAAAAAGCAGACACACCTAAAAAGACGAGTAAAATGACAAGAATTACCCATCGTGTTAATTCAGCATGCCGCCAAACGACTTTAAATTCCCGCCAAAATCGGCTAAGATAAGGATACTTAGTAGTTGCACCGCCAGTTTTTATGTTGTTTTCATTTCTTTTCATGATATATCAACCATCCAATTAAGCTTAATTTTACCATGAACGACCCAGATTCCATCGGACCCGGGCCGCATTTAATGCTTTTTTAGATATCAAGGGAGTTTTAATTTGCAAACAAATTTTCAAATTGTTTTACCGCAAAATTTTAATTCACTAACAATTCGCCAATTGTTACAATATTGGCTGGTTCCCAAAAAATGGCAGCACTTCTTACGGATTGAGCAAATGATTACCGTTAATGGCCGCTATCATTCTTTCAATGAATTAGTGCAGACAGGTGATCTGATTCAACTTGATTTTGCTTTTCTTCCGGCCAATCGCCAAGACTATTTAACTTCTGCGACTCAAAAGCCGGAGATTCTATTTGAAGATGCGACCACTCTAATCGTCAACAAACCCGCTGGTATTAAGACGCACCCTAATCGGCCGGACGAAAATGGTACCATGTTGAATCTACTCAAAACCAATCATTCAGATGTTTTAATTGTCCATCGCCTTGATCAACAAACCAGCGGCGCACTATTAGTCGCTAAATCAACTGTCGCTGTTCCAATCTATAATCGGCAGTTAACTAACAAAACTATGAAACGTCACTATTTGGCCTGGGTAGATGATCCTAAGCACATATTGACTACTGGCAAAATCACACTGCCAATCGGCCAGGATCCTCATGATCAACGCAAACGCTGTGTTGATCGGCTCAATGGGCTGACTGCAACTACCAATTATCAAACCGTCAAACATCAAGATGGTCGCAGTTTAGTCGCCTTAGATTTAGAAACCGGACGCACTCACCAAATTCGAGTTCATTTGGCCGCCATTGGCCATCCGATTATTGGCGACCCACTCTATAATCCCAACCCCCACTCACTAAATAATGGTCAAATGTTATTACACGGCGACCAAATCACCTTCACGCCACCATTCTCATTCACTGCTAAAACAGTTTCGGCACCACTTCCAGAATATTTTCCCAATTAAAAAAGTTGAGTATCGTCAACTTGGCTATTCCGCCTAGTGCTGACAAACTCAACTTTTTTTACGATCTTTGATGATTTAAACTCAATTAAACAAAATTATTTCGACTTAACATAATTCGTTCCGTCGGCTTTTGGCATAACAGCTTTACCTAAGAACAATACTAGGACAACAATCGTTAAGACATAAGGAGCGACTTGTAAGTAAACCGCAGGAATTTTGTCGATTCCTGGCAATTGGCCGCCGATGATACTTAAACTTTGAGCAAAGCCGAAGAACAATGCTGCACCCATCGCGCCAACTGGATTCCACTTACCGAAAATCATCGCTGCCATCGAAATATAACCTTGACCAACAATCGTTCCAGCAGAGAAATTACCAGAGATTGACTGTGCAAAAATTGCCCCACCAATGCCACCTAGCAAACCTGAAATAATGACACCGGAATAACGCAGGCGATAAACGTTCAAGCCTAATGTGTCGGCAGCCTGAGGATTTTCACCGACAGACCGGAGATGTAAGCCAAAACGCGTCTTATATAACACCCACCAAGAAAAGATGGCTACTAAAATTGCAATATAAGCCAACAAGGACGTATCTTTGAAGAAAATCGGCCCAATAATGGGTATTTTAGATAAGCCTGGGAAACTGAAATAGCCAAAGCTTTGCGCAATATTATCTGTCTGACCTTTAGCATAAATTGCTTTAACCAAGAAGACACTCAATGCTGGTGCCAATAAGTTAATAACCGTACCACTAATAATATGATCAGCACGAAAGTTAATTGTCGCCATCGCATGCAATAACGAAATTGCGATTCCCACAATCGCACCAACAACCAAACCTAGCCATGGCGTTGCTTTACCAAAGGTATCCGCGAACGTTAAATTAAACACGACCGAGCTAAAAGCGCCCATCACCATGATACCTTCCAAGCCAACGTTAACGATACCACCGTTCTCTGAGAAGGCACCACCAATCGCAGTAAAAATCAAAGGTGTCGAAAAGACAAAGGTTGAAGAAACGATTAAAGATAACATACTAACCCAACTCATACCTCTGTTCCTCCCTTCGGCTGATGAATGACTTGTTCTGGTTTGGCCCCAGCATCAGCATCTTTGGCTTTCTTCTGTTTGAACAACAAACCAATCACATAATCAATTGCGACGAAGAAAATAATAGCCGCAATCACAATATTAACAATTTCAAACGGCACTCCGGCACCAGTTTGCATGCCTAAACCACCGATCTTTAAAATACTGAATAATAACGATGCTAACAAAATCCCTAAGGCACTTCCACCACCTAGCAAAGCCACGGACATTCCATCAAACCCAATTGAAAGTGATGATGTTTGCGTGAAGAAATTCTGGTAAGTTCCTAAGCCTTCAACAACACCACCTAAACCAGAAAGCACACCAGAAATGACCATTGACATGATAATCGTCTTTTTACTGCTCATACCAGCATATTCAGAAGCAAAAGGATTCATACCAACTGAACGAATTTCAAAACCAAGCGTTGTCTTCTTCATCATAATCCAGAAGATAATAATGGCAATTAATGCCAAAAACAAACCGGCGTTAATTCGCGAACCACCAAAAGCATTTTGTAACCAGCCCATTCGCAAGGAAGCATGAGAGGTAATCGTTTGGGTAGAATCCGTGCTTGAGCGAAAACTCTTGGGCATCACATTCTGTAATAAATAGGTGCTAGTATATAACACGACATAATTCAGCATGATGGTGACAATAACTTCACTGGTTCCAAAGAAAGCTCGTAGCACACCAGGAATAGCACCAACAAAGCCGCCTGCCAAAGCACCAACAATAATGGCCAAGGGTAACAAGACGTATGTTGGCAAACTAGGAAACGCTAAGGCTACCCAAATACTGGCCACCCACCCGGCTAAGGCTTGACCGGACATCCCAATATTGAAGAAACCAGCGGAATAAGCAACGGAGAAACCTAATGCCGTAAAAATCAATGGTGTCGCCTGACGTAATGTTTCACCAATACCAGACATGCTGCCCAGTGCGCCCTGGAACATTGACGCATAAGCTTGAATCGGTGAATAACTAAAAATTAGCATCACAATGGCACCGACTAAAAAGCCTAAGAAAATCGAAATTAAAGGAACTAAAATCCTCTTGACAGGTTGACTGACTTTTAACATTACTTCACCTCCTGAGCTGCTGCTTGTTTGCTAGAACCAGCCATTAACAAGCCTAATTCTTGTTCAGTTGTGGTTTCAGGACGAACTTCCCCAGCAATTTTGCCGTCATGAAGTACAATAATTCGATCTGATAAATTCATGATCTCGTCTAATTCAAAACTGACTAATAAGATTGCTTTACCTTGATCACGTTGATCAATTAATTGGCGATGAATATATTCGATTGCACCAACATCAAGCCCGCGTGTTGGTTGGGCGACAATAACTAAGTCAGCATTACGATCCAATTCCCGCGCAACAATAGCTTTTTGCTGATTACCACCCGAAAGTTCGCCTGCTCTCAGCTGTTCGTTGGTCGTGCGAATATCATATTCCTTAATCAATCGTAAAGCTTCTTGACGCATTTCATGATAGTTTAAAATACCGTGATGACTAATTGGCGCTTGATAATAAGTTTGTAGGGCTAAATTCTCAGACAAGGACATTTGTAAAACCAAGCCATACTTCTGTCGATCTTCTGGCACGTGCGCCACACCGGTTTCCGTAATTTTACGAACAGCAGCATTGGTAACATCCTTACCTTTGATGACAACAGCACCACCGACAACCTTACGCAGGCCAGTCAAAGCTTCAATCAATTCGGTCTGCCCATTGCCATCGATTCCCGCAATACCCAGAATTTCACCTGCGTGAACTGTAAAGTCAATTCCTTTAACAGCTGGTAACCCACGGCTTTCGTTAACTTTAAGTCCCTTAACATTCAAAATTGGTGTGCCAATTTGCGCAGGTGCCTTCGGAATCTTAAAAGTAACGCTATGACCAACCATCATTTCGGCCAATTCCTCACTGGTTGTTCCTTTGACCTCAACGGTATCAATACTCTTACCCCGCCGAATAACTGTACAGCGATCTGCCGCGTGACGAATTTCATCAAGTTTATGTGTAATCAAGATGATTGACTTGCCTTCTGCGACCAAGCTCTTCATAATCTCGATCAATTCTTCAATTTCTTGAGGCGTTAAAACGGCGGTTGGCTCATCAAAAATTAAAATATTAGCACCACGATATAACGTTTTAAGAATTTCGGCACGTTGCTGCATACCGACGGAAATATCCCGTACTTTAGCAGTCGGATCGACCGCCAAGCCGTACTTATCTGAGAGCTCTTTAATTTCTTTCTCAGCCTTTTTACGATCAATCACGCCAAGATGGCTCGGCTCATTCCCCAGAATAATATTCTCGGTCACGGTAAAAGCATCAACTAACATAAAGTGTTGATGTACCATCCCGATACCCAATCGATTAGCCGCTGTGGGGCTGTCAATCTTAACCGGTTCACCATTCAACAGAATTTCACCAGAAGTTGGCTCTAATAATCCTGACAAAATATTCATCAACGTTGATTTCCCGGCCCCATTTTCGCCTAACAAAGCGTGAATTTCACCAGGTTTTACCTTCAAGTCAACTTGGTCATTGGCCTTAAAACCGCCAAAATCTTTGGTGATCTTGCGCATTTCAACTACATACTCTGACTTTGTCATTGCTACCTCACATTCCAGAAACTTACTTGTAGCTCAGAACGACCTGCTCAATCAACAATTCAGACCGATTGTCATCATTTCCCATGGAAGACAAAAACACCCCTCGGCTGCATGAGCGAAGGAGTATTTCCAGTCAGTCTATACGCTTTTACTTAGCAGGATGTTCTGGTACTGTAATTTTTCCATCAATAATTTGTTGTTTAGCTTCCTTAACAGCGTCTTTAGCTTTGGTTGAAAGTTGACCGTCAGTCAAACCAACACCATCTTGTTTCAAGCCATAAGTTAAATGCTTGCCACCAGGGAATTTACCCTTCATTGCTTGATTGGATAGATCTTCTGTGACAGCACCGACACCCTTAAGTGTTGATGTTAAAGTAAAGTTAGCTGATTTACCGTCTTTAGTTTTGTATTTACCTTCTGCGGACTGATCACGATCAACACCAATAACCCATACTTTCTTTGAACCGTCTTGATTGATTGCTTTTGCTTCTTGGAAGACACCGTTACCAGTAGCACCAGACGCATGGAAGATAATGTCTGCGCCTTGTGAGTACATACCTTGGGCAATTGACTTACCTTTATCAGGTGCGTTAAAGTCACCAGCATATTGGTTGATCACTGTAACTGATTTACCTAACTTCTTTGCACCAGCTTTAACGCCTGCTGCAAAACCAGCATCAAAACGATCAATAACGTCGCCCTTAACACCACCGATAAAACCAACTTTATTCGTCTTGGTTGTATATGCAGCGGCAATACCAGCCAAATATGATGATTCATTATCTTTGAAGGTGGCAGAAACAACGTTCTTCACGCCTTCGATTGCATCATCAATAATAACAAAGTTTGTCTTTGGTGAATCTTTTGCTGATTGCTTAATCGCTGGTTGCAACTTATACCCAATACCAAAGATTGTCTTGAATCCAGCTTGTGTTGCTTGGTTAATATTCGGAATGTAATCGGATTCGTTAGAAGATTGGAAATATTGGAATCCAGAATTACCACGAGATAAATCGTGGGACTTGCCCCATGCTTGTAATCCTTCCCACGCAGATTGGTTGAAGGAGCGGTCATCGACACCACCGGTATCTGTGATCAATGCAACAGTATGTTTGGTAGTCTCTGACTTACCTGAAGTACTTGTACCTGATTTCTTACCCGCACAACCGGCCAAGGTTAATGCAACAACTGCAGTCAAAACGGCAGTGGCGAAAACTTTTGCTTTTTTCATTTCTGTAAAGCCCTCCTAAAAAAGTTTGTTCAGCAATCTTTGGATCGTTAGAACCGAATTAATTAAGATGAGTTATCTTAGGAGACGCAACCCATGGAGTTAGGCGTGAATGATTAGCCCGCGAAATAATGCCCGGAATGTTGCGACCCAAAATGTGATAATTTAAGGCACGAACATTCTTTATCAAACTTATCAAAATAGTTGGCCTATGTCAATGTAAATGAGAGAATGAACGAACAGACAATTTTTCAGAATCTCATCATGATGTAAGGGGTTTATCAAGCCAATTTTTGAAATATTTGAAATGAAACTGTAATATCCCCGCGCCTAATTATCTCATACTCATCAAGAATAAGATAGCGCTTACTCAGAAAAATTAAAGGATTGTTTCTAAGTTTGCGCTTCTTTATAGCTACTATTTCTGACTGGTTAAAACCAATCGAAAACAAAACTATTTGTTTCCTTCTACAACTGATCAATTCAATCGAAAAGGGAATCTTTCTTTCAAGTTTTGTCATCTCAATCAATTCATGACAAACAAATAGACGACCTAGTTGAATTGATACTTCAGCTAGGTCGCCTTTTTGTTGCGTAAAGAGAAGTCAGATGCGTTTTGCATATCTTTCGTAATATCTAACACCTCATGCTATTCAGTTATCACAGCAAACATCTTTTTTCAATCCTTGTTCCTGTTTGCTGTCTTTGTTACTAACAGCTTCGTTGATCTAACGACTAAGCTGTTACTGCTTTGGTACTGCTTTCTGATTAAATCTTCGAACAACTACCGCTGCATTTTACTTTTTACTCCAAGTCCCTGCTCTAGTCAGTTCACCTGGTTCAAACACAATGATTGACTCATCATTGTCTAATCTTCTTTGAAACGTCCTAAATTCTCATTCGAACGAATCGGTCATTCACGATCTACTTAGATACTGACGATCTGTTGGATCCTAAATCTTAACTTAAGCCTTTGCACTTAAATCGTACTGCTCTAGTACACGAGAACCTTGCTGTTATGCCCTTCAGGCTCTACAGAGTATCCTCATTTGGCACCACTCAACTTTGGCCTTCGTTGAGTATCGCTTGACTAATGATCACTAGTTCTTTGTTGCCAGATCGATATATTATCCATCTAGCTGAGCATCTGCTCCTCTTTACAACTATATAGTACCAAGTTATGTAATCGATTGCAAGGAAGAAGGCTCACACTGGCAAAATCGTTTCATCTTATCAAAAATCCACAACCCAAATAAAAAGAACTGAGATTTTTATCCCAGTTCCACTGTCGATCTGCTGTTATTTCTATTGCTGTAAATGAATTCGGCCAAGTTTTTGTGCACCAAATGCCGGGCCGTATAAAATATTGGGTGTGGCACTGAACGCTTCTGAATTCGGGAAAGTCACAACTACTGTATCATCAAAACCTTGTGCGCGAATTCGATTGAAATTGGCGGTTGCGATTCGTTGACCACCAGTAACCTTTTGGCCGTGCTTAACTCGTAGGTGAAAGACTCGGCCATTCAACATCGACGTATTGAGGCCCAAATGTAGCAACACTTCAAGACCGTTCGCCATTCGAAAACCAATTGCATGTTGTGTCGTGGCAATCATCGTTACCTGTCCTGAGACCGGCGCATAAATCACATTGTCCGTTGGTTCAACAGCAAAGCCATCGCCCAAGTTCTTCTGAGCTAGTGCCGGATCATGAACTTTAATCAAATCAACAACTTCACCTTCAACCGGTGAAAAAATAACGGTTTGATCGGACTTTTTGACAAAGCCAAACTTTAACAATGCCAAGATTATTACCCCTTAGTCAAAAATAAGCAAATTTTTATTAGAGTAAACGCAAGTGATCCTTTAGATAATAGGACACAGCCTGGGCCTGGGCTGTATCTTTACAAAATGCGACCACTGTATCGTGTCCGGCAATTGTTCCTAAAATATCGGTCGGTGGTGTCTCCCGCAAGTCATCAAGTGCTGCAGCCAAGAAGTTACCATAACTAGGGCTAGTATGAATAATCACTAAAAACTCAACCGTGTCAATTGACTTGGTGACTGTTTTTAGTGCTGAAAAAAGACGGGCCTGTGCATCACCAGTTGTCTCTGTTGACAACTTCAAATAACGGGACTTACCATATTCATCGCGCATTTTTGTAATCTTCAACTCACGCAAATCACGAGATAAAGTTGCTTGCGTTGTCCGCACACCATACTCGTGTAAGTATCCTTGCAACTCTTCCTGCGTGTGAACTAAATGTTCTTGAATAATTTTTTGCAAAATAACTTGACGCTCTTTTTTCTTCATAACACTCCACCTACATTTCTATTGGTGCTTGCACACCTAACAATGACAACGCTTGTGTTAAGACTTGACTGGTTGCTTGCACAAGTGCTAACCGCGCATTCAGTTGATCATCTACAACCAAGATTTTTGAATTAGCATAATATTTATTGAAAGTTTTAGCTAAGCGTAATGCATATTTAGCGATAACTGATGGTTCATATTCACGTGCTGCTCGCAAGATCGTTGCCGGAAAATCGGCCAGCGCCTTTAACGTGTCCCACGCCGCGGGATCAACCAAGGTCAGTGTACCATTAAGATCGACATCTTGCTGAGCTTTACGTAAAATACTTTGAGCGCGGGCATTCGAATATTGGACATAAGGACCAGTTTCACCTTCGAAACGGACCACTTCACCCAAACTAAAGTCAAAACTGTCCATGCGGTCATTCTTCAAGTCGTGGAATACAACGGCGCCAACACCAACTTGAGCAGCAACTTGGTTAGCATTAGCAAGCGCTGGATTTTTAGCAGAGATTTGTTCTTTAGCTAATCCAACCGCTTCATCTAAAACTTGATCCAGTAAAACAACATTACCTTTACGCGTTGAAAGCTTCTTACCGTCTTTGGTAATCAAACCAAATGGTACATGAATAATATCATCGGCCCAATCGTCGCCCATTTTCTTCAAAACGGCTTTTAATTGTTTGAAATGTTCTGTCTGCTCACTACCAACAACATACAATGATTTAACGAAGTGGAATTTGTTGTAACGATCAATCGCAGCAGCCAAATCACGCGTGATATACAAAGTCGCCCCATCAGTCCGCTTAATTAAAGCCGGCGTCAAGTTTTCAGCCGTTAAATTAACGATTTGTGCACCTTGGCTCTTTTCTAACAAGCCTTTGGCAGCTAATTCGTCAACAACCGGATCCATTTTATCGTTGTAATAAGCTTCACCGTTAAATGAATCAAACGTAATGCCTAAACGGTCATAAATCTTTTGGAATTCAGCTAATGACAAGCCGCGGAACCATTTCCACAGATGAGTTGCTTCAGGATCACCGTCTTCTAATTTCTTAAACCAGGCGCGTCCTTCGTCATTTAATTCGGGATCTTCTTCTGCTGCTTCATGGAATTGCACGTAATACTTCAATAAATTGCCAATTGGATCAGCCTTAATCGCTTCTTCACTGCCCCATTTATGATAGCCAACAATTAATTTACCAAATTGTGTGCCCCAGTCCCCCAGATAATTGATTTTAATGGGCTGGTACCCAATTTTAGTTAGAATATTAGCTAATGAGTTCCCGATGACCGTTGAACGCAAATGCCCCATTGACATTGGCTTGGCAATGTTAGGTGACGACATATCAATCGGAACATTACCTTGTTGACCTACATTATCATCACCATAATGATTACCAGCACTAATAATCTCATGCAACATTGCTTCCGCAAACTCACCTTTATCCAAGAAGAAGTTGATGTAAGCGCCAGTTGCCGCAATTTTTTCATAGGGTGTTGGGTCAATTTGCTCAGCTAACTCAGCCGCAATTTTTTGTGGTGCGTGATGTCGCGACTTGGCCAGAATAAAAGTTGGAAAAGCATAGTCACCTAATTTCGATGTCTTAGGTACTTCAAGTAATTTTGTGATTTGTTCAGCAGACAACTCATCTGCCAAAACTGATTTTAAACTATTAACGATCGTTGACTTAATATCCAAGGTCATCCTCCTTTTTACAAACAAAAACCCGTCCCTAATTAATCAGAGACAGGAATTCCGCGGTACCATGCTAATGAATAATTGGCTAGTCAATTAAAACTGGTTAGACAGTCACTAATCCAAGGTTATCAATGAGCCGCGTTAGAATAAAAGTGTTCCAGCAAGTTTTTTAATAAACGAACAGACTGTACAATTAAATTCCCATTGCTATTGCAATTAATTTATACATTAAGTATACATACTTTAGTATCATAATGCCACAATCAGTCCATTAAATTTACAATAATTTGCAGAACTTCCTCAGTAATTATGGTTCAAATAATGGTAAGTCAATATTTTCAAAATTTTGCGGATACAAATCCGTCACAGTTATTCCTAATAAACGAATTCCCTGCGACAAGTCACCATAAGTTTGCCACAATTGCCAAGCAATTTGAAAAATCTGCTCTGCATCATGTAAATATTGGTCCTGCGATTGTCGCTTAGTTGTCGTGACAAACTCACTGTTGCGCATCTTCAAAACCAATACTCGACCATGCACTTGTTTCTGAGCTAATTCGCCGGCCACCATTTGACTAATTAAACGCAACTGTCGCTCAACCCGTTCTTCGGTTTGAATATCAGGATTATAGGTCCGCTCCTTACCAATTGATTGCCGTTCTCGCCGCTCTTGAACGCGACTATCATCAACGCCGCGAGCATGCTGATACATCACAAAACCCATTTTATTAAAGCGTCGAATCAAGGTCATTTGCGGAACTTTAATTAAATCACCGCCGGTATAAATATTCAACTCATGCAAGATCGCCTGCGTTTTTTTACCCACGCCAAAAAATTGTTCAATCGGCAAATCGTGCAAAAAAATCTGCGCTTGTTCTGGCCGAATAATTGTTCGGCCGACTGGTTTATTATGATCCGAGGCAACTTTTGCTAAAAATTTATTATAAGAGATGCCTAACGAACAAGTTAGATGCGTTTCTTTAAAAATTTGTTGTTGGATCCATTGTGCCAACTTAATCGTGTTGGTTTCGTGCTTTTTATTATGTGTCACGTCTAAAAAGGCTTCATCCAGCGAAATTGGCTCGATCATTTCCGTAACTTGGTGAAAGATCTGATGAACTTGCTGCGACACTTGGCGATAAAGGTCAAAATGAGGTGGCACAAAAACTAATTCTCTACTTGGAATCAATTTTAAGGCTTGTGCAGCCGGCATTGCTGAATGAACACCATAACGACGGGCAACATAATTAGCAGTTGTGACGACTCCATGTCCGTGATTTTTACGGGGGTCATGGGCAATGACAACGGCTTTATTTTTTAGTTCTGGATGTTCGCGAATTTCCACCGACGCATAAAAAGCATCCATATCCACATGAATAATCTTACGTTCAACATGATATTGCACCGGCACTTCCAACCATTCAGACAACTTCACCACCTCCTTTTCACTCGATAAACAAGTAAAGGAACCAGGCTAAAAACCTGATTCCTTTTACTTTGTGTCGTCACGAAACGAGAACCTAGTTTTGAGCGAGGCAATCGTCTCATTCACATTTAGTCCGACTATCAAACTAATCGAATGACATCGCTAAGTTAATCTCAAACCTAACCCAACATTTGTTTCACACTACTTACTTAACCCTGATAGATCCAATGACGGCCAGTCTTGGTTAGTAACTCGTCAGCAGCTTTGGGTCCCATAGTTCCTGATTGATAGTTAGGGAAATCTACAGTCGGTTCTTGCGCCCAGGCGGAGCGAATGGCGTCGACGAAGTGCCACGAGCCTGCCATACCTTCCCACTGCGCAAAGTTGCCCTGCTTGCCTAAGACAGCCTCTAAAAGCAAACGTTCATAAGCATCAGGCACTTGCTTTTGCTGGTCAGCATTTAGCAAGTATTGTGATTGATGAGGTTCAATTAAACTGCTTGTTCCAATTTCTTTACCATTCAACGTTAACTCGATCCCAGATTCCGGTTCTACCTGAATCGTCAACACAGGATTAACGGGTTGTTGTGCAGCAAATAATTGTGATGTGTCAGCCTTGAAAACCACGTCAATTCGTGTTTTTTTCGTGGGTAGACGTTTACCTGTCCGAACGTAAAATGGAACGCCTTGCCATTGTGGCAAGTTCAAATCAACTTCGCCAGCCACAAAAGTTTCAACAGTTGAAGTTGGCTCAATTTTGTCCTCATCGCGATATGCCACCTGCTTGCCAGCGATATCTTGACCATATTGACCACGCACAAACTTAGTCGCAACTTCTGCAGGCGTGTAAACAGGTAAGCTGGCGAAAACCTGACTTTTAGCTTGGTTAATCTCTTGATCCGCATATTTAGTCGGCCGTGGAAAAGCCAACATCGCGATAATTTGCATGATGTGGTTTTGGACCATATCCCGCAATGCACCAGCAGTTTCGTAATACCCGCCGCGCTCTTCCACACCTAGTGATTCCGCCAATGTAATCTGAATATTATCAATATAATCACGATTCCAAACGGCATCCAAGAACGGATTAGCAAACCGAATGAACGGAATATTTTGGACCATTTCTTTCCCTAAGTAATGATCGATTCGAAAGACTTGATCTTGATCAAACGTACCAACAATAGCGTTATTCAAAGCAAGCGCCGACTCGTAATCATGACCGAACGGCTTCTCAATAATCAATCGATTATAACCACCAGTACTTAACAACCGTTCAGAACGCAAATGGTCAGCAATTGTTCCAAATAATGCTGGCGCCATCGCCATATAAAACAGACGATTACCGTTGATTTGATACTTAGCATCTAATTCGTCAATTAAACGTTTTAGCGCCACGTAATGTGCTGAATCTTTAACATCGTGTGATTGATAATAGAAATGTTCAACAAAAGTCTCACGTTGCTCAACAGTGCCATCACTCAAATTTTCAAGAACGCCGGCACGGAAAAATTCATGTGACCAAGGTCGACGTGCAGTACCAATGACAGCAAAATGTTCGTTTAAAGAACCTTTTAAATAAAGTTGAAATAAAGCCGGATACAATTTACGGTGTGCTAAATCACCTGACCCACCAAAAATAACAAACAGCGTATTGTTCTCTTTAACCATTAGTTTTTGTTGACCTCTTCTAAACATATTTATACTTATATCATTTTACACTAAGTTTCCCCATTTTTTAAGCAATTAAACTTTGCATTTGTCAGTATGCTGTCGCAAATGTAAAGTGGCATGAGAATCAAATTATTGAACCTAAAAATTAAAGAAATACGCTTCGTATCTCTAAAAATATCTCAAAAAAATGTGCTGGTAATTGCTAATGTAAGCCATATTGAAATGGCAAAGCCTAGAACTGTGATGTTGTGGTTCTTCGTGCCTACGGAAAATGCGCTGGTGGAACGCTGCGAGCCTGGTTTGAGCCAAATCAAACCCAATTTGTCTCAAACTCAGGCTTTGTTGTAAGTGGTAAACCACTAACAACAATTCCGCGGCTGACCGCGATTTCCCTCCGGCACTGACAAAAGAGATGTAGTGGTATGATTTAACTGCAAATTTGTACTTCTAAAAATTAGAAGCGACCCAACCACTCGTCAACTCAGCGCTTGCACAAAGGTTGCCCTCTCGCTTGTTTAGTGGTGGAAAATAAATACCGCTCAGTAGTGACATTAATGTTGGCAATTTATTGCTTACATTAAGGCTCGTATTTGAGACGATTTGTCCTGCAATCGGCTCAAATCGACGCCCACTACGTTCCAGCGACAAGTATTTATTTTCCACCACGGCACCCGCATGCTTCACATGCAACCTTTGCGCAAACGCGGAGAACCACCACAAAACAGTTTTTGGATTGAACACGCTTGGCAAACAACGACAAAAAAATACTCCGAAAAAACCGGAGTATTTCTTTAATCACTGTTTATTTCTTGTCAAAGCTTGATTTTGTTCCTTCATATTCATCCAAGATGATTTGTTTCATATCAGCAATCAATGGCTCTTTAGGATTAGTAATCGTGCAGTTATCTTCGTAGGCTAATTCAGCTAAACGACCAGCGGCACTTGTTACTTGTTCCTTAGTAATACCTTGTGCTTTCAATGACATCTTAATGCCGACACTTTCAGCTAACTCAGTGACTGCCTTGATCAAAGCATCAACTAATTCTTCTGTTGTATTGCCTTTCAAGCCAACATAACGTGCGATTTCAGCATAATCTTCGTCAGCGCGGAAGTAATTGTACTTAGCCCAAATCTGGCGCTTAGCAGGAACTAATGAGTTATAACGAATAATATGTGGCATAGTAATCGTAATAACACGTCCGTGAGGTAAATGATACTCGCCGCCTAATTTATGAGCGATTGAGTGGTTGATGCCTAACAAAGCATTTGCAAAAGCCATACCGGCCATTGTTGAAGCATCATGCATATTAGCTCGTGCTTCTTTGTCGCCATCATAACTCTTCTTGATGTTGTCAAAGACTAACTTAGCAGCTTGTAAACTCAAGCCACGAGTATAATGTGAAGCCATTGTTGAAACAAAGCTTTCAATAGCGTGGCATAAAACATCCATACCAGAGTCAGCGACAACCGTCTTAGGGACAGTCTCGATAAATTGAGCATCAACGATGGCAACGTTTGGTGTCAAGGCATAGTCAGCCAAAGGATATTTGATACCAGTATCGCTATCAGTAATAACAGCAAATGGTGTTACTTCAGAACCAGTACCAGAAGTTGTTGGAATACATACTAATTTAACATCATCCATAGTTGGGAACTTGTAAGTCCGTTTACGGATATCCATGAATTTCTGCTTAGCACCCCAGAATGAAGCATCTGGATGTGAGTAGAATAACCACATACCCTTTGCTGCATCCATGACAGAACCACCACCGATGGCAATGACTGTATCAGGTTTAAAGGCGCGCATTGCTTCAGCACCTTTATAAACAGTGTTTGAAGAAGGATCTGATTCAACATCAACGAATGTTTGGAAGATAACTGGCTCTTGGCGGCGATTCAAAGTATCTTCTACTTTTTTGACATAGCCAAGCTTAGCCATACCTTGATCACCTACGATAAAAACCCGTTTCAAACCGTCCATTTTTTCAAGGTAGTTTACTGAATTCTTTTCAAAGTAGATTTTGGAAGGCAACTTTACCCATTGCATGTTGTTCCGACGCATTGCTACCGTTTTAATGTTTAATAAATCGAAGGCACCAACGTTATGTGATACTGAGTTATGTCCGTATGAACCACAACCTAATGTCAGTGAAGGAATCATGTTGTTGTAAAGATCACCAATACCACCGAAAGTAGATGGTTGGTTAACTAAGATACGTGATGCATGCATCTTAACACCGAACTCAATGCCTAAGTCTTCATCTGCGGTATGAATAGCGGCCGAGTGACCTTTACCACCTAATTCAAGCATTTCTTGGCAAAGTGCAAAACCATCTTCATGATTCTTAGCTTTTAACAAACCTAAAACTGGAGATAACTTCTCACGAGAAAGTGGATATTCATCACCGACACCATCGATTGGGGCAACGATTACGACTGTGTCAGCAGGAACTTTGATGTCAGCTTTTTCAGCAATTTCAGTGGCAGGATGACCAACAATCTTGTTGCTTGCTGAATGTTTCTCAGGATCGATAACGACTGGTGAGAGGCGTTTAACTTCGGCTTTATTTGCAACATAAGCATGTTGTGCCTTCAATTCAGCAACAACGTCATCGTAAATATCTTCATCAACGATAATTGCTTGTTCAGAAGCACAAACCATCCCGTTATCAAATGATTTAGAAAGTAAAACATCGTTAACGGCTTGTTTAATGTTAGCAGTCTTTTCAATATATGAAGGCACGTTACCAGGGCCAACGCCTAATGCTGGTTTACCAGTTGAATAAGCTGATTTAACCATGCCAGGGCCGCCAGTTGCAATAACTGAAGCAACGCCAGGATGATTCATCAAGGTCTGAGTTGCTTCAATACTTGGTGTTGCAACGTAAGCCAAGGCACCTTCTGGTAAACCTGCTTCTTCGGCAGCAACACGAAGACAATCTAGGGCAGCAGCAGAACTCTTTTGAGCAGCAGGATGGAAAGCAAAGATAATTGGGTTACGTGTCTTGATTGCGATCAACGCATTCATCATGGTTGTAGAAGTTGGGTTAGTTGTTGGCGTAACACCAGCTAAAACACCAAGAGGCTCTGCAATTTTAACTAATTTATGGTCTTCATCACGTTCGATAACACCAACCGTTTTATTGTTTTTAATTGAGTTCCAAATTTCTTCAGTAGCAAACATATTTTTAACAGCTTTATCTTCATAAACGCCACGGCCAGTTTCTTCAACAGCCATCTTAGCTAATTTCATATGGTCATTTAAGCCGGCAATTGCCATGTTGTGCACAATATGGTCGATTTTCTCTTGATCAAAGGTCTCTAAAATATCAAGCGCTTTATTTGCCTTTGCAACAAGTTCGTCAATCATTACGTCGACATCATTTTTCTTAGATTCAATTTTTGCCATGGGTGAATCCTCCTCAGAATTTCACAAATTAGTTATTCATTTCACAAGAACTATATTACCTTATTTCATTTAATTTGTAAAGGGTTTTCCGTGAATTCTTTCACCAATTTTTAAAATAATTTTCAAAAGCCTTAATTGGCAAGGAAATTCACCGCAAATATTTTGGAGAATAAAAAAAGAACAGGGATAAAAAATCCCAGTTCTCTTGATTTACACGGTCATGAAATGAACAGCTGACTTCAAACACCCGCATGATAATGTCTTGCTCGGTTAAAACTTGTTTGCGTAAAAGCCAGCAAACTCTATTCATTCTTCTCACTTACCCGATTGCCAAAAACGCAATTAGCTAAGTTTACTGATTATCTGAATCGTCTGCACTCTCTTCATGTGTATCAACCGTTGGTTCTTCTGAAACAGTTGTTTCTTCCTGAGTAGGTGCGACTGGTGTTGTGCCAACACCTGGCTTAACGTCACGAATAGCTGTCCGGTTGAAAGTTAATAAAATGCCATCTGCATCAATAACAACAGTACCATCGGCAGCATTGATCGTATCGATCACGCCATGAAGACCACCAATCGTCACAACGGCGTCACCCTTCTTCATGCCCTCAAGCATTGTTTGCCGTTGATTTTGTTGCTTCTTACCTGGACGAATCATTGTAAAGTACATCACAGCAAACATAATGGCAATAATAATTAAGAATGAAAAACTACCACCGGCCGGACTCGCAGTTGATGCTGCTAATAAAAGATTATTCAAAATTACACCTCGTTAATTTCATAGATTGTTAGTTATACTGTACCAAAGCAATTACTAAACTTCCAGTATCTACCCAAAAAAGTTACGTTTACAACGAAAAATCATTCTAAAGTACTACTACACCAAACCTAAAAATTACGCGCATTCGGTTTATTGAAGCCATAATTTTCGAAAAGTTCTGCTCTAAATTCAAGTAAATTATCATCCATAATTGCCTGACGAACTTGTTTCATCGTGTGCAACAAGAAATACAAATTATGATATGACGTTAGTCGCAAACCAAATGTTTCATCAGCTTTAATTAAATGACGAACATAAGCGCGACTAAAATTACGACAAGTATAGCAATCACAATTATCGTCAATCGGACCAAAATCATGAGCATATGCAGCATTTTTGACGACCAAACGACCATGTGAAGTCATACAGGTCCCGTTACGAGCAATCCGTGTTGGCAAAACACAATCAAACATATCAATGCCGCGAATAACACCGTCAATCAAAGAGTCTGGTGAGCCAACACCCATTAAATAGCGTGGTTTATGCTCAGGTAATAAGGGCGTAGTAAACTCAAGCATTTCATTCATTTCTGGTTTTGATTCACCAACAGACAATCCCCCGATCGAATAACCAGGAAAATCCATGGCTGTTAATTCGGCGGCACTTTGCTGGCGTAAATCTTTGAAGCCAGCGCCTTGAACAATCCCGAATAAACCCTGAGTACTAGGATTGCGATGAGCTTTAAGTCCCCGTTCGGCCCAGCGTGAGGTCCGTTCGATCGACTTCTTAACATAATCATGACTTTCGTAATATGGTGGACACTCATCAAAGCTCATCATGATGTCTGGCCCGAGATCATTCTCAATTCCAATCGCCTTTTCAGGAGACAAGAAAAGTTTCTCGCCACTAAGATGACTGCGGAAATGCACACCCTCTTCAGTAATATCACGGATCTTAGCCAATGAAAAAACTTGGAAGCCACCAGAATCAGTTAAAATACCCTTATCCCAATTCATAAACTTGTGCAAACCGCCAGCTTCTTTGACAATTTCTTGGCCTGGACGCAGCCATAGATGATAAGTATTCGCCAAAATCACACCGGCACCCATCTCGTCCAATTCTTCTGGTGCTAAAGACTTTACAGACGCTTGTGTGCCAACAGGCATAAACATTGGCGTCGGAAAAGTACCATGCGGCGTGATGAGTTCACCTAAACGTGCACCAGTATGTTTTTCTTTTTTGATCAAGTGATAACGGATCGGTTCTGTCATTTAATCATTCCTCTACTTAATAAACATTGCATCGCCAAAACTAAAGAAGCGATACTTCTCTTCAATAGCATGTTGATAAGCATTTAAAATATTTTCCCGACCAGTAAACGAAGCAACCAACATCACCAAAGTTGATTTTGGTAAATGAAAATTAGTAATGAAGGCATCAACGGCTTTCCATTCATAACCAGGCTTAATAAAGATATCGGTCCAACCACTATCTTCTTTTAATTCACCATTGAATTTGGTGGCGACTGTTTCCAAAGTTCGGATTGAAGTCGTTCCGGTTGCCACAATTCGGCCGCCGTTTTTGTGAACTTCATTTAATGTGTCGGCTGCTTCTTGGCTGAATTGGTAGAATTCACTGTGCATTTTATGATCTTCAATATTATCTTCCGTAACAGGGCGGAATGTTCCCAAACCAACATGGAGCGTTAAGTAGACTAATTTAACGCCCTTATCTTGAACTTTCTGCAATAATTCTTTCGTCCAGTGCAATCCAGCAGTTGGTGCAGCCGCAGACCCTAATTCTTTAGAGTAAACGGTTTGATAACGTTCAGGATCATCTAATTTTTCTTTGATATATGGTGGTAAAGGCATTTCACCTAACTTTTCCAAAATTTCTAGGAAAATACCATCGTAGTCGAATTTGATCATCCGGCCACCGTGTTCAAGTTCCTTCGTCACTGTGGCGGTTAACTCGCCATTGCCAAAAATAACCTTAGTGCCAACGCGAGCGTGACGCGCAGGCTTCATCAAAGTTTCCCATTCATCGCCTTGAGTGTTACGTAATAACAGTACTTCTTCATGACCATCAGTATCGGCTTTAATTCCGTAAATCCGTGCTGGCATAACCCGACTGTTGTTCATGACAACCGCATCACCAGGGTTTAATTGATCAATGATATCGTAGAAATGTTTGTCCGCCATCGCCCCTGTCAGATGATCTAAAACTAACATCCGTGACGTATCACGTTTTTCAATTGGCGTTTGGGCAATCAATTCGTGAGGCAAATCATAATCAAAATCTTCAGTTGTAAGCATTACTTTTCCTCTTTTATTAATTATTTTCTGGTAAGGTAATTCCTAAATGTTGATAAGCTTTCGGCGTCACCATGCGCCCCCGACTAGTTCGCTTCAAAAAACCATTCTGTAATAAGAATGGTTCATACATTGTTTCGACTGTTTCCACGTCTTCGCCAATATTAACGGCAATGGTCTTCAAACCAACCGGTCCACCATTATATAAATTAATCATCATGGTTAATAACCGCCGATCAACTTGATCTAAGCCAGAACGGTCAACTCGTAATTGGGTTAAGGCGGTTGATACTAATTCTTGGTCAATCACGTTTTGATGAGAGACCTCCGCAAAATCACGAATTCGTTTCAACAAACGATTGGCCACTCGTGGTGTTCCCCGCGCACGTAAGGCAACTTCTAAGGCTGCCTCTGGTGTAATTTTAGTTTGCAACACATCGGCAGATCTTAAGACAATCTCTTGTAAATCGTTAGCATCATAATAATTAAGCGATGCCAAAATACCAAAACGATCGCGTAACGGAGCGGATAATAAACCTGCTCGTGTCGTGGCCCCGATTAAAGTGAATGGCGGTAGTGGGAAGTGAACTGGATGCGCGGTTGGTCCTTGACCGACGATGATATCGACATAAAAATCTTCCATGGCCGAATATAAAGTTTCTTCAACTGCTCGCGGTAACCGATGAATTTCGTCAATAAACAGCACATCCCCGGCTTGCAATTCACTTAACACCGATAACAAATCACCAGCTTTTTCAATTGCTGGACCAGACGTCGTGCGAATATTAACACCTAATTCATTAGCAATCACAAAGGCCAGCGTGGTTTTACCTAAACCTGGCGGGCCAAAGAGTAAAGCATGATCCATTGCTTCTTGACGCTGCTTGGCTGCTTCAATATAAATCTTTAACTCGGTTTTAATTTTGCTTTGACCGATATACTCATTTAGATAATGTGGCCGCAGTGATTTTTCAATCGCATTTTCTGAATCATCTAGCGGTTCATCACCAATAATTCGTTCGTCGTCATGATTTTGATCTGTCATTTTGCACCTCCTCACCAGTTATCTTTAAATACGCGCTTAATCGTTTAGCGACTTAATAATTTTAACCCAGCTCGAACGTATTCGTCGGGTCCTTGCAAAGTTTGCGCTTTTAGCTTGTCTTTAATGCGTTCCAATTCCTTATTAGCATAACCTAAGGCAGCTAAGGCAGCCATCCCATCGGCAAAATCAGTATCCAGCTCTAATAAATCAGATTGTTCACTGGTATTCTTCTTCAAAACATCTTGATTGGTCACCGTCATTTTATCCTTCAGATCAAGAATAATTTGCTGCGCGGTTTTCTTACCGACGCCAGGGAACTTGGTCAAGAACTTCACATCACCGTTAACAATCGCTAGTCTTAACCCGTCTTTGTCATTAGCGGCTAAGATTGCCAGTGCACTCTTTGGCCCAATACCCGCCACACTTGTCAATTGATCAAACAAATTCTTCTCGGCTTCATCAGTAAAACCATACAGAACCTGTTCAGTATCACGAATAACTTGTTCCACATAAATTGTCGTCGATTGTCCTACGTGATAGGTATATGGATTGCCCACTAATAATTTATAACCAATATCATTGACTTCTAGAACTAAATACGTGGGTTTAACCACGGTGACAACGCCAATTAAATATTCGTACATGTCCAACCTCTTTCTTGAACCTAACAAAAATTTTAACACAAAACAACTGTTCGTGTGAACCGACTTTAGGTGCAGATTAATCAAGTCTAATTTAATCTACCAAAATTTGAACCACCTTATTTATTCACCATCCCAATGTTGATGCGGATCTTGAATTCGTTTAAACATTTTGCCTAGGTCCTGATCACTGAAATGAACTAAAACCGGTCGGCCATGCGGGCAATTAAAGGGATTTTCGGCTTGAGCCAAATCGATTAATAACTGTTTGGCTTGAGCAGGCTCTAAATGATGATTGGCCTTAATCGAACGTTTACAACTCATCATGATTGCCGTTTTTTCACGGAATTTAGTGACGGAGATATTGCCATCAGCTAAGAAATAATCAATCATTTCGGCAATCGTTGCTTCTTCTTGTCCCTCAACAAACCAAGTTGGATGTGTGTGAACGATGAAACTATTCTCCCCGAAAACTTCGAGATGAATACCCACATTGCCCAATAATGTTAAATGGGCTTTAATCCGCACAAAATCGGCGGCAGAATAATTTAAAACAATTGGAACTAACAAGTTCTGCTGATCTTGAGAAACTTTGCCAATCTCGACACGATAATATTCATATTTGACCCGTTCTTGGGCAGCGTGCTGATCAAGAATATAAAAGCCATCTGCACTTTCAGCAATTAAAAAAGTACCATGAACCTGGCCAACGTAATTTAAGTCAGGAAAACGTTGCGCCGGTGTTGGTGTTGTCGGTAATAATTCCGTTTCGTTCAACGGCTGTGTCTGTTTTGAAAAAGCTCGTGGCTGCGGATCTTGACGCACCCAATCATCCCAGCTTGCCAACTGATCTGGATCCTTGAAGATCGACTGATCTGTGTTGACTTGGGGAACTGGCTCCCATTTTGAATTGTTGGCGCTAGAAGGCACCTGATCCTTGTTAGCTGTGTTTTGACTCGACGACGCTTGAAAGGAAGTTGTCGCTTGGTCCGGCGCATTAAAATCAGCTTGATAATCTGGAAGCGTTTCTGCGATATCGTTGTGTTGTTGATATTGTTGACGTTGTGTCGCACTTGCTTGTTCCAAATCACTTTGCAATTGTTCTAAATCAACAGTAGTACGGTGACTTTGTAAGTTTTTTAGCGCATCTGGGATTAAATTCTCTTTACCTAAGGCGATCCGGACAAGCTGTGTTAATAATTTCATCAGTTCTGGCTCTTTACTCAAACGCACTTCTCGTTTCGTTGGGTGCACGTTGACATCAACTAATAAGGGATCCATTTTAATATTGATGACAGCAACTGGATAACGACCAACCATTAACTTCGATCCATAGCCTTCAATCAACGCCTTATTCAACTGGAAGTTCTTAATATAACGACCATTAATTAGAAATGATAAATAATTCTTACTGGCCCGAGTAACAGCTGGTCGCGATACATAACCATTTATTTCGAAATCTAAGTCAGAACCATTGATTGATAATAATTCCCGCGCCACACCCAAGCCATAAATTCCCGCGATTGTTTGTTGCAACTTACCATTACCAGCAGTGGTTAACATTTGATTGCCGTCATTGACTAAGGTAAACGCAATTCCTGGATAACTTAAGGCAATTCGGTTCACAATATCGGCAATATGTGACAATTCCGTCGAAACAGACTTCAAATACTTCAATCGTGCTGGCGTATTGTAGAATAAATCCCGCACGGTTAAAGTGGTGCCTTGAGGATGACCAGCAAGATGAATTTCCGATTCGTCAGGTGAAATCAGCATTTCCCGACCACTGGCTGGTTCACCAGTACTGGTCTTCAAGGTGACATGAGCAACGGCCGCAATACTGGCTAAGGCCTCACCACGAAAACCTAACGAATGAACACGAAACAAATCCTCACGAGAAGCAATTTTACTCGTTGTGTGCCGCAGAAAAGCAATTTCCAAATCGTCTGGGGCGAAACCAGAACCATTATCAATGACTTGAATTTCAGTCAAGCCAGAATCTTTGAGGAAAACTTGAATTTTCGTCGCACCAGCGTCAACGGCATTTTCTACCAACTCTTTCACAACGGAGGCAGGCCGCTCAATCACTTCTCCGGCTGCAATCTGGTTACTTAACAGTTCTGATAATTGATGAATTTTTCCCACTGATCACTCTCTGCCTCTCTATTGCTTGATTGTTTGCCTGTTTACTTGAAAAATAATGACGAAACTGGAACAAAATCTTGGTTCTTGGTGATTCTTAATGGAGGAATGATTTGAAACGTGCTGCGAAAGTCTGACAACTCCGCTTAAGCCAGCAATGAATAAGTTCAAAGAACGAACTTTTTCATTGCTTTCTTAATGCTCATTGTCAACCCGACTTTCTCCGCACTCTGATCTGAAACGTGCTCAAAGCAACTGATTGCTATGTCTAACTAGAAATCCCATCTGGGTTAACACCCTGCTGTGCTTTCTAGTTAGAGCTCCGCAATCAATCCTGTTGCTTTTCGCACTCTATTTCTTTTTGCCATTGGTTGATTAAATTTATGGCGTCGATTGGTGTGATTTGCATTAGATTTGTATTTTTAATCTCGGCGAGTAACTTTTTCGTTTCTGGTGCGGGTTCTGTTACTGGCTTAGGTTGTTGTGTTGGGTGTGTTTCTGGTTCTTCGGCAATTCTAAACAACGGTAATTGTTCGGCTGTTGGTAAATCGTTGACTAGATCGCTGCCTTCAGCTTCCAATACTTCCAGTACTTGTGCAGCATGCTGGGTCACATCATTGGGCAACCCGGCTAATTTGGCCACATGAATGCCATAAGACTTATCCGCAGATCCAGGCAAGACTTGATGTAAGAAAATTAATTTGCCATGCTCTTCAGTGGCACCGACATGCACATTACGTAATTTAGGTAAGCGGTCTGCTAATTGCGTTAATTCATGATAATGAGTCGAAAACAAAGTCTTAGCACCAAGATGATCATGAATATACTCAATAATTGCATCGGCTAAAGCAATGCCATCATAGGTGGCAGTTCCGCGGCCTAATTCATCAAACAACAGCAAACTATGACGCGTGCCATGAAGCAGTGCATCATTGGCCTCTTTCATTTCTACCATGAAGGTACTTTCACCAGATATCAAATCATCAGCCGCGCCAATTCGCGTAAAAATTTGATCAAAAATTGGTAACTTGGCGTGATCCGCCGGCACGAAACAACCAACTTGCGCCATGATGACAATTAAACCCAATTGTCGCATATAAGTACTTTTGCCTGACATATTTGGCCCGGTGATTAGCAAAATATCGGTTCCCTTATTCATCTTAACTGAATTAGGGATAAACTCATTCGCTGCTAAAACTTGTTCAACCACCGGATGACGACCATTGACAATCTCCACATCTTGACTGCGGGTAGATAATTCTGGTCGTACGTAGCGATTATTCTCACTGACAACCGCAAAGCCTTGCAAAACGTCTAAGGCGGCAATTTGTTTAGCTAATGCTTGAATGCGTTCAGTTTGCGCTTTAATTTGATCACGAACATTCACAAAAAGTTGGTATTCTAATTCTGTTGATTTTTCTTTGGCCTGTAAAATTAGTGCTTCATGATCCTTTAATTCTGGCGTAATGTAACGTTCAGCATTGGTTAACGTCTGTTTACGCTGGTAGCGATCAGTGGGCACATTATTTTTGTTGGCATTGGTAACTTCGATATAGTATCCGAAAACACGAGTATAACCAACTTTTAACGTGGAAATACCCGTTCTCTTGCGCTCATCTGCTTCCAACTGCACGAGGAAATTCTGACCATTGTTAACGGCATCACGATAATCATCAAGCTGTTGATTAAAACCAGCCTTGATGATATTACCGTCTGTCGTCGAGATTGGTGCGTCCTCGCTAATGGCCCGCTGAATTAAATCACGAATATCAGCAAGGTCATCCAACTCAATGCCTAGTTTTTGCAACGTTGGTTCTGGTAATTGTTGTAAAACATCTTTAATCAGCGGAATTTGGTTGAGTGAATTATCCAATTGAATCAGATCTCGACCATTAGCACTGCCAAAAGCAATTCGACCAGCTAGGCGCTCCAAATCATAAACTTTTTGTAAGGCTTGCTGCAAGGTCGCCCGTTCAAAATAATGATCAATCAATGTCGCCACAATTTCTTGCCGTTGTTTTAATAACTTGGCATTTAACAAGGGGCGATTCAGCCATTGCTTCAGTAAGCGTCCCCCCATCGCCGTTTTGGTTTTATCCAGCAACCATAACAACGTGCCTTCGCGTTTACTTGTGCGCAACGATTCAAATAATTCCAAATTAGCTTTAGCACTATGATTCATTCGCAAGTACTGATCAATTTCGTAGGATTCCGCTTGTTGCAAATGACTAAGTGTCCGCTTTTGTGTTTCTAATAAATAACTGATTAGAATTTTTAACGCGGCAATCTCACCTTGCTTGGTGATCTTTTGATTCACAAAATGAAACTCACTAGAATCTTGCAATGTTTTATCTCGAGAGATCATCAACCCTAGCGATTGTAACTGTTGGCGCTCTTCGGTTGAAATATTGTCATCAACGACAACTTCTTTTGTGCTCAAGTTTAATAACTCGTTGATCACTTCGTTAAAGGTGTGCAAAGTCGTCGTGCGCACTTCGCCCGTCGTTAAATCGGAATAAGCCAAGCCATAAAGCATGTTGGTTAAAGTTAAGGCAGTCAAATAGTTATTTTGTTTAGCTGTGCTCGCATTTTGATCCATCATCGTTCCCGGTGTGATCAATTGAATGACTTCACGTTTAACCATGCCTTGCGCCAATTTAGGATCTTCGACTTGCTCACAAATGGCAACTTTGTAACCTTTATCAATTAGAATATCAATATAATTTTGGGCAGCATGATGGGGCACACCGCACATTGGAATGGGATCTTTAGCACTTTTATTCCGCGCCGTTAAGGTTAATTCTAATAATTGGGAACCTTTAATAGCATCGTCATCAAATAATTCATAAAAATCGCCAATCCGATAAAACAAAAAAGCATCCTGGTAATCTTTTTTGATCGCCCAGTATTGCTGCATCATTGGTGTATCTTTGGTTGTTTGTGGCATATTGTAACGACTCCTACTCTAAAAACGGATGATCAGGATTAATTTGAATTAATTCGATTTTGCGGGCAGCATTGCGTTGTGTTGAAAAATCAATGACACAACCATTAAGTTGACCGCGACCAGTCAATGGTGTCTCAAAACGAACTGGACGATGATTCAAGAAACGCTCAATAACTTTTTCTTTGCGCATCCCGAGAATTTCATCGTAAGGACCGGTCATACCGACATCAGTTAAATAAGCGGTGCCTTGAGGTAAAATCTTAGCATCGTTCGTTTGAACATGGGTATGTGTGCCCACAACGGCTGTTACTCGACCATCGACATAATAACTCATTGCTTCTTTTTCGCTAGTGGTTTCGGCATGAAAATCTAAAAAGATATAATCACACTTGCTCTGAATTTCGGCCAAAATTTCGTCAACTTTCGCGAAAGGATCATCAATACTATCAAGAAAAACGCGTCCTTGCAAATTAATCACACCTACTGTCGTTTGATTAACTTTAGTGAGAACATAACCTTTACCCGGTGTGTGTTGGGCAGGATAGTTAGCCGGACGAATCAATTTATTAGCGTCATCAATGAATTCATAGATATCATCTTTGTCAAAGGTATGATTGCCCATCGTCACGACATCTGCACCAGCCGTCAAAATCGCCTTATACAGCGACTTCGTGATGCCTTTACCCATGGCAATATTTTCACCATTAACAATCGTTAATTGCGGACGATACTTGGCCTTTAATTTTGGCAAATAAGTTGCTAATGTTTCTTGACCAATTGGCCCCATGACGTCTCCGATAAAAATAACTCGCATAATCTACCCCTTTTCATTTAGTCATATTTTAGCATAAATTAGGTTATATTTCAGTAGTACCGCTGTTTCATAGCTATCAAATCAAATGATGACGATACCACTTCTGGCCACGAAAACGAATGAGAAAAATAAGCCCACGCAATCCCCATTCAACTGTCCAAATAATGTAAATACCATTCAATCCGAAATGCAGCACAATTCCAAAAATATAACCCAGACCAACGCGCACGATCCACATCGTGAGTAAAGAAATCGTCGTTGTAAATTTAGCGTCACCCGCTGCCCGTAATGCCGATGGTAAAATAAAACTAAGACTCCACACCAAGAAATGACCAACACAAAAAATTAGATAAATTTGAAAAATCTGCGGTTTAATTGCTGCCGACGGATTAAACAAAGCTAATCCAGGCTTATAAACGGGAATTAACAAGAGATGCGAGATGATCAACGCCAAATAACCACCAACTACAAAGGAACGCGCGATTTTACGAGCGTCAGCAATATTCCGCCGACCAACACATTGACCAACAATGGGAACTAGTGCAGTTTGCAAAGCCGCGGGAATAATTTCTGGCAATTGTGACCACGACATGGCAATAGCACTGGCGGCGATTGCTTGCGTCCCTAAACTAACAATCATCATCTGCATAATAATTTTGCCGCCGTTAAAGAAGAATGACTCTGCAGCGAAAGGAATACAAACAATCACAACGCGTTTGACCATTCGAAAGTCAATCCGTTTCATCAACGACCACTTCAACGATAACAATTCACGGTGACTGTATAACATTAATACAGCTGCACCTGCTGCTAACCAGCGTGATAGATTTAATGAGATGACTAAACCCAACACACCCATCTTAAGAAAATTAATAAAAATAAAATTGAAAATTAGATTTAAAACATTCATCGTCAATGATAATTGTAGTGAATTTTTAGTACGACCGATCCCGCGCAGACTACCATTTGTCCCTTCAACCGTTGCTTCGAAGGGATAACTAAGCAACACACCGACCATATACAGTTGAGCGTTTTTCATCACGATTGCTTCGGCATCACCAAAAAGTAACTTCAGAATAACTTGATGGCCGATCAAGAAGATGATAGCTAAACTAGTCGCAACTAAAATTGCCCCATAAAACGTTCCATTAACGACTTTACCAATCATACGATATTCTTTACGACCAAAATATTGCGAAATCAAGACCGTTCCGCCAAGACCGACCGCCACAAAAATTTGAATGAGAAAAATATTAATACTACCAACCATATTCACCGCACTTATTGCTGCTTCCCCAGATGAACTAATCATGGCCGTATTAATAAAGTTAAAAGCAATCAGGAAGAACTGATCAAAAACCACTGGCACTAACAAGGACAATACAAAGCGGTAATCAAAGCCTTCACCTGATAAATAATGATTTAAAAACTTTTTCATCGTCAACCCCACTAAAAATATGACAGTTTAAAGCTGCTGTTGCTATTATACCAATCTCCAAACTAAAATACTTTAATCGATAGCACCAGTTCTGATTTTTACTCAAGTTAGTACCAAACTGTTTATCCCGCAAACCTTTGGTCGATAGTTTGCTATAATAATCCTATGCCAGCCAAAAACAGCGTTGAGCGTGTTGTTCAATTTCTAACCGGCTTCATAATTGAGGGCAACGGGCTGAATTAAGTCATTTAAAATCAAGCCTTCAGTATCTGGCAACCGCAAATTAAAAAAGCTGCTTTTATCTCAACCTTGTCAAAAAATATTCGTAGGTGAACTTTTATGAAAAAACATGACGCTTTATTAGTTAGTTTAGTGATTTTGTGTTACATCATTTTTAGCGGCTTTTATTGGGGTGTAACACAACATGCAACTTGGATTCATCAATATGACAATCTGATTTACGGTTGGCTTAAACCTTTGCATCCTAATAGCACACCTTTCTTCACCCTCTACACCAAGATTGGCAATCCCGCGGTTATTTCCACCATCACTTTGATTGTCATCCTCGTCCTAATCGCGATTAAACATTGGCGTTGGAGTGTCTTTCTTACGATTAATATGATAATCGGCAACCTAATTAATCATCTCGTTAAAAGCATTGTCCAACGCCCGCGCCCGTCATTACCACACCTTGTTGTCGAAACAGGCTATAGTTTCCCAAGTGGTCACGCAACAGCCGCCGTCATGTTCTTTGGTAGTTTAATTCTGATCGGTCATTATTTAATTAAACAGAGATCCTGGCACCATTTGTGGATTACGCTCATGCTGCTAATGTTGTTACTACTTGGCATCAGTCGTCTTTACGTCCAAGTTCACTACCCTAGCGACGTCACAGCCGGCTTCTTATTGGCACTTGGTAATCTGACTGTCCATTGGTTAATCGCTGTTAAAACGTATTTAAAGCCCGAATTGAGTGATCAGTAAAAGGTGAACATAGCGTAACCTCTAAAAAGCATTGACATTTCTTTAATCTAAATCTAATATTAGCCCATCAATATCGTTTTTTTGATGCAAAGGAGGCATTTCATGGGTGTAAAACTAAAGGGTATCTTCACATTTAAGGTAATTATTCGAGGCTATCTATTGCCTACTTATGGTATTGTCGTGCTAATCAATTACTTCTTCTTGTTTAAGAATCATTTTCACGTTATTTCCTATGATTCTTTAAGTGCGACGTCGCGAGCCGATAATAATATTTCTGAGTGGGGGTCCATGCGACTGTCAGGCAATATTACCCGCATCAACGATCCGCTGACCCGCTGGCTACTTTTGGGAGGGATCGCAGTGGGTTTGTTGGTATTCATTTATTCTAGTGTTCAACGACACCCTGCATTTATCGCCCTGTTATTTGCTTTCGGCTGCTGGATGCCATTCATGTCGACAATGAGCGACAGTGTTGGTGGCGGTTCAAATGTTTTGAGTCGCGTATTGATTGGCATACTGATGATCATCGGTTCCGTTTTTGCCTATTTTTATTTCATCACGAGAAATTTAGAATTGGATCGTTAAAAAGGGTATCGCAAACGCGATACCCTTTTGTTGTATTGTTAAAAGCTTTTTCGTATTTCTGAATCTAAATCATTTCGTTGCAGATAGCCAGCACTAAAACTGTTATGTTGTACTTCTCCGTGCCTGCGAGAAATGCACTGGTGGAACGCTGCGAGCTTAATTTAAGCCGAATCAAAACTAATTCGCTTTGAATGTGAACTTTATTGAGAGCGGCAAGCCCTAGAACTGTTATGTTGTGGTTCTTCGTGCCTACGGAAAATGCGCTGGTGGAACGCTGCGAACTTTGATCTAAGCTGAATCAAAACCAATTCGCTTTGAATGTGGACTTTATTGAGAGCGGCAAGCCCTAGAACTATTATGTTGTGGTTCTCCGTGCCTACGGGAAATGCGCTGGTGGAACGCTGCGAGCTTGATTTGAGCCAAATAAATTTGTCTCAAATACAATCTTTGTTGTAAGTGGTAAACCACTAACAACAATTCCGCGGCTGACCGCGATTTCCCTCCGGCACTGACGAAAAAGATGTTATGGTGTGATTTAACAGTAAATTTGTGCTTCTAAAAATTAGAAGGCGATTCAACCACTCGTCAACTCAGCGCTTGTGTAAAGGTTGCCCTCTCGTTTGTTAAGTGAGGGAAAATAAATACCGCTCAGTGGTGAGATTGTTGTTGCAGCTTTAGCTGTTACTACAAGACCTGTCTTGGAGACAATTTTGGAAAAATTGGCTTCAAGCAGTGTCCACCACGTTCCAGTACAAAGTATTTATTTTCCCTCACGGTACGCGCTACACTCCGTATGCAACCTTTGCATAAGCGCGAAGAACCACAACAAAACAGTTTTAGTTACCACTATTTTAATCGATCACAATGTCATGCAAGCTTAGATCTTTTGTTTAGCCTGTCGTCCTGACCAGAAGTTAATGACTAACGCAATAATTGTCAACAACACGCCTACCCAGTAAACACCATGCATGGCATTCAACAGAACCGCTCGCAATTCTGGCAACAAGTCTGCGGAGATTTGCTTAGCTGTTTCCGGATTAATGAGTTGATTTAACATTGACAACTTCATTCGTGGATCACTTTCGATGCCTCGTGCAAACAATGCATTTTGAATGACGCCAAAAGTTGACATCATAATCGTTTGACCAAGCGTCCGCGATAATGTATTCAAAGATGTTGCGACGCCAATTTCATCAGCGGAAACCACATTTTGTACGGTAACAGTTGTCGTCGTAATCGTAACGCCAAAACCAATTCCTAAAAAGGCAGCCACTAACAAGAAAACATAAAACTGCGTGCCAATTGGTAAGAAACCTAAAATCGAAATACCGATCAAAATAATTGTGAGACTACCTGTAATAATTTGTGGTGCAGTTCGTTTCAGAATTAACTTACCAGCCATAAACGAACCCAAAATCCACATAACAGAGCTTGGGGTGACGGCAAAACCACCCATGGAAGCTGGCAAGCCTAAAATACCTTGCATCCACATCGGAATATAAACTTCAAAGCCAATTAACACACCACTGACTAACGCGGCCACCAAGTTTTGCCCTAAGAATAAATGATTTTTGAACAATTGAAGTGGGATCAACGGATCTTGAGCACGCCGTTCACAACGAATGAATAGCCAGGCGGCACCAGCGGCAATCAAGAAACGCACACCATTGACTAATAAATTCGAATCGGTTCCAATACTCTGGGCTAATAACATAAGTGATAATAGCACGACGCTTAAAGTTGCCGCGCCACCATAATCGATTGGCGCCTTTTTCGCATGGCGCTCTTCGTGGAAGAAAAATACGACTAAGAATAGCGTAATCAAACCAACCGGTACGTTAATAAAGAAGATCCAGTGCCAAGATAAATGTTGGACAATATAGCCACCCAATAACGGTGCAATAATCGAGGCAATTCCCCAAGCAGAACCGTTTAACCCCAAAACTTTCGCACGCTTTTCAAAGGGATAAATATCAGCAATCATGGTAAAAGTCATCGGTTGAATCGCACCCGCGCCAATCCCCTGTAAAGCTCGAGCCAAGATTAAGGTCAACATTGAATCCGATAAGCCGGCCAAACTTGAACCGATTAAAAAGATGACAATGCCGACAATAAAAATGGGTTTACGACCGACGCGATCAGATAATTTACCATAAATCGGCGTGGCAATTGATGATGTAAGTAAATAAATTGAAAAGACCCAATTCATCATCGAAATACCATGCAGACTACCAATAATTGTTGGCATCGCCGTTGAGACAATTGTTCCTTCAATCGCTGTCATAAACGTCGCCACAAAAATCGCAATGGTAACTAAAGCTAAATTTGTTTGTTTCTTCTTCATAATGACCTCAATTCCAAATAATGTAACTGTGACAAGAATCCCAGTTTTCTTTTTGTTGAATACGATCGTGAATTGAAAACTTAACCCTGTTCCACTTTCGACCCCAATTCAATGTTTTGACCTAAAAAAGGACCCAATTGGAATACATCCAATCGGATCGCCTCTTAAATCACTCGTAACTATTTTTTGAGAGAAGCCTGTAAAGCATGAACTTTATCAGTCTTTTCCCAAGGTAACGCGACATCTGTACGTCCAAAATGACCATAAGCAGCGATTTGCTTATAAATTGGCCGTTGTAAATCTAACATTTTAATAATACCTGCTGGACGCAAATCGAAATTGGCACGAACAGCAGCAATTAATTCCGTTTCAGAATAAGCACTCGTCTCAAAAGTATCAATATTAATCGACACTGGTTGAGCGACACCAATTGCATAAGCTAATTGAACTTCACACTTGTGAGCCAACCCAGCAGCAACAATATTTTTAGCAACGTAGCGAGCAGCATAGCTGGCAGAACGATCGACCTTAGTCGGATCCTTACCAGAAAACGCGCCACCACCATGACGAGCATAACCGCCGTAAGTATCAACAATAATCTTACGACCGGTTAACCCAGAGTCAGCAGATGGGCCGCCAATCACGAAGCGACCAGTTGGATTAATCAAGAATTTAGTTTTTTGATCAACCAATTCAACTGGCAACACTGGTTTAATAATTGTTTCAATCACATCGTGAGCCAACGTGTCCAAATCAACTTCAGGATCATGTTGCGTGCTTAAAACAACGGTATCAATGCGCTGCGGAATATTGCCAGTTGCTTCATCATACTCAACCGTGACTTGCGACTTAGCATCAGGCCGTAAATAAGGCAAGATTCCTTCTTTGCGAACTTTGGCAGTCCGCCGCATTAAAGCATGAGCTAATGAAATCGGTAAAGGCATTAATTCTGGTGTTTCATCAACGGCAAAACCAAACATCATCCCTTGATCACCAGCACCAATCTGGTCAAGCGGATCAACAGAAGCCTCTGTTCGTATTTCTACCGCATCATTGACGCCTTGGGCAATATCAGGCGACTGTTCGTCTAAAGCAACGAGTACCGCGCAATTATGGCCATTAAAGCCATATTCGCCGCGATCATAGCCAGCGTCAATAATTGTTTGCCGCGCAATTGCTTGAATATCAACATAAGCAGTGGTGGTAATTTCACCAACGATTAAAACTAATCCAGTGGTCACGGTTGTTTCACAGGCAACACGGGCTGTTGGATCTTGTGCGAGAATTGCATCCAAAATTGCGTCAGAAATTTGATCAGCAATTTTATCCGGATGCCCCTCAGAAACGGATTCTGAAGTAAAAAGATGACGATTTTTCATAATTTTCCCCTTTCAGGTTACAAGGCAGCTCCATTGCTGGACCCCATCGGAAATCTAAATGTAACTAAACTAGTTTAGCATATCCGCTAGTTTAATTAAAGGCGAATCGTTGAACAATCCGTTAAAACTTCATTGATTTCTTAGTCGCCTATTACAGAACAACAAAATTAGGTAATGTCTTTATCAATTGACCTAGCCAATAAAAAACATTACGATTAATAACATAGTTTGGAGGTCATTTATTTGAATAAACGTACAACACAAACCGCTGATTTTTTAATTCTGAATATTGTCATTGAATTAACGGGTATCATCTTGTTACCATTTTTGATCAATCACAGCTTTAAGGCAATTGCGCCACTTGATTTAGCAATCGTTGTGCTTTTCGCGTTGATCTACGTTTTCAGCACCGAATCTGCTGACTTTTGGCCCACGCCGCGTTTGATTTATCACATTTTACTATTGATACCGATTTTGTTATTGCTTTGGCAAAAAATGCTGATTATTGCTTTACTTTTGTTTATGCAATACGTTATTTATTTAATGACTGATCGTACACCTAGGTTAAACAATAAGTTAACTCGAATTCTTGAGCAAGGCGTCATTCCGTTGTTTCTGACCATCACGGTTTTAGATACAGTCGTTGAATCCATGACCATTAATGACGTTTTATTAATTGCCGGTCTTTACTTAATTAAAGTCATGTTCAGCTTTCCAATTAAGAACTTTTTAGACTTTCTCTGGCCTTTCATCGGCATCGTGACAGTTGTCCTGCTCGGGTCAACTCACTTGCTTAGTTTACCAGCAGCCATTATGATGGTGATTATTTTGTTAGCAAGTACCATTACCTATCCCAAGCGCCGTAATCTATCGAAGTTTCCGACACTATTGCTAATTACGTTAACATTGGTCAGTTTAATTTGAACGGTTAATCTTAAATACAAGCAGACCGTCTATTTTTTTCTAAGGCAGTACCAACGATTCAAAAATCAGTCACGATCAATAACTGGCTGTCCATTTTGATCAAGTAATACCGTTAGCCCGCCAGCATAGCCTGAATAATGAAAAAGATAAAGGACACCTGTTTGCGTATCCTTTAAAATCTTAGTACCACTAGCAAAAGCGGTTGTTTCGTCCGAAATAACTTGAAAACGATTCTCATTTTTACTCATAGTTTCCTCCTAATGATAGTTACTTCAACATTGTCGTACAAATTTTGCCTTGGTTACTTAAGATTATAAACCAAAAAGGAATCGGGACAAAAATCCCGATTCCTTTATTTTTAAAATGGAGGTTACAGGGCTCGAACCTGTGACCCTCTGCTTGTAAGGCAGACGCTCTCCCAACTGAGCTAAACCTCCAAGATGACCCGTACGGGATTTGAACCCATGTTACCGCCGTGAAAGGGCAGTGTCTTAACCACTTGACCAACGGGCCACTCTTTTTGCATAAATAAGTATATAAAAGAATCCTAATATGGTCAATACTTTTGCTGTAATTTTTCAGTAAAATCCTGACGAATCACTTAATTCTGTGCATAAACGGAAAAATTCTGTTCAGTCACTGGATTATTGAAACTAAAGCCATAAGCAGCATTTAATTTATTCTGGCGCGTCGTTTCGTTGTTAACTGTTTCTTTCGTTAATCCTAATTCAGACCGAATATTATCAGAGACACGTTGTAATTCAGTTGTTGCGGCAATTTGAACAGATGCTGAACCCCACCAAGCACTAATGCCTTGTAAATGATCACTTTTAATTTGTTTAGCGGCACCGCGATAATCTTTGAAAATCGCTACCATTTGGCTGAAGGTCAAATTAGTCGTGACATTGTCAGAAATCGAATCTAAGAATGTTTGGAAGTTTGCCAACGTCCCCGTAGAAACAGCTGATTTAATAATTGCTTCGATAATTTGGCGTTGACGTGTTTGCCGGCCGTAATCACCTTGAGGATCTTCATGACGCATTCGAGAATACGCCAAAGCTGCTTTGCCATTCAGATGAATTGCTTTACCCTTAGTGAAATTATAACCGCCATACGAAAAAGTCAGCGTCGGTGTCACATCAACACCACCAACAGCTTTCACAATTTTTTCAAGGCCACCCATATTGACACTGACATAATTGGTCAATGGGACATTAACCAACTTGGAGACAGAGTTCAAGGCCATTTTGGCGCCGCCAATATCATAAGCAGCATTGATTTTACGGAAGTTATAAGATGAAGTCCCCACCATTTGCGCCATCGTATCCCGT
This sequence comes from Lapidilactobacillus bayanensis, assembly GCF_003946695.1. Lineage (GTDB taxonomy): Bacteria > Bacillota > Bacilli > Lactobacillales > Lactobacillaceae > Lapidilactobacillus > Lapidilactobacillus bayanensis. The sequence goes on along the minus strand of NZ_RHOX01000011.1, from coordinate 9,948 downwards.
GGAATACTTGTCATCGTCATCCGTTTTGTCTTGGGATTAACGGTCACAATGATAATCGTATCAGAATTACCATTAACTTCAGTTCTGCCCTCTGCACCGGTATCGGTTCCCAACAACAGAATTGAGATTGGATCTTGACTGGCAACTTTTGAGGTTAGCGCGGCTTCTTTTTTCTTATTAACTGAAGAGTAGGTTTTATCGGCCGCGGCCTTAGTTTGCTGGTAAAGATAAAAGCCATATGCCCCAACGGCGATTAACAACACTAGCACTATGCCGCCAATAATTTTACCAAGCGGCTTTTTCTGAGAACGTCGTTTCTTAGGTAGGTAATGTTCAGGACTTTTTGTTTCATCAAGCGGTTGTTCGGTTCGTGAGTGTTTTGACATAAAAGCTCCTTGACTCATGTAATATATATTTTGAAATATTTTAACACACAATTGTGAATTAAAATTGGGCAGGTTGTTAATTATTTCTTAAATTAATTTCTTATTCTACTATTACGTTAAGAAAGTGGTGTCAAAAACTCGTTAAGCTTACCAATTAATAACGCCGCACTATTCGACCAGAAATCCGGTTAAATAGTGCGGCGTTGTTAAAAACAGTGGCACTCAAATCTTCATTATTACTTTAAAAATTATTCTTTAAAACACGTTGCATTTCGCGATCTTGTTCACGGCGTTTGATCGTTTCCCGCTTATCATACTCATGTTTACCTTTTGCAACGCCTAATAGAACCTTGGCATAGCCATGCTTGAGATAAGCTTTTAGCGGGACAATTGTTACTCCTTTATCCTGAACAACACCGGCTAATTTAGCAATCTCCTGTTTATGCAACAACAATTTACGATTGCGCAAGGGATCTTGATTAAATTGATTGCCTGCATCATAAGGACTAATGTGAACATTTTCCAACCATAATTCCCCACGACGAACCTGGGCAAAACCATCTTTTAAATTAATTTTACCCGCACGTACTGACTTAATTTCCGTCCCGGTTAGAACAATCCCTGCTTCATACGTGGCAGAGATTGTATAATCGTGCTGAGCTTTACGATTGGTTGCAACTTGATTCTTAGGTTTTTCTGCATGTTTTTTCGCCAATTAGATCACCCACTTTGTTTGCTTAACGTTTACGTTTTGTCGAATTCGATCGCGTTCCATTATTAGGTTTGCGTTCATACTTACCATGATGAGAACTCGTACGTTGTTTTGACCACGGCTCTTCTTTAGGCGCTTCTTCTTGACCAGCCACGATGAAGTCAATCTGACCCTGATCAGGATCAGCACGTAAAACTTTGATTTGGATCTCTTGACCAATCTTATAAATGTTGTGCGTCTTAGAACCTGTTAGCGTCATTTGTTTCTCATCATATTCGTAATAATCATCACGCATATTCGAAATATGAATTAAACCTTCAACCGTATTTTCCAAAGACACAAACATGCCAAATTTAGTAACGGAGGCAATAACACCCTTAAACTCTTGACCAACTTTACTCATCATGTATTGTGCTTTCTTCAAATCGTCAACATCACGCTCAGTATCAATTGAACGACGCTCTTGAGTCGACGTTTGGATGGCGACATCTGGTAACTTTTCGGCCCATTTTTCTTTAACTTGGTCGCCTGTTCCCTGGCTCATATAGTTATGAATTAAACGATGAACCATTAAATCAGGATAACGACGAATTGGTGAAGTGAAGTGAGTATAGTATGCTGCACCCAAGCCGAAATGACCCAATTGATCAACAGAGTATCGTGCTTGTTTCATACTCCGCAACAGCATTGTTGTGACCACCATTTCTTCAGGTGTTCCGACAACTTTTGCAAGCGCCTTTTGCAATTCAATCGGCTTAATATGATCAGCTTGACCATGACCAACAATGCCAAAGGCTGAAACAAATTCGAAGAAACTCTTCACTTTTTCAGCGTCTGGTGTTTCATGAACTCGATACAAGAATGGTACCTGTAACTTACTAAAATGTTCTGCAACGGTTTCGTTGGCAGCCAGCATAAATGATTCGATCATTTTCTCTGAAGTTCCGCGCTCGCGCAATTCAATATCAATTGGCCAACCCTTTTCATCAACTACGATTCGCGCTTCTGTCTCTTCGAAGTCAATTGCGCCCCGTTCATGACGTCGCTTGAACAGGATTTGATGTAACTCAGCCATATCTTCAAACATCGTCAGAAATGGCGCATATTCTTTAGAAACAGCTGGATCATGATCTTCAATAATCTTGTTAACATTACGATAAGTCATTCGTGCGTTTGAACGAATCACACTCGGAAAAATCTCATGATTCAAAACTTCACCTTGCTGATTAATCTCCATCACGCAACTTAAAGTTAACCGATTTTCACCCGGATTTAGAGAACAAATCCCGTTTGATAAACGAAATGGTAACATGGGAATGACACGGTCAGTTAAATAAGTACTCGTTCCGCGCTCATAAGCTTCCGCATCAAGTGGTGAATCTTCTGTCACATAATAACTAACATCAGCAATATGCACACCCAACTTGAAATTGCCGTTGGATAAACGTGTCAACCCGACCGCATCATCAAAATCTTTCGAATCATCACCGTCAATCGTGACCACCACATCGCTGGTTAAATCTTTCCGGTTAATCCAATCATTCGGCTGTAACTCATCAGGAATTTGCTCGGATTGCGCAATAGCATCGTCTGGGAATTCTGTCCGCACACCATGAGAATAAACAATTGACATGATATCAACGCCGGGATCATTTTTGTTACCTAGCGTTCTCATTGCTAAGCCTAACATCCGTGTTGGGAATTCATTGCTTGGATACTCTGTAATGTCAACTTGGACCATATCACCCATTTGCGGATGAATTCCAGTATCCTGAATGTAAACTGGATAGCTAGCCAACTTTTTGTCGTGACTACGAACGTAGCCAATTAGATTGGTCTTTTTAACTTGAGCATCACTATATGGTTGGAATTCACCAACTAAGTCTGTCATGCCGTGTTCAACAATTTCAATAACTTCGCCTTCAGGTCCCTTGTCATTCCAAGGATTCGCCTTCTTAACGATTTTAACCTTAACCCGATCGCCTTGTAAGGCATGCAACGTACTTTGTTTTGGAACGAAAACATCAGGAATTTCTTCTTTGTTATCTGCTTCAGTTTCCACGCGCACGAACCCGAAACCTTTGTCATTGGCGGAGAATTTACCAATAACCTCTTCAGTTGCTGGCGTTAACTTGTAACGTCCACCATTGTTAATCGTAATTAAGTTCTCACCTTCGAGTGTTGCCAGAACTTTGACGAGACGTTTAAAAGCCGACGCCCCTTTTAACTTCATCATGTCATTAATATCTTGAACATCATACTTGCGCTCAGGATTGTGCCGGAAAATTTCTAAAACTTCTGCTGTTAAATAATCTTTTTCTGTCATTTAATACCTCACTATTATTTAAATCAGTCTTCTTCTCAATACTTGCTAGCCAATATTGCAAAATTCTGGAACCGGGGCCAAATTATGATGCCAGTTATTTTGCGTCCCACTTCCATGTTTGGCAATATTGTCTAAACTTTTTGAGTGACTGATGATTGATAAATTGATTGACTTTGTGGAAATTATTCAGGTTGACACCTAACTCACACTGATGACCACTTAGGCTTAGCTAACTTCCTATAAAAAAAGCTCCTGCAATTGCAGGAGCGCATTTCGCGTTAATCGTTAGTGTGATGACAAATAAACTAACGCGAGTGCCAGTACAAAGAAAAGTATTCCTAAAACATAAGTTACTTTCTCCATTACGGCTTCAAACCCGCGTTTCTTGGTCGCACCAAACAAATCACCAGCACCGCCAGAGAGAGCGTTCAATGCATCTTGTTGCTTAGTTGGTTGCATCATTACTGCAATGATAATCAGAATTGAAACAATAATTAGTAATGTTTGAATGATGTTGTACACTTGTCTGGCCTCCGAAAACTTCTACAAAATCTTACTCATAAAACAATATCACAGTTTAGCGTTTTTTTCCAGTCCCTCATAGCTATAGCGATGAACTTTTTATAGATTTAACAACCGCCAGGGATCAAAAAAGCCTGCCACCGAAGTAGCAAGCTTTTCATAAATCAAATTATTTACTTAAGTTATAGAAACTGTGGATGCCTTTGTAAATAGAAGCATCGCCAAGTTGGTCTTCGATCCGCATTAATTGATTGTATTTAGCAATCCGATCAGTACGGCTCATTGAACCAGTCTTGATTTGACCAGCATTAGTTGCAACAACTAAGTCAGCAATTGTTGTATCTTCTGTTTCACCAGAACGGTGTGAAACAATAGCAGTGTAACCTGCTTCTTTAGCCATTTCAATAGCTTCAAAAGTTTCAGTCAAAGTACCAATTTGGTTAACTTTGATTAAGATTGAGTTTGAAACGCCCATGTCGATACCCTTTTTAAGGTAGTCAGTGTTTGTAACAAACAAATCATCACCAACAAGTTGAACTTTCTTGCCAAGTTGTTTAGTGATTTCAGCCCAATCTTCCCAGTTGTTCTCATCGATAGGATCTTCGATAGAAATAATTGGGTACTTGTCAGCTAAACCTTCAAGATACTTGATGAAGTCAGGTGTGCTGAATTCTTCACCAGTTGACCAACGTAATTTGTAAGTCTTGTCTTCTTCATTCCAAAGTTCTGAAGCAGCAACATCAATTGCAATTGAAATATCTTCGCCAGGTTTGTAACCAGCTTTTTCAATCGCATTGATTAAATATTGTAAAGGTTCTTCGTTGTTAGCAAAGTCAGGTGCAAAACCACCTTCATCACCAACTGAAGTTGCTTTACCATCAGCAGCTAACAAGCTCTTCAAAGCTTGGAAAGTTTCTGAACCCATCCGAATTGCTTCGTGAACTGATTTTGCACCAACGGGCATAATCATGAATTCTTGGAAGTCAACCTTGTTGTCTGAGTGAGCGCCACCATTAATGACGTTCATCATTGGTGTTGGCAATACATGAGCGTTAGGGCCGCCAAGATATTCATATAATGGTTGGCCTAATTCGTCAGCAGCAGCACGAGCAGCAGCTAATGAAACGCCTAAGATTGCGTTAGCGCCTAATTTACCTTTGTTGGGTGTGCCGTCTAAGTCGATCATTGCTTGGTCTAAAGCACGTTGATCAGTAACGTCCATTCCAATAACTTCTTTAGCAATAACATCGTTAACGTTAGCAACGGCTTTTAAGACACCTTTACCACCGAAACGAGATTTGTCGCCATCACGTAATTCAACGGCTTCGTGCTCACCAGTTGAAGCACCTGATGGTACAATTGCGCGGCCAAAGCCACCCAATTCAGTATAAATTTCAACTTCAACAGTTGGGTTACCACGAGAATCTAAAACTTCGCGGCCTAAAACATCAGTAATTACAGACATGTATTTTGCTCCTTTTACTTTTTTTCCGAAATAGTCGGTACAATTAGTATTTTATCAAATTTCTTAGGAAAATAACAAAGATTTACCGATTAATCTTGATAATTAACGAGGGCTAAGAATGATTCTGGGTCCATGCTGGCACCGCCGACTAAACCACCATCGATGTCAGGCTTAGCCATTAATTCCTTAACGTTGGCAGGTTTTACAGAACCACCGTATTGAATGCGAACATTCTCAGCAGTTTGTTCATTGTAAAGATCCTTGACTGTTTCACGTATTACATGACACATTTCTTGAGCTTGGTCAGCAGAAGCGGTTTTACCAGTACCAATTGCCCAGATTGGTTCGTAAGCAATAACAGTATTAGAAACTTGTTCAGCAGTTAAGCCTTCAAGAGCTGCTTTGATTTGAGCAACCACCCAGTCGCTTTGCTTGTTAGCTTCACGTGTTTCTAAGCTTTCACCACAGCAAATGATTGGTAACATGTTGTTTCTAAAGATAGCCTTAGCTTTCTTATTAATATCTTCATCAGTTTCGTGGAAATAGCCACGACGTTCTGAGTGACCGATGACAACATAGTCAACGCCCATTTCAGATAATGCTTTAGGTGAAGTTTCACCAGTAAAAGCACCTTCGTCTTCAAAGTAGCAATTCTCAGCAGCAACTTTTAAATCCGAATCCTTAGAGAACCAAACCAAAGCGTTTAAGTCAATGGCAGGAGCAGCGATAACAGCCTCTACTTTATCAGCAGCAGGTAGTTTACCCTTGACGCCATCAAGAAATGCTTGAGTTTCTTGAGGATTCTTATTCATTTTCCAGTTACCAGCAATAATTGGTTTACGCAAAATATTCACCTCAAAAATTATTTATTAGAAATAGCAGCAATACCAGGTAATTCTTTACCTTCAAGATATTCAAGTGAAGCACCGCCACCAGTAGAAATATGGCTGATCTTGTCAGCAATACCTAATTGGATAGCTGCAGCAGCTGAGTCGCCACCACCGATAATTGTCCGAGCATCAGTTAAATTGCCTAATGCACGACCAACTTCAAGTGTACCTTCAGCATAGTTGCTCATTTCGAATGCGCCCATTGGACCATTCCAAACAACTGTCTTGGCATCTTTTAAGATATCCTTGAACAAAGCAATTGTCTTAGGGCCAATATCTAAGCCCATTTCGCCTTCAGGAATATTTACGCCAACAACTTCATGCTTAGCATCATTTGAGAATTCTACAGCAGCAACGTTGTCAACAGGTAAGACGATCTTGTCGCCTGCTTTTTCCAATAATTCTTTAGCTAATTCAACTTTATCAGCTTCGAATAATGACTTGCCAATTTCGTGACCTTGAGCAGCCAAGAAAGTATAAGCCATACCACCACCAATTAAGATATGATCTGATTTAGGAATTAAGTTTTCAATAACACCAATCTTGTCAGACACTTTAGCACCACCCAAGATGGTTACAAATGGGTGTACTGGATTGTCAACGGCATCGCCTAAGAACTTGATTTCTTTTTCCATCAAGAAACCGGCAGCAGCAGGTTTGTTAGCAGCCTTCATAGCAGTTGCAATACCAACGTTAGAAGCATGAGCACGGTGAGCAGTACCGAAAGCATCATTAACATAAACGTCGCCTAAAGAAGCCCAATATTCGCCTAATTTAGGATCGTTCTTGCTTTCACGCTTACCGAAGTCATTGTCGATATCTTGGAAACGAGTGTTTTCCATTAAGATAACGTCGCCGTCTTTCATGTCATTGATGGCTGCTTCTAATTCAGCACCTTCATTGACAGGAACGAACTCAACGTCCTTACCAAGCAATTCAGATAAATGTTCAGCAACTGGGCGTAAGCTCAATGCCTTTTTATCTTCGTCGCTCTTAATACGGCCTAAATGTGAAAGTAAGATAGCCTTACCGCCATTATCAGTCACATACTTGATTGTTGGTAAAGCAGCAACCATCCGGTTATCATTGCCGATCACACCATTTTTGATTGGGACATTAAAATCAACACGGATCAAAACTTTTTTGTCTTTAACATCGACATCAGAAACAATTAATTTTGCCATTGTGGACAACCTCCAAAAGAAATTTTAAAAACTAAAAGGCGAAGGGAGTCGACCTCCCTCCGCCTCAAAAATCAACGTTTTATAATGTTGAAGTTTTAATTAAAGAGTTGCAAATTTGAGTAAAGTACGAACCATTTGGCAAGTGAAACCATACTCGTTATCATACCATGCAACAGCCTTAACTAATTGCTTGTCGCCAACTGTCGAAACTTCAGTTTGAGTTGGGTCAAAGATTGAACCATAAGTAGTGCCAACAACGTCACTAGATACGATGCTATCTTCATTGTAACCAAATGAAGGATTGTCGATAGTATATTTCTTAACAGCAGCATTCACTTCGTCAGCATCTTTAACTGGCTTGCTTAAAATAGAAACCAATTCAGTAACTGAACCATCAGGAACACCGACACGTTGTGCATGGCCTTGTAACTTACCCTTTAATTCAGGTAATACCAAACCAATAGCCTTAGCAGCGCCAGTAGAATGAGGAATTGTGTTGATTGCGGCTGCACGAGCTGCACGAACATTACCCTTACGTTCTGGGCCGTCAAGAAGCATTTGAGTTGAAGTATAAGCATGGATAGTTGTCATTGTACCAACTTCGATACCAAATTCGTTATTCAAAGCTTGAGCAAATGGAGCTAATGAGTTAGTTGTGCAAGAACCTGCAGAAACGATTGTGTCATCAGCAGTTAATTCGTCGTCATTTACAGAATAAACGATTGTCTTAAGGTCGCTACCAGCAGGAGCAGAGATCAAGACACGTTTTGCGCCAGCATCCAAATGAGCTTGTGCTTTTGCCTTTGAAGTATAGAAACCTGTACATTCAAGAACAAAGTCTACACCATCATTTTTAACCCAAGGAATATTTTGTGCTTGAGGTTCTGCATATACATGGTATGTCTTACCATTTACAATGATTGCATCTTCAGTTGCGCTGACTTCAGCATCCAAAGTACCATGAGTTGAATCATATTTAAGTAAATGTGCAAGCATAGCAGGTGAAGTCAAATCGTTAATTGCAACGACCTCGATATCACTTGATTTAGCACCAAGTTCTAAAATACGACGGAATGCTAAACGTCCAATACGTCCGAAACCGTTAATACCAATCTTTACAGTCATACAAAATTTCCTCCTTCAGGAAATAAAAATTTAAAAACTTTTTTAAAAGGTTGCCCCTTTTAAAAGCGCGTTAGCTGCGGCCTCATCAGTAATAAACCAAGTTTGATGAGGTGCATTGTGCATGTATGCTCTAATGGCCTTAGCTTTTTTAGCACCAGCCGCTATTGCAAATACATACGGTATCTCAGTAAGATCCCGAATTTGTAATCCAATTCGCGGTATCTTGTAAACAACTCGACCACTCTCATCGAAGAAATAGCCAAAGGCCTCTGCAACGGCGTGACCATGCTGTATCTCTGCTGTAACATCAGCAGGCATATGACGCCGGCTTACCATAGTCATAGCATCACCAATACTATGAACCACCACATTAGCGCTGGCAATTAAATCCAACACCGGCTTAATTGATGGCTCCTTTAATAATGGCTCATAGGTTTGTTCGCTGACATTTTCAGGCACATACAAGCTGCGATGTTCACCACCTGTATTTTGTGCCATTTTCGAACAAATCGCGTTGGCTTGAATGTCAACCCGTTCCCCTACGCCACCGCGTGCAGGAACAAACAATAGCTGCCGATTCTTCGATAAGCTTGGTGTTAACGCTTCAGCAACAGCCGCCATTGTTGTACCACCCATTGCCGCAATAACATTACGACCATCCGGCAATAGTATGGACAAGGTACTACTTAACAGTTGACCTAATCTACCAAGCACTTGCGGTTGTTGATCACTATCTCCCGATACGATCAGGACGTGATCAATCTCCAAAAGTTTTGAAAGTTGCTTTTCTTTCTGAGGAAATCCCATTAAGCTAGACATTAAGCCGTCAAGCTTAGTTAAAACTTCCTTGCCACTCTCAGTTAACACCATACCCGATTTTGACGATAATATCAATCCAGAGGCCTTCAATAAATCTGTCTCAGTTCGTAGCACGCGCTCGCTTAAGTCTAACTCTTGTGCCAACGTGCGCCGTCCAACTGGACTCAACCATTGAATTCGCTGCAAAATCAAGTAACGTTGTCTGATCGTGCTTAGAAAATCAGGTGCAATCTGATCAATCCACGTTAAGTCATTCTGCACGTCCACCAGGCCTTTCGTGGGACAGTTATAGTCCATCAGTGTCGTTTATAGACCCATCCCTTACAAAAAATAAAGAGCTCACACAAATGTGCATACTCTTACCAAGGAACAATCTCATTATAACAACACCTATTTACGTTTGCAAGAACTTCATTCGACTTTTTCACAAATAAACTTTTTCCCTGAATTGTCAAATCAAATGCAACACTAATTCCAAAAGCAAGAAATTGGTCTAGAAGGCATATCTTTAAGCTGGTG
>NZ_RHOX01000010.1 GCF_003946695.1 Lapidilactobacillus bayanensis | reverse complement strand
TCGACTTATGATTCCGACTACTACGGCTCATAGCGGACTTTCACCGCCTAGATAACAATCATGCCGAGCGCACCAAAAAATGGAACTGGGCTTTTCATCCCAGTTCCATTCTACTCGCTTAGTCACCAATACTGTAATTTGGTGCTTCTTTCGTAATTTGCACATCGTGTGGATGTGACTCGCGTAAACCTGCACCCGTTATTTTTACAAATTGAGCTTTATCTTGTAATTCTAAGATGTTAGCTGCGCCAACATAACCCATGCCTGAACGTAAGCCGCCTTCCATCTGGAAGATAACATCAGCCAAGGCACCCTTATAAGCAACCCGACCTTCAATTCCTTCAGGAACTAACTTATCAGCTTCGTTAACACCAGATTGAAAATAACGATCAGCCGAGCCATGCGACATAGCAGCCAGAGAACCCATTCCTCGATATGTCTTGAAACGACGACCTTGGAAAATTTCGAATTCACCGGGAGCTTCGTCGGTACCTGCTAACATACCACCAAGCATAACGGCTGTACCGCCAGCAGCCAGAGCCTTAACAATATCACCAGAGAACTTAATGCCACCATCGGCAATAATTGCTTTGCCCCGTTTACGCGCCTCACTAGCAGCGTCATAAACAGCTGTAATTTGGGGAACACCAACACCGGCTACAATTCGTGTCGTACAGATCGAACCAGGACCAATTCCAACCTTAACGACATCTGCACCTGCATCAAATAAGGCAGCTGTACCGGCTGCAGTAGCCACATTACCAGCAATCAACGTCTTATCTGGAAAAGCAACACGAATTTCTGAAATTTTACGTAAAACACCTGCCGAATGCCCATGAGCTGTGTCAATAATAATTGCATCTGCACCTGCATCAAACAAGGCTTGAGCGCGTTCAAAAGTATCCGAAGTAACCCCAACTGCCGCAGCAACTAATAAACGGCCATCAGCATCTTTAGCCGAGTTAGGATATTGTTTAACATTTTCGATGTCTTTAATTGTAATTAGACCACTTAAGCGACCGTTCTCGTCAACTAATGGTAATTTTTCAATCCGATATTGTTGTAAAATCTTTTCGGCAGCCGTTAATGAAGTTCCGGCTTTAGCCGTAATCAAATGATCACTGGTCATAACCTGTTCAACTGGTGCCTCAAAGTCGGTTACGAAACGCAAATCGCGATTCGTGACAATCCCAACTAATTTCAAGCTTTTACTATCCGCAACAACTGGTACACCACTTATTCGATAACGTCGCATTAATTCGGCTGCTTCTTTAGCGGGATGATCGGGTGTCATATAGAACGGATCCGTTATAACGCCGCTTTCCGAGCGTTTAACCTTGCGAACTTCATCGGCTTGCTGAGCAACACTCATATTCTTGTGAATCACACCTAGGCCACCTTGACGCGCCATCGCAATAGCCATCTTAGCTTCAGTAACCGTATCCATACTTGCACTAAGGATTGGTACATTTAAGTGCAGATTAGCTGCCAGATCAACAGACAGATCAACATCATGCGGTAGCACATGGCTTTCAGCTGGAATTAACAACACATCATCAAAAGTAAGTGCCTCTTTTACAAACTTGTGGTCCCAATTACTCATTAAAGATAGCCTCCAGATATATTTTTTTGTTGTAACTTGCTAATAGTTGTTGTTCATTATAGCAGTTAATTTGTTCTTTTTCAGGGAATTATCACGAAATCGCAAATAATAATTCTGCGCAACTTGAGATTGATCAAGAACCGCGTTGTAATGACTAATTAAACGAGCCGTTCTGTTTAACTAAATCTTTAATTAGACCGGACGACAATGTTAAGACATTGGGGCTTAAGTTGTTATTCTCAAACAATATAAAACAAAAGGAACTGGGATTTCCCCACTTCCTTAATTTTAACTTTACATTAATCGTCCCGTAATATGATAGTAGCGGCGGAATAAGTAGCGTGCGCCATAGGCAAGTGCAGCTAACACCAAGTAACCCCAACCTGGTAAAACTGGATTTAACGCTGGGTTAATAAAGGCCGTAATTGAGACTAGCAATAAAACACCAACAGTAGCCAGCGCCCCTTTACCGATAACACCCCAGCTCATTTTTGACTTCTCGCCATTCTTACGACGATCACGGGCAGCTTGCATCTCATCAGTAAACCAAGTTAATAAGAAACCAAAGGCAACTGACATGATTAAGAGACTCAACAGGCCAGACGAGCCGTTGTTTTTGGTATTACTGTTAGGTATTAGGCCCATAACGCTAAATAACACACCCAAAATAACTAGGTACAAGAAAGTCCAGTCAACAGAACGCATCCAATATTTTAATTCCGTTGGTTTTTTCTTTGGATGCAAAAGTTGGTCTACTTGGAAACTTGGTGAACCGAAGATTTGATTGGCCGGCTTACCGATACGTTGATTTTTGATAATTTCTGGTAGAATGCTATCGAGTTTCGCGTCTGCATCCGCATCAGTATAACCAGCCTCAACAAGTAATTTATGCAGTTTAAAAACGTAATCATTATTCTTATTTGTTAATTCAGCGCGTAACTCAGCTGGAGACATCGCTTCGATTTGAGCGTTAGCAGCCTCTTTTGATGACTCTTTGTCGGTCATTTTTTGTGTTTGTTCGTCACGTGCTTGTTGATTTCTTTCTTCTGTAGATGCCAATATGATGTGCTCCTTTTCAACTCATTCATTTAATTCATTAGACGTTAAATCTAAATTCGATAATGTCGCCATCTTGAACTTCGTACTCTTTACCTTCAGAACGCAACCGACCAGCTTCGCGAGCAGCTTGCATACTGCCGTACTTGTCCAAATCAGCGAACGAAACCGTCTCGGCCCGAATAAATCCGCGTTCAAAGTCAGAATGAATCACACCAGCGACTTGTGGTGCCTTCATCCCTTTCTTAAAAGTCCAGGCGCGTGTTTCTGGACCACCAGCAGTGAAGAAAGTAGCCAAGCCTAACAATGAATATGAAGCCTTAATCAACTTATCAAGGCCAGACTCACTGACCCCTTCAGCAGCTAAGAAATCAGCTTTATCAGCATCATCTAACTCGGCGATTTCTTCTTCGGTTCTTGCAGAAATGGCAATCGCCTCAGCATTATCTTGAACAGCATAATCACGGACAACTTGGAAGTATGGATCAGAATCAGGATCAGCCATTGCTTCTTCGGCAATATTTGCAACATAAAGCACCGGTTTAGCTGTTAGTAAGAATAGCCCCTTAACGATCTTTTGTTCTTCTTCATCGAATTCGATTGAGCGAACTGGTTTACCAGCTTCCAATGCAGGTTTGATTGTTTCAAGAACGTTAAATTCTGCGACGGCTTCTTTGTCCTTGGTTGTTCGTGCAACTTTGGCAACGCGCTCATAACGTTTATTAATACTATCCAAATCAGCGAAGATTAATTCCAGATTAATTGTCTCAATATCATCTTTGGGATCAACCGTACCTGTAACGCTGGTAATATTGTCATCATCGAAAGCTCGAACAACATGAACAATGGCATCAACTTGCTGAATATTCTCTAAGAATTTATTGCCGAGGCCCTCACCTTTACTGGCACCTTTGACAATTCCAGCAATATCGGTAAATTCAAAAGTTGTGTGCACTATTTTCTTAGCGGGAATAATTTCATCAATTCGAGCTAACCGAGTGTCAGGGACTTCAACCATTCCCACGTTAGGGTCAATTGTCGCAAAAGGATAATTGGCCATCTCGGCACCTGCTTTAGTAATTGCGTTAAATAAGGTTGACTTGCCAACGTTTGGTAAACCAACAATACCAGCTGTTAATGACATGATTATACTTCCTCTTTTTTATTTATTTGCATGATTTTTTAGAGTCGCGGACGTTTAATCTCTGCAGGGACTAAGTATTCAGGCTCCGTGCTGGGATCAACTTCTGCAGCTGGTTGCATGATCTTTTTCATCTTTCTAGTGAAATCATGACGCGACAGCATCACTAAATGACCACAGCCCATACATTTGATTTTAATATCAGCGCCCAGCCGGATAATTTCCCAACGGTTTTCGCCGCAAGCGTGAGGCTTTTTCATTTGAACTAAATCACCTAATTCAAACATTGAACTACCTCCTTAATCGACTTGAATGTTTAAAGTATCAAGAATTCGATTTAAATCTTTAACTGATGTGTAGTTAATCTCGATTTTACCAGCGCCGCGTTTATTAGCGTTGATCTTAACTTTAGTCCCTAAACGATCAACTAGCGCTGTTTCAGTAGCCCGAATATAAGGCGATTTCACAGCTTTACTAGTTTTTGCCTTTGGTCTATCTGCATTCAACTGGAGCACCAATTGTTCCAACTGCCGCACTGTTAAGTTTTCTTTGATCGCTTTTTGAGCAACATCGTTAATTTCGTCTTTTTTCTTCAGGCTTAACAAGGTTCGTGCCTGCGCCATTGATAATTTACCAGCTTGTAAATATTTCTTTGTTTCATCTGGCAAAGTTAAGAGCCGTAGATAGTTGGCAATGTATGGCCGACTTTTGCCGATTCGTTCAGAAACTTCCTCCTGCGTTAATGCTAACTTCTTGATGAGCGTTTGATAAGCTTCTGCTTCTTCAAGTGGTGATAAATCTTCTCGTTGTAAGTTTTCCAACACAGCAATTTCCATCATTTGTTGCTCATCCATCTGCCGGACAATTGCGGGAATGGTTTCTTTACCGGCCATCTTGCTTGCTCGATAACGACGCTCGCCAGCAATAATTTCATAACCATTTAAACTTTTACGTACGATAATAGGTTGAAATACTCCACTTTGGGCAATCGAATCAGCCAATTCTTGTAACGCCGTTTCGTCAAAAGTTTTACGTGGTTGGTAGGGATTCGGACGAACATCAGTTAACGCTAATTCTTCAACGACTTCTTGATCCGTATTTAAAGATTCAATGTCAGAGAAAAGTGCGTCAATTCCGCGGCCAAGTCCTTTTGAATTCTTATTTATCGCCATTAGCTATTAGAACCTCCCTTGCTAAAGCTTCATAAACTTCCGCGCCACGGGAACGATGATCATAATCAATAATCGCCATGCCGTAACTTGGCGCTTCTGCTAAACGCGTAATGCGCGGAATGACTGTTTGGTAAACTCGTTCTCTAAAGGTCTTGCGCACTTCTTCAATCACTTCTGCACCAAGGTTCGTTCGCACATCGTACATAGTTAACAGAACGCCTTCAATACTTAGCTCTGGATTAAAATGCTTTTGAACTAAGCGCACGGTGTTTAGTAGTTGGCTCAATCCTTCCAAGGCATAATATTCACTCTGCACCGGAATAATAATCGAGTCGCTGGCGGTAAAAGCGTTGATTGATAATTGGCCCAAAGACGGCGGGCAATCAATCAAGACATAATCATAGTCTTTCTTAACGCCGGCCAAGCCTTTCTTCAACCGTTGCTCGCGGCCAGACTGATTGGTCAATTCGATCTCCGCACCGGCCAATTGAATTGTCGCGGGTACAATATCAAGGTGTGGTCGCTTCGTGTGATAGATTGCCCTTTTCACCGGGGTTTCATTAATCAAAACATCATAAACATCACGGGAAACATCTGATTTCTTAATTCCCAGACCACTGGTTGCATTACCTTGAGGATCACTATCGATAATCAAAATCCGTTTGCCAGCCTCATTTAAGCAAGCTGCTAGATTGATAGTAGTGGTGGTTTTACCCACGCCGCCTTTTTGATTTGCTATGGAAATAACCTTGACCATTTAATTCTCCTCTTTACTGTTGGGCTGATCTACTGAGACATCGATCGTAATCGTGTAATGATCCTGGGAATGCTTTTCTTGATAAGTGATTTTTGTTTGGTCCGTCGTCATTTTTTTAAGTGTTTGTTTAATCTTGACTGCAACTTTGTTTAAATCTAGCGGTTTATCAACTATTTGCTTGGTTGCCTTTTTTTGCTTGGCAACTGTTTGTGGCGCCTCATTCAAGCTAGCAATCAATTGATCCGTCTGGCTAACCGTCAAATGATCCGTCAGAATTTGCTTTAACACAATTGTCTGTGTGATCGAATCTAACTTCAGAAGTGTCCGGCCATGGCGTGCGGTAATCTGGCCAGCAGCAATTGCTTTTTGCGCCGCTTCTGGTAGCTTTAATAATCGTAACTGGTTAGCCACATAAGACTGACTCTTGCCTAAACGCTGCGCCAATTGACCCTGTGTCACATGAGTCACATCTAGTAACTTCTGATAAGCATTTGCTTCATCAATCGGATTTAAATTCTCACGCTGTAGATTTTCGATAACGGCCATTTCTGCAGACTCTTGGTCCGTCATCTGCTTAATAATTGCGGAAATGTTGGCCCACCCTAAAGATTGGACCGCACGAAAACGACGTTCACCAGCAATAATCTCGTAATGATCACGACTGTATTCACGCAAGACAATTGGTTGCAATAAGCCATGAGCAGCAATTGTGCCCGCTAATTCAGCAATTGACTCCGCACTAAATTGCTTACGCGGTTGAAAACGATTAGGTACGATTTGCAAAACCGGAATCTGCTGAATATCTTCTTCAGTCTGATCATGACTGTTTTGCCTAATATTATTTGAATGATTTGGTTGTGAATCAAAGAAAGCCATTTAGATCCCCCTTAAGTCAGCTAAACGTCTAACCTATTAGTGGTGCTTTGCTAATCGTCCCCGGTTTACGCGGATAGGTCTTGGGCGTCTCTTTTGTTTTCTTAACAACAATAATTGCGCGTTGGTCATCTGTAATTGGTAATGCTAAAGAAACCGCCTGTTCCAACTTGCCGCCCAAAACATGCAAGGCGTGATCAGCAACATCAAGTTCAGTGAGCCCCTTACTGCCCTTCATGGCAATAAAGTAGCCACCTTTTTTCACTAATGGCAAGCACAGCTCTGCTAAGACTGGTAAGTTGGCTACCGCGCGTGCTGTTACGACGTCATAGCTTTGACGATATGGCGACCGTTTGCTACCAAAGTCCTCAGCTCGTTGATGATAAAACGCCACGTTTTCTAAAGACAATGTGGTGGCCAGTTCTTCCAAAAACTTAATGCGTTTATTTAATGAATCAACAATACTAACTTGTAATTGCGGAAAAGCAATTTTAATTGGGATTGATGGAAAACCAGCACCAGCACCAACATCTAATAAAGATAGCGATTCCGTTCGTAGCTGTGGAAAAGCCAATACTAAAGTAAGTGAGTCATAAAAGTGCTTCAAATAAACGTCATTTTTTTCTGTGATTGCAGTTAAATTAACGTTTTTATTCGTTTCCACTAACAATTGATAGTAGTCAGCAAACTGCCGCATTTGTTGTTCAGTTAAGTTGATGCCTTGTTCTGCCAAAGCAATTCGAAATTCTTCGGGTGTCATATTAACCTCGCGTTCTTCGTGAAACAAATAGTTGTTTCACGCACTGAATTAACTTTAACGAAAAACGCCACCATTTGCAAGTTCATAACGCGTTATATCGCGCAAAACTATTAGGAAACTTACGGATTTGACAATCGCTCAACAGCAATCTTTTACGTAATCAAACCTTTAAATTCAATTTTAAAAAAAGAGTCTTGCTAACAATCTTAGCCTCGGTCTCCCAGTCAATCCCGCGAGAAGCTTTTTAGAAAAGATAAATTACGCTTTTTCGCCAACAGACGTATAAAACAGCCGTGTAATCGATTACAATGTGGTGGGAGGTTTTAACCATGAAAATAGATAAAATAAACATCGCCATTATTGGTTGCGGCGTCATTAGTGATATTTATATCACTTCTCTGCAATCTAAGTTTGAAATTACTAATGTTGTCGCTTGTTTTGATCTTAATCGTAGTAAAATGCTCGCTCAAGCCGCTAAATACAACATTAAAGCCATGAGCTACGAGCAAATCTTAAATGATCCTGATATTAATTTGATTATCAATCTAACTAATCCGGCGGCGCATTACTCAATTACGAAGCAAGCGTTAGTACACGATAAAAATGTTTTTTCAGAAAAAATGCTTGCTGTAGATCTTGAGGAAGGTCAAGAATTGTGTCGGTTAGCCAGAGAGCATCACGTTCGGCTGGGTGTCGCGCCTGATACTTTTTTAGGTGGTGGCATCCAAACTGCCCGTTATATTCTTGATCAAGGCTTAATCGGCACACCACTTTCCGCTGTCGTTTCGCTCAATCGTGACTTTGGTGTCTACGCTGATATTTTCCCCCATATGAATCAAAGGGGCGGGACATTACCCTTCGATACTGGTTGCTATTACCTGACAGCACTTGCCAATCTTTTCGGTCCGGCCACTTAAGTTAGCGGTATGGGACGAATTTATCACAAACAGCGCATCGGCTTACGAACGGACAAACCCTGGTTTAACGAACCAACAACCGTAGCAGCTGCAAATATTCTCACCGCGTTAGTTCAATATGATAATGGTGTCTTAGCCACTGTTCACGTCAATTCTGAAAATATTTTAACGGAAGAACCGATTCTAACTGTTTATGGGACAGAAGGCATTTTGAAACTCGGTGACCCTAATTGTTTCGGTTCACAAAACTATCTTCAAAAACCAAACAACGAAATTACAGCATTTCCATTTACACACGGTTATCTAGCTGATTCTCGTGGTCTTGGTGCCGCTGAAATGGCTTGGGCAATGCGTGCAGAACGCCCACATCGCGCAAGTATGGAAATGGGCTATCACGTCTTTGAACTCATTCACGGCATGTACATTAGTTCTAAAACCGGTGACCGTTATCACATGCAATCCACTTTTGAAAAACCACAGCCCTTACCATCCGGTTTTCTTGATAACGGATTTTGGGGACCAACTGAAGAAAGCGCACTAGTCTGACTGGAGGACAAAACGATGCAAATTAAACAAATTGCTCATGTTTCTTTTAAAGTAACTGATATGAATGCCGCCTTAAAGTATTATGTTGACGGCCTCGGCTTTACCGATAAATTCGAGCTTAATGACGAAAAGAATCGGCCTTGGATTAAATATTTAGAAATTACACCGGGCCAGTTTCTAGAACTCTTTTATGATCTTGATAATCGAGAAAAGGCCACTCACGGCTATCAGTTTGATGGTTATCTGCATTTAAGTCTGGAAGTTGAAGATATTCAAACGCTTGAACAATCGTTACGTGCCAAAGGACTGCCCGTTAACAGCGAGATTTGTTTTGGCCCAGACAATTCCTACCAATTATGGAGCGAGGATCCTGATGGGAACCAAATTGAATTCATGCAATACACACCCGACTCATTTCAGCTACGTTAAACATCGCGCTAATTAAATCGACGACGATCAGAAAGTAGAACAAAATTCTAACGCTAGGTATTTTAGATTGTTGTAAGACAAAGCCTGAGTACCAATACCTAACCACACTGTTTTATTCGAATAAAATGGTCAAACAAAGTGACTAAGTTTATTAGCCAACTCAGCGCGGCTTTCGTCCCACTTTTATTTTTGTACCTTTATTCATTGAATCAGATCAGCAATCGTAGCGGTGTCATTTTTTGACTATCTCTGCAACGGCCGTTTTATTTGTTGATATCGAAGCAATTAGCATGACGTTTCAAAATAGATTTGCGCAAATTCATCAGAATCATCATTCTTTAAAATATGTTCGATTGATATTGAGTTAACAACAGTTTCAAACTGCCAGTTTTTTGCTTGCAGTTGACTAAGTAAATTCTTAGCCACTTCTTCATTTAATCCTTGCCCAATCGTCACGTGAGGAATATAGGCCAAGTCTGCCCGTAAATAGCGACTGAATTCAAGCTGCTGATACAAGGCATCGTGAAGTGCGGTAATAATTGCTGAGCCATTTGCAACTTCCAGCCAGACATAACCGGCTTCCGGAGCACCACCAACGTTACTTAATTGAATTGCAAATGAACCAAACTGCGTTGCTATTCGTTTAACCGCGTCGATAATTAAAACATCTGGGCAACTACTTTCAAATGGAAATACCAAAGAAATATGCGGGCGAATATGTGTTGCCAATGAATCATACTGAGCTCTAATCTGATCAATTTCGAATTGATTTTCAAAGCTGGGGAAAAGTAATATTGACCTGAACATAATCATGGCCTCCTGTCCTGAAATAAGCTGCTAACGACACTGTTTTCTAGCCGTGCGTGTTACGATGGTGACATTTCAACCGGTTCCAGCAGGTGCCAACATCACTTGTGGTATGGACTGCCTTCATTAATCATAAACGCGCGATAAATCTGTTCCGTCAGAACAACCCGCATTAATTGATGCGGCAGTGTTAATTTACCGAAGCTTAACGTATCAGCACCGCGTCTTAGCACTTCTGGGCTTAACCCTAATGAGCCACCAATAACAAAGGTGAGATCGCTATGACCATAAGTGGTTAGTCGTGCCAATTCTTTAGCAAATTCCTCAGAAGCTCGTTGTCGCCCTTTAATCGCTAAGATAATCACGTATTCTTTATCTTTAATTTTGTCGAGAATCCGTTCACCTTCAAGTTGCATCACTTGATCCATTTGAGCCTGGCTTAACTTTTCCGGTGCTTTTTCATCTGGAACTTCAACAATTTCGAACTTGGTAAAGCGACTTAATCTTTTGGCATACTCCGCAATCGCCGCCTTGAAATATTTCTCTTTTAATTTACCGACACAAACAATTTTAATGTTCATCATCTTCAACTCCCTACTTCAACTAATACTCATTTTACACTCAAACACCTGAAACGAAAGTGAGATCAAAAAAGATTCGCCGCGATGATGAATCAATCGTTTCATTTAGCTAAATTCTGTGGTCATGTAGCACAAAACTGACAGGATCAGTTTGACCCAAGCCTTTCCGTCACAACAACGTCAAATAATCGTGGTTAGTATTTTGACCCGCGATTTTAGAACCTTCCGATTAAAAAATCGCATTGTAGTAAGTTGACCATTTAATTTACTGAACAACATTATTTACGTTGGATTCTGCGTAACGTCACTAGAATCCTTGCTATTTGATGAACATCTGTTATATTAGTAACCGGACAATGTCCACTGTAGCACTTCTGAATCCGCGAGGTTTCTCCTTTGGCTACAGTTAATTAGTGGCACAATTCGTGTCATAAAGGAGTGCATGAAATGACAAAAGAACAGAACCACTTGCGCGATTTAGTTATCGCCGCAATTATTGCCGCATTATATGTGGCACTGACTTATTTAAGTCAGATGTTTGGCCTCGGTTATGGTGCAATTCAGTTACGTCTTTCCGAGATGTTGGTTTGCTTGGTGGTTTTCAACAAGCGTTATATCTGGGGTGTTACCATTGGCTGTGTCTTAGCCAACTTATCCAGCACTTTAGGGCCGGTCGATATCATTTGGGGCTCGTTAGAAACTTTGCTAGCATTGACTGTAATCTACTTTGTTAGCAAGCGTCTCCACAACCTCAAGGCCAAATTAGCTAGTGCCGTCATTATTGGTACGGTCTTCATGTTCATGATTGCTGCAGAATTAATGGTTTTACTTAAGTTTCCTTTCTGGATCACTTATTTAACCACCGCTGCTGGTGAATTTGCTTCACTAACAATCGGCGCCGTTTTACTTTACTTTATCAGCAAGCGCGTCGATTTAGTTTCGTAATTGAATAATCCTGCGACAAGGAACTGGGAGAAATCCCGGTTCCTTTTATTTTGCACTGTTGTAAACCGAAAACCTGCATGCTAATCACTTAACTACACCGTTTTATTCGATCAAATAATTGATCCAACTAAACAGTGAAGTCAGTTACTGCATTCGATTCAGCGCTCTCCTTTTTCTGTGTCATTTTGACCACGCGAATAACTTATCCACATCTTTATTTTGCAACCGAAACAAATTAGGAACGAAAAAAACAAATTCCAGAAAAATCCACAGCTTTTACGGGTATTTATAGTTAGTCAGACTTTTAATATGTGAATATCCCCAAGTTATCCACATAGTTATCCACTTGTACACATGTTCGCCGCGAAATCTTGTGTCAAAAAATAGGCTTGATACAAAATAAGCGATTGAACGATGTCAAGCAATTTATTTTATTTTTTATTTCTCAGCGTTTATACACACTAAGAAAAGTTCTGCCGGTATCGTGAAACAGTTGACCTGATGGGGGTTATCGTAGATTTCACTCATCTGTTCAAAAGTTATTCACAGCTGTGAACAATTATGTGCATAACTTTTGAGGTTCGCTAAATCCCATTATTATTGACTATGCACAATTTTGTTCACAGGCTGTGGATAAGTATTAAACAATACACAGGTACTTGACAAATTTCCAATCTTTGCTTAGCAATTATTAAGAAAAGGTTAAGAGACTTCAATGTCTTATTTGCGAACAATCTTGTGAAACCAAAACGAACTGATTATTCAATTTTATTAAGTTATCAAGACTAATTTGATATGGCTTTGCTGCTAAATTAACTTTGATGACTAATATTTTTATGCGTTCTGGAACAAAATACGAGTTGTCAATAAAACATGTCCCAGCAATAACCGAATAATTACTAATAATTACTGCTTATTCAAGTCTAGTTTACAAATATTAGTTACTTACCACTAATAACAGCCCTTGCTAATTGTTGAAGAATTTGAACTTGACTCCACAAAAAACGCCTAACCTTATTTAGGTTAGACGTTCTCACTGATCACTTTAATTTAATTAATTACTGCTACTGCTTGAACTTGTCGAACTACTACTAGCTTCTTGATCTAACGTAACTGTTGTCGTATGGGCAGTACCATCACGATAATACTTGACTTGAATCTTATCACCTAATTTATGGGCATAAACAATCGTATGAATCGTGGCGATACTATCAACTTTCTTACCGTCAACTGCAACAATCGTATCATACTTCTTTAAGCCAGCAGTTTTTGCTGGTGAACCGGAATTAACTGATGCGATTACCACGCCGCTCGTTACTGAAGATGGTAATTTCAAGGTTGACTTTTGCGCATCAGACGTTACATTGGCTAAGTCGACAATTGAAACCCCTAATGCCGGACGGGAAACTTTACCGTTCGTCACTAATTGATTCGTAATTGAAACAACTTCATCACTAGGAATAGCAAAGCCCATTCCTTCAACTGAAGTACCATCTGAACTTGAAGCCAACTTACTAGAATTAATTCCAATGACTTGACCGGAACTATTAACTAGGGGACCACCAGAGTTACCTGGATTAATCGCCGCATCAGTTTGAATAACAGTTGCTTGACCTGTCACCTGATTAGAATCTTCATCCGTAACGTCGATTGTCCGCGCCTTGGCCGAAACAATTCCTTGCGTCACTGACGTTGCATAGTCACTCCCTAATGGCGAACCAATCGCAATGACCGGTTCACCAGTCGTAATTGTCGAAGAATTGCCAAAAGTAGCAACTGTTTTAACTTTGGCGGCATCAATTGACAAGACGGCTAAGTCAGTCGTTGCATCAGTCCCGACAATTTTAGCAGTTAACTTCGTCCCATCTGATAAGATAACTTCGATTTTATCAGAGCCGGAAACAACGTGATTGTTAGTGGCGATATAAGCTTTGCCATCGGCTTTCTTATAAATCACGCCAGAACCTTCACTAACTGTTTCCAATTTCGAATCGCTACTAGAAGAACTGCTGCTGTCATCATCACTACTGTCACTACTACCGCTATTACCAAACAAGCTTGCAAAAGGATCATCAGATTGTTGACTTTCCTTTTGCTGATTAATCACTGAAACAACCGCCCCTTCCACTTTGCTGAAGGCTTTAGTCATTGAACTACTTGTTTTAACCGATACATTACTAACTTTGGTTGTTCCTGCTGCACTTGAAGTTGTACTGCTATCAGAAGAGGTTGCTTGATCTTTATTAACCATTTCAAAGCCAGCAAAGGCGACACCACCACCAATTAAAGCAGAAATAACAGCTACAATAGCGATTTGCCACAGGGAAACACCTTTTTTGCCCCGATGTTGACCGCCATTGGCGTTTTGACTATTAAAATCATTTAGATTATTTTGTTCGTTCATTATCTATCCATCTCCTTAAAAAAATCACAGTATTGACTGATCATTCAATTTACATATTACTGAGAAAGTATGAAAAAACTATGAACTAACCTTTGCTAAATCGTTAACTAATCATGTTATTTTTCGTAAGGAAAGATAACAATTCAATTAACAACACAATTAAAGCAATTTTGGTTTTGTCCATAGTTAAATAATAAAACAAATCACAAAACTGAGCTCTAAAAAAGCTCACTAAATTTTAGTCAAGGGATCAGCAAGCGCCGGATCTGTATCAAGGATCTTAAAATCCTGACCCACTGCATAGTCATGGTCCTTTAAAAACTCGGTGACCGTTGCATGCGCTAAATCTTTAAAATTATTTTCCTGACTTAAATGACCAAGAAAAATATGCTTAGTACGATGGCCGAGAACCTCCATTAATGTCTGGGCACCATCATCATTAGATAAATGTCCGCGATCACTAAGAATCCGTTGCTTTAATGACCAAGGATAGGCACCATTGCGCAACATGTTTAAATCATGATTACATTCCATTAAGTAGCCGTCGGCGTCCTTGATTGTCCCCGCCACACGGTCAGAAACATACCCTGTGTCAGTTAAAATTGCAAAGGCCTTATCATCGTGATGAAACTGATAAAATTGCGGTTCAGCTGCATCATGAGACACGCCGAAACTTTCAATATCTAAATCACCCAACGTCAAAACTGTTCCCATTTTGAAAATATGTTGTTGCTCTAGCGCCACCTTACCAATTTTAGGAGCCATCGCTTGCCACGTTCCCTCATTGGCATAGACAGCCATATGATAACGCCGCGCCAAAACACCAACACCATGAATATGGTCCGTATGTTCATGCGTCACAAATAAAGCATCGACATCATTGAGATCGCGGTGAATACTGCTCATTAATTCTGCTAATTTTTTACCAGACAGGCCGGCATCAACTAATACCTTTTGCTGTGGTGTTTCAATATACGTCGCATTACCTGAACTGCTGCTAGCTAAAACACTAACGTACATTCCCTGACTTTGTTCCAAAGTCATCTTATAAAGCTCCCCTTCGCTAAAAAATAAACCATCGTTAGCTTAGCATGAACAACGCCAAGATGCGATTGCTAAAGACTAATTATTAGAAAAATAAAAGAGATTGCGCCAATTTCAAGCATTAGCCTCAATCTCTGATCATCGCTGAATTGTTAATTCGTGGCTGGAATTGCCGCGGAATCTGTGGTCGTACTACTGGAGGTATCAGAACTAAGAATTGAACTGGCATCAACACTTGTTGAGGCATCATTCGTTGACGTATTTGAATTTGTCTCTGTCGTACTCGAAGACGAGCTAGAGGACGTTGTGCTACCACTAGAACTTTGATTTTTAATAACAGTGCTATTTAAAGCGTTGACCTTCTTCAAGGCTTCATTATTCGTTCCTTTATGCTGAACCATGACATTCCACACCGGCACAAAAATCACACTGCCACGAACATTTATTAATTCTGAATAACCTAATTTACACCAAATAATTTTAGAATTTTCAGGAATTTCACTGGAAATATAAAGTAATTGCACAGCGTCGTAAGCACTGATTGTCGTTTGCTTTTCCCGCAGAACTGTTAAATCACTGACATATGTTTGCGTGTAACTGACTACCGCATTATTGGAGATTTTAAAAACCAGTTCCCCCTGTGAATCGATAATTGCCCCGTGCTTAGTCTTTTGAATAAAAACAATATTATCATTCGAGGACAGACCAGCAGAATATTCATAGTGACTACCAAAAATAATATTATTACCAGTCTTAACATAGAGCTTTAATTCAGCGACTGCCTTCTTCTTAGATAACAGTACTGGAATCCCGAATTCACTGCGCAATATATGTGTGGCACGGTTGTATGAATAAGTTTGATTACTAAGCTCACTAAGATATTGGCGCAGCGGATCAGTGACCTGACTAGAAAGATAATAACCTTCACTTTGCTTAGTCGAAAGTGAACCAACCGTAATATTATCATCGCGCATATCGCGTAAGATTGTACTGCTAGTAGAAGCAGTTTGATCATCGGAGAAAACAATGTTGTTATTATTTTGCATGTAAGAAACGCCTAGGAAGATATCAAGACCGATAAAAACGATCAAAAAGATCCATTCAATGCGACGAAAATCCATTCAGTTCACCTCCTACTTCGTTTTATCTGCTAACCAATCTTGGTAATCACGCCAGCGATTATCAATTTTAACATAATAGGTTGGCCTTAAATCAACAATGTCCGTTTCATCAGTGTCAGGTACCCAGCGATAGCCAACCGCGAAATCTTGAATTTGTTTTTCCGTATAGCCAGCCGTTACTAATTGTTGAATCATTACTTTAGTTGCTGGTAAAACAACTTTAGTACTCTTGGATGGCACTGGCACTTGCAACGTTCGACTTGAAAAGTTAATCGTACTACCAGTATTGTTAAAATTAGCTTCAAAGGCACCATAATCACTTTGTTGAAAAATCGGGTAGCCTTCAACATAACTTCGATAAGAAACACGATGCGTTTTTTCATCGGCACTAAAATAACGAATGTCCGCCAATGGATTGCCAACATCGTTGATGGCAGTAAAGCCCTTTTCTAATAAACCTTGTAATGAATCAGGCAAGCTCGTAACCGTGTTATCAACAAATTTCAATTGATCACGGCGATGGTCAACCGTTAATTGACGATTACGATAACTACCGCCATAATAAATCGTCTTACTACCAGACTCGCGTGTGTCGACAGCAGAGTTGGTACTATCGCTCAACAACGCGGAAATATAGGTGTTTTCATTGCGACGATTAATTAAATAGCTGTAAGGCGTTAACGAAACTGGTTGTTCATAATAAGTTCGTAGCTGGCCATGTAAATGTTGTTGGTCAACAGTGGTAGAAAAATCTGCCGCTTTAATCAGTTTCGTTACTTGGCTAATCTTTACATTACTTACTGAACTTTGCCAAACCTGCTTTGTCTTATCATTAACGAAATAAACAGTCCCCATTTGCGTATCAGTCGAGAAAATAATCCGAGTAAATTTATGATCGCGATTAAGTTTCTGCAAGGTTGTTTGCGATTCAACTTTACCGAACAACTTCAATGAAATAAAATCGCGATAACCTAATTGCAACGTCGACGGCGAATCAATCAAGTCTGAATAATTAGTGTAACTGGCGCGGACAATTCGAAAACGCCATTTCTTCATCACATCGCGCAATTCTGCCGCCAAGCTAACCTGATGATCATAAATCAAATGGTGCTGCTTACTAGCGGTCACATTCACAACTTGAGTTGGCAAGTAAACTTGTTCAAAGTTGGTTTGTTCAGTCGTCGTTTCTTCACGTTTAGCACTCGTTTCAGTATCTGTTTTACGTTCATAACGCTGATTATTCGTCCAAATTAAAACCGACAACACCAGACTAATAATAACCGCAATAATCAATAATAAACGGACCAAAAGATTTGTTCTACGCATCCCATTCATCTCCGTCTTCATAAGGCTGATAAGGTAAAGAAATATAGAATGTTGAACCACGACCCTCAGCACTATCAACCCAAATACGACCATGATGTGCTTCGACAACTTCTTTAGAAATCGCTAAGCCCAACCCAGTACCGCCTTGTTTACGCGAGCGGGCTTTATCAACCCGATAAAAACGGTCAAAGACTTTGGAAATATCTTTACGGGGAATACCCAAACCTTGGTCACTGATACTAACGACCACATTATCATGGGCTTCAATTAATCGAGCGGTGATCACACCGCCATCTGGTGAATATTTAATCGCATTGTTCATGATGTTGTCGATGACTTGCATCATTTTATCGGTGTCAATTTCAACCCAAAGATCTTTCTGCGTTAATTCGCGTTTAATTGAATAGTGCTTCTGCTTAGAATCAGGCTTTCCTGTTTTCAGCATCATATCAAAACGGTCTAGAATATAACCGAAGAACTCATTCAAGTTGACGTATTCCAAATCCATCTTAGCCGTGCCCTGATCCATTCGCGAAAGCGCCAGTAATTCGTTGATCATGCGAATCATCCGATCGGTTTCTTCTTGAGTAACGGTTAAGAACTGCGGTGCCAACTTCTCATCTTTCCAGGCACCATCAGTCAAGGCTTCTATATAACTACGTACACTAGTTAGCGGCGTCCGTAATTCATGGGAAACATTGGAAACAAACTCTCGCCGTTCGCGTTCATTTTTTTCCTGCTCCGTAACATCATGTAAGACGCAGACAATACCTGATATGAATCCTGTCTCTCGTTGAATCAAGGAGAAATCAACTTTCAAAATCAACTTGCGCTCATTCAACGGTAGTGGCTGAATCGTCTTATTAGCAGCATCGCCGGTGGCTTTCTTGCTAGGTTCAATCACCATGTCGCGTTTATTCTCTAATAAGTCACGTAAAGAATATTCGTTCTCAATACCCAGAACATTTAAAATTGATTCGCCAATTGTTTCATCCACATTTGTACTTAGAAACGTTTGTGCTGCCTCATTAATAATCGTCACGTTGCCACGCCGGTCAGTCGCAATCACACCATCGGTCATGTGACTCAAAACCGAATCTAGCCGCCGCCGTTCCGCATCAGAAACCTCTTGAGCTTCTTCCACACGAATCGACAAATTATTAACCGCTAATGCTAATTGCCCTAATTCATCATGACCGTAAACGCGTACTTGTCCAGAATAATCCCCATCAGCAATTCGAATCGCTTGTTTCTTCATTTCATCAATTGGTTGCGTAATCGCGCGGGCGATGAAAATTGCAATGACCATCCCCAATAAACCTGCGACTAAAGAAGCCGTCAAAAAGATGACCGTCACTTGATTAATATTACGATAAACCGTGTCCATGCTTGCGCGCACATAAATTGCCCCAACAACTTGGTTCGCATCGGTACTTTGATTCGTTAATGGTGCAATCGACGTGTAGAAGCTGCCATCAGAAGTTGACGTGATTTCAGTTTTTTTATGATTGGAGTAAATGACACTTTTAATATCAGACCGCGGTGTCCGCAGACCAATACTTGCTTGATCATTGGCATTACTTGTGCCACGAACAATCCCTTTATTATCGACCACCAAAACTTCAGAGATTGACGAGTTGTCAACATCAGCAACAATATTTTTGATATTGCGGTTAGCTGTTTCGGTATCTTCATCAGCCAGTTCTGTTGACAATTGCGTTGTAATATAGGGTTGAATCGTGACCAAGTTTTCAAAATTAGTGATATTCTGCTGTTCCAATTGCTTCACAAAATAAGCCCCAATGATTTCAATGGTGACTAATAGCAATAGCACAAAGACAATCGCAATTTTGAAATGAATTGATTGAAATGGTTTAATTTTTCCGTTCATTCAGTAAGTCACGCATTAATTGCGCCCTTCACTTCCTTGCTTCTAACTAAAAAAGCCAAAATAATTGGTGCGTGTTACCACGCTTCATGCATGCTCAGTTATCCCTCGTTACTAAAGTTCAACTGATGAGCTGCCTAACCTAATTATTTTAGCCCTTTGATTATTATTCGTTATCTGGATTCTTCAAGAAATAACCAACACCGCGTCGCGTTATGATCCATTTAGGATAACTAGGATCATCCTCGATCTTCTCTCGCAATCGTCGAACGGTCACATCAACCGTCCGCACATCGCCGAAATAATCATAACCCCAAACAGTTTGTAATAAATGTTCACGCGTCATGACTTGACCTAAATGTTTAGCTAAATAATGAAGCAATTCAAATTCACGGTGAGTTAATTCAATCTTTTCACCACGCTTTGCGACATCGTAAGCATCAGGATAAATTGTCAAATCACCGATATCAATTTCGTGATGCGAGCTCTCATCAGCGTCTGCTACTGCAGTCGCTTGCCGGCGCAAGTTAGCTTTAACACGTGCAACTAATTCGCGGTTAGAAAACGGCTTGGTCACATAATCATCAGCACCTAATTCCAGACCAATTACTTTATCAATCTCGGAATCTTTCGCCGTGACCATAATAATGGGCATGTCATGAGTTTTGCGCACTTCACGAGCAACTTCCAAACCATCAACTTTTGGTAACATCAAGTCCAACAAGATTAAATCAGGATTAACTTCTTCTACTTTCTTTAAGGCCTCTTCACCATCATAAGCCACTGAAACATCGTAGCCTTCTTTGGTTAAAGAAAACTTGACAATATCAGAAATAGGCTTCTCATCGTCAACAACTAAAATTTTCTTTGCCATCTACATGGTTCCTCCTTAGGAAACGCTACTCCCATTATACTAACTTTGTGGCAAAAGCACAAAACTTCATTAAAAGCACGAAAAATAACGGTCTGGTGACATAAATTCAAACGGAAGATCATCGCACATCAACACAGTGAGCTTCACGCTTAAACTCACTGGCACCAGTTGTTTTAAGCGCGTTTCAGCTTACTCTCAAGGTCCGCGAATTGGTAAACCTGTCAGCATTTTATTTACGTTGAGACAAGATGTACTGCAAACTTATCTAAAAAAAAATGGACCATTATAAGCAGTCAACGTATTTCAACGCCACTACTTATAATTGCCCGTTTTTTCAAAACTTTTCTTTAATAACTTACTTATTCTTGATCATACGCTTCTTGGAACAATTGAATTAACTCTTCTTTAGTTCCTTTACGCGGATTAGAGAAGGCATTGCCATCCTTTAAAGCATTTTCTGCCATCAAAGGGAAGTCCTCTGGCTTTGCGCCGATCTCTTTAATGCTACGCGGGATCCCAACATCATCTGCCATTTGCCGCATCGCTTTAATTGCTAATTCAGCAGCAGCACGTGTTGAAAGACCCTCCGTATTCTCGCCCATTATCTTAGCCAACTCAGCGAAGCGCTCTGGTGCAGCAATAATATTGTAACGTTCTACAATTGGTAATAATAAGGCACAACAAACACCGTGAGGCGCATCATATTGACCACCTAATTGGTGCGCCATCGCATGAACGTAACCTAAATCGGCATTGTTAAAAGCCATACCAGCTAACATTTCAGCTTCGACCATTTGCGTCCGAGCTTCAACGTTGTGACCATTAGCAACAGCTTCGCGCAAACTACCTTCAATTAACTTGATCGCTTGAATACACATACCGTCAGTTAATTCATTCCGGTTAGTTGACACATATGGTTCGATAGCTTGAACGAAAGCATCCATACCGGTGGCAGCAGTTAGCTTAGCAGGAACATCAAGCATTAATAGAGGGTCATTAAACGAAACCAGCGGAATATTCCGCCATGAAACAACCACAAACTTCAAATGAGTTTCTTGATTAGTGATTACACAATGACGCGTTAATTCTGAACCAGTTCCAGCAGTCGTATTAACGGCCATCAATGGTGGCAATGGTTTATCCAACGTTTCAATACCAGCAAGTGATGTGATATCTTCGCCATTAGTTAGAATGATGCCAGTACCTTTACCAGTATCATGAGCAGATCCACCACCAACAGTAATAATACTGTCACAGTTTTCAGCTAAATAAAGTGCCTTAGCTTCTTGAATATTATGAATCTTAGGATTAGGTTCAACGCCGTTATAAATGGTATAAGTAACACCAGCTTTGTTCAATGAAGCTAAAGTTTGCGCAACAGGACCATCTGCGACACTCTCTAGAAATTTGTCAGTGACAATTAAAGGATGATTCATATTTAACATCTTAGCGCGATCGCCGATCTTTTCGATGACACCAGGGCCAAAGAAGTTAACGCTTGGTGATAAGAAATCAAAATTTGTTTTCATGTTTTTTCCTCACTAGCTTATAGAATAAGTCGATTATAAATCAACGCGTAAAAAAATAATATTGACAGCTATTATCATCTGTCAAAATTTTAGACAAATCTCACAAAAAAGTTAGAAATTCAAACTTTTTCACCACCAAGGGTTGCAGGTATACGTTTCCTATGATAATATATTTAAGTCGTCAAGTTCATATGGGTGGTTAGCTCAGCTGGCAGAGCAACGGACTCTTAATCCGTGGGTCCAGGGTTCGATCCCCTGACCACCCATCAAATGACATTAACCAGTGATCACGCAGTGGTAAAACACCGTGGTTGCTGGTTTTTTTGTTGCCTTGAATGTCATTGAAAAGTAGCTAGTGACCGTCAATGACCGTCAAAATGACCGTCACGGATCAACTAAAAATTAGCATAATTAGCTAGCTTTTCAACCGCTTCTTTATTTTGCTTTTTGGTGACATGAGTATAGATATTTAACGTTGTAGCCACATCAGCATGACCTAATCTAAGTTGTACTTCTTTAATGCTTGCGCCTGCTGAGAATAAAAGCGATGCATGCGAATGCCTAAAACCGTGGATCGTGATAGGTTTTAAATTATGATCGGCGATGATAGGTTTCAACCACTTAGCAGGTGTATTAAGCGAATGGTAGCCGTTCTTAGTATTTGAAAAGATTAATTGGTTAGGTTGTAACGTATTGATGCCTAGCATTAAATATTTGCGTTTCTGAACGGCTTTCCAGTGCTTTAGATAATTAACCGTGGCTGGATCTAAATCAATCGTACGCCGTGAATGCTTAGTCTTAGGCGACTGGACTATTTGCTTTCCGCCCTCTCCTTGTGTCAACGTCTTATTAATTCTCATCGTGCTATCAGTGAAGTTAATATCGTTCCAAGTTAAGGCTAAACACTCACCACGGCGGACACCACAAAATGCTAACACTCTAAATAAGGTATACTTTTCGGTTTCCTTATTTGGGTCAATGTAACTAAAGAATGTTTCTAATTGTTCTTTATCCCAAAAATTCTCTGGAGCATCGCCTGCTGATGCGTGTTTCTTAGGCAATGTAACCAATTTGGCAATGTTTTTCTCAATATAACCACGCTTTAAGGCAAATTCAAAGACATTAACAACGTAGTTATACCACCGCTTATAGTTACGGGTAGCAATCTTAAACCACTTATTAACTTCTTTTTGTACTTGATCTACCGTAATCGTCCTAATGCGATATTTTCCTAAAGCTGGTAGAATATGGTTATCAAACATACCCGCCGTTCTATTCCAAGTGCTTTCGCTAACGGTATTGATATAAGCTTGATACCACTCATCATAGACGGCTGAAAATAGAATATTGTTTTCCTTTTCAAGGTTTCCTTGCGATGCGTCCAGTTCTAACCTAGATGCTACAAGCGAAGCCTCTTTTTTTGTCTTAAAACCACGTCTAACCGTATGTTTTGGCTTTCCAGTTTGTAGATCAATACCAAGATAAACATCTGTTTTCCACAACTTAGTGCCGTCTTTTGTTTCATATTGCTTGAATGATGCCATAGTTATCAACCTTTCATAGCTTGCTGGCGGGCGTGCTATGTATTGGTTATGCTGTGATAAAAGGAATTACTACAAATATTGCTTAATATATTAAAAATTGTTTTATAACCTGGACTAATTCTTTTTTAAAATTTATTCACATTAGATTTATATTCATCGTTCAAAGTGTTAATTTCTGTCTTGAAACTTTCAATTAGATTATACATTCTTCCCGAATAATAACTTTCATAGACTGACCGTGGATCGTCTCTAGAATCTCCCCCGTATAACTTTACATATTCATCAATGGTCATATTTTCAGGAATTAAAGTAATGTTACTCGTGTTACTAATATCAATCAGTGCATTTTTTAATCTTTGGACTTCACCAGAAAACGTTGCTCCCCGGCCTATGGTTTCTGAAACAATGCATCGCGTAGCAACTTGAATGATTTTTTCATCTTCATAGCTAATATTATTGTCTTTTAACTCCTTCATTATATCTGGTAAACATGCTTGTAATAAGCTTTCAATGTAGTGTCCCTTCAATGCTAGTTGAGAAATCATTGTATCAGTAGGTGGTGTCATAGTGAATTTTTCTGCATCTTGTTTAATCGTTGTCAATCGTGAAAGATATTCATATATTGCACTTGTAAGTTCATTAGGTTCATTATCCATTTGTTTCCATTGATATTTAATTAAGTCAACAACATAACTTTGGAGTGAACCAAAAAGGATATAATTTTCATCGACCCCTAAAAAATCAGCCAACTTTCTTAAAGTCTTTTTATTGGGTAAAGTTCGTCCTTTTTCCCACTCATTAACAGTACTTTTCCCTGAAACGTTAATTTTATTCGCTAATTCAGACATACTTAAGTTTTTAGCAGTTCTTAATTCATATATACGTCGACCGACTTCTATCTTATTTACTTTCAATAATCACACCGCCTTTCATCAGTATGTTATTACAAAGTCCTGAAAAAGTACATAGTTACATTTGATTTTACAATTAGTTTTGTGTATTATGATAACGTACATCGAAAGTACATTTTAAAAAGGAAGGTGCAAAAATGATTTTAAGCATCAAACGCTATCGTCAATTTGCTGGACTAACTCAAAAAGAATTGTCTAGTTTAGCTAATATGAATCTCTCATCTTATCAAGCAAAGGAGCAAGGACGAGTTTCTTTCAGCGATGATGAAAAAGTGACTATTAAAGAAATTATTTCAAATAGAATTAATGGTCCTGTTAGTATTGACGAAATTTTTTTTGGTAGCAATGTACAGAAATAGTCCATAGAAAGAAAGGGTGCTAATCATGCAACACATTAAAGAATATTTTGGCTTAGGTAACGGATTAGATGCTGATTTAATTATTATTGCTTTTAGTTCATTGCTCATCGCCGTTTTAAGCGTTTGGCTATGGTCAGTATCAATCACAGGACTTTAAAGGAGGTGAGAAAATGGCAAGCGAGTTAAAAATAGCTATTCCCGATGAAGCATCAACAGAGATCACAGAAATGTTTATTTCATCAGCAAAAAAGGCTTTTGATGCGTTAGTACAGGCGCAAAGCTATCCGCCCTATATGAACCAAGGACAAGCGAGCGACTACTTACATGTGAGTGTTAAGACTTTTAAACAGCTTAATATTCCAGTAGTAAGCCTAGACGGTATAAGCCGTTATTCAAAGGCTACTTTAGATCAGTATTGCAAAGAAAACGAAATTTAGACGCTGGCGGGCGCGCATATTAATTAGGAGAGCAAACATTATGGATAATACTAATCGTTTTTTTATTAAAGAAGATGACGAACCAATAGAACCACTAGTAACCGTTATAGAGATTCTATGTAATATTGCTGGTCTTTATCGAGGTACTGAAAATATAACGTTAGAACACGCTAGAGACTTAGCGGAAATAGCAATCAATGAATTAAGTGATACTGAAACTTATGGCGATTTAGTTATGAAGTTGCTACCAGATACAAGGAACTAGCGATGCTTTTAATTATGAATAAGGGCAAAAAAATAGCCGTTGCATTTAGTCCTAGCAGACCACAACGGATATACAGAAAACGGCTTTATATAGCTGTTTATTGCCTTTATTATACAGTATTTTTACTAATTAATAAAGAGGAGATTAACAATCATGACTAAAGAGAAATTAGATATTACCGAATTAGGCGAGATCACTTATAACATCGAACAAGCAAGAAATTTATTATTAGTACTTTCAGATAATTTAGATCGAGCACAGCCAAAAACAGATACTGTTAAAGAAGCCACTCAATCAGAGGTTTTTCTTTTAGCTTACGAAATTTATCGTGATTATGATAAATGGATCGTGCTTATAGATATTGCAACAGAGAAGTTAAACGACCAGATTAAGCGATTGGAAAATGCCCAATGATTTACGGTCAGACAGGGCTTCACACTAACCAACTAATAAGCGTGAAAGAAACTCAACATAACGCTACTTTAGATGATTTTAATTTCATTAAGAGCATTAGTCCGCAGAACGCAACGAGCACTCATACAGGCAATGCTATTGAGATATTTAAGCAGACTAAAGCTAAGTATTTCATCGCTGGTGATATGGCTAATCTAACTCGTAGCAATGACAATCTATTAACTCGATCAGTCCTAGCTTTAGATTTTGATGAAACGGACAACGAGCAAGCCCTATTAACAACGTTCGATAACGTCTTTAGAAATACCGCGTTTATTCGTTATCCAAGTATTAGTTATGGTTTCAAAGGCGCGCGTTATCGATTGATATTAGCCGTTGATCGTTCATTCAATGCTAGTGAGTACGAACAACTATATTCTTATTTTGCCAAGCATTTACCACTAGATACAGGCGCTAAGGCATGGGCTCAAGTATTCGGTTTACCAATTATCAACCGTTACAGCGCGAACTTGACTAATAAAGGCTATCTGATGCACGAAGGGAAGCCACTAGCTATAGATAAGACGCTAGAATTATGTAAGGACATTAAGCCACAACCAACAAAAAGCTTTATCACCAGTAACCGACCAACTAGAAACTACACAGCAAGAGTGATTAATGAAACTAATACACCTATTACAGACGGACAACGCCACACCGCCCTAACTAGCTATTGTGGCAAGTTGTTTAGAGCTGGGATAAATTCGCGTATGGTTTATGAGTTATTATCTATCAAAAATAACTATTGTGAGCCACCTTTACCAGAGCGCGACGTTATAAGCATCTTTACCAATATCGCTAAAAAAGAACAAGCGAAGGGGGCGACAGGTTGAACGGCGAACTAGAACGGACAATTAAAGATACGGACGAAGCTATCAAAAAGCGCAATAACATTGTAACAATGGATAATAGTACCGCCCTACCGAACGGTATTAGAGCCAACGCTAACGGCGGTGTTAATTCAAACTCTATCCTTAATGTAGAAATATTTATCGAAACTGACAGTAAATTAAAAGAGCTATTGTCATATGATGAGTTTTCAGATCAGATAATAAAAACTAAAGATATTCCAGATTTACATTTTAAAAAAGGCTTTTGGGGCGATAACGACATCGCTCTACTTAGGGGCTATCTAGAAAAAAGCAAAAACGTATTATTTAGCAAAGATAATATATCTGATGCTGTAATAAATATTGCTTTAAAGCATGCCGTAAACCCCGTTAAAGCACGTATCGAAAGTGTTAAATGGGATGGCGTGAAACGTGCTAGCCGTTACTTTATTGATTATTTAGGGGCAGAGGACAACGCCTATACACGGTCGGTAACTAAAACGTGGTTAACAGGTATGATTGCCCGTGTTTATCGTCCGGGAATTAAGTTTGAACTTGTCCCTATCCTAGAGGGCAAGCAAGGCATAGGTAAAAGTACAGCCATTAAGAACCTGTTTCCTGATAAATTCAATGATAGCGTAAAAGGTCTTGGCACTAATAAAGATGATTATCAGCAATTACAAGACAGTTTAATTATTGAAATTGCTGAGTTATCGGCGATGAAAAAAACAGACGTTGAGAACATGAAGAATTTTATTAGCGCTGGCGTAGATAAGTACCGCGGTTCATATGGACGTTTCTCAACACCACACCCTAGAAAATGCGTATTTATCGGTACAACCAATCAGACCGATTATTTAAAAGATGCTACAGGGGAACGGCGCTTTTATCCGATTAAATGCGGGGTAACATCGCCAATTAAAGACGCTTTAAACGTTGATGATAATGAAATACTTCAAGTCATTGCAGAAGCTAAGAGTTGGTTTGACAACAACGAACCGCTATACCTGGATAAAAAAACCATTGAAACAGGCAAACAGTATCAAGAAGAAGCTAAAATTATTGATCCGTTGAAAGATACTATTGAACGCTATCTTAATACAGAAGTCCCCACTAATTGGGACGAACTGTCAGACAGCCTAAAGCATAGTTATATTGCCTATGATAAAGGCGACCTAGCTCATGAATTAAGTGACAAGTACGACAAAACAAAGATGCCACTTCAAAAAACTAGTTACCGTGAAATACTAGCGGTTGTGTTTGATAAATCGCCTGATAGGTATCTTAGCGGGCGTACTAATGCAGAAGCGAAGCACGTCAAACTCATTATGGATAATATGCCAGGTTGGGAGGCAAACGGCAACGTTAGCATTAACAGACATCGCCAACGCGGATATGTAAGAAGCAATACCTAATACCTTTATATATTAACCCGTGTAACCTGTGTAAGGTGTGTAATATCAATAGTATCAACGGTTACAGAACTTAGTTACGTGTGTAACACCTGTGTTGACCAGTGTAAGAGCATTTATTTCTACACAGGTAGGTTTAATCTTACACAGGTAAAAACCCTTATGTATCAACGTTTACGCACGTTACACACTTACACGGGTTGTTTTTAAACTTTTATACAGACAGGACAAACAAAAATTAACAGCCTATAAGAAGGAGATTGAATTATACATGAACACAATAGCAAACGACGAATTAAACAGAGTATTACATCTATTGCCACGCGGTAACGAACGACTAATAACAGCTAATGAAATCAGCCAAGTAATTGGAATTGATAAGAGAGCAGTATATAAAGACATCGCCCTATTAATTGATCGTTACAATATCCCTATTGGTGGCCTGCGAAGTGATGGCAAGCATGGTTACTTTATCATCACTAATGAAACGGAACGCAAACAAGCACTGTCTAGTCTTAGGAAACAGAGTATTGAAATGTTAAAGCGAATTGATAAAGTTGATAGCATCGCGCTATAAATAAAAGAGCACACGTTCAATAGCGTGGCTGTTTTAGTTTAAATTGGAGTGATGATAATGGACAAAGCTATTTATAACCACGTTAAAAAATTGCTTAGAGACTACCCTAAGCTTGATAAGTATATATAGAGATAGATGTATATAACATGTAGTTAATCATAGTGAGGTAAATAGTTGAACCAACTAACTAACTAAACCATTGAAAGCGAAGCTAACTTAATCAACTAACAAAGCGATGCAAGCAACTATTAATATCAATAACAGTAATAACAGATACAACCATAAAACGAGCAATACTCAACGACTGTCTAAGCGATCAAGTAATCAGTAGTAACGCAAACGATCAGCAATAGTTAGCCACACCCTAGCCGTTATGTATCGCGTTATACCATACCCCGTTGTTATTAGGGGGCTGGGGGTAAGAAATTTTTTTAAACGGCCTGAGGTTTTCTCTGTTTAAAATTCCCAAAATAAAATTAATTAAGAACACTTAATGTTATTACAGCAAGCATTAATACAGTGTGATGCTTTTGAGTAATATTTAATTCGATCTATATGCTAGCTAAAGTGTGCCGATAAAACAGATAGTATTAAGCAAGCTATTTTGTCTTATTTAGCCCTGCTATCAAGATTAAAGACTAATACACCTTTCACGGCAGGTTAGCATCATTTTAGTAGTTATATATTCAAAGTTACCCCCCGTACACTTGACTAGCGGAGGAGCACACTCATAGCCGTAACCTTATAAAAAAGTCGTATTTTGAAACTTTTACCCTAGGGGGCTACAACTAGATAAACCTTTCTAAAATGCGTTATTCGGATCACTCAGCATTGATATAAGTGCCCCGTTTTACGAGTAGTATAATTATATTAATGTGTACTGGAACGCGTCATACACAAGCTTAAGGCGCAATTATTACACCGTTAAGGACTGATGCACCGTGTTGAGTGGCTGTTACACTTTTTGTAATAACCACATAGTTCAGACATTGATTTTTGGGTTGCCCAAATTGTTTCATCGCCGAATAAGCTAGAATATTTTGAAGTTAGTTTTACCCCGTGTTATACTATGTATGCGATAAAGAAACGAGAAAAGTCCATAGGTAACACAAAAGCCCAACCTATTGCGAGTAGGTTAGGCCTTTTTTATACACTTGTTGCGACTACAAGCGTGTGTGGTTAGGGCAACCTTTTAATTATCGGCGATGATCTAACCAATCATTGAATAGCGAGATTGCTATTCCCACTACTAGCGGGGCGATAATTAAAGAAACGAGTTTATCCATAGGTTAACACCCCCTTAGAGGGCAGGTTGCCAATCAAAAGTATATCATGCTAGTAATGACTTATGTAAAACAACTTAAAAAACAAACAAAAACACTATCCAGTTTAACTTGAATAGTGACATGCGCGCCCGTCAAAATAGCTTAATTTTTGAATATGACCGTCAAAGTAACCGTCACTGTTTAAAATTGCATCACCTAATGCCATGTAAATGCTGGTATATAGGCGGTTATGCTATATGTGTACTCAAACCCCTGACCACCCATCAAATGACATTAACCAGTGATCACGCAGTGTTAAAACACCGTGGTTGCTGGTTTTTTTGTTGCCTTGATTGTCATTGAAAAGTACGAAATGGTAATCACGAAAACATATTATTAAATGAACTAAAGCCTGTCGAAGTATATAATATCACTGCTCAAATTTTGGGTAGTGTATTTTTTTAGCTTTTTTATGCTAACTGACATGTCAGTTAGCACTATAAGTTTGAACAAGTATTTACTGCGGATGATGTGTTTTAGCATATCTCCCTAAAAGCAACATAACGGGCAGCTATTTGTTATTCTTTCAAGATATCTCCTCATTTACGCACTTTTGGAGAGATATTACTAGCGCCTGATGTGACACACTTTACTAGATTTATTAAATTAGTTAAAAAATGAGGTTATTTCAATCATGAACTTTAACCCAATCTCGTTTATAAAACACTTTTTTATTATTGCTACTTTCTGAAATAATTGATAATAAGTTTTATTCAATTGCCATACTGATAGTTTCTACTTAGAGATTGTTTCATATAGTTTTAATCGCTCATTATGATTTTGTTCATCTGTCATACTGTTTGTGATGATGTCAGTTCCATAAAGACTATTTTCAAGAAATTGTTTAGTTGATTTTAATTCATAAATTGATAACTCTAGAAACCGATTAATATTAGTGATGAGAACTTTATCATTAGCTAATTCACTGGATGTAATATGAGCGTTTTTGCACTCATCAATGGCTAAATTTATTTTAGCAAGTGATTTTTTTAGTGGCTTTTTACCTGTACCCGGCCGTCTAAATAAATTCAGTGCTTCAAAAATTATTCCATCAACGCCATCTATGCGTTTATGTATTCTTTGTATGTTTTCAATAACCTCTGATTTATAGTCTGATTGTGCTTTTCTTAAACTGATTGCTGACTTGGAAGCAGCTTGAGAGGATGCTTTACTTGAGTTTACCGCTGCTTCTGTTGTTGCTTTATTTGAACTTGCTGCTGCTTCCTCGGCTTCTAACTTCTTTTGTTCATCAGTTTTTTTAGACGGTTGATATGCACCAAACTTTTCAGCATCCTTTGCAAGTGGCACCCACAGTTTCTTGGCATGTTCAATATCAGTCAGTAATTTATTCTTTTCTTTTGAGTCTTTAAGCTCTTTTACTTCTTGTTCAACAAGTTTAATTGTATCAGATGACGATGCCCCTCTTAGTAGCTTTGTATGACTATCATTATCGAATAATGCGTTGGTATCCTGTTGTGCAATTTTAAGTGACTTACCAATTTTCTTTTTAGAACTAACACGGCTACTTGTGCTAGATTTTATATCTTTATCGTTATTGCAACCAGACAAGGTCATGATCGATAGAAGTAAAACTATTACGGTAAGCCACTTTTTCATAATGATGTCTCCTAAAATGTTCTAGTTCGTTTTATGTTATTCCTTTATAGTCTGTCTAATTAGTTCGTAGAGACAAAAGAAGGATGATTTCATCACTTATTAAATAATGTTGGTTTATCTTAGTATTTAAAATGGCCTTAAAATATTTGTATAATGTATTTCAGTTGATGGTAAGATGGGGGCTTATATCAATACTAAATGAATCGTTAGCCAAACAGTCTAATAATAGCGAACTCCTCACATCATCCGTAAAATAAACAGTGCCTTTGTTATCAACAATCTATTGTCAGGGAGTGCACTTGTTACCAAGCGTGTTTAAATGCTAAGAATATGTGTTCCTAATAATGCGGATGTGTTGTCTGTGAAATTCGGAAGTTGATAAATTTCGTCGCAAAAATAGCCGAGATACTTTTGGCGTACGACCGGATCAATTACGATTTCCTTCTGGATTGGGCGAAGTTTGAGCAGTTTAAATAATGGGTTCGTTTGCTTTAAATAACAGTAGGATTGCGGTGCAAAGAAACGACCAGTTATTTCCTTAGCCTGTATCAGGCTAACAGTTTCGGCGAATATTTCAATTTTTTCGATCGGTATGGCGAACCTCGCACCTTCAGCTTCGTGTTGTTGAATTCTAATTATCCCCTGTTCATTGCCTGCCAGTTGTGTCGTCAATTGACTTAGCTCAAGTCGTTCTGAAACTAACATTCTGCCGACAATCGCTTTAATCGGCGCGGACAAATAAAGATAGACAATAACCTGATTCTCTGGAAATCGTGGACGATATTCAAAGCCCTTAATTCCGCTGCATAGTGCAGGAAATACTTGGGGCTGAAAGCTCATAATGATTGTCTCCATTAACTTCCTCCAGTAAAAGATTCATGAAAAACAGACGTATATTCTCTGAAAAAACCAGTGTAAGATACACGGCTATGCTACTGAACTTCTTCAAACTGCCAAGATCTCTTTACAATTCCTTTAGGGTTGTTACACATAAATTCTGTCACTCTCTCCGACAAAGTTCAATATGATAATTAATAATAACGTGTATTGTGAATTGAGTCATGCTATTTCGAAAAGAATCGGAAACAGTAACTATTATTCTTCAAGCCTTTTTAGCATTTATAGAAATTAAGCATTACCATCCATCAAAATAACATTAGCCAGCAGCCACGTAGCGTTATAACGCCGTAGTTACTGACCTTTTTGTTTTCTCTCAATAATTCTTAAGATCTTGAAATGATAACCACTAACT
Source organism: Lapidilactobacillus bayanensis (assembly GCF_003946695.1). Lineage (GTDB taxonomy): Bacteria > Bacillota > Bacilli > Lactobacillales > Lactobacillaceae > Lapidilactobacillus > Lapidilactobacillus bayanensis. Next base: position 54,984 of record NZ_RHOX01000010.1, on the reverse strand, counting down.
ATATTAACAAATAAACAGCTAAGGCTTGTCGCGGACACGCACATCACGATCTATAGAAATAAATAGTGTTTTTAAAAAAGAGATTGTCACACACTACGCTATTACGTCAATAGCTAGTAACTAAGTGGTTAAGACATAAAATAAAAAATCATTTTGCTTATCTTCCAAAACAAAATGATTTTTGAAATTTTATCATTTATAATAATTCACTATTCAAAAATCGAATCATAAAAAGCCTGATAGTTCTTCTCAAGATTCCGACATTTTAAAATCCTAAAGATTTCAATTGAATCTACCATCATCTGCCTTCCTTTTTCTGCTTCTCCTAATTTAACGAAGTATGTACCCTCCGCGAATCTAAAAACATTCCTTTCATAAAGATCCGTTTCTTCTTCAATTATGTCCGCGATGTGCTGCCTAAAAAAGCTAGCTTTATTCAATTGATCGTTCTCAACACAAGCAATGAAAATATTGATCAGTGTTGACACAACAATCCGTCTGTTTTTCGGAATGTTTCTGTAATAATTTGTACGATGAAGCAATTCCGTAGCCAGCATGGTAGAAAGTTCCAGCCCGATAAAATAGGAAATATTACCGAATAATAAAATTTCGTACTGTCCCCACTCTGCAACACCAATCAAATAATCAGAAATTTCAGTCTTTTCAGACTCGCTTAAACTAACTTCATCATCTACATCCGACAAAACTGCTTTTACTAATATCTTGTTTAAACGATGAAATTTGACCTCTGATTTAAGATCTATTTGTTCGTTTTCTTTGATAAGTAATTTTTTCAACATTCGCGCATTCCGCTCAATAAAATATTTCCTTAAATCTAGCAATAATTCATCGAATTCGGACTTTTCAAAATCTCTAACGACTAAATTAAACTCCTCTGGTGCAACACCAATTGCATCCAAAGCTAAAAAAAGTTTACTTGCCGTAATCTCACTATCACCACGTTCAAACTTGGATAGCTGAGATGCGGAGAACTGTTCACCAGCAACATCGTTTAAACTCATTTGTTTACTTATCCGCAGTTCACGGAAAACCTCGCCAAGTTTTTTCTGCATTTTTCGACCTCATCTTGTCCAATTATCACATATGATAAGTTTCTATTCATGTCCTACTAATAGTGTAGGCTATAACTTATACCCGTTCAACCAAATTTATGCTAGTTAAGAATGAAGAACTATGACCATAAAAGTTTATAGCTACACCAACGTAGTTTTTATTAAGTGCCACAATTATTGTCACAGAGATAGCACTAAAAATAATATTTGATAACATGAAGCTGAGCTAATGGAAAAAGAGAAGAAGTCAAATCGACAACTGAGATGGTCCGTTATTAGCAATCTATTCGGTTCTTTCGGAAGTAATATTTTCGCATTCGGCTTAAGTTTGCTGTTACTTGATAAAACAGGATCTGTCTACAGTTTTGCAATATCTTCAATCGTTGGGCCAATCGTTAATTTATTATTATTACCGATTGTTGGACCGATCATTGATAAATTTCCACATCAACGTGTTATTTTCATTAGCCAATTTGGCACCATTATTAGTTTGGTTCTTTATTTTTATGCTCTTTTTCATTTTGAAAACCAACTCATGTTAATTAGCATCTTATTGATTATTTTATTGAAAATTAGTGATTCGTTCACGTCAACTGCACAATTAGCTGCGAAAGTTAATCTTGTATTACCTACTGACTTAACTAAGCTAGCCGCATATACACAAGCTGCAAATTCAGTCGTAGGAATTGTCTCTTCCGTTCTTGGGGCCGTCCTGTATAGTACTTTATCATTTAACGCCTTCATTCTTTTCGAATTGTTCACCGAAATTGCCACCTTGCTAATTACTTGGCATTTAGACTTTAACTTCATCATTGCCACGGTTAGCGATGAAAATAATACGCCCCAGAAATGGTCAAAAATGTTTCTTGCTGGCGTAAAATACGTCAAGCAGCAACGGTATTTACTCGGAATTACGTTATTAGCAACTGCAGTTAATTTTTTCTCAGCAATTCTGACAGTTGGATTGCCTATCTTGGCACTAACGGTCATGGGTAGCAGTAAAATTCAATATGGGTTCACAGAATCATGCTATGGAATTGGTATGATCATTGGTGGCTGGTGGCTTGGCACCCGAAAGCGGAAACAAACAGCTCCTTTAGGAACGATGTACTCAAATATTCTGATAATCGGATTATTTATCAGTCTGATTGGTTTATTACCAATCCTCCAGTTATCACGAATCCATCGTCTTATACTGTTAGATCTTGCACTTGCAACGTTAAGTTTCTTTATTGTCACCATGAATATCCCCTTTAACGTGTGGCTTCAGCTAGAGATTCCGCAAACAATGCAAGGACGTGTTTTCAGTATTTTGAATACTATTGGTCTGGCCATCACACCAATTGGTTCTTTTATTTATGGCTTATTCTTTGGATCTTCTATGTGGTCAAAAAAGACGGCAAGTATCTTAATATTCACACTGAGTGGTATTTCAATAATGATTGTCGCAACTTTTATCATTCACCTATTAAAGCTGGATCTTAAAAATGCGCAGATTTACTCAATACACGATGACGATAAATGTACTAAGGAAAGTTCCCTCCTGCAGAAAATTAAGTAGTCATTTTATTTACGTTCCTAAATACGCGTGATATCCTATAAGCATCGGCTCAGAAGCTTCAAAAATTACTTTCATCTTCTAATTTAGCCAATCGAAACACGGTCGCCGCTATCAACTTGATAGCGTTTTTTTACACAAAAAAGAACAGCACATTAGTCAGACTGCTGTCCTATTCTTCTTTTAACATTTCTGATTAAGATCAATCTATGGAGGATATTATGAAATATTTACTCACTTCTGGTGGTGTCAGCAATGCCTCAATTAAACAGGCACTAATTGAATTGTTAGGCAAACCAATTTCGCAGGCAAAAGCTTTGTGTATTCCTACAGCGGCGTATGGTCATCCGGAAGTCAATCCAGATGGCGTTTGGCGATTCATCAGCGGTCAATCAAGTGCCCCCATGGTTGACTTAGGTTGGCAGTCTGTCGGCGTTCTGGAGCTGACCGCACTACCAACAATTGCCACGAAACGCTGGCATCAGTGGATTGCTGATGCTGATGTGCTGCTCGTTGATGGTGGTGACGCGATTTATCTCAATTATTGGTTACATCAATCTGGATTGGCAGATTTATTGCCTGAGTTGACAGATAAAGTTTGGGTTGGTGTCTCTGCCGGCAGCATGGTACTGGCTCCACGAATTGGCCAATTTTTCGTTAATTGGGAGGCGCCAACACATACAGCAGATGCAACATTAGGCTTAGTCGACTTTGGAATTTTCCCCCACTGGCACCTGTTTCCAGAAAACAACCTTGCCAACGCCCAACAATGGGTGAAGTCCATCGGCATTCCTGGCTATCTTATTGACGAACAGACGGCCATTCAAGTCGTTGACCACCAAACCACAGTCATTTCAGAAGGACAATGGCGCTTATTAAAGCCTTAAAAAACGCGCAATTAGAAAATACAATAGCAAACCACATTGAACTTAATCCTTAATACCAGTCATCAAACCATTGACTGCTGTTATCCTCACTTATCAATTCCCACAAATGAATTACTAATGCGGTTATTGAATGTTGGGGATAATGAATTCATATACTTCAACACCGTAGTTGCTTCACTACCAGTGTATGGCGTTGGTTGATAATCGTTATACGCCGCTGTCGACGAAATTCGTGTAGGAATTACTCGGAATTTAGCCGCAGTAACTTTCTGATCCTGTACTGTCAAATCCGTCTGTAAAATAAAGGAACGCATATCAGATGGATTAGAGTTACCACCAAACGTAAAATTACTCATTGAGTAAGCAATTAACTTACCCTTATACAACTCCATTGACTGAATAACGTGCGGATGTGACCCAATTACCATGTCTGCACCATGATCAATCGCATAATGGGCCAAAGTTTTTTGCGTGTCGTTAGGATAGGCATCACGCTCAATTCCCCAATGAAAATATGGAATGACAATTTGGCAACCGTGTTCCCGTAACTTTTTAATATTATCGCGAATTTTTTTCTTATCAGCACTAGTTGCGGTCCAGCCTTGATAACCTAGAAAACCAAACTTAACGCCTTTAACCGTATGTGCGTATAGATAACCTTCACCGAAATATCCGATTTTATTTTCTTTCAGCGTTTTAATTGTATCGTCAAAACCTTGCTGTCCATAATCCATGATATGATTGTTACTAACGGTTACTGCCTCAATACTAGAAGCGGTCAGCGCTTTAGCAATCTGCGGATTACCCTTGAAGTGAAAAACACGACCAGTTCCTTTGTCGGCCTGTTGATCAGAAGTTGTTAAGGTTGTTTCCAAGTTAGCAATTGTTAAATCATCATTTTGAAAATATTGTTCAACGTTTTTGAAGAAATAATGAGGATCATTATTGTGCTGCGCCCAAACTGTCGGCAAACTTGTTGCAGAATTAAACTTTACATCGGTTCCCAATGTATTATCACCCATAAACGTCAGATGAATTGTCTCTGCTTTCGTTGACTTAGACGTAGACGTCGTTTTGCTTGATTTACTTACCTTAGAACTTGATTTTACTGTTTGACTGCTAGTCGCTTTCTTTGAACTGCCCTTAGTCGAACAACCAGCGAGAACTAACCCAATTAAAACTAAACCACCAATTAATCGTGCCCGTTTTTTGATCATTATTTTTCCTACCTACTTAATTTTTACTTTTCGATTTGATTTTTAACCCAAGTGGTAAATAAGTCTGGCCAAACTTGTACTTCTGGTTGAATGTTATCAAGATTACCCTTTTTTTGTGATTCTTCATTGCCCAAGCTCAAGCCATGACTGCCCGCTGGAAAAACATGTAGTTCAAAATTAATATTGTGGCGCCGCAAAGCTTCAGCAAACATTAGCGTATTTTCCATTGAAACTGCATGATCAGTAAAGGTTGTCCACATGAAAGCTTTAGGTGTGTACTCATCAACTTGATTCTCTAATGATTGGCAGGCACGCTTGTTATCGTCTTTAAAATCTGCACCTAACAAGTTAACCATTGAACCACGATGAGCAAATTGACCACTTGTCAAAACAGCGTAGCTTAACAAAAGACCATTGGGTTGAATTTCTTGAGCGTCATAACCATACTTCTTAAGTAACTCGCCATGCCATAATGTTCCTAATCCAGCAGCAATGTGCCCGCCAGCAGAGAACCCAGCAGCAATAATTTGCTCTGGATCAATATGCCACTCAGCAGCATGTTGGCGAACTATTTTAACTGACTCGGCCAATTCCAATAGTTGTGTGGGAAAGCGGGCTGGCGCAACACTATAGTGCAAAACAAAAGCTTGAAAACCACGAGCAACCATTTGAATGGCAACTGGTTCAGCCTCGCGAGCAGATACAAATGCGTACCCACCGCCTGGGCAAATCACAACTGCCGGACGCGTTTTATCCGCGTCAATTTCTGGTGAATTATCTATGATATAACCTGTTAATGTCGCATCATCTGATAATGATGTTTTTAAATACTGATGAATAATTTGCACACTCTTCACTCTCCTAATCTCACTTATATCATACCATGTAGCGCCGCACCCTGTTTATAAAAACTTAATTTGCTATAATGAACGTAGATTCCTAATAGGAGGTACTTATGGCGTACATTGGTCAAATTGCCATTATTCTAGGTGCAACATTAATCGCGAGTTTCATCAGTAATCGGATTGGCATTCCTGCCGTACTTGGTGAATTGCTCGTCGGAATTGTGATTGGTCCAGCTTTATTCGGTTGGGTAACACCAACAGAATTTATTAAACAAATGTCTGAGATCGGTGTTATTTTACTGATGTTCGCCGCTGGTTGTGAAAGTGATTTAGACTTGTTACGTAAATACTTCAAACCAAGTATGATCGCAGCGTTTTGCGGCATGATATTGCCCATTATTTTAATCGCACCTTTAGGTAGTTACTTTGGCATGATACCACTCCACGCTCTTTTTCTTGGTGTGGTTTTTTCAGCAACCTCTGTTTCAATTTCGGTCGTAGTGATGAAAGAATTGAATTTCACCAACAATCGGGAAGCTAGCACAATCTTAGGGGCCGCCGTAGTTGATGACATCTTAGCAGTAATTGTGTTAAGTATTATGATGTCTTTTGCCGGGCAAGGTAAAGTTGATTTATTATCATTAGCTAAACAATTGCTGATTCAGGTTCTTTATTTCGCCGGTTTATTCGTTGTCGTAAAATGGTTAACGCCCTTTATCTTTCGGATCATGGGTAAGTTACAAGTTCAATATGCCGATGTTATCATCGCACTGATAATCGCCTTCAGCCTCGCTTACCTTGCCGAATCTGTTGGTCTTAGTGATGTGGTCGGCGCGTTTTTTGCCGGTGTTGCCGTCGGTCAAACGCGTTATCGGCACGAGGTTAATTTGGCCATTGAAAATATTAGCAACAGTTTATTCACGCCGTTATTTTTCGTCAACATTGGTTTAAGTATGACCTTTGCCAATTTCTTCGGTCAACTTGGCTTTATTATTTCTTTAGTTATTATCGCAATTATCACTAAAATTATCGGCTGTGGTGGTGCAGTTAAACTACTAGGTTTTGATTGGAATAGTGCTTTAATCGTCGGTGCAGGAATGGTTTCTCGCGGTGAAATGGCCTTAATCGTCGCACAAATCGGCTTAACTAATCATTTAATGTCCGCAACCCACTACTCTGCCGTTATTATGGCAATTATTTTAACGACACTACTGGCACCACTACTATTAAAAAAAGCCATTAGCCGCCAAGCAACTAAATGACTTCAATTAATTTAAATTCAGCTTATTTTGCTAAATTGTGACCAAACACTTCAATTTCAGTTAATGCTGGGAAGGTTGAACTATCTTCATCTTTCTTAAGATCGTCCAGCCGTAACCATTCAATCTGACGTGGCGTGATGTCGAAGAATTGTTCTTCGGCAATTTTTTGGAGGGCAAAAGTCTCTTTACTGCCATCTGAGAAATAAACACTAACTTGTTTCCAATAACTATCATGCGGATAATCGCCGCGCAATACAATGCCAATTCGGTTAACATTCACCTTACGGCCAAAATCTAATTGTAAGTATGCATCAGCTTGCGCGTTAATCCCCCATGATTGGAAGGGATAATTACCATGATGAGCATTGGCGACAATGCCATCAATTGCATTCTTGGCATAAAAAACATATTCGCCGCGCGTTTCAGCATTGGCGCTAGCATGAGGATAGGCATTAGATTCATCATGTTGATCATAACTATTGAATGATAAATTCGTCTGCGTAGCAATTTCTTCTGTGGTTGCTAATCGCGCCGTTGCATAATGATTGCGGCCCTGAAATGCGCCGTCTGGATAAGGCCACTCCCGTTGTAAATTAAACGGAATTTTGTATTCCCATTGTTTAGTAGCAAGATAAATTAATGCCGGCCGAATTGCAGCATCCAGTTGTACGACAACGTAAGCTGGCACTTGATCAACTTCAACTCGGTAACTGTCATTTAACTTGTACTGACTTTGATAAGCTAAATAAGTGCTATTCACGCCAATTCGTTCCTTTTCGACATCAGTACTGTTGTGAACTAAACTTAATTTGATTGACATATTTGATCTCCTCTTTATAAAAAATGCGTTACATTCCTATAAGGAAAGTTAATTTCTAATCTATCCTTAGGCAATATAACGCATTTTCGCTTAGAATTCAATCCAATCACGACTTAATTAATAAGTTATTTAGTTAAATGGTTAAACGCTATCATCTGTTAATTCCGGAGAACACTTTCCCAGTTCAGTTTGAATGGTTAAATGACAAATATGAAAGTCGCTACTCAACTCACGATTCATTTTTGCAATGAATTCATTATTATAAGCCAATGTTGTCCGCACAACATGAACCGTCATAGCAACTTCAGTCGTACTCATGCCCCAAATATGCAAATCGTGAACATCAGAAACCGTGGGATCAGCTAAAATGATTTTTTTAATTCTATCAATATCAATTCCCTCTGGGACAGCATTCAGCGCTAGGTTAACTGACTTATGCAATAAATCCCAAGTGCCAATTAAAATCACTAGCGCAATTAATAGACTAATTGCAGGATCCAACCATTCCCAACCAGTCAACAAACCAATGAAACCGGCAATTACAACGCCTAAAGAAACACCCGCATCTGCTGCCATATGAAGAAAAGCACCACGAATATTTAAATCGCCTTTTTGATCTTTGGCAAATAACACTGCGGTCAAACCGTTGATCACGATCCCCACCGCCGCAACAACAATAACTGTCCAACCAGAAACCGGTTCTGGATTAGCAAACCGTTGAATGGCTTCTACAGCAATACCACCGATCGCAATTAATAAGATCACCGCGTTAGCCAACGCTGCTAAAATTGATGAAGATTTATAACCATAAGTGCGTTGTTTGGTCGGTTGTTTTTGCGACAACCAGACAGCAAACCAAGAAATTAATAAACCTAAAACATCACTGAGGTTATGACCAGCATCAGCCAATAACGCTAACGAACTAACTGAAAAACCGGCAATTGCTTCCACAATAATAAATGTTAAGTTCAAACCAATCCCGATTTTGAAAGCCTGTGTTTTACTGCTGAGCGCAGTTACATCGTGTTCATGTTGCGCCATTATCATCATTCCTTTGTAAAACATATTTATATATGAACATTTATGCATATGTATTTGATAACTATATTATGCCACCGTTTTCATTAAATAGCAATCACTTTAAGTTACGCAACTAATTAATTTTGTTATCTTAACCGAACGTTAAAGTCCATTAAAAAAGAACTGGAATAAAAATTCCAGTTCTTTTTTCGACGTTATGACGACATTTCGAAGCGATTAATCGATTTGAATTTGGTGTTCAGTATTGTTATTTGGCGCGGCCTTTGGCAATGTAATCTTCAAAACACCTTGATCATACTTGCCAGAAATTTTATCTGCTTCGATATTTGGTAAATGATATTGACGAACAAATTTACCATAACGACGTTCGCTCATCAATGTGTTACCTTTTTGATCACCATGATCGACAAAGCTGTCCTTTTGACCACTGATTGTCAAAACATCTTGATCATAACTGACTTTAATATCATCCTTATTCATTCCTGGTAACTCAACATTTACTTGATAATCCTTGTCTGTTTCTTTAATATCTGTTTTCAGTTCTTGATTTGATTCGCTCAGACCATAGAATGTGCGTCCTAGATTGTTAAAGAAATGGTCACTGAATAGATCATCAAAACCTCCAAATAAATCATTACGACGATTCATTACTTCATTTGCCATAATTTTCTACTTCCTTTCTCTAACTTACAAATACATTGTAGTGCCATTTTTTCTGGAGTTCAAATATTTAGCACTCTTTTACTGAGAGTGCTAAATATTTGGCTTTAATTTTTAACCACGTAGAAATTTAGAAAATTGGGATGAAGAGCGAACTGCTTTATCTTATATTGCGGTAAAACTCAACTGGCCTTCATTCGCCTTCCATTCTGGCATAGCGCTCACCGTCTCGCCAAACACCACCGTGCGCTTCTGCAGCATTAGCCACTAGAATAAACGCTTGTGGATCAATTGCTCTAATTGTCGTCAACAGATGATGATAATCAGGATTTTCAACAATAATCATTAACATTTCTCGTTCATTACCTGTATATCCACCAGTGACATTAAAGATGGTTAACGCCTTACCTAAATAAGCCATTTTTTGTTTTAACTCATCTAGATCGTGTTCACTCATCACATAAATAATTTTCTTGCGATCTAACCCAGTTTCAATAAAGCTCATCACAATCGTCGTTAAAATCTGCGATAAAATGGCCAAGAACATCGTTTCAATTCCGGCGACAAAAACGTTCAATAAACAAATCATGCCATCAATAATTAGTAGCGTTGTTGAAGTCTTCACGCCAAAGTACTTCCTAATAATTAACGGTGGCACCGTTGTTCCGCCACTCGACGCATCAAGCTGATAAAGAATGGAAATGCCCACCGCAAAAATTGCGCCACCCACAATGACTGTTAAAAGCGGGTCTTTAATTAACTTAATTTGTGGTGTCAACGCTAAACAGATCGGCAGTAAAATACTGCCAATAGCGATTCTTAATGTTGTCCCTTTACCTAAGAAAATATATGACAGCACTAACATAACCAGGTTAATTAACATGACGACAATTGAAATATTGAGCCCAAATGCGGCCTCTAATAAAATTGCAATCCCCGTTGCACCACCAGCAGCAATTTCGTGCGGTGCATAGAACATGTTGATACTCACTGCTAATATTTCGATGCCAACAAACAGCAATAATAAATTAAGTATTTTTGATTCTGTGCGTGTAATTCTAGCCACCCTGACACTCCTTTTGGTTTAATATGATTGATTTCTCATCAATACTTCCGCAAACGACAATCCATTTAACTAAATTATGACAGAAACAAACTATCAAACGCTAATATTTTGCTTATGACTATCATTATTGAAAAATTAAAATTAATTTTTCATTGACATTCTTTAGGTTGAACGTTATGATTACACCATAAAATTTAAAAGCCACAATGCAATAGAGGTCGCGAGAATCACGAAGCTTAGGAAGTGTCCAAACACGTCGAACTAAGTTATTCAGGAGGATCGCCGAAGTGAAATTATTTTTTGGAAAATAATTTTGTTGGGGCATGGATCAATAATCCATGAACTGTCTTAACGTTTTCTCGTTAAGGAGCGCTATGATTTTGGGATGAATCTATTTACGTAAATTTATTCAGCAATGAAATTATGGTTAAGACCTTTATTGAATGTTATTAACATTTGATAAAGGTCTTTTTTGTGGACTCGTTGGAGGAATGAGTCATGAAAAAGCATCGCAATTTTTGGTTTTTCCTGGGGGCACTGCTATTGATGATTTTAGCCGTACCTACTGTAACTAGTCAGGCAGCTAGTGGAACATTTAAGGTCGGTATGGAAGCTGGCTACCCGCCCTTTAATTGGACACAGAACGATGCTAGCAATGGTGCCGTCAAAATTCAGGGCAGTTCCACTTATGCCAACGGCTATGACGTGCAAATGGCCAAGAAAATCGCCATGGCACTCAATAAAAAATTAGTTGTCGTCAAGACCGAGTGGGATGGCTTGCAACCGGCCCTAACCTCTGGCAAATTAGACGCCATTATTGCTGGGATGTCCCCTACGGCACAACGACGCAAAGCAATCGATTTCACAGACACTTACTATCGTTCTAAATTAGTTATTGTTGTTCGTAAAGATAGCAAGTATGCCAAAGCAACTAGCCTCAAAGATTTCAAAAACGCCAAATTAACAGCACAACTCAACACCTATCACTACACTGCCTTAGGACAAATCCAAGGTGTAATTAAAGAACCAGCCATGAAAGACTTTTCGGCCATGCGCGTGGCGCTAGAATCAGGCACAATTGACGGCTATATTTCTGAAAAGCCTGAAGGTATTAGTGTAACTAGTGCGAACCCTAACGTTAAAATGATTCAGTTTAAAGGCACTAACGGTTTCAAAACCAACCCTGAAGATACCGATTTAGCAATTGGCCTTCGTAAAAACGATCCCGCTCGTGTCAAAATAAACGCTGAACTCGCCAAGATTTCTCAAGCTGAACGTGATAAACTCATGGCCAATGCAGTCAATGAACAACCTCAAACCAGCGGTAATTCTGAAAATTGGTTCTTGGCAATTCTGAAACAATACGGCAACATGTTATTACGTGGTACTGGTGTCACTTTATTAATCTCAATGGTCGGCACGATTGTTGGTTTTATAATCGGTTTATTGGTAGCAATTATTCGGACGATTCCCACTGCGGGTAGTCGTTTCCGCCGTATCCTTTTAAAAGTGATCGATTGGTTATTATCCGTTTATATTGAGGTTTTCCGTGGTACTCCTATGATTGTTCAAGCTGCTGTCCTATATTATGGGGCCGCTCAAGCATTCGGTTGGAACATGGATCGTTTAGTTGCAGCCTTATTAATCGTTTCAATTAATACTGGTGCTTACTTATCCGAAATCATGCGCGGTGGAATTATTTCTGTTGATGACGGCCAATTCGAGGCTGCTCATGCACTAGGTATGACTCATTTACAAACGATGATCAAAATAATTCTGCCACAGGCGGTTCGCAATAGTCTGCCAGCTGTTACTAATGAATTCGTGATTAACATCAAGGATACTTCCGTCTTAAGTATTATTTCTGTTTCGGAATTATTCTTCACTGGCTCAACCATTGCTGGGCAGAACTTCCAATTCTTCCACACTTATCTGGTTATCTGCTTGATTTACTTGATTTTAACGTTCACAATTACTCGAATCTTGCGGTTAGTTGAACGGCGTTTAGATGGTCCCCAGAATTACAACATCATGGCCAACCAAGATCAAGTTTCTACACCAACGGATCATAATTAGGAGCTTAAAAATATGACAAACTTATTAGAAGTCACGCACCTAGAAAAAAATTTTGGTACCCACAAAGTTTTAAAGGATATTAATCTACACGTCGAACCCGGCGAAGTTTTATCAATTATTGGTTCATCTGGTTCTGGCAAATCAACTTTACTCCGCTGTATTAACTTATTGGAACAACCAACCAGCGGTAAGATTGATTTTCATGGCGAAAATGTTCTAGCCAACAGTTTCAATGTCACTGATTACCGTGCAAAAGTCGGTATGGTCTTTCAATCCTTCAACTTGTTCAATAACTTAAACGTTTTACAGAATTGTACAATTGGGCAAACGACCGTTTTGCATCGCAACGCCGCTGAAGCTAAGACGATTGCCTTAGAACAATTAGAAAAAGTAGGAATGGCGCCTTATGTTGATGCCAAACCAGCACAACTTTCTGGGGGGCAGAAACAACGTGTCGGCATTGCCCGCGCTGTCTCGATGAGTCCTGAAGTTTTACTATTCGACGAGCCTACATCGGCCTTGGATCCAGAAATGGTTGATGACGTGCTTGATTCTATGCGCGCTCTAGCTCATACCGGCTTAACAATGATCCTAGTAACCCACGAAATGGCTTTTGCACGAGATATCTCTGATCATGTGGTCTTTATGGACCAAGGTGTCATCGCCGAGGAAGGAACTGCCAATCAAATTTTTGGCACACCACAAGAGGAACGAACGAAGACGTTCCTAAAGCGTTATTTGAATCGCGTCTAAGATTAAAGCAATTAATAATTCCGCTTAAAATAATTAAGACCCAAATCCGTTTTCTGGATTTGGGCCTTTTTGAGTTTATATTTTGTAGAACTTTTTCATACTTTCGAGAAACGCTACGAGCGTTAATTTAAGTCGTATCAAAATTAAATTGATTCAAAGATTGGACATGTTAGAACTATTATAATTGTAGTTCTTCATGCCTGCGGGAAATGCGAAATCCTAGAACTGTTATGTCGCGGTTCTTCGTGCCTGCGGGAAATCCGCTGGTGGAACGGAGCTGAATCAAAACTAATTCGTCTTAGATATGGACTTTATTTTAAATGCAAAGTCCTAGAACTGTTATGCTGCGATTCTTCGTGCCTACAGAAAATACGCTGGTGGAACGCTGCGAGTATTGGTTTGAGCCGAATCAAAACCAATTCGTCTCAAACTCAAGCTTTCTTGTAAATGGTAAACCATTAACAAGAATTCCGCGGCTGACCGCGATTTTCCTCCGGCACCGACAAAAGAGATGATATGGTATGATTTAATAGCAAATTTGTACTCCTGAAAATTAGAAGTACTTTAACCACACGTCAATTCAGCGCTTGCGCAAAGGTTGCCATCTTACTTGTTTAGTGAGGGAAAATAAATACCGCTCAGTGGTGATATTACTGTTGGTGGTTTACCACTTACAGTAAGACCTGTCTTGGAGACAATTTTGCAAAAATTGGCTTCAAGCAATGCCCACTACGTTCCAGCGCAAAGTATTTCTGTTCCTCACCACAACAACTGTCACACGCTACGTTCGTCTCTAAAACGTCTTAGTAACCGTTAACTGAATTGGCTTAACAGCTGTTAAATATTCAGTCCGTTCATCTGGTTGACCAACACCGATACTAAACGTGAACTGACCGGTTGCTGAATAAGTTTCACCTTGCTCATTAACGACTTCAAAAGCATAAGCAGGGACAGGAATGGTCACCGTCTTTTGTTCACCTACTGCTAATGCAACTCGTTGAAATGCCGTCAGTTTAGCATGCGGTGTCGCGTCTGTTGAATCGTCAGCATGAACATATACTTGCACGACTTCTTCAATATCAAAGTCACCAGTATTCTGAACAGTCACCTTAACCGCAGTATTTTCAAGTGTCTTGTTAAAATTCTCAATCGTCGCATTTGTCAAAGCGACCTTTGAATAAGTCAGGCCGTAGCCGAATGGATAAAGCGCTTGATTCTCCATATAACGGTAAGTCCGATTCTTCATGCTGTAATCAGTAAAGTCTGGTAATTCCGCAGTCGTTTGGTAGAAAGTGATTGGTAACTTACCACTAGGACTAACTTTACCAAATAAAACATCAGCAACTGCGCGACCACCAAGTGCGCCAGGATACCAAACATCCATGATTGCAGCTAAAGCTGGGTTTGTTTCTTGAGCATTAAACGTTAAGGCGCTGCCGGCCGTAATTAATAGAATTACAGGCTTACCAACAGCCAAGACTTCTTCTAGCAAATGTTGTTGATGACCAGGTAAATTCAAGTCAGACTTGTCGCCTGCAGCATAAGCGTTCCCGGCGTCACCTTGTTCACCTTCAATCGTTGAATCAAGTCCCAAACAAAGGACAACGACATCGCTATGTTGCGCCATCATTAATGCTTCTGATTCACGATCATCCGCCTTGGCTAATGGTTCTACCCGATCCTTAAATAAGTGACACCCTTCGGAATAATTAACACGAATCTTTTCGCCGGCTGCTTGCCGAATACCAGCTAAAATCGTTGTGTTGTTCGAAGCCGTGCCTGCATAGTTACCTTGAAGAATAATCGTACTATCAGCTGTTGGCCCAATCACCGCAATCGATTTAAGCTGATCTTCACTTAAAGGTAAGATCCCGTTATTTTTTAATAATACAAAGCTCTTATAAGCAGCTGTCAGTGCCTGTTGGTGATGCTCAGTTGTGTCGTTATTTTCAAAACCAATTTCATCATAGTCATTATCAGTAGCATGTAACCCTAGTAAGACACGGGTTGTTAGTAATCTGGTAACGGCACCATTAATTGCTTCTTCGGTAATCAAACCTTCTTGCAAGGCTTGCCGTAAATATTTAACTAAATGACCGGCACATAAATCACAACCAGCTTTAATTGCTAAGGCAATTGTTTCAGCGTCACTCTTTGTATAGTGATGGTACTGCTTAACATCTTCTTCAGCGCCATAATCTGAAACAACGTGGCCTTCAAAGCCCCATTCTTCACGTAATGTTTTTTCCAAGAGTTGTGAATTAGTAGGCGCTGGTACACCATCAACAGCGTTATAAGCGGCCATAACGCTCTCAACATGTCCCTTTTGTACAGCCGCTTTAAAAGCGGGCAAATAAGTTTCAGCTAAATCTTTTGGTGCAACATCAACATTAAAGCCGTGCCGAATACCTTCAGGGCCACTATGGACAGCAAAATGTTTAGCACAAGCTGCCAGCTTCAAATATTTCTCATGTCCTTGTAATCCCTCGATATAGGCCACGCCATTAGTAGCCGTCAAATATGGATCTTCACCATATGTTTCATGACCGCGGCCCCAACGTGGATCGCGGAAAATATTAACGTTAGGTGACCAGAAAGTTAAGCCTTTATAAATATCACGATCGCCAAGTTTTGAATACTCATTATGTTTTGCCCGAGCTTCTGTTGAAACGGTCGTCCCAATTTGTTGTAACATTTCCGGGTCGAACATTGCTGCTAAGCCAATTGATTGTGGAAATACTGTGGCAGTACCTGCACGAGCGACACCGTGTAAAGCCTCGCCCCAATAATTATATTCGGGAATATTCAAATGAGAAATGGCTTTAGCATCATATTCAAGCTGGCCAATCTTCTCATCAATCGTCATTTTATTAACAAGCTCTGTGGCAGTTTTGCGCGCTTCTTCGTGCGAAATTCTCTCGTTGGTCATTTGTAATCCCTACCTTTTCAAAAAATTATTTTGTTTCTAAATCTAATAATTGCTTGGTTAAAGGTTGTGTCTGCGTATAGACTTGATGGTAAACCTGATAATATTCACGATAACGAGCGACATTTGCGGCGATTGGATGATAAACTGTTTTGACTTTAATAAATTGACTAGCGCAATCACGGAAGTTTTCAAACCAGCCTAGACCGACAGCTGCAATCATTGCCGCCCCCATACCTGGCCCTTGCTCACTTTCCAAGCGGACAATATCTTTATTGAAAATATCTGCCTGAATTTGCAACCAGAGTGGGCTCTTAGCGCCACCACCAATTGAGACCAGTTCTTTAAACTCTTTCCCGTTTGCTTCGTAGATATTCAAAATATCTTTGAACGAAAAGACAATCCCCTCTAAGACAGCTCGAATAAAATCTGCGCGTTCTTGTTTGCCATCAATCCCGATGAAACTACCACGAATTTTAGCATCAGCATACGGCGTTCTTTCCCCAACAATGTATGGTGTAAATAATAATCCGTGCGCACCAATGGTTGATTGCGCCGCACTACCAACGAAATCATCGAATGAGGTATCTGGAGCAAAAGTCTTCTTAAACCAGCTCAAACTGTACCCCGCGGCCAAAGTTACCCCCATTGAGTAAAAACGGTCGGGAATAGCATGGTTAAAGAAATGAACTTGACCATGATAATCAACGCTAGTATCCGGTTCGTAAGCCAAAATAACGCCAGATGTACCGATACTGCACATTGCTTGATCCGGCTTCAAAATGCCAGCACCAATGGCGCCACACGCGTTATCAGCACCACCGCCAAAAACCTGAGTCTTCCGATCAAGTCCAGATTCTACAGCAAACTCAGCAGAAATCGTCCCGACATTTGTCGTTGCCTCAATTAATGGCGGACAAATTGAACTTGGAATCGCGAAAGCATCGCAAATTTCTTGACTCCATTCTTTTTTAGCAACATCTAACATAACCGTTCCAGCAGCATCTGATAACTCCATGTTGATTTTACCAGTCATGCGATAACGAACATAATCTTTAGGTAAGACGAAGCTAGCCACTTGCGCAAAAATTTCTGGTTCATTTTCTTGAACCCATAAAATCTTCGGTAATGTAAAACCTTCTAATGGTCGATTGCGGGTAATTTCAACGAAACGCGCCCCCATCTTATCCATAATTTCCTCAGACTGTTTCGTCGTCCGAGTATCATTCCAAAGAATGGCAGGACGTAATACTTGTTGGTTTTGATCTAACAAAACCAGGCCATGCATTTGCCCAGAATAACTAATCCCTTCAATATCACTAGCAACAAGCGCCTGACTAGCAAGTAATTTTTTGATTGCTGTCGTCGTGCCGATTACCCAATCCTCAGGATTTTGCTCGCTATAACCAGGTTGCGGTTGTTGTAATGGATAACTTTCACTCGCCTGCGCGACAACCGCGCCTTTTTGATCAACCAGCAGAACCTTGACAGCACTAGTTCCTAAGTCCACACCAATGACATATTTCATGATTAACCCTCACTTATTAATATTAAAAAAAGTAAGGCCGACGTGCGGCTAGCAGCCGGAATTCAGAGCCTTACTTTTTATTGATCTTAATTAACGAATTAAATGCGCTTAAAGCGGTTGTTGACTTTCCTGCACTCTGATCTGAAACGTGCTGCAAACAACTGACTGCGCATAATTTAAGCGTAAATCTCGCTGTGTTAACACACATCGATCTTTTCGTTTAAATTAAGGCAGTCAAATCGTTGTTCTCCGCACTCTATTTTGAAACGTGCTGCGAAGCGCAGTTAGTTCCGGTTAAGTTAAACCAGTTTAAATCTTAAAACCAAGATTTAAACTGGTTTGAACTTAATCCTCACTAACTACCCACGCTTCTCCGCGCTCTGATTACTTTAGAGTTTCGATCATGTAATGATTCAAAGTATCCTTTAATTCTTCGATACGACCAGACTTAGTTGCTGATAATAATGCAGATTGTGGCTTGTCAATAATATAGTCGTTCAATGACTTGAAATCAGCCTTGCCACTTTCGATATCAACACCAACACCGGTTGTATAGCTTGCGTAACGGTTAGCGATAAAGTCTTCGAATACTTTATCTTCTTTCAAGCGTAAAGCAACTTTCAAACCAGCAGCGAATGTATCCATACCAACAATATGACCGTAGAACATGTCATCAGTTGTGAATGAAGAACGACGTGGTTTAGCATCAAAGTTCAAACCACCACGGCCTAAACCGCCATTTTCAACAACTTCATACATTGCTAAAGTTGCTTCGTATAGGTCGGATGGGAATTCGTCGATATCCCAGCCAATCAACTTGTCGCCTTGGTTAGCATCTAATGAACCTAACACACCTGCTTCACGAGCAGTACGAATTTCATGTTGGTAAGTATGACCAGCTAAATTAGCATGGTTACCTTCAAGATTTAACTTGTAAGTTCCTTCAAGATCATATTCTTTCATGAAAGCAATAGTGGTTGCAGCATCAAAGTCATATTGATGCATCATTGGTTCCTTAGGTTTTGGCTCAAGTAATAATTGACCTTCAAACCCAATTTCTTTAGCGTAATCTGCAGCCATGTGGAAGAATTTAGCTAAATGTTCTTGTTCGAGTTTCATATCAGTATTCAAAAGTGATTCGTAACCTTCACGACCACCCCAGAAGACATAGTTTTCAGCACCAACTTTTTTAGCTGTATCCAAACCTTCTTTAACTTGGCCAGCAGCATAAGCAAAAACATCTGCAAATGGTGAAGAAGCAGCACCAGAAACGAAACGAGGATTGGTAAACATATTAGCTGTGTTCCAAAGAACTTTCATACCAGTTTGTTTCTGATATTCAACAAACATGTCTGTAATTTCGTCAAGGTTCTTGTTCGTCTCACGTAAGGTCAACCCTTCAGGAGCAACGTCACGATCATGGAAGCAATAGAAGTCAACGCCTAATTTATCGAAGAATTCGAACGAAGCTTCAACACGAGCCTTAGCCAAATCCATACCAGTTAAATTGTTCCAAGGACGAATGGCCGTGCCATCGCCAAAGATATCATTTAATTGTTGACCAAATGTGTGCCAGTAAGCAACAGAGAAACGCAACCAGTCACGCATCTTTTTGCCGCCAACAACAGCGTCAGCATCATAATAGTGAAAATCCATACCAGATTTTAGAGAACTTGTACCCTTAAAAGGAATTTTATCTACATCGGGAAAATATGTTGTCATAAAAATTGACCTCCATTTTTTAGTTTAGTTTACTAACTAACTTACAATTCTTATTTTACCGCTTACATTTAATTGATTCAAGCCCTTTTACGCATTTCTTTTAAAAACTTATGCCCAAATTTAAGCTAACCTTGCTCTGTTTCCATAAAAGATATCTCCCCAGAATTAATTTCGAGCGTACTACCTATTATTACTGAGATACCGCCAAGTAATATTGAATATCTTGAATTTTTAGAAAGTATAATTTGAGTTTTCTCGTCTGTTAAATACAAAATATTGGACTTTATCTCCTGCAGAAGTTGGGGTATATCCGAAATTAAGTTTGAATTGATAATAACCATTTTGGGATCCAGCGAAACGATTAAATTGTGAATGATACTTGCTGTATAGAAACAGAAATCACTCATTATTTTTCTGACTTGCTGATTATTTCTATCATATAATTCTTTGATTTCAGCATGTGTAAGTTTATCTACACTTATTGCTTCGCTGATCTTAGCCACAATCGCATCTTCTGAACAAGACTCTTCGATTGAATGGCGCATACTCTTGTGTTCTTCGCCAGATTCAAATACGACTGCATGTCCAATTTCACCCGCCTCACCACGAATTCCAGTGTACAAGCGATTATTTAGAATAATTCCGGCACCGATTCCTTTATGAATGCTAACGCAGACTAAGTTATCAATGCTCTCTCTGCTTTGAAAGTCTCTTTCATAAACTGCGGATAGATTTGCCTCATTTTCTAAAATAACCGGAACCATGAATTTCTTTGTTAAAATCCCACCAAGATCAATATTTTTAAAATTAATATAGGGCGTATATAAAATCTTATTATTTACAACAATTCCGTGAACAGCAATTGAAATCCCTAGTAGGCCTGCCTTAGTTTGTACACCTGCTATCAGTTCTTCAGCTATTCTTTCAATTATTGCTATTCTGTCGAAAACTGAGACCGTACTGGCCTTTTGGTGTATCACATTAACTTGTTCACCATTAACCAGCGCGAGCATTCCTTCGATGTAGTCAAATTCCAAATCAAAACTTAACACAAAACCATAATTAGCATTAATTTGTAATATTGTTGGTTTGCGTCCACCTTTGCTGGAGCTGACTCCCTTCCCCAACTCGCAGATATATTGTTGCGCCATTAATCTGGCGACAATTTCTGAAACCGTAACTTTACTTAACGAAAGGTTTTTAGCAATCTGGCTACGCGAAATCATTTTATGATTGAAAATCTGTTCTAAAACCTTTTTTTGATTAACATTTCTGAGCTGTGCTTTCTGAATTTCCATGTTTAAAGTCCTATAATGCTCTGGTATGCTACCATAGCAAGTTGCTGTCCACCAAAGTCATTCGGATGCAAGCCATCGCCAGAGTCACTCTTCTTATCTAATAATTTTGAGTCACCTTTATCAACCACTGCCAATTCAAGATCCGCAACTTGATCATAGACATCCTGAGTTCTGATCCACTTATTTAATAGCTGACGCTTATTTTCTACACTATCAGAATAAAATCTAGATTTTTTTAACGGGAGCAAGGTTGCAATCACAGATTTAGAAGCATGCTGCTTGATTATTTCGGCATATTTAGTTAAACCTTCAATAACTTCACCAACATCTTCAACCTCTCCAGGATGAGCAGTCTCTTGTATCAAATCGTTAATACCGTGGAAAACAAACACAATATTTGGATCGGACTCTCCATAAACATCCGTTTCAAAGCGTTTAATACCTGCAATGCCATGTCGATACCATTTATCCATCATGGGATCGGTATCAAACAGAACCCGGTTTCCACCAATACCACAATTATTAACAAAATATTGATTGGGATTTTTTCTCTGTAATTCTTCTCGTAAATGATTTACAAAAAAGCCTTGTTGCGTAATTGAATCTCCAAAGACTGCTACTGATTGCATATCTTGGGTATTAGTCATTGCTATTCCGTATAATCCAAAGAAATATGTCATTCTTGAATTGTCTTGCACCATTTTACAATAATCAATTTGGTTTAATTTCTTATTCTGTTCTATTGACCAGTTTTCGACCTTTAAATCTAGTAATGAATACGTAACAACGCCAGAAGTTAGATATGTTGTCTTCGGCAAAGTAAGGCTTATTTGCAGCAAGTCATCTTCTTTAAATTCATAGTCTATTTCATCGCTAATAATTTTCTGATCTATATTTAAGGCCAGTTCATTGCTTCCTCCGAAGGTAATAGCATGTTCATAGACATTGCAGTTATTACGAATCACTTTTAATTGCAAATCTACTAAATCTAATTCAGAAACACCATTTTGGTTAGTAAAATAAAATTTGATTGCTGAACTTTCTAGGCCGGCGCGTCGGGTTATTATTTGAGTTTGAGGTGCACTCAACGATGGCCATGTACGGTAATCAACAGGTTGATATGACCATACTTTTCGAAATCTATCTTTATACACAAGCTATTCCTCTTTTACTTAAAAAAATACTTAAACGTCTCAATAATTAGCGATATATCTTTCGCTGCTGGACATCATCAACACCAGACATTCTATAGAAGAACGTATTAACTTGATCACACCATTCCTTCGCATTATCAACCTGCTTTTGCAAACGCAACAAAACATTTTGATAAACAGACTCTGGTACCTTTCCCTGCAAAGTTACCCACATATTCAAATATTGAACAACTGCTTCATACCCTTGAAAATGCGTATTATAAATGTGTTGAATGACTGTTTCACCATTATGCAGTACATGAGAATACGATACATGGTGGAAAAACAAAAGTAATTCGTCTGGACACGTAGCTAAATTCTCATACAATTCAAAGTTATGATTAGAATATTGGCGTGTATATCCTGTCCCAGTAGCAAGTGTTCGGTCAACACCGAGCCCATTACGATCAGCATAATGATAAGTTCCCCATCTATCATACTCATATCCATTAATAGAGGGGCCATAATGATAATGAGGGGTTACCATAAAGCCAACTCCTAGCGGTGCTGTATAATTCTCGTATGTTTCATTAGACGTAGCTAAAATTTGGGAGACTTTACCGCATACCTCTGAATCAGAAAACGTGAGTTGTGTCCATTCTGCCAAAATTTGATCAGGTGTAAGATCGTTATTCCACGCGATTCGACCGAAACCGTACAAATTAGACTGTGCTAATTGATTACCCGTCCAATTCTCGTCCCGACCAATATTACTAACCGCTGCAAAACCAGAGTTAGCAGAAATAATTGAGTTGCGACTAGGAATATCTTTTAATAAAGCTGATTTATTATCTTCAAAAGTATCAAAATGTAGGACGCGATGCCATTGTGGTAGTAAATAATTAAGATCTATCTGGTGTCCTGTGTATTCTTGTGTAATCTGAAATTCAATAATCTGATTTGTGTGTTTTAATGCACCAAATAATGGTTGCACAGGTTCGCGTGTTTGAAAATCAATTGGGCCAAATTTGATTTGTAAAACAACATTATCCATGAATTGACCGTCTAAGCCAATAAAGTTGTCAAATGCTGCACGTGCACGATCGACCGATTTATCTCGCCAATCTTGTTGGCTGTTATAAACAAAAGCTCGCCAAATTACCAAGCCATTAAATGGTTTCAATGCCGCAGCCAACATGTTAGCACCTTCCGCATGATTCCTACCATACGCAAATGGTCCCGGTTCTCCTTCAGAATCTGCCTTAACTAAAAAGCCCCCAAAATCCGGAATAACACGATAGATTGTTTTAGCCCGATCAATCCACCATTGCTTAACCTCTGTATCTAAAGGATCCGCTGTCTTTAAGTTACCTAAACGTATTGGTGAAGCAAAATTGATACTCAGTAGAACTTTAATTCCAAACTTTGCAAAGACATCTACAATTTGTTTTATTTTAGGCAAAAATTCGTCAGAGATAAAAAATGTTTCACGTTTATGAACATTTACGTTATTGATAGCAATATAATTTATGCCAACACTCGCCAACAATCTAGCATACTGCTCAATTCGCTCATAATTACCGAGGAACTCATTATGATCGTAGAAAATTGATTCACCCGCATAACCACGCTCGATTGACCCATCAAAATTATCCCACTGATCAATCATCCGAATTGCTTGATCTGGCTGTTTTAACTCATGATTCTGTAAGTCGCCTAGATGGTAATGAAGGCAGAAATAATAGAGGCCATACAACAAATTTTGATTATTGGCTGCGGTGATGATATATTGTCCACTATTATTTAGTATTTCAAACCCATCCTGAGATGCCGCATCTATTCCTAAAATTACATCGGTATGAGTCTCATCTTCAGTAAGATTCGCTTTAAAATATGTGACGATCTCAGATCTAATATTAATTGAGACACGATCTTCCTTAGTGATATTTTTGATGTAAAACTGCAATTGGCTAACTGAGTTCACAACATTATTATTTAACCAACAATTGTCTGTCATAAGGGCAAAACTCCATTCCCGTGTATAAAAGGCAAAGAATGATATCTGCTAGATTTTTAATTCCAGTAGTAAACATCCTTTGCTTTTTATCAGTTTATTATTTTGATTCTTCTTTCATCAAGCTTGTTGAAACAAATATTTTTTTATCTACTATTCTTGCAATCAGGACAATTGATACGCCAAACAAAATAAAAACAGAAATTGCCGGGCTTAAAATTGTAATAACCCCAAGTACAATTAAAATCAAACCTATTATCGCTGTACTTCCAACATTCCGATAACTATACAAAACGGCATCCCACATGACTTGACCTATTGTCCAGTCTTGGTGCAGCAACTTAATTCTATATGCAAAGAACATACTTGCCACTAAATAGATAACCGTGATCAAGATTGGTAGCATTAAACTTCTAACCGCTGCGAATTTCATGATAAGCTGTAAGTCCATCAACCCAATGATCATAATAAATGAATAGATCAATGAAAGTTGCCATGTGTTCTTCAGCATTGATAAATAGGCGTTAAAGAAGTTTTTAAAAACCGCGCTAGCACTTTCTTGCCGATTTAATTGTGAAATACTATGGAGCGTTGTCGCAATTGAAGGACCAAGTAAAAATATCGGAATGAAATATATAATCAAAGTAGGAAACGATAATTTTACAAATAACGCACATCCCAACAATAAAATATTGGAAAGCAAGATACATAAATCAATAATAAAGGAGTAATAAAATTTATATATTACATCTACTGATGCTTTATTAATTTGGTTTATGACGACTTCAAATAAGTTATGTTTCATTATTTAATACCTGTCGTTGCAATACCTTCAACGAAATACTTCTGTGCTGAGAAGAATACGATTAATGATGGCAGAACAGCAAGTACTGACATCGCCATTAGTTGTGCATAATTAACAGATCCTGTACTGTCCATGTTCATTTGCAATGCAAGAGCAACTGGGAATTTCGATGTTGATGATATATAAATCAACGGCCCCATAAAATCATTCATTGTCCAAACAAACTGGAAGATGATACAGCTAATAATTGCTGGACGTAATATTGGCAATAAAACACGAATTAAAATCTGCCAAGAATTGGCACCATCCATCGTTGCGGCCTCGTCAAGAGAAGTTGGCACACTTCTGAGGAACTGAATGAGCATGAACACAAAGAATGCCTGTGTTGCAAAAATGGTAGGTGCAATCAATGGCGTGTATGTGTCCAACATACCCAACTTTCTAAATAGTAAATACATCGGGATCATCGTGACAACTTGTGGCAGAAACATTGTTGCCATCAATGCAGAAAATAAAATTTTCTTAAACGGAAACTCAAATCTAGCAAAACCGTACGCCGTTAAAACACTAGAAACAACGGTGAAGAAAACTTTAGGAATCAATATCTTGAACGTATTAATAAAATACGTGGTGAATGTATAACCAGTACCTGTTTGCCATCCATGAATATATGGGGTGAAATCAAAGTGCTTCGGAATAAATCCGATTTCCGTAAAAATCTCATTATTCGTTTTAAAGGACGAACCTATCATCCATAAAATTGGATACATCATAATAAAAGCAATAACTGTAATGATCACATAGCGAATGACTGCATTCGTCCTATACATCCGTTGCTTATGCTTAATTGCCGCTGAAACTTCATCCATTTTTAATTCCCCGCTTCATCTGAGTAATATACCCATTTCTTTTGTGACCAGAACAGAATTCCGGTTACGGCCATAATGATAATAAATAGGATCCATGATGCTGCACTTGAATATCCCATCTTAGAATACTTAAATGCATTGTTATAAATAAACATTGATGCTAAATACGTCTTATTTAGCGGCCCACCACCAGTAATTAAAAATGGACCATTAAATTCTTGGAATCCGTTAATTAACTGCAAGACAAGATTGAAGAAAATTGTTGGTGTGATTAACGGAATTGTGATTGAGAAGAACATATGGAATCTCGACGAACCGTCAACTTCTGCAGCCTCATATAATTCAGTCGGTATATTTTTCAAAGCGGCAAGAAAGATCAGCATCGCCGAACCAAATTGCCATACTTTTAAAATCGTCAGTACGGTCATTGCACCACCTGCAGTTGAGAACCATGAAACTGACTTTAGACCAATCATATTTAGAAGTTGATTAACCAAACCTGTGGAACCAAACATCAAACGCCAAAGTAAAGCGATGGCAACATTTCCACCGAGTAATGAAGGAATATAGTAAGCGACTCGGTAGAAACCAATTCCTTTGAGTTTGAAATTCAAGACAAATGCTATCAATAATGCAAATATTAACTGTAGCGGTACCGTCAATAATACATACTGAAACGTTGCAACAAGCGAGTTTTTAAAGTCTGGATCGGACGTGAATAATTGAATATAGTTTTGTAATCCAACCCACTTTGGAGCATCAATCATATTATAATTAGTGAAACTGTAATAGAGCGCCGCAATAAATGGATAGATTGTAAAAATAACCAGTCCGATTATCCATGGCAGCAAGTAAAGTAGGCCTATCTTACCACGTTTCATATCGTAAATATCTCCTTCAATAAAAAATAGAAGAGTTGCGACTTTTTAATTTCATTCGCAACCCCTCAAAATATTATTTCAAATTAGCTAATGATGACTTGAGTTGAGTATAGAGTGCGTCAGTAGTTGCATTCAAATCGCTCTTTCCAAGTTCATAGCTTTCAAGCTGTTGTTGCCATACGTTAGTTACATCACTATTTTCAAGGTTAGGAACTTCTGGGATGCTCTTAACTTTTTGACCATAGTCGTATGCGTCCTTAACAATTCCGGTTACAATGCCTTCATCCTTAAGGGTCTTAGCAGCAATCTTACTTTCTGGAACACCTCTTGAAGTGCCCATTAGCTTAATTCCAGTTGGGTTGTTAAACAAGAACTGAAGTAATTTTGCAGATTCCTTTGGATGCTTTGTATGCTTACTAATATAGAACAAGAATGTTGGTTTCGAAATTGCACCTGAAGCCTTTGCACCTTTAATTTGTGGAATTGGCGCAATAACAACTTTTTGGTTCTTAGCTTTCAAAGCTGTTTCATTTGCAAGAAGTCCACCTGACCACTCGTAGTCTCCTGCCCATTCACCATTAATCCACTTCGAAGTAGAAGCAACAGGTAATGACTGAGAGCCAACAGCATCTAGATATTCTTGACGAGAAACAAACACGTTCTTATCAACCATATCCTTATACCACTTTAAGCCTTGCTTTAATTGAGCCTTGGTATAAACTAACTTGTTTGAAGCAGTATATGGACTCTTTCCAGTTACTTGTTCCAAATATGTCAAGACCATAAACATTGGAGATGGGTTAATAATTGGATGTGATCCTTTAGGGAACTTTTTAGCGGCCTCAACGTAGTCATCCCAAGTCTTTGGCACTTCTTTAATTCCTAATTTTTCAAATTCTGACCAATTCAAAGCAATTTCCATCGTGTTCTTACCATGTGCTAAACCATTAAGAACACCATTGGAAGACCGTCCCTGGTCTAACGTTGCTTTAGAATATTGTGACAAATCTAAGGTACCCTTTAGTTTTTCCAAATCATAGTAGCCATCGCCATTTTTTGAGTACTGTGGTAACCAGGCATATAATCCTTGCATAACATCTGGCTCAGTTCCCCCGGCCATTTGTGTACCAATCTTTTGATCCATAGAACTAATTGGGAAAATTTCTGCTTTAACTTTAATATTAGGATTCTTTTTTTCAAATGCTTTGATTGCTTGGCGAGTTGCTTTATTACGAGCTTCATCACCCCACCATGAGAATCGAATTGTAACTTTACCTTTTGAATCACTAGACTTATCACTTGATGAGCTCTTGCTAGAGCATCCCGCAAGTAATAGTACAGATAGCGCAGCAATTGCAGTACTAACTAATGCTTTTTTTAACTTCATAATACTTCCTCCACTCGTATTATATAAATTACTATTAGGTCCTGTTTAAACAATTCACCTCGCAACAGAATGTTTATTAACCTTACGAACTAAGGATAATCATTCACAAATGTTTTGTCAAGCGCTTTCAACAAAATATATCAATTTAGCTAAAAATTCTTTTAGCTCTTGATGAAGTCAAGTAATCAGTCTATAATGCTGGTTGTTTAGCACAAATATTAATATATTACAAATTTATTATCTGTTTTTAATATAATTTTTTATGGAGGAATAATCTCGAAAGAAAATAAAATAAGTAATTTTCTATTAATTGGTGGTGGTTGGCGCGCCGAATTTTATATGAGAATTGCACGAAAATTACCTAATTACTTTAATGTAACCGGAATTTACTGCCTGGATCAAGTGCTCAGCAAAAAATATAGTGAATTAGGATATCGCTGTTTTGACAGTCTCGATTCTGCATTGTCTAACACCACACCAGACTTCATCGTTATCTGCGTAAACCGTTTTGCAACGGCGCAAATCATTACTGATGTTGTAAAAAACGGAACGCCGATTCTTACAGAGACTCCTATTGCAACCTCACTTGATGAAATGAACAAGCTTCTTCAACTAGAAAATACTGGTCTGGTCCAAGTCGCTGAACAATATCATTTAAGACCTGATCAACAGGCTAGATATCGTCTCATCACAAATGGCATCATTGGTGATCCTGAGCAGGCAAGCATCTCACTTACTAATAACTATCATGCGATCAGTTTAATGCGTTTTTATCTGAATACGCCCGGTTCACGTGGTTCAATTTCTGCGAAAAAGTTCTCCCTTCGAGGATATCCAGGCTTCGAACGCGATGGTGTTCCAGAAAAACTTACACTTAAATCCTATGATGAAATCATTGCGCTATTTGATTTTGAAAATAAAATTGGCATCTATAATTTTGAAAGTGATCAGCATAGAAGCTTTATGCGAACTCAAACCATTCAAATTAAAGGTACAAGAGGCGTTATTGATAATGATCTTGTTAAGTATTTAAATGCTGATGACGAACCTATTACCTCTAACTTAACTAGAATTAACATTGGCCAAAATGAAAATATGGAGGGAATCGACAGTCTTAAGGGTATTCTCTTTGAAGGAAAGTGGGTTTATAAGAATCCATTTATCAACACGCCATTCTCTGACGATGAGATTGCTTTGGCGACTTTACTCTTAAAGATGTCACAATTCTGTGACGGCGGCCCTGTTGTCTATTCGCTTGAAGAGGCTGCCCAAGATTTCTATTTAACGTTATTAATAGAAAATGCTATTAAGGAACAACAAGATTGTAAAATAGAAAAGCAATTGTGGACTGACAAATTGGGAGAACAGAAATAATGAATAACCGACAATTAATAAACGGTGTTGAGATACCAGCAATTGGCTACGGTACAGGGATGCCATCTGATGAGGCGCGTACTTGTGTAAGCGAGGCGATTAGAACTGGTTATCGTTTAATAGATACTGCCGAAATGTATCATGATGAAACTGGTGTTGGACAAGGAATCAAGGATACAAAAATTCCGCGAAATGAAATTTTTATCTCCTCCAAATTAAATAACCCCATTCGCAATTACGATGAAACCATCGCGGCCTTTAATCAATCACTTAAAGATTTACAAACTGACTACTTGGATTTATTCCTAATTCATTGGCCTAATCCCAGTGATATTCGTCCAAATTGGGAAAAGAGAAACGCAGAATGTTGGCGCGCACTTGAAGACTTATACTTACAGGGTAAGATTCGTGCAATCGGCGTATCTAATTTCTGGGTACATCACTTAAAAGCTCTCGAAAAAACACAAAGAGTAGCCCCCATGGTTAACCAATTATTACTGGCGCCCGGCGAAAAACAAGAAGAAGTCGTCGCTTACTGTAAACAGCATAATATCCAGTTGGAAGGTTACAGCCCGCTTGGTAAGGGCAAGATCATGAATGTTGATTTATTAAAACAAATTGCGGATACAAATGGTAAAACCCCTGCACAAATTGCGCTGGCCTGGTCAATGGTGCATGAGTTTATTCCGCTTCCCCGTAGTACTAAAGCAACTAGAATGAAAGAAAACTATGAAACATTAGATGTGCGTTTAAGTGCCCAGCAAATCGACCAAATTGACCAGCTTGATGGTGTTTTAGGTAAATCTGCTAATCCTGATCTTATTTAATTAAAAATGAGAGAGTAACATAAAAAAATGACTTCCAATTCCAAACAGGAATTTAGAGGTTGAAGTGAACCCCTGGTATTGGACCAAAATACAATACCAGGGGTTCACTTCATATAGTCCTTTTTGTTTGGTGTTAATATTTAATTACTTGTCAAAGCGTTGAAGTAAATCAACAAATGTATCCATAGTACTTTGTGAGAATTTAACTGTGTCAGCATTAGAAATCTTTAATTACTCAAGAACTTTTTTAAATTACGAAAAAAGCCACATCATCAGCATTAGCAATAATGCATGATAATATAGCTTTTTAAAACGTTTTTTTAATCATTATTTTGCTCTGAAAATCTCATTCTTTCTCTGCGCAAACCAAGGACAGTTCGTGTGATCAGTGCGCAACCACCTAACAGGGTTGCATTTTTTGAATTGCTTGATATTTTTACTGGTGTTGCTTGATGTGTTGTTGTTGAAACCATCCTTGGAAAACCATCTAACAACTCTGGTACTTCAACAAATAAATCAGAATTGAGAATAACGCTCACCGGGCTGAAGGTCATAATAATATTTTCGATTAGTAAAACGAGGTGTTGCTTAAACTCTGCAACAACTTGCGCCGTGGCCTCATCTTGATTGACGATTAAGTTGCGTAGCTCCTTGAAATTTATCTTATCTACATTCTGAACGCGAGCGACATTTCGCAGCAACGCCGTTTCAGTACAATAATCTTCAAATGTTGCCTGCCCGTCAATGTTCGTATGTCCTAATTCACCGGCCTCACCATTCATCCCACGGTATAGCTTATTATCAATAATAATCCCTGCGCCTAAACCGTGGTGAATGCTGACACAAACAATATTGTCTGTTATTTCAGCATCATTGGCAAAGTCACGTTCATACACTGCTGCTAAATTAGCCTCATTCTCAAGTAAAATTGGTACATGATATTCATCTTCTAAAACCTGCGCGATATCAATATCAGCCATTTCTACATGTGGAGAATATAATATTTCATTGTGATAAACAATTCCGTGAATCGAAACACAGATGCCGGCTAGCCCAGCACTGGTAGAAGTAATCATATTCTGATTAATAATTTCCTTAATTAACTTGATTCGTTCGCCGGGTGACATACCTTCAGTGTTCACCCGATCATATTTGATAATTGAGCCATCAAGATAATTGGTCATATAATCAATATAGTCATAGGCAAAATCAAGCGACATCGTAAAACTGTATTCTTTATTAATCTGCAACAAAACCGGTTTTCGCCCGCCAACATCCGAGCTTTCGCCTTCACCAATTTCTAAAACCAGGTTATTAGCAATTAACTTCTTCAAAATATCGGAAACAGTTACCTTGTTTAAGCCAACTCTTTTAGAAATTCCTGCTCTTGAAATACCATAATTATTATATATTTCGTTTAGAATCGTAAGCTCATTAACCTTACGCATCATTTCTTTTTTCATCTTAATAAACTCCAAATACGCCACTAGCGTAAAGTTTTGTTATTTCAAAATCGGTTGCTCTTATAACGCTGTGACATCGCCCGCACTCTTATACAAATGCATTGGTAACATCTTATCAGCATACAATTTTGAGACTCGAACGAAACTAAAATCTTGTTTCTCAAGTTCGATTAATATTTTATCCAAAATATTGGCAGTTGCTGGTTGCAAATCATGCAATAAACAAATATCGCCGTCTTTTGCCAACGTCGTCATTCGGGAATATATCTGTTGCTCATCGTGAGATTTCCAATCTTCAGAATCCAAACTCCAGGTCACAATTGCCTTATTAATCTGACGAGCAGAGCGTTTATCAATATCGCCATAAGGTGGTCTGCACATTTGTGGTGTCTTACCAATTAGTGAATAGATTAACGAATCTGTTTTCTCTATTTGCTTATTAATCTCTTCGTTGTCAAGGTCTGGAAGAGAGGGGTGCGAATAAGTATGACTACCAATTTCAAAACCATTTTGATGAAGTGCAACTAGTCCCTCGGGATAAGTCTGAGCATGTTCACCCCAGATCATAAAGGTTGCATCAGCGTTATGTTTGCGTAAAGCCTGAATAATTCTGTCGGTATTGCCAGGTATTGGTCCATCATCAAATGCTAAAGCAATTTTTTTCATCTTAGTAGGTCCAATCGTGAATTAGATATCTTTACTTTATCACATTATTAAAACAAATAACTATCTCTATATGAACATTTCCTGATATTTGTTAGAATTTTATTATAATATTACCGGAATATTTTATAATTAAATTCTTGCTGATAAGTTTGTGAGTCTGTTTCAATAAATACTAACTATCCTTTTAATAAACTAATTCATACGCGTAGTGCTAGTTTGTAACATCAAAAAATTTAACAAAAAAGCCCAACATAGTTAGACTTGTAAGTGACTAAACTTAAAAGGAGTTCTAACTATGTTGAGTCACCTACAATTTAAGCAAAATCGTCATCAATTACAAGTCAGTTTTCATTACTTTTATCGTCTGTGTTCTTTTCTTTACCGTCGCTATTGTCCACGTTACGTTACTGAACGTCGCAATATTGAGCATACTAAGATGAACGATATTGATTTATTAGCCTTGCTTTGTCTACAGACAGTACTCAATTTACAGACTCAGAGTTTCTTTTGCGCTTTGATGAGTGCTCTTTTGCCCACCAAAATTGTGATTACACGTTCTCGCTTCAATCGACGCGCACACCAATTATTGCCCGTTATCAATGCCATGCGTCAAGGTATTGCCCGTGATTACGCTCAGACCGGTGAGATTGCAATTATCGATAGTTTACTCAATCCATTATGTGCCAAGGTGCGAAATTTCAGAGCCAAAATATTTTCTGGTTCCGCTAATATTGGGTATAACGCAACCAAGAAAATGCCATTTTATGGTTTTAAAACTCATATGGTTGCGACAACTAACGGTTATATCTTGAACTATGTGGTCACAGCGGCATCGGTACATGATGCTAAGGAAGCAACTGAGCTTATTCATGATTGCCCATGTCCCGATATTCTTGCAGATGTTGGCTATGTTGGTAAAAGACTTCGTACAGAATTTAAACAAAGTGGCTATACTTTGTGGACATCGTATCGATCCAACATGAAGGGTGCTAAGCAACATAATAACGCTAAGTTAAAGGCTTTACGTCGAACAATCGAATCAAGATTTTCTGTGTTAGTTGATAAATTTGGTATTGAGAAAAACTTGACAAGAAGTAATGTTGGCTTTCAGTTGAAGTTAGAATTAGCTATCTTGGTTTATAATCTTGGATTTTTTGATTTTATTACGAACTAGCACTAGGCGTAGTCAATATATACATTTAATACAAACTAATTAGACAAAAAGTAAACAGACCTAGAATAAAAGTCCTAGGTCTGTTTATTTTTGTCGTGAAATGAAGGTCTAGATTCAAACGCCTTAATTAAGTCGTTCTGCTCGTCCAAAGATTTAACTAGCCAGAACGGTTAAATTAATCAGTAAACTCAACGTGGCTTTTTCCGCTCTCATTTTGATTTTAAATAAGCTGTCTACTCAGTAACACCGGTTTTAAAGATAGCAATTCCATGGATTCCATATTTTTCGTTATTCGTTTTTTTGCCACTAGCAACATCAATAATGAATTGAATAAACTCAGCGGACAAGTCATCCATTGAGGTACTTAACAAACGTCCAGCGTCAAAATCAATCCAACGTGGCTTTTTCTCGGCAATATACGAGTTTGACGCAACTTTGATTGTCGGCACATATGTTGCAAATGGTGTTCCCCGACCGGTCGTAAACAAAACCAGCTGACAATCGGCAGATGCTTCGGCAGATGAAGAAACTAAGTCATTACCAGGAGATTGTAACAACGACAGACCCGGCGATTTAATTTTCTCACCATATTGTAAAACATCTTGAACAGCAGAAGTTCCGGATTTTTGTGTACAGCCTAATGATTTATCCTCTAGGGTTGTAATGCCGCCTTCTTTATTACCTGGTGATGGATTCTCATAAATTGGTTGATGGAACGACTCAAAATAACCTTTAAAGTCATTAATCAAATCAACTGTTTTATTAAAGATTGCTTCATCCTTAGCTCGTGACATTAAGATGGTTTCTGCACCAAACATTTCAGGAACCTCGGACAAAACTGCGGAACCGCCCTGAGCCGTAACAAAATCTGAAACACGGCCTAGTAACGGATTAGCCGTAACCCCTGATAAACCATCGGAACCTCCGCATTTCAAACCAATCTTTAATTCACTAAGCGGTTGTGGTGTTCGCACATCATCAGCTGCTGCGATATTTAGCTCTTCCAACATGTCCAATGCCATGCCTAATTCATCATCAACTTGTTGTGATATCAAGAATTTCATGCGCTCCGGATTAATTGGACCGCCTTTAGCCTTTAATTCAGCAATCATGCCATCCATTTGATTGTTCTCGCAACCAAGTCCAAAGATTAATACACCACCTGCATTAGGCTGTAAGGCAGCATCTACTAGAATCTTCCGAGTCTGTTCAAAGTCATCGCCTAATTGTGAACAGCCGTAAGGATGCTTAAGAATCATGACATTATCAAAAGAACCATTATCTGGATGCAACGCCTTAAATTGTTCGACAACAATGTCTAACAATGGATTGATACAACCAACGGTGGGAATAATATAAAGATCATTACGAATACCGACTTTACCATTAGCACGTTTGTACCCCATAAAGGTTCGCTCATCTTTAGGAATATCGTGGTGAATTTCGATTGGCTGATACTGATAAGATAGTTCACCAGAAAGATTAGTTTTTAAATTATGCGTATGAATCCAGGCACCCTGCGCAATATCCTCAACTGCATGTCCAATTGGAAAACCATATTTAATGACATCATTTCCTTTAGGAATATTCGCTAAAGCAAATTTATGACCGCGTTTAATTAATTCAGTTGTTACCACAGGCCCTTTTTCAGTCACCAATGTTGTTCCTTCAGGAATGTCTTCAAGTGCCACGCCAACAGAGTCTTTGGGATTTAAAATAATAAATGAATTCATGAGTTAATTTCCTCTCTCATTAATTAGCCGAACAGCTTTACGTGTACCAGTCGTTTTAATGACATTTAAATCTTCTTTAATTAAGTCTTCTAAGCCCTTATATTGAGTGAGATCTTCACCCCATAAGTTTTTATCAGCCAAGGCGGCAGCGATATAATCATCAGTTTTAATTAGCTGAGCAAACTCTGCCATCACTTCAGGTGTATCCTGTGGCATAAAATCTGCTCGTCCAGCATAGACATATAAATAAGCGGCTAAAGCTAATGAAATTCGCTCTGGTAATTGCTGACGATTTGTAACATAACGTTTAAATGTAGGTAGCAAGCGCGCCTTAAACTTAGAAATGCTGTTTAATGCGATTGAACTCAATTCATGGTTAACGTAAGGATTCTCGAAACGTTCCTTAACCCCTTCGGCATATGCGCTCAGTTCATCTTGTGGTAAAGCAATCGTTGGGATAATTTCATGGTACATCTCATCATTAATAAATTTATAAAAGTCAGAATCGGCCATAACTTGACCAACGGTTTTGAGACCAGCTAATCGTGCAATCGGACTCATTGTTGTATGTGGTCCATTTAGTAACGATACTTTACGATTACGATATGGTTGCATATCGTCTGTCACAACAACATTAAGGCCCGCTTTCTTAAGTGGTAATAGTTGTTCCAGCGCTCTGTTACCCTCAATCACAAATATTAAGAATGGTTCCGCCTTCACAATTAAATTATCTTTGTAACCAAATTCTTGCTCCAGCTCACTAGCGCGATCTCGTGGATAACCAGGCACGATCCGATCAACTAATGTTGAATAGAAATTATTCTCTTGATTAATCCAATCAACAAAGTCTTGACCTAGTTGCCAAAGCTCGGCATATTGGCACACAATTTTTTTCAGCGCGTCACCATTATGATTAATTAATTCACAAGGAATAATTTTGAAACCTTTTTTGCCCAGCTTGAAACGTTCGTACAATAGTGCGGTCAACTTACCTGGATATGAATTTTGAGGACGATCATCCAACTTGTCGTTTTCATCAAAAGCAATTCCAGCCTCCGTTGTATTTGAAAAGATAAATTCGAGATCATCATTCTGTGCCAGGTCTAAATAAGCTTGATAATTTTCATAAGGACGGATCGTTTCATTGATATCTTCAATCACTTCATGGCTTTGAACCTTCTTGCCACCTAACTTACCTTCAAGCAAGACTGTATATAAGCCATTTTGATCATCTAATAATTCGGTCATACCTCTTTCAATCGGCTGAACAATCGCAACGCCACCTTCGAAAAGGCCAACCTTATTCATCTGCTGAATTTGCCAATCAATAAAGGCACGTAAAAATCCACCTTCACCAAATTGAATAACTTTTGTTGGATATTGAGGTAATTTTCGAAACGAATTGTTTAATAGTTGCAATGCCATTATTTGACCCCCAAAAAATAAATTTTATTTATTCAAAGTTAATTTAATACCCCAAACAAACAATTAGTATGCTCTTGGAATTATTGTGTTAGCACATTATGTTAGCGTTAACATTTAATTTAAGATTAACACTTCTATCGGCAACACTCAATACTATTTTGATAAAACAACGAATTATTCTTGGTGAAAACTAAAGAAGCAAGCAGGAATGGATCACCGAATTTCCATTAAAGTGCACCGCCTGAATGACTCGTACAAAAAGGACCATGGAGACCTATTCTTATCGTTGCTAAACAATAAGAATAGAGCTTCATGGCCCACAGACAAAATACCATTTCTCACCATGTCCAACAACTCAACTCTGGAAAAAATAGTACTACTGGTTTAATACCTCGCACCAACAACACTCATCTGACTAAGTCACCAGGTAAAATTACCGTCTTGGTGTGTATTATACGACTTAAGCTCGAATTCGACGCCAAGCTTGTTAACAAAATTTTGCTAACCTAAATACTTTTTGATAAATTAATTCAATCCAATGCACTTATCGCTTGAACTGATTCTCGAATAATTAATTCAGGCTCAAGAATGACATGATTATCAGCACTTAACGTATCGCCATCAATCAATTTCAATAAATCTTCAATTCCCCGTGTTGTCATTGCTAGTATAGGCTTTCTAACAGTTGTTAGTGCTGGAACGCTCATGCTTGCATAATAACTATCATCAAATCCCATCACAGAAATTTCATTTGGCACCCGCACACCTGCGGCATAGCATGCACGCAGCGCGCCGATCGCTGTATCATCATTGGCGCAAAATACAACGGTTGGTCGTTGTTCCTTCGGTAATCGTAAAATCTCAATCATTGCTTGTTGACCACTCGTCAGTGAATAATCCCCGATTTGAATCGCTCCGGGATTTACAATTAATTGATTAGCTAAAACAGCTTGATCAAATCCTTGCCGACGTTGCGTAGAACTAGTAAAACCAGGGATTCCCTCAATCATTCCGACCCGCTGATGACCTTGTTTGACTGCGTAAGTCATTGCATCCTTAACCCCTCGCAAGTCATCGCCTGAAATATTCCGTATATCAGGATCATTTAAGAAGCGGTTGATCACGACTAGTGGCAGTCCCAAGGCCTTAACTTGATAGATGAAATCATTATCTCGGTCAGATTGACTCACAACAATGACGCCATCCATTCGATTACGAACTAGACCATTAATATCTTTCACACTACGAATGTCATTCACAGATAACAAATAATTGTCCGGCAGCGCCTCATATGCAGTACTAATAATACTCGAAAGGAAACTACGCGACGTACCATCACCCATACTTGAAAAGAATATCCCAACAACAAATTTCTTCTTCGTAACTAAACCACGGGCATTATAGTCTGGAACATAACCAATTCGTTTGGCGATATCCAGAATTTGTTGACGCGTTTTATCTTTAATCACTGCTTTTTCATTAAATGCGCGTGAAACAGTTGTCATTGAGACGCCTGCCAATTTCGCAACATCTTTAATTGTTACCATCACTAAAACCTTCTTAATTTTTATCGGGAGTTGAAACAAATTATCGTCGCCAAAACTTAGATCAAATTAGTAGCGTTATGTTAGCGTTAACTCTTAACGGACTTAATGACATCATAACCTACTAACATACTTTCTTCTAGTCATATTAAAAATATCATCAAAAAATAATAAATAGGATGAGAAAAGAACTGGGTTTGTTGATTAACCCCAGTTTTCATTCCACAATACCCAAAATAAAAGGAGCTGGGATTTTCCCCAGTTCCTTATTTTTGATTATCTTAATTCATTGATGTGGTCTAATAATCTAGTTCTTACTTTGTTTGTTGTAACTAGCTGTATATTCCTTGATGATTTGGTCGCCGCCTTGAGAACGGAACTTCTTAATCGCGTCTTTCCAACCATCCATATTAATTTCACCCATCATATACTTGTAGTAGGCATCAGATACGCCTTCAATCAATGTTGAATATTGCGTATCATAAGTTGTTGAAGTTAACGACTGTGCTGGATTGACAACTGCATACTTCTCATTTTCGGCAATCTTTTTATCTTGAAGTGTTCTTAACGGGTCAGTATATTTAAGTTGCATAACTAATTCTGAAGGACGTGAAGAAGCATATGGTTGTACTTCTTGTTGCCACTTAGTTTGGTCAGTAATTTCGTATTCACCTTTACTATTAACCGAGTAATCTTCACCCTTAACACCTTCAGTCATAAGTAGGTATGGCTTTTTATCCATTAAATCATTAATGAACTTCAAAACAACTTTAAGATCAGCTTCGGTCTTAACTTCTGACTTAGGAATTGCAAGATAGCCACCAAAGCCACCTGCAGTGTCAGATAAGATATGTCGTTCGCCTTTATAAGTGATATCGTTAATTAACGCCCACTTCATCTTACCTTCTTGACTTGTTCCTTTGGCAGCAGCAACATAGTTACTTGCTTCCATTAAACCAGAAATGACAATACCACCCTTACCTTGAGCAATATAATTCTTCTGATCGTTCTTAGCCATAACTGAAAAGTCTGAGTTCATCCAACCACTTTTATAAATATTACGGAACCATTTAAGTGCCGTTGTATATTCTGGCTGCATAAACGATGGTTCAACTTTACCAGACTTGGTGACAACGAAGTTATTACCAGCACCGAAGTAACCAGTTAAGCTACGGAACCCAACATTGAATGATTCGTTCCGTTCGACAAATCCGACAGTATCTTTCTTGCCATTACCATCTGGATCGTCTTCCGTAAATGCCTGGGCAACTTTTTCAAGATCATCAATCGTCTTTGGCGTTGATAAGCCTAAATTATCTAGCCAGTCTTGCCGAACTAAGACACCATAGCGGGCAACTGGCTTTTGATAAGGAACACCATAAAGATGGCCGGCAACTTTAGCAGAACTGATACGTTCTTTAGAAATTTTAGCTAAATTAGGATAATCCTTCAAATATTTCTCAACATCCCAAAACATTCCCGATGATAATGCCTTACGAACTGTTGTATTGGTCATATCAGTCAATGAAACAATATCCGCTAATTGTTTAGATGCTAGTGCGGCATTGATCTTTTCATCTTTAGAAGCATCAGGTATCCAAGTGAAATCTATTTTCTTACCGGTATATTTCTCCAGCTTGGACTGAACATCGCCCGATGGTGCCGTCGCTGTATGTAACATTGACATCCACGTAATTGTTTTGATTGATGACTTACTTGAGCTGTCGTTTGTCTTTGCTTTGCTACTGCCGCTATTTCCACAAGCAGCTAATAACGTTGCGGATAACAACAATATGGATCCGGTTTTAACGAGCTTTTTGATATTCATAACATTCTCTCCTCTTATAAATCGCTATATAATTTCCCCCACTGGAACAAAAAGTACAAACGATTATTTCAACCGCAACACCCTGCTTCGTCTGAATTGTTTATTTATAAAACGCTTACAATCCATAACTTAAACTATTTACTGAGCAAATTCTATAATCATTTACTCAGTGTCGTCACATTGATTCTGAATGATAACAATCGTTCATTAATTAGCGTTTATTATGCTCAGAATCACACTTAATAATCATTATCTGTTCTTATTTATCGCTTAAAACCCGATAGTTAAAGTAATCAAAATCCGCATATGACGCATTCGTTTGATTCAAATTTGTAACACTAATCCCAATAAAATTCCCTGTGAAACCACCAGATAAAAATCGTGTATCGATGGCTTCTTTAAATACATGCCAATCCTGCTCATTAGGGTTTTTATAGTACATGGCACAACTCAAACCATGTCCAACGATTCGAAGCTGTAACGGCGTTTTGTTGATGGTAACTTTCTGTGGCTCAAGTTGGAATTGGTCTTGATCATATTTCATTAATCGTAAAACCGTTCCTAATTGTTCATCATAAGTCACGTAAAGATAAATAAACTTTTCATTGGTTAAAAACAGCATTATTCCAGCAAATTCATTGAATGTTTTAGGAGTGAAATTAAGTTCCGTTTCGGCAATGTAATTAAAATCGCTTTGGCGAATTGCAACGAGATGATGATTAAATGTTGAAGCAGGTGATTCGCCACCATAAATACGTAGCTGCTTTTCTGTCTCTCTTAACTGCAACCACGATGAATCTGGCATTACCCGCAAGAAATTCCAACCGGGCGTTAACTGCTCTTGATCAAAATTATCTTCAAAATCTAATTTCAACACTTGCTGAACAGTTTCACTTATTTCAATAGTGGGTGTTAAATCAGGACCATTACCATCAACTGTTGATTCTAACCACCCATCTTTAGTCCAATAAACTTCCTCAATAGCAGTTTCACGTCCAAGAATATGATAATCATGATCTAAAATTCGACACGTCAGAAAGACCATGTACCAATGACCCGTATTTGATTCAACCAAACTAGCGTGTCCAGTACATTGTAAAGGTGAATTGGGTTTATCACTCGCGGTTAAAATCGGCGAATTCGGCGCAAGCACATATGGCCCCGTAATTGTCTTCGAACGACAAACCGTTACCGAGTGATTCTTGCCAGTACCACCTTCAGCTGTGATTAAATAATAATAACTATTGTGTAAGTATATTTGTGGTGCTTCAGTTTTTGCCAAGGCGGTACCGTTAAAGATTTTATAAACCTTACCAACTAATTTTTGTTGTTGTAGATCATATTCTTGTAATACAACCCCGGCAGATTTATTCGAAGTTGTTAATCGATAATCCCAAATCTCATTAACAAACCATTTCTTACCATTTGGATCATGAAACAACGCCGGATCAAAGCCACTACTATTTAAATAAATCGAATCACTCCATGGCCCAGTAATAGTTGGTGCAGTCACTAAGTAATTGTGGCAATCTTTAAACGGACCATGGGCATTCTTTACATCAGTATAAGTTAAATAAAAGGTCCCTTGATCATAGGAAATTTGCGGTGCCCAAATACTTGCCCCTTGGGGATTTCCCCGCAAATCAATTTGGGTCGTCAAAATATCGGTCAAGAATTCCCAATTAACTAAATCATGCGATTGATAAATTCGAATACCCGGCATCCACTCAAATGATGAAACAGCAATATAATAAACATCAGCAACTTTTAAGATGTTAGGATCAGGATTAAAACCAGGTATAATCGGATTTTTAATCTGTACTTGCGTCATCTTTACTTGTGTCCTTTCTTAAAAAGCATAATGTGGCGACAACGAAAAAGATAAAGGCAATTGGATAGGCAATCATTTGTGAACCAAATAAAGTCGCTAGTCCAGCAGCAAGATATAAAATACCGGCTAAATTAATTCGCTTATGTGCTCGTAACAGCATGCTTGCAATAGCCACTAAAATTAGCACTGCAATTACAGTGAACCCAAACCAGGCACCTAATGTTTTAAAAAGTGTCAATCCTTTTTGAGTGGGAACTTCTGTTAGGTATTTTTCAAACACAGGATAAATAACTGTCTGATATTCATGCTTCGTCAAAATATTCATGACCACCGTAAAACCGCCCATGAATATAACAACAATTCCCGCACCGATATAACCAATTATCAATTCTAACCGTCTACTCATCGTCTAATCCTTCTCTAATGAAATCAACCCAGTTTGGTCGTTGAACCGTTGTTTGCTCGTAAAAACATTGTCGTTCTTGATAATGGACTGTTTGCCGATTCGATTTCTTATTCCAATCATGCCACCCTGCATTAGCTAGATTAATATCAAATAAACAATGTTCAAATATTGTGACCGCATGCTCACGCCAAGGACGGCCTAGAAAATAGCGCTGTTTCTGTGCACTTTTAATATCACAGCGCTTAAAGATAAAACCTTGGCTGCCGCTTGCAGAGCTTGCTGCAGTCAAATAATCGACTTCACCAGCTTCTTCTCGGGCAAGCGCCACTAATTGACAATTGTTAAAGACAGCTTGACCACCACCAAAAATAAAATCAACCGTACCAGAAATTTGGCAATGATTAAATTGATAGTTCTGAACTAAATAAACTTGATTAATTTGTTCGGTTATAAATGGCGTCCCATTCTTCTGTAAATCTGGCAATGGTCCCAAACAAATTGTGTCCTGATGACCTTCAATAACGCAATTTTGTAACGTTATATTGTTCCCTTCACCATAAAAGGCTATGGCTTGACCAATTTTCTCAGTATTATTACCAGCACTATTAACAATTGTCAGATTTTCTAGCAATACGTTTGCCGCATTAACGAAAAAAGTGGCAGTACGGAAGGTACCTAGTTCCTCACCGCCACTTCCTGTTCGCCGTGCATATAAATGATGGTGAATCCTGACTTGGCCAACGCCCACTAACCGAATATTATTGCGGTATAGCGTAATTTTTTCCGGATAATCACCAGTTAAAATAATAATTTCAATTGCACACTCAGGTAATTGTTGAGCGGCATCAATTGCCCCTTGAATCGTTGAGTAACAATTAGCCTGATTCTTAGCAACAACTAAGGTTACAAGTTTCTCTTCATGAAATTCATCCATCGTTTTCTCATCTCACTTGTTTCTTGATGACCACCTGTCAATGCCAAGGATTCCCAACGATCTGGCGCCTGCTTCTCTTGATAAATTGTGGTTAATTGTTCATTTAATAATTCAACCCCAGCAATGGGACACATGTTGTCGCTTTTACCAACTAAACTTAGTCGATACCGTGGCGCGATTAATGCTTGAATTGATAGCGTTGAAAACTTCGTTAATAAACGTGGTACGTAATAATAAAAGCCATGATGATCTAATCCGCGCTCATCAATCAATGCTTGTAATTCTACTTGCCCCGCAATATCAACAGTTAATTTCACCCGTGAATCTAACGCGGCTAGCCACCAACTCATCATGCCACCCATTGACATACCAATCGTAGCAATGCGATCTCCTGCGACCTCTGGACGTTGCAATAGATAAGTAATGAACTGTTGATCGTCATAAATACGCATGCCCCAAAGTGTTCGTCCCTTAAGCAGGAACTCTTTAACTAATTCACTCTCTTTTTTACCCTGGCGTTCGCCGAAGCCCCACATATCAATGCAGCCAACGGCATAACCCATTTCAATCAACGTGTTGAGAAATGATGGTTCTTGAAGATAACAATTACCATCAATTAATTCTTGCTTACCTAACTGAAAATTACCACCATGTGAATGGTTAAAAATAACTAGCGGATAGTTGCTCAAACCGGTATTCGGATATGCAAAATATCCAGGAACTGTTTCTAAACTATTCAATTGTAAGCTTAGTGTTTCTATGGTGTATTTTGAAAATTCTTGTTTGAACAAAATCTGACCTGTTGGTGTAACATTGGCATTTTCACCTAACAATTCAATTAGTTCAGCACGTGTCGGCAATTTAATCCGCCACACTTTCTATTTTAGTCGTACCATTAATCATTTGAACTTGTGTTGCATCTTGGATGTTGAAGGCGCGTCCTTCATGATTTTTAATTTGAACATGATCAAAGGTCACATCATCAGCATTCATTAAATAAAAACCTTGATTAGTCATGGCTTTAATTCCAGCCATCATCGCTGGCTTTTCTGCGATTGCGTTTGCACCAGCCATTTCAATTTCAATATTGCTAAATTCAATATTTGACACAACACTTTCTGGCAGTCCGTAAATGTAACCTGCCGCGGCACTGACATTTTTAGCAAGAATGTTACTGAAATGAATTTGTTTAAACTCAGGCGTACGTTCATCTACTGGATAAGCTTTTTTATCCGAAACGTAGGTCTCCTTGCCTTTAGGTCCGCAGAAATAATACAGGTTCAAAACAAATGGGCAAATTGTCGTATCAATAATAATATTGTTAACCAATACCCCTTCAATTACCCCACCACGACCCCGCCGCGACTTTATTCGAATACCACGATCCGTTTCCTTAAAGACACAATTACTAATGACAACATTTTTGATACCGCCAGACATTTCACTACCCAAAACAACGCCACC
The DNA here is from genome assembly GCF_003946695.1 of Lapidilactobacillus bayanensis. GTDB lineage: Bacteria > Bacillota > Bacilli > Lactobacillales > Lactobacillaceae > Lapidilactobacillus > Lapidilactobacillus bayanensis. The sequence continues at coordinate 10,494 of NZ_RHOX01000010.1, read as the reverse complement.
GTGCCCATGCAATAACGTACAATTCGTAATTGTAATGTTCTCACAGGGAATACGGTTAGGATCATCTTCAGTTCCAGATTTGATGGCAATACAATCATCGCCAACATCAATTTGGCAATTCATAATACGAATATTTCGTGACGATTCTGGATCAATGCCGTCCGTGTTCGGTGAATCTGCCGGATTTTTAATACTAATATTATCAATTGTAATGTTCTCACTATTGACAGGACAGACTGTCCAACTTGGCGAATTAGCAATTTCAAAATCTCGTAAAACAATCCGACGGCAATTATCAAATCCCAGAAATTCAGGACGAGGATATTTTAGTTGCTCGCGTTGTTCACGAAAAATATGCCACCATTTAGAACCATTACCTTCAAGCTTCCCTAATCCTGTAATTGAAATATTTTCAGCGTTACGTGCATAAATACATGGTTGATAAACCTGGCGAGTAACACCTTCCCAGCGTGAATCTACAACTGGAAAATCAGCAAAGTCATCTGAAAAAGTCAAAACTGCACCAGCACTTAAATGTAGCTCAACGTTACTCTTCAGTTCGATTGCACCAGTCAAATATTGACCACAGGGAATAATTAAACGTCCACCACCATGATTAGCTAATTCATTAATACTGCTTTGAATAATCGTCGTCACGAGTCGACCATCTGTTGTTACCCCATGATCACTAATATTAATTATCAATTATTCCACCTCACGTTTTTATTCTTGACTCAATGGTGCCATTTCTAAAGTTGCTTGTAAAAATGCACCGTACCCTTTAAAGTCATTGGTAATGATTGGTTCACTAATATAATAAACGAAAGAACCATCACGCTGACCAGCACCACCTAAGCCAGCCACTGCGCAATTCCGAATGAGATTCAGCCAACCTTCTTTGGTCAAATAAACAAAATTATCTTGCAACCCTTGATACGACTCATCAATAAATTCCTGCCAATCCCTCGTCAGAATGTTCATGCGTCTTGCCTTCGCCATCCCATAAATAATCATCGCCGATGCTGATGCCTCTAAATAATTCCCGGGCCGTTCCCCTTCATCCACCACTTGATACCAAGCATGTCGCTTAACATCACGGTACCGCTTAACGGCCGTTATTGTTTTCATAAAAATAGTCGCGAGAGTTTGGGCTTCGTCTGGAAAATCAGTCGCAATTATTTCATAGGTATCAACTAATGCCATTAAGTACCAACCAATTGCGCGACCCCAAAAATGCGGAGAGTGTCCTGTGGCTTGCTCCGCCCAAGGTTGTTGTCGATCCTCATTCCAAGCGTGATATAACAAGCCGGTTTTGGTATCAACAGTATGTTGATAACTTAATTCAAATTGTCGCACAACATCTGTCATTTCTTCTTTGGGACGAAACTTAGTAATATATTCCGCGTAAAAGGGTTCGGCCATATATAAACCATCTAACCACATTTGCGATGGATAAATTTTCTTATGCCAAAAACCACCATCTGTTGTACGCGGCATATTCTGTAGCTGTTTAAATAATTGATCACTCGCAATTCGATACTTAGCTTCTTTGGTCTGCTGATATAAAAACAGCAGTAGCTTACCATTGTTGATTGAATCCAGATTAAAGTGCTCATAGTCATAATTCTTGATCCGACCGTCATCTTGAACATATAACGCCATTGTCTTCACAATATATTGCAAATATTTCGAATCATTTGTCTGTAGATAAGCTAGTTTAACACCTTGTAACACAACACCAATATCATAAGACCACTTACCATGATATTGAGGTAATTCAGGAAGCAATGGATATCTATTAAATAAAGTTTCTAAAGTAATATTTGTTAGCGATTTACTCATTGTCGACTCCTACTTAATTATTATGATGATACTTCTTGCTTACTCTCTAAATTTCTTAAGATCCAGTTACCATCAAGACTTAAAACAAAGCCGACAAACCCGATACCATAAATTGGTAGGAGAATTGGTACTAGCTTTGAAATTGCTAAATAAATTGCACTAATCACAACCCAAGCAAGTGCAGTTTGCAATAAGTAACCGAACCCTAAAAGAAAGGCACCGCGAATTAACTCATAAATCTTTTTAAAATTTGTCGCAACCATCACCTTGAATACATGGGTGAAAGCAATCAGGATAAAGAATAAGAAAACAATATTAACGATTCGCAAAGAATTATTTTTTAAATTAAATAAATTAACCAATACAACAACAAGTCCTGCGGCATAAATTAAACTAACGATCACGGACTGCCAATACCGTTCAAAAAAATAATGCGTAAAATTTTTAGTAATTGGAATCTCCCGCTTTAATCGTAACCACTGATCCAAATACTTACTCATGGCATAAGTTGCCGGGCCAATTCCAAACACACCTAACCCTAAAATAGAAAAAACAAACCATAAAATATTTAAATAAATAACCTTAAACATCCCGACAAAAATATTATTGATTTTTTGTAAATTTTCTAATGTCATACCATTCACCGCAATCAGTTATTTTAATAGACACCATCTTCGCCAACAGAATGTGCTAGTTTGTTTGCAATCATGACGAGAACCAAACCTACTAATCCCTTAAATAATCCAACGGCTGTTGAATAGCTTAACTGACCATTTTGAATACCGGCAGTATAAACATAAGTGTCAAATATTTGAGCAACATTCTTGTTCATTGAGTTCATTAACAAGAACATATGATCAAAGCCAAGATCCATTACCTTACCGATTTGCAAAATAAACAATGTCACAATGGTTGGTCGAATACATGGTAACGTAATGTGCCACATCTTCGTTAACTTGCCAGCACCATCCATATCAGCTGCTTCATACAGTTGCTCATCAACGTTGGTAATTGCAGCCAAGTAAATAATTGTTCCCCAGCCTGATCCTTTCCAAATTTCCTGGAAAATATACATCGGTCGCAACCAATGTGTATCAGTCAAGAAGGAAATTTTCGCATGGCCCATTGAGGTTAAGATGTTATTAACAACACCATCTTCAGTTGTTAATAGGACATAGAATAAGGAAACCACGATAACCCATGACATGAAATGGGGAAGATAGATAATCGTTTGCACCGACTTTTTAAATTTAGCGCTCTTCAATTCATTAATTAGTAACGCCAAAATAATTGGAAATGGGAAAGCAAACAAAATATCTAGTCCAAAAATAACCAATGTATTCCGAATTAACATCCAAAACGTATCTTCAGAAAATAATCGAACGAAATTTTGCCAACCAACAAACTGACTATGTGTAATTCCCAAGAATGGTTGATAATCTTGGAACGCAATCACAAGTCCCCCCATTGGAATATACTTGAACACAATAAAATAAATAATTCCAGGTAGCAACATTAGATATAAGGCATGATTCTTTTTTATCTCTTGCCATTTTTTCTTTTTGACACTTTTTTTGATTTCTGCGCGATCTGCATCGCTTACTGTCAATACATGCTGCATGCTTATTCCCTCACTTTTTATTTACTCCGACCATACTCCTGTAATATACGGTTTGAAATACATTACGTAAATAATCATTTACTGATTTTGTTACATAAATAACTATTTGATGTGGCGTTATAAACGCCTCAATAAAGCCGAATTAAAAGAATGATCATCTGCAATGATGATTATTAACGTTATGATAAACGCGTGTTATATTGGCATTGTTAGCGATTACATCTGTTTGCTAGGCATTCCGATAAATTGGAGGATTTAGTCATGAGTTCAAATAGAACCATTAGAGTATCAAAGAGTGAAAAGATATTTCACATCATAATTGTGATTTTCTTATTAATTTTTACACTGATGTGTTTATTACCTTTTATTAATGTTTTAAGTAGTTCTTTTGCAAGTCAAGCAGAATTAACAGAATCACCATTCATTTTAATTCCGCATTCATTTACACTAGACGCTTACCGTTATATTTTATCCACGCCAACAATTATTCGTAGTATTGGTGTTTCATTATTTATCACAATTGTTGGTACAGCTTTAAGCATGATCTTAACATCATTTATGGCTTATGCCCTTTCACGGAAATATTTGCACGGCCGTAATGTGATCAATTTTCTGGTTGTCTTCACGATGTTATTCAGTGGTGGTATGATTCCTTCATTCTTACTTGTTCAGAATTTAGGTCTAATGAATTCATTGTGGTCACTAATTTTGCCAAGTGCAATTAGTGCTTATAACATGATTATCATGCGTAATTTCTTTCAAGGTATTCCTGATAGTCTTGAAGAATCTGCAAAAATGGATGGTTGTACCGATTGGGGCGTCTTCTTTAAAATCATCCTCCCGTTATCATTACCATCAATTGCGACAATTTCATTATTCTATCTTGTTTCTTATTGGAACTCTTATCAATCAGCAATTCTATATATTACTAGCGCTGACAAATGGCCAATTCAAATCTTGTTGCGTCAAATCGTCATTGTTTCGAGTGGTGTAGAAGCTGATGCCTCATCAGTTGATGTTATCCCACCAGCGCAATCTGTAAAAATGGCAGTTATTATTATCGCAACATTACCAATGTTAATTGTTTATCCATTTATTCAAAAATACTTCGTTAAAGGCGCAATGATTGGTTCTGTAAAAGGATAACTTTTTCCTTTATATCAAATTATTTTAAATACATTCAATTGTTGAAAGCGATTTATGTTACGATGAGAAAGAAGAATAGCTTATTAAGCAATATGGGGTTGCGTCATGATTAGAAATAAATCGCGTTTTTTTTAAGTATCCTTGTTCCAATTTTGCTTTTTGGCGGCATCATCATTGGTGGTTTCAGTATTTATGTTTACAAACAGACTTATAGCAATATTTTAAGCCGTTCAATTGAAAACCGTCGTAGCTATTTGGATCAAGTGCAGAGTAACCTAGAACAAAAGATTAGAACTGTTGAATATTCATTTTCAACGTACAGTACCACAACATCTCTCCATAAAATTATCGATAAATCCCTAACTTATAAAGATTTTCGTCAAGTTAAAGACGTCACCACGGAATTATCTTATATTCGCGTTATGGGTATTGAAAATACCAATTATGGATTAATCAACCTTAATAAGAATTGGGAAATCAGAAATGGCTCTCTCAAAAAAGTTTCTGCAAAACGCAAAGAAACTCTTTTGAATTTGATAGCCAAAAGTGATGCCCAACTCTTTTGGCGTGTCCACGATCATGGTATTCAAATGCTAGTTTCACTGCCTTTCTTTGAAAGTGAACGTGAAATGTTAGGAACCGCTGATATCGATAAAACAACCATTGAACAGATTATTAGCGACAAAAAATATTCGTACTTAGGTATTCTTTCTTCTGATCACCAACTTTTATTTCAGAATCAAAACTTTATTTCCAAAGATGTTAAAAAACAAGTTAAAGAAAAGTTAGCAAATAATCATTCTAATGGTCATTTTCAAGATTCTGCTGGTAACGTTTATATCTATTCTCAAGCCAAATATAACAACTGGACTTATATCACTCGTCTGAATCACAGTCAGGTTGTTTCCCAAATTAGCACTTTAGCAATTGCCTTAGTCGTCATCACATTGATTATCATTGCATTGTTATATATTGTGGCCTACATGATTGCTGAACATTCTACGAAGCCAATTATGGAGATTCGTGAACGATTAGCGGTTTCAACAAAAGAGCAAATTTCTACCTCTGAGGAAGAAATTGGTCAGATTTTAGGTGGCATTGACAAAATTGTCAGTGAAAACGAATTATTAAACAAAACGATCAGTTATCAAAAACCCGAGCTTGAAAATCTCTTTATCTTAAACTTATACCGTGATTACGTACCTCAAGAAGAAATTAGCAATCGTCTGTCACAGTTTGGTTATTCTAATATTTCCAATAAAAAATTCATTACTGTCTTAATCCAAATTGACGACTATGGCCACCATACTTTTAATGCTAATGATATCCTACTAATGGCAATTGAAAATATCGTCTCAACAATTGTTCCGGCAGAGCAACGTCTTAAACCAGTGCTCGTTAATAAAGATACCCAAGCAACAACGTTAGTTTTCACAGCTAATGCCGATATTAAAAAAGCGGTCCTGCAATACTGTAATCAAATTCAACAAGCAACTTCAAAATATCTAAAAATCAAAATTAGTTTAGGAATTTCTAATGTTTATGAGGACCTAAAAGATAGTAAAGCATCCGTTGATAATGCAAAAGAAGCCCTTCATTTTCGAATTAATTTAGGTGAAGAAGCCATTATATTCTATGATGAAATTGCAACTAAACTTAATCAATCTGCTATTATCAAGTACCCTGCGAATAAACAAGAAATGATGGACGCTATTCGTGCTGGCGACAAAGAAGCTATTGAAGAGCTGTTCCCCAAAGTTATTAATCAGATCTTTGTTGAGAACACTAACCCTCTTAGTCTAAAGACCAGTATCTTAAGATTAGTTGGCGACATTATTCAATTGGGGCAATTATTAGGATTGAACTTCGAACTTTCTCACGGTATTCGTCATATTTATTACGACGTTATAACGATTGATAATCAAAACAAACTGATTCAAATGCTTTATATCTCATTAGTTGATCCAATCGTTAACCGTTCCTCTGATCGCAACCAAAACGACCTTCAGTCTCTTTCGGACAAAGTAATTCGCATCGTCCATACACGTTATGATGAAGATATCTCTTTAGATATCATTGCTGACGAATTACATTACAATGCAAATTATTTAAGCAGCGTCTTTAAAAAAGAATTTGGTGCTAATTTTAGTGATTATCTACAAAACTATCGGATTGAAATTTCTAAAAAATGGTTGGTAGAAACCAACATGACCGTCAAAGAAATCTCAAATAAACTTTGCTACAACAATCCACAAAACTTTATTAGATTTTTTAAGAAACGGGAACGAATTACACCTGGTGCTTATCGGCATCGCTATAAATCATCTTAAGATTGGAGGACCATATCTTGCACACTATTTATATTGCTGGTGACTCTACTGCTGCTACTAAGTCTTCAGAGGCACGACCAGAAACAGGTTGGGGTGAGTATCTTCAAGAATTCTTTGATCCAACTAGAATTAGAATTGTTAATATGGCGAAAAATGGACGTAGTACAAAGTCGTTCATCGCTGAAGGTCGTCTGACAACAATCGACCAAATCATTCAACCGCAGGATTATTTATTCATTCAATTCGGTCATAATGACCAAAAACTTGAAGATACAGAACGTGGTACTCATCCTGATAGTGACTTTCAAGAAAACTTACACCAATTCATTGCAGTTGCACGACAACATCATGCTACTCCTGTTTTGTTAACATCCTTTACTCGGCGTCAATATCTACCTAATTCAGATAAAATTGACGCAACCAGTTTAGGCCGTTACCCTGAAGCAATGAAATATTTAGCTGCTAAAGATTATGTTTTATTACTTGATCTCAACATGATCTCTCGTGACTTTTTAAATCAACAATCAATTACTGAAACTGCTAAGTATTTTCTTCACTTAAAGCCTGGCGAATTTCTTAATTATCCTGACGGCCGTAATGATGATGCCCACTCCAGCCCACTTGGTGCTAGAATCAACGCAGAATTAGTTGCGCGAGCAATTCAAGATAGTAACATTGAATTAAGTCAAGATTTATTATTGAACAAGTAAAGGAGTTGTCCAGATTTGCTACCATTAAATTTAGGGATTCGTGCTCATGACCTGCAGTTCACTGATTTAAACTCATTAATTGGCGAACTCAAACACTATCACTTGCACCATATTCAATTTGCCCCCACTAAATGTTTTCCAGATTTATTTGATCAACGCATGCCCACAAAAGGTCTAGCTGATTACTTCGCTCAACAATTCAATGATCAAGGCATTAAAATTTCAATTTTAGGTTCATATGTCAATTTAGCATCATCTGATTTAACCGTTAGGAAGCAAGCCTTAACTAAATTTAAAAAATATACCGAGCTGACGAAGAACTTTAATGCCACTGTTATTGGGACTGAGACCGGCAGTGTTGGTCAAGGTTACACCGATAAAAATTTTACCGAAGAAGCTTATCAGATTGTTCTTGAGTCTGTCGGGCAACTCGTTACCTATGCTGAAGATTTAGGTGTCACAATAGCAATTGAACCAGGCCTAAATCATCCAATATACACGAGTAAATTAGCTAAGCGACTAATTCAAGATATTCAGTCACCTAATTTGAAAATCATTTTAGACTTTGCCAATTTAGTAAGCCCAGATAATTATCATGATTTAGACTATCTAATAACTCAGGCCATTGATGATTTACAAGATAGCATTGAGGCGATTCATCTCAAAGATTTCGTGATCGAAAATAATCGGGTTAAAATCGTGCCAGTCGGACAAGGATTAATGAAGTATCACAATATTCTTAAATTCATCAAGTATCAAAAACCTTTCATCTATGCGTCCTTAGAGGAGACTCAGGCGCCCTTTATTGAACCCGCGATCAAAGAACTCACCAATCTTTATAATTGCATCTAACACCCTTTAGAGCGCAAAAAATGGAATCGGGATTTTTTATCCTGATTCCATTTTTTTGTTGTCTTTGGATGGGAGTCTGAATTTGAGCACTTTAACTACGTAGTCTTTTCAACTAAAAATTTGGTCAAATAGAACGGTTAGTTTAATCAGCGAGCTTAATTCGACCTCTCCACCTTTTTTATAACAATGATTTAGTTAGCTTTTTTAAAGAAGCCGAAATAATTGTATGCATTATTGTAGCTAATGTCTTGAACGATCTTACCAATAACTCCTAAATCGTCAGGTACACGGCCCTGCTCAATCAACTTACCATAATAGTTGCAAAGAACGCGACGGAAATACTCATGACGAGGATAGGATAAGAAACTACGTGAGTCAGTTAACATGCCCACAAAATTAGGCAATAAACTCTGTTCTGCAAAAGTTGTTAATTGCTGTGTCATTCCTTCTGCAGTGTCATTAAACCACCAAGCCGCACCAAGTTGAAGTCGTTGCACCCCATTACCTTGGAATGATTGCATCATTGTCATTAATGATAGCCAATCATTGGGGTTCAAAGAATAGATGATTGTCTTGGGAATTGCATCTTCAGTAGATAGCTTCGTAAATAACTTTTGGAATTCAACCACAATATCTGGTTGTGACCCCATAGCATCGTAACCTGTATCTGCACCAATTTTTGCAAATTGCTTAGGATCTAAATTACGAGCCGAATTGATATGGAACTGCATTGTCCAATCGAATTCATTATTTAGCTTCATCAATTCTTCAACTAACATTGTCAAATATTGATTTAATTCTTGATGACTCAATGACTCGTTAGCAACACCCTTAGCTATAATAGCATCTAATTCTTCATCTGTTGCTTCGACGAAAGTAAAATCTTCTAACGAATGATCAGACAGTGAGCCCCCCATATTAGTGAAGAATTCATAACGTTGATGTAACGCTGCGACTAAAGTTCTAAACGAATTTATTACAACACCAGAAACATTTCCCAGTTCTTGTAAATAATTACCATAAGTTGCATCTTTAATGTGGAATGCTTTATCAGGCCGCATTGCCGGTAATGTTTTGAATCCATTAGCAGCTTCGTCTTCTTTAAGCAATTTATGATATTTCAAATCTGAAGCAGGATCATCAGTTGTACAAATAGCCTTAACATTGGAATTACGAATCAACGCTCGTGCTCCAAAGTTATCTGTCTTCAACAATTCATTAGCTTTTTTATAAATTGCCGGTGCACTTTTGACGGTTAACAAGTCATTGATACCGAAAAAGCGGCGTAATTCCAAATGAGTCCACTCATAAAGTGGGTTACCCACTGACTTTTCGATCGTACCAGCCCAGGCAACAAACTTATCATAATCATCGCCATCACCTGTGATCAATTCTTCAGGTACGCCATTAGCACGCATCAACCGCCACTTGTAATGATCACCATAGGTACCCTCGTTTAACCAAATTTTTGTGATGTTGGCAAATTTTTTGTTTTCGTAAATTTCTTCCGGGTTTAAATGACAATGGAAATCAATAATTGGCATTTTTTCCGCATAATTGTGGAACAACTCTCGTGCTGATTCTGTTTCAAGTAAGAAATTCTTATCTAAAAATGACATGATAGCTAACACTCCTTATTTATTTTTTAGCAACACTTAATGATGCTTCAATTAAGGTATACTCCTGAGATACAGTTCCAACAATAATCATTTTCTAACGATGAAACTAAATTGATTCTCTGAACTATAAATCGCGGTAGTACGCTTAAGTTAACGCTAACATACTCATCATAAAAGTATTTGTAACCGATGTCAAATTGATATAGTAGTTTGTAAAAACTATTTAATCAAAAAAATACCCGGATTTACAATTCAAGTGCAACACCAAATAACTATACCAAAAGTATACAAATAGGCCATGGAGACCTACACTTAAAGTGACTAAACTCAAGAAAGGACAACTCCATGACCCAACATAAGAATACCACCATTAA
>NZ_RHOX01000001.1 GCF_003946695.1 Lapidilactobacillus bayanensis | reverse complement strand
ATCGCCGTAACCTATGCCCAAAATCAGCGAGCACTCATCAACAGGGTTCTGGATTTCGGAGAAATCGATCTAAGTAACAACGCCTCCGAACGCAATATGAAGTCATTCGTAATTGGGCGAAAGAATTGGCTTTTCGCCACGAGTCCAGAAGGTGCCGAAGCTAATGCAATTTGGATGACAATAGTTGAAACTGCCAAGGCCAATGGTCTTGACCCACGCAAATATATTGAATATCTTTTACATGAAATGTCACAGTTATCTGTATTCGCTAGAGATGAGCAGGTAGATGCCTATTTGCCATGGAATCAACAGCCAAGAAGCAAAAAGCAAATTGCATAATGAACACCCACCTGCACAGCAGGTGGTTTTTTGTTTCACACGCTATGCGTACTCAACCGGGTCTAAAGACACTAATAACACAGCACGCCCCGTTTCGATCAAAGCCGAAACGGGGCGTGTTTACTTTCAATGACGGTCGATTATTAACTGCTTACAAAATTCAAAGTAGTCCCCATTTTTAAGGCAACAAAAAAGCGTTGTTGGAATTTCTCCTTCAACGCTAAAAGTCGTTAAACTAATGTTCAAAGTGACAATAATCTTGGCTTGATTTTATTCTCGATCAATTAAACACGGTAATTTTGACAGTTATTTAGTCAATTAAAGCAGTTATCTTATTTGAGATTGGGCAACTTGCTTAGTATTACCACATTATCAATTTTCAATCACCAATTTTTATCTTAGGATTGACGCGTCATGCTTGCTTAACATAATGCTGGCCAAAGGCACAAATTTCTAGCAAGGGACAAGTTAGACATTGAGGATTACGAGCCGAGCAAACTTCCCGACCGAAGTAGATCATGGCGTGATGACCCTCAATCCACTGCTCTTTGGGTAGTGCGTTCGTAATATTTTTTTCAATCTGCAAAACAGAATCTTTTTCTTGGGCAATCTTAAGACGCTTGGCAATTCGGGTAATGTGTGTGTCAACGGCAAAGGCTGGTATGCCAAACGCATCGCCGAGAATAACGCTGGCCGATTTGCGACCAATTCCTGGTAATGAGGTTAATTCTGTCATCGTTGTCGGCATTTCTCCGTTAAATTCATTGACGAGCTTTTGCGACATGGCAACGATATGCTTGGCTTTATTATGATAAAGGCCAATTGACTTGATGTATGGCTCAACTTGTTCTGGCGTCACCGCAGCGAAATCTGCCGGTGTTGGCAGTGCCGCGAATAAGGCCGGTGTTGCCAAATTAACTGAAACGTCGGTGGCTTGTGCACTTAATAAGACGCTGACTGCAACTTGAAACGGTGTTCGCGCATCTAAACTTGGCGTGGCATTGGGATACAGCACAATAATTTGCTCAACAGCCCAGCGTGTTTGTTTCTTGTTTAACATTAAACTCACCTCACCTATTGAAATTTAGCCCGATAGCGTTCTAGATCGGTGGCATTATTAATGTGGCGCTTCTGCCAATCTAATAAAATGCGATCGATGTACTTAAATGAGCGGGCATCATTCAAGACGGCTTCTCGTAAAGCTAAGCGAATAATTTCGGTTGAGAAATGATCGCGATTCAGCCAACTATCGACTGTTTCCATTTCAATCGGCGATAACGTCCGGCCGAACTCGACTTCAATTTCTTGATATAACTTAGAAACGTCAGCTTGTTCAGCTTGAAAGTTTGCCACCGTATCTTGGTTGTCCAACAGACGACTTAAACGCTCAAAAAACGGGGCTAGATCATATTGATCCATATGCTGATCATGGTCGATAAAACTTTTAATTTGAATGAACCCTTTTTGTGTCATTTGTTGCAGTGACTGATAGATTTCACTAATTGGTCGCTTCACCACTTTAGCCAATTCATTGGGCGTTGGAAACTTCTCATTCGCCTGGCTATATTTAATAATCTGTAGAAAAATTGCCAACTGATGATCATCCATGCCGAGTTCGGCATAGTAATCTAAAATCAAGTTGGCAATTGCAGTATGTGGTGTCCCGACTAAATCATTAATTGTTAATTTAGTCATTGATCACAGGTCCTTTTCTATGGGTAAATCCGGTTGATCATGCGGGGGAATGGAATTGCTTCGCGCAAGTGATCTAAGTGGCAGATCCAAGTAATTGCCCGTTCAAAGCCAAGACCGAAGCCAGAATGTGGTGTGCTACCATAACGACGTAAATCAAGATACCATTCGTATTCCTTCTCGTCTAAACCGGCTGCTTGAATTTGTTGCTTCAAAGTTTCATAGTCAGTTTCACGTTCAGAACCACCGATGATTTCGCCATAACCTTCCGGTGCTAATAAGTCAGCACAAAGATAAACGTCATCACGAGTTGGATCTGGTTTCATATAGAAAGGCTTAATGGCCTTAGGATAGTTCATGACGAAAACTGGTTGTTCGAACTGATCAGAAATGTAAGTTTCTTCTGGTGCGCCGAAATCGTCGCCCCACTTCGTCTCATAACCAGCTGCTTGTAACATTTTAATTGCATCATCATAACTAAGACGTGGATAAGGTAACTTCGTATATTTCTTCAAAGTTTCGATATCGCGATCCAATAAATGCAATGGATATTCACAATTATCAATGACACTTTGGACTAAATAAGCAATATATTTCTCTTGAACTTCAAGACTTTCAGCTTGGTTAGTGAAGGCCATTTCTGGTTCGATCATCCAGAATTCAGTTAAATGGCGGCGAGTCTTGGACTTCTCAGCGCGGAAAACGGGACCGAATGAGAAAACTTTACCAAATGCTTGCGCACCAGCTTCCATATACAATTGCCCACTTTGACTTAAGTAAGCATCGTTGTCGAAATATTCAATATGGAATAGTTCAGTGGTACCTTCAGGAGCAGAGCCTGTCAGAATTGGTGGATCAATCTTGATGAAACCTTCTTGATTGAAGAATTCGTAAGTGGCCCGAATCATTTCGTTGCGAATTTGCATAATGGCAAATGGCCGCTTCGAACGTAACCATAAATGACGATTATCCAATAAGAAATCAACACCGTGTTCTTTAGGTGTGATGGGATAACCTTCACTTTCGCAGACAACTTCGATGTCACTCACTTCAATTTCATAACCAAAGTGAGAACGGCTATCTTCATGAATAACACCCGTCACATAAAAACTATTCTCTTGATGTAACCCTTTGGCCGTTTCAAAGACTTCTTCTGACACTTGGCTTTTAACGACGACACCTTGGAAAAAGGCTGAGCCATCACGTAATTGTAGGAAAGAAATCTTCCCACTTGAACGCTTATCGGTTAACCAAACGCCAATTTTGACCTCTTCATCAACGTGATCTTTCGCGTCGATGATGCGAATTTTTTGTACCATCTAAATTGCTCCCAACTTATAAGTTTTCAATTTGTTCAATAGTTTTACCAGTATAGTAGTCTAACAAGCGGTAATCAAGCTTACCCGCTGCCGTTTTTGTGGCAACTTCCCAAACTGGTTGGCCTTGACGTAGGCCTAAATCAATACCATAAATTTTAGCAAAGTGATATTTCTTCGTGACAAGTTTGGTAATTTTAGCCTTGGTGTAAGCTTTTTTCGTGGAGAGGACTTTAATCTTCCCACTTTTACCATTAATCACAACGTACTTAAGTTGATTGTCTTGCGTGTAACCAGCGACTGAATAATAGGTTTGGGCACGATGATAGATCATGAAATCAGTCGTCGTTGTTAGATGAGCCGCCTTTTTACTGATGGTAATGCTTTGCTTCTCTAAGGTATTACGAGGTGTGGTCGCAATCTTATAGCCACTAAAAACGAGTAACACCAAGATAACAACAATTCCTAAGACAATATTTCGTTTATGCACGTTGTCAATTCCCTTCTCAAAAATCACCGAGCTAATAACAGTAAGGTTGTAATCATTATAGCAAAAGATTGTTGACTTGAAAGCCGTCTAATTAAAAATATTCAGTAATTTTGCACCAATTAGATTGCTGTTCATTCACCAATGCCTGGTAGTGCTAATTATTCTTTAAAAAAATCACGAATATGTCGTCCTAATTGCTGATTAGGTAAAATGATTTTGGGCAGCTTCGGCGGAAAGGCCCGCTGTACTTTAGTCGCATAGGAACTATTAATCACTCTTTCGTCCATCATTAAGACAATCCCGCGGTCGGTTTCTGTCCGAATTAAGCGACCAAACCCTTGTTTTAATTTCAAAATGGCTTTTGGTAAGGTATCAACAGGAAACGGCGCTTGATTGGCTGCTTTTAACAAGCTATTGCGATAATGCGTCGTCGGATTCTTCGGTGACTCGAAGGGAATCCGCGTAATAATTAGCAATAACAATTGTTCACCGGGAAAATCAATTCCTTCCCAGAAACTTTGTGAGCCTAAAAGAATGGCGTTCTTGGAAAGTCGGAAACGTTTGGCAATTTTGTCATTACTACCAGTAATTCCTTGAGCCATAATTTCTCGTTTGAAGCCAATAACTCGCTGCAAGCGTTGATAAACATTATGAATACTAGCCAAAGAATTGAAGAGGATCAAAGTTTGAACGTTAGTTTGTTGAAGAATTGGTAAAATCGTGCTCGCTAACCAATTATCATAGTCGGCGCCGTTCTCACTAGGTGAATAGGTTTCTTGAGGCAATAACAATTCTGCCTTTTCTTCATACTGAAATGGTGAAGCCAAATGCAAGCACTGGACATCATCTGCAGTAAAGCCAAGCTGCTCTAAAAAGTAGCTGAAATCTGAACCGATGGCCAATGACGCGCCCGTATAAATCTGAGTGGGAAATTGTTGATTCAGTGCTTGACGCAACTTATCGTGAGATTTTGCTAGCCAATTGAACCGATAGTTAACACCATCATCATCTAAAGCTAAGTAAAAGCCATATTGACGAAATTCACTGTCCTGTAAGTGAGCTACTGCCGCCAATAAATAAGCGAGGATTTTTTCTAACTTATTATTTTGAAAGATCAATTCTGTCATTTTTTGCGCGGAAGTTAAGCGTAATTCGGTGCGGCCCAAACTTGCTTCCAAAGTTTCCGTCGCATTTAAATAATTATCTAAATTATCAATTAATTGATTTAAGGCTAAGGTTAACGGTGCTAATGATTGCTGAAAGTCTGTTTCGTCTAAATAGACGGGTTTGCGAATAAAGTTCTGACCCGCTAATAAGATGACTTGATCATTTAATTGCTGAGTTAATAGTTGTGCTTGATTTAGGAATAACTGACTCGTTAGAATTATGGGCTGCATTTTTTCCAGTAGCGGCTCGGCGTCGTTGTTATCCGCCAAACTGTGCAAAGTTTCAGCAGTTTGGTTCAAACGATTGTGTAACTGCATGACTGAGAAATAACCGTGGGAGCTGTTCGTCAAATCTTCAGCGAAGTGCTGAGCTTCATCAACGACTAAGATATTTTGGTTGCCACTAAAATCCGCCAAGTGTTGTGCTAAATAAGCATTGTTAGTGATGACGATTGCGGCAGTTTGAGCCAACTTAACAACTTGATGCCAATAATCGACCTCATAATACAAACTACTTGGCACTAACGTTGGCAAATGATTGATACTCTGGAAAAATTCAGTATCATAATTGGTAATTTGTAACTCGTCTAAATCACCAGTTTGCGTTTGAGTTAGCCATACCAAAATCCGCATTTCGTTGATGGCGGTTCCCCGATTTTTAGCGCCATGCCGTAAATAAGCGGCAAAACGATCGAAGTCTAAATAGTGACTGGCACTTTTTAACAGCGCTGCGCTGAGTGGTTGATTACGCAAGTGTGCCAATAATGGAACCGCTTGACGATAAAGCTGGGTTTGCAAAACGGTCGTTGATGTCGTGATCACGAGTCGTCGTTGCGCCGGTGCTTTAGTGAGTTCATAAGATAGCGGGAACAAATAACCAAGTGACTTGCCGACGCCAGTTGGTGCTTCAATCACTAAGTTAGTCTGGTCGGCGTCATTAACATGTTGATGAATAAAATCCATCATAGCAAATTGGGCGGTTCGTGGTTTGATAATCTGGTCAAACTGCTGACGTTTGTCATCGACTGTTTCTGGATAATTGTTGTTCTGATGTTGATCGGTGGTGGCTGCTTGGTGCTTGATTCGCCGAACGGTAAACTCGCCAACTTGTTGCAGGTAAGCAGGCAATTGCTCAGTGCTGCAATTAACCAAAACTTGCTCGAAGATCTGACCAGTTTGTTGCGTCAAGTATTGGCTTAGCTGAACTAATTGTTGTAATACTTCTCGGGGCAATTGTTGCAATTGATTTAGCAATAAAATAAAAATTTTGGCTGTGGCAATGGCATCGCTGTCTGCTTGGTGAGGATGTTCATGAATAATGTTCAGAAAAGTACTCAAGTCTTTCAAACGATAACTAGCGGCCTGTGGCAACATGATCTGAGCCAATTCAACGGTGTCGATTGCAATCGGTGTAATTGGTTCAATACCCACTTCGGTGAAGGCGTCGTTGAGAAATGGTAAGTCGAAATTAACATTATGAGCAATAAATATTTTATCAGCGAGTAGTTCACGTAAAGTTGGCGCCACTTCATCAAAAGTCGGCGCGTTGGCCAATTTACTTGCCTTTAAACCAGTTAATTCGAGAATTTCGCGGGGAATCGTGCGCTCTGGATTAATCGATAAAGAAATATGTTCTGTAATGGTGCCGTTTTCGATAATTGCACAGCCAAACTGAATGATTTTGTTGCCAGCATGGCGTTGAGTGCCAGTCGTTTCCAAATCGACGACGGCATAAACTTTATCTACCAACTTCCCCGCTCCTTTTAATCAAGAACGGATTTAAAAACTGTTCCGTTCTTAATTATGTTTGTCATGAAAATTTGTTTGTATTTGTGGAAATACGCTCAAGGCAACTGATTGCTATGTCTAACGAGAAATCCCATCTGGGTTAACACCCAGCTGTGCTTCCTCGTTAGAGCTACGCAATCAACCCGTTGCCTTTCGCGCTCTATAATTCGACTATTTTTCCTGCGTTTAGGAAATATAGATACTTGTGGTCAACTGGTCGTTGGAGCATGTTGCTTAGTGCTTGTTCGTAGAGGTTGAGTTGGCCGCGGTACTTGGTGGTGAGTTCGTCTAGGCGGTTTTGTTGTTGCGGGCCGTGGCCGGCGTAATCAGTTTTGTAGTCGAACAATGTGACTTGGTCGTCATTAATTACATACCCGTCCATAATACCATGGACTAATAGGTTTTGTATCTCTGTTTCGTCAGGCATTTTAAAAATTGCTTGGGCTGGCAATAATAATGAAAAGGCGACTTCGCGTTGGACGCGATTTTGTTGATCTTGTAAAGACTGACCTAATGGCGTTTGGAAGAAATCAACAATTCCCGGTAAATTAATTCGTGCCGCTACTTCCGGTAAAATTAATTGTTGGTCAGTTAACCGCTGGCGTAATGCTACTAAATAGTCTAAGTCAATTAGGCGTTGCAATTCAACCCGCTGCAACATTAAATGTGTGGCCGTCCCAACTTGTGCGCCAGTCACTTTTTGTTGCTGTGTCATAAAATTCGGCTTAGGAAAGTCGTCACTAACGAGGCGACCGCCTAAATCAGTTGGTGGTAGTAAATTTGTTGCCGTTTGCTGCCCAGTTGTTGCGGACAAGGTTAACGGTAAGAAACTTAATTGGAATTGATCCGGATCTGTAAAAGCTTGTTTAATTTCAGAAACGGATTGATAAGCTGTGGTTTGAGTTGCCGTTTGGTGTGGATATTGAAAGTTTAATAAAGTTTCAATCGTGGCTTGTAACTTTTGATCCAACTTAGTAAACGGGACTTCGACGGCACCGACCGTTTCCGGATTCGTTGCCGGCACAACCGCTTTACTTAAGTTAGCTTGATTAAAAAGTTCGATTACAAATTGAGCAGTCGTTGGCAATAATGAACTTGCAGGTTGTGAATTAGAACCACGGACTTGTAAAGTTTTTGCGCGGAGAACAGCCGGCATAATCAGCTGAAAAAAGTTTTGCAGTTTACTTGGTAGTCGTAAATTAGTGGGCAATAATGGCCGCAAATGGTCGTCGGTGACTTGATAAGTCTGGCATATCTTTTCCCAACTGTCGGTGGCGCCAATCATAATCAACTTTTGTTTAGCACGGGTCATGGCAACATACAACAGCCGCATTTCTTCGGCGATAGCTGCTTGTTGGTGTTGTTGACGAATGAAATTATCAATCAGAGTCGGATATTTCACGCGCTGCGCTAAATCGACATATTTTATTCCCGCGCCATATTTGCCATCAAGCACAACTTTATTGCGACGCACGTCACTTTGATTAAACTGATGGTCCAAGTTAAAAATGAACACCACCGGAAATTCTAGTCCTTTACTACCATGAATCGTCATTAATTGCACAGCGTCTTGATCACTTTCGCCAACCTGAGCCTGAGCGAGATCTTTCTCATGAGCCTGCATTTGCTTAATGAAATTAATGAATTGATATAATCCCTTAAAGCTGGTTTGTTCATAACTAAAAGCTCGTTGATACAACGCGTGCAAGTTCATCGCTCGTTGCAGTCCACCTGGCATCCCTCCGACATAATCTAAATAACCAGTCTGCTGATAAATTTCCCAAACGAGATCAGCAATACTATGTTGGACGGCGAAGTCACGCAAATGATTTAATAAGTGCAGGAAATTTTGCAGACGTGGACTTAATTCGTTAGTTGTCGTTTGCGCGGCTGTTTGGAGCGCGTGGTAAAAATTACTGCTCTTATTCGTCCCCCGAATTGCAGCCAGGTCATTCTCGTTAAAGTTGCCAATTGGTGATCGCAAGACTGTGACAAGTGCAATATCTTGTTCCGGATTATTAATAATTTCTAAAAAGGCTAACATGACTTGAATTTCCGTCGTTTGGAAATAATCGTTTGCATCTTTAACGAAAACAGGAATGCCCTGAGTTTGTAGCTCACTAACAATGGCTAAGTTATCGTGGCGCGTTGGGACTAGAATCGCAATGTCGCTATACGTGATGGCTCGCGTTGTTTCGGCTTTGCGATCATAAATCTGATATGGATCTGCCAGCAGTTGCTTAATCTTTTGACTGAGTAGTTGAATGCGCGCCTCGTCTTTAGTCAAGGCGCTAGTTGTTTCAACGTCTGCTGTTTCTGAACTGGTTTGTTGAGCGTCAGCAGCTTGTGTCGTCGTTGGTTTGGTTTCGTAAAGTAAAATCTCAGTCGTTGTTTCTAAATCGGCTGGATAATCTTGAGCACCAGTCACCAATTGTGCATCTTGGTCATAATCCAATTCCGCCAAGTCATGATGCATGAACTGTTGAAATAAAAAGTTGGTACTTTGATTAATGTTAGCCGTTGAACGGAAGTTTTCGGCTAAAATAATTCGCTCACCGGTAACATCGTCGGCCTTAAATTCCTGATATTTTTGTAAAAATTTACTAGGGTCGGCTTGCCGGAAACCATAGATTGATTGTTTCACATCGCCAACCATGAATAAATTACCCGGCTCGTCCTGAGAAACGGCTTGTAAGATTGCCTCTTGCAACGGATTAATATCTTGATATTCATCGACTAAAACTTCGTGGAGCAATTGACGGTAATAAGTTTGAACAGGCTGTTGACCATCCTTTTCAAACATTAATAAGGCCCAAGTTAATTGTTCCCAATCGCTGAAGTCTAATGCCTTGAGGCGCTGCTTTTCGTCATGGTAGGCTTTAATAAATTCTTTGGTGACGGCGACTAGGTTGTGCAAGACGTTACTGGCTGCTTGTTGACTTTGAAGCAGTGTTGCTTCCGGCGCGAAGAAATATTGGTCGCAAAGGGTTTGATAACTTTCCTTAACATTATCAAGTTGTTGTTTGAAGTTTTGCCGTGCGGCTAATTCTTCGGCATATTTTTTCGCTTTAACTGTGAAACGAGCGGGAAATTGGATCTGTTGTAATTGAGTAGCGAGCGTTCGATAATCTAACGCTGCCCTACTTGTTGTCACTATCTTTTGGAGCAACTCTTGATCAGCGGTGAAAAGATCCGTCAATGCCCCTTTATCGTCAGTAATCGTCACCACTTGTGCTAACAACGACGTAAAAGCCGTTGCTAATTCTTGAATGCTGTCTAAGAGAACTGGCCGAATTTTAGTTTGAAAATAGGGACTGTCGCTGATAGACGCACCAGTTTGATAGGATTGGGCCACGTTATCAAGCCAAGCTAATGGTTGCGGTCGGGCAATAGCAAACTCATATAACTCAAAAACTGCGTCAGCCAAACCTTGGTCAGAGCGATCATTACCAAATTGTTCTGCTAATTGGAAAAAGTCTTCATCTTCCTGATCATAATGTTGATCACGCACACTGGCCCAAGTTTGTTCTTTAATTAATTCCTTTTCTGTTTCATCTGCTAGTAGTCTGAAGTTAGGATCTAAGTCCAGTAAGTAATAAAACTTCTGAATGACTTTTAAACAAAACGAATGGAGTGTACTAATTTGTGCGGTGTTTAATAAATTCAGTTGTTGCCGTAACGCCTGTTTTTTGGTTGTTGTTGGTGCTTGATCAACGGCATCATTTAGTGCTTGGCGAATTCGTTCACGCATCTCGGCAGTCGCGGCGTCGGTGAAGGTTACCACTAATAATTGATCCAGTGGCACACCATGAAGCACTTCTTCGATAATTCGTTTGACTAAGACGGTGGTTTTACCAGAACCAGCCGAGGCCGAAACGAGAATATCGTGGCCCTGATGATCAATAGCAGCTTGTTGTTGCACTGTGAATTTAGGCATCGGTTTCGTCTCCTTTTGCTGATTTTAGTTTGGCCAACACGTCATCTTTAGCCAAGGTCGGTAAAAGTCGATAGCGGTTCTCCGGTAGCATGGCATCAAACATCATAATGGATTTGTAATCAGTATATTGTAAGCCGGTTTCCTGATCACTTAATTTGTAAGGCGCAATTCTTAATTCGCCGGAAAAAATTTCATTAGCGGCGGCGATTAATAGATCTTGATTATGCTGTAATAATAATTGTAATTCGTCTGCAGTGACGCCAGAGTTGGCACTGCTTAACTTGAATGTGTCTGTCTTCTTCGTGTATTTAATCGGATAGAGCAAAGAATGACTGCTCTTAGCTTGCGGATCTAGGTTTGCTAAGTAATCAGCTTGCGGTTGTTCAATTAACAAGCCTTTATAGCGATGATCTTTGAGCAGCTCTTCTTGAATATTTAAGTGTTCAGCATATTTCAACGGCGTGTCAGCAATGTGAATATAAAACGCCCCAACTGGTTTGGCAGCGTTTAGTTGCAACGCCTGTTGATTATTCGCCACAGTTTGCAGATAAGTCAGTAGCTGCAAGGACAAGCCGTGATAAGCACGTGTGAAATCAAATTTTTTGTCACCTGATTTATAATCGATCACTTGATAATAATCGTTGTTGGCGACACTACCAACATCAATCCGGTCGATCTTACCCCGGACAGAAAGTCGTTTCGCATCTGCTAAAGTTAATTCCAATCCCGGCAGTCCTTGACTACCCTCAATAATCCCGAATTGAACCTCGGTCATTAATGGTCGTAAGAAACTATGAGCGGCCTGTTCGATCAGTACATTGGTCATAAAGGCACTGGTTTTACTTAAGCGGCGGCGATAATAATGCATTTGCCCCGGACCATTTAGAATTTGATAGTCAGTTTTACCCAGTAATGTTTGGCCAATTTCTTCATTTAATGCGTCTAATTGCACCTGGGTTAATTCTTCTGGCTTGAATTGACGCTCCGTTAATAATTTGACGAAGTGGTCCAAATAATCATGGAAAAATGTGCCCGTATTCGCACTATCGACAGTATATTCTGCACGTGTTCGTAACTTTAGACCGTATTTTAAGAAATAATCGTACGGATTCATGTAAAAGTTTTCCAGCTGCGAAACCGAACTAAATAAATGTTGGCCGTATAACTTCTGCACGTTTTCTGAAGTTAGATTTTGTGGTTGATTGCGATAATCTAAGCTGGCGAGAAGTTGCTTAAAGAAATGATGGTCATCGGTTGTTTGCAAAAGCTGCTGAACCCATTGCCAAGCAGCAGGTAGCGGCAGCGCTTGAGTTTTCATTTGGCGATTGAGCAGTAATAAAGGCCCAACGACGCTGCGCTTTGAGGCCGCGAAATCCAGAATTCGACTTTCTTGATGTGGATAGTCACTTAAAGTCGTTGTTGGCAATTGAAATTGTTGTTGAATACGAGCAACATACGGTGATAATTGATTCTCTGCGTGACCGTCGCTGTGCCGCGGATAGGTAAAAATTAACCGTTGTTGCGAACTAAAGAAGATTAAACCATAGCGTAAAGGTTGTTCAACCGATTGTTCATTGGTAGCTTCCCCCAGTTGCTGTGGTTTATTCGCGGTGATTAAATATTGATTAATTAAGCGCCGTTCTTGGTCATCAATTAATTGATTGGTTTGCGTTTGCGCGGGCAAGTTGTCTCGTGTTGCTCCGAGAATAATTGTGATTTGCTGAGTCTGTCCTTGAACCATCCCTGCTTTTGAAACCAAGACAGCATCTAATGTTGCTGGAATTTGGGCAAATTCGGTATTATTAAAGCCAGCATTTAACAAGTCAATAAAAACCGGTAAATCAAAAGCCTGCTCACCCCAAATCGTGACGTAATCATCCAGCAAACCAATAAAGGCTTGATAAGTTTGCCGCGGCTGTTGCGCAAGCGCCAGATCATTTTGCTTAACAGCAGTCTGTTCCCAATGTTGCAGTGTAGCAATCACGTGTTGATCATTAAGGAAATCATATAAGCAACTGGCAAAATCTTTGGCCGTGACCACTTTTTTAAGATTAGCACGCCATTTATTAAAGACTTGGGCGATGAACTGGTGCAGGTTTTCGATTGCCGCCATTTGGGCCGCTTGTTCTGGTGGTAGTTGGTTATTTGCGACAGCATGACGAACGTAAGGCCCATCAATCGTCCAAGGCTGCGGATTCAGCCAAGTTGCTCCGCGAATACCGAAGGCCAAGGCGTAATTCTCTAACCAATCTAACTGTTGGCGAAAGTCGGTTAAGCTCATTTCTACTGGGACTAATAATTCAGTCCGCAGTAAAACAAATAAATCTTCGCGCCCTTGCGGATTTTGCGTAATGGTTAAGAGTGATTTAATAAAAACCACCAAGGGATAATTAGCCATCGGTATCTGTTGATCACTGAAAAAAGGAATTTCATTCTGCTTAAACAAGGCTGCAATCGTAGCGGTGTAATCTGGTAAATTATCAGCTAACACTAAAAAGTCACGGTAACGATAATTTTGCAAGGCAACTAACTGGCGAATGTAGTTGGCTACGCCGCGAACTTCGCTGGTTAACGAATCGACCCGCCAAATTTGCACATCTTGTTTCATTGCAGTTGTCATTTGCGCCGTGGTCGGCAGACCGTTAGTTGAATCAATCCAATAATCTTCTAACACTTGTAAAGCCGACGACGTCCGTTTTTGAGCACAACTTAACCAGTTTTCAGGTGCAATCTTACCTAAATCGGTGTAGCCAAATTGGCGCAACATTTTGAGTGGCCCATGAAAATAATATTGGGCACTGATGTCTTGATTTTTCAGATCTGGATTTAAATAAAGGGTCAAATAAACAGTGGCCCCCTGCTGATCAAAGTGATGAATAAGTTGTGCTTGTTGCTGGTTTAATTCAGAAAAACCAGCTAAATAAATTTTAAAATTCGTGAAATCACGCCGCTCCGTTTGACCAATGAAATAAGCCATTAATTGTTCATTGGTGATAAACTTATTGGCGATTGCAGACTGATAGTTTTCAAAAATAAAACTCAATTCATTGAGCTTTTCTAAAGTCGAACCAGGAACTTGTTCTTGCTCCGGCAACTTCGTCAACATCTCTTGTAGATCTGCCACGGCAAAATTGCCCTGGAGCAATTCATTTAATTGCTGGCCGAGTTGTTCGAGAAAGCCCATTTTGCGACTTTCCCCGAAGAAGAGCGGCAATTTTTCACGCTGATCATGCAAAAAGTTACTTAGAAACATCGCTTGGGCTGCCGGCGACAATTGCGGCTGTTGATATTTAGGATCATCACGCAAGAAATACCAGAGCAAGCGTGAAAAAGACAAAATTTGTAGACGGCTGCTGGCAATAATTCCCTTGGTGGCTAAATTGGGCTGAGCGTCGGCTAAATGGCTTAGAATTTGCACTTCACTATTAAACTTAATATGATTAGGTACTAAGCAAATGAATTGTTGCTGCTGATTAGTGGCGTAATCATCACTAATTTGCTGATAAAGCCGCGCATTAACATCGTCTTGCTGGCGGCCTACTATAAATTTCATCGTCATGTATTTATCTCCTCGTTGTTATTTTATCATAATTAGACGCTTTGCGAATACGAAGCTCTTCTGGTTACTGTTGGTGTTTGCTACTGGGAATTGTTGTCGTTGGTGACAAGTTTCAGCACGAATGTTAACGATTATTTCAGGCCAAAAGATTAAAAAATTGTTCAAACTTCAAAAAATTGTCATCTTAATCACAAGTTAAGGTATCATAAGTTTAGGACGTCTTTAAGGAAGGTTTTTTATGAAAAAAGTTGGGATTGGCACTAGTCATGCCAAGTTGATCTTAGTCGGTGAACATGCGGTTGTGTATGGCATTCCTGGTATAACAATTCCCTTGACCGACATCAAAGTGCAAGCAACCTTGACTGCTACTAGTACGACGATGGCGGAATTGCCGAATATATTTTTTGACTCTGCACTTTATCGCGGCCAATTGACAATTGTTCCCGAAGAATTAACTAATATTAAAGCGATGATTGAAACCTTTATTGCGCGCCAAGGTACCGCGGTGCAATGGCCAGCTGATCTGCAACTGACAATTGTCAGTGCGCTTCCCTTTGAGCGTGGCATGGGGTCTTCGGCGGCAATTTCAACGGCAGTTTTACGCGCCTTATTGGCTTTTACCGCTGTGACATTGACGACGGCCGAGTTTGATGACTTGGTTAATATTTCTGAAACGATTCAGCATGGTAATCCCAGTGGTATGGATGCACTGGTGGTGAAGTCTGAACAAGGTTACTTCTTTCAACGACATGAAGTACCACAACCACTACAAGTCAACTTACCTGGTTATTTGCTGATTGTTGACAGCGGTCTAACTGGCCGAACAAGTGCAGCGGTTCAGTCAGTGGCAACGTTAAAGACGGTTAACGCGGTCTTGTGGCAAGCGCAAATGGCAGCAATTCAGACAATTGTTCGTCAAGCCAGAGTATTGTTGACCAATCATGATACCGTTTCACAACATCACTTTGGTCAACTACTTGATCAGAATCAAACTGCCTTACAACAATTGCAGGTCAGCACCCCCCAACTCAACGCGCTCGTGCAGCGATTACGTGATAAAGGTGCGTTAGGCGCCAAGTTGACTGGTGGCGGTTTAGGCGGCTGCGTCTTTGGTTACTTCGCTGATTTAACCACTGCTCAACAAGCACAAAAACAATTCTCGGAAAAAACTTGGCTGACGACTTTAGCCAAAACGGAGGCGGCTCAATGAGTTTAGCACGTGCCTATACGAATATTGCGTTCGTTAAATATTGGGGTAAACGCGATGTTGTGCAAATGCTCCCCTACAATAGTTCGTTGTCGCTGACTTTAGATCAGTTCTACACTGAAACCAGCGTTGAATTTACAGATCAAGAGACTGATCAATTTGTTTTTGAAGGTCAAGATCAACCCGTCTCTGCTAAAATAAGTCGGGTTTTAAACGACGTTCGACAAATCGCCGGCTCAAATCAACACGCCTTAGTTAAAAGTAGCAATCATGTTCCCACAGCGGCCGGTTTGGCGTCATCGGCGTCGGCCTTTGCAGCATTAGCTGTGGCTGCAAGTGATGCTGCTGGTTTAACATTGTCTCGTAAAGCATTATCGATTTTAGCACGACATGGTTCTGGTTCGGCCAGTCGCTCAATTTATGGCGGCTTTGTCTTATGGCATGCTGGTGTTGATGATCAAAGTTCTTTCGCCGAACCAATTGACGTCAACGAACAAGTTAATTTTCCCATTGCGGTGATCGCGATATTGGTCAATCAGCATCAGAAGTCAATTTTATCTGGTGCTGGTATGCAGGCTTCCGTAACCACCTCACCCTATTATCAGGACTGGGTCAAAACGGCCGAGGCAGATATTCAAACCATGTCTGCGGCAATCGCCGCTCAAGATATCGAGCAAATTGGCACGATTGCGGAAAGAAATGCCTTACGAATGCATGCGACGACTTTAAGTGCGGATCCGCCGTTTACTTATTTCGCACCGGAGACCTTACGAATTTGGGAATTGGTGCGCAAAATTCGTACAAAAGGCTTAAGTTGTTATTTAACGCTTGACGCTGGCCCTAATCCTAAATTAATATGTCAACTGCAAGACGTTTCTAAAATTATTGATTTTTTAAACGCAGAAATACCAAATCTTACTTATACATTGTGTCAACCTGGTCCTGGTGCCCAATTAATGGCGCAATAAACTATGTATTTGAAGGGTCGAAATAATTAAATGATTACTGTTAAAGCTCCCGGAAAACTTTATATCGCCGGTGAATATGCCGTGCTTGAGCCGGGACACCCCGCAATTATTGTTTCTTTGGATCGATTTATTACGGTTTCGGTTAGTGAAGCGCAAGATCAAGGAACAATTAATTCGCGGCAATACGCTGAAACTGATTTTCATTGGCGGCGTCAAGGCGATCAAATGATCTTTGATAATCGCGATAATCCGTTTCATTATATTCTTGAAGCCATTCGCGTCGTGGAAACACTCGCCTTGGAAATGGGCAAGCCATTGCGCATTTATGATTTAGATATTAACAGTCAACTTGAAGATAACGGTGGCCGCAAGTATGGCTTGGGCAGTTCTGCTGCAGTTACCGTGGGCACAGTTAAAGCTCTCTGCGAATTCTATCAATTAGCCTTATCGCGAATGGATATTTTTAAATTGGCGGCGATTGCTCATTTTAATATTCAAGGTAATGGTTCTTTAGGTGATATTGCCGCTAGTGTTTTTGGCGGTTGGTTAGCCTTTAGTACGTTTGATAAGGACTGGTTGCGAACTGTCTTGAAAAGTCGCACCTTTACCGAAATTCTAGCCAGTGAATGGCCGGGGTTGAAGATTGAAATCTTGAATGTTCCCAGCGAATTGGAACTCTTAATCGGCTGGACTGGTTCCCCCGCTTCTACAAGCCGTTTAGTTGATAAAATTACCATTGCCAAGTTTGCCCGGAAAAACCAATATCAAGATTTCTTAGCTAATAGTCAGAAATGTATTCAAGGGATCATCGCTGGCATTAAGACGGGAAATTTAGCTGCGGTAAAACGTGGGATCCGCGAGAATCGAGCGCTTTTGCGACAACTGGGTGCTTTTTCTGGCGTGAATATTGAAACTCCGGAACTGAAAGAACTCTGTCAAATCGCTGAAAAATACGGAGCGGCAGCAAAGTTCTCTGGTGCTGGTGGTGGTGATTGTGGTATCGCCATTACTGATCGCAATGTGGATCAGGCCCAGTTGATCTCTGATTGGTCCCGTCACCATATTGAGACTTTACCGCTAGCTGTCTATAACTTAAGCGAGGCTTTAGTATGACGCCTTCTCAACAAGAACAACGTAAAAAAGAGCACATCGCAATTGCCGAACGCTTATATCGACAACCGGAATTTGCTCGTGATCAATTTGCTGACGTGCGGATTAGCCACCCCAGTTTACCAGACACAAAGTTAGCATCTGTTCATTTAGAACAGATGCTCTTTAATCGACCAATTAATTATCCCATTTACATTAACGCGATGACTGGTGGCACTAACCAAGCTTTAACTATTAATCAGAAATTGGCACAGTTGGCAGCACACTTTAAAATCCCGATGGCCGTTGGTTCCATGAGCATTTTGAAACACGAGCCAGAATTAGCCGCAAGTTTCACAGTTGTGCGTCAACAGAATCCTGACGGTGTTGTCTTTGCAAACGTCGGTGCTGATCACCCGACCGACTTTGCTGAAGAAATGGTGCAATTACTGCAAGCAGATGCTCTACAAATTCATTTAAACGCGGCTCAAGAATTTGCCATGCCTGAAGGCGATCAAGACTATTTGTGGTCGACAAAATTAGCACACTTACAAGCAACTATTGGTCAAACGACCCCGCTGATTGCTAAGGAAGTCGGTTTCGGCATGAATGCGGCGACAATTAGCCAACTTTTACAACTCGGTCTACAAAATATTGATGTTTCCGGAATTAGTCGAACTAATTTCATCGAGATTGAGAACCATCGCCGTAAAACTGCCCTAATTTCCGATTATAGCGATTTTGGCTTGACGGTGATTGAGAGTCTGCTGCAACGGCTAAACGTGCAGCAAGCTCTTAATATGCGTCCAGAAATCACATTTGCCAGTGGTGGGATCAGGACACCTTGGCAAGCAGTCAAATGTTTGGCCCTTGGTGGCGATCTCGTGGGCATGTCAGCTTATTTCTTACATTTAGTATTGCACCACGACTTCGATGAAATGAGTGTGTTATTTGGAGCCTGGTTGGCAGAATTCAAAGGTATTTTCGCAATGTTGGGTTGCAATAACGTTGCTGATTTGCGGAAGTTGTCATTGATTTTAAGCCCAGAATTATTTTCGTTTGCTCAACAGACTGGGTTGGATTGGGCGACCTTTAGTGGACAACGCTAATTGAAATAATATGAACTAAAACTGTTATCTAGCACTTTTTCGCGCTTGCGCAAAGGTTGCATATGAAGTGTGCGAGTATCGTGAGGGAAAATAAATACTTTCGCTGGAACGTGATGGACGCTGCTTGAAGCCAATTTTTGCAAAATTGTCTCCAAGACAAGCCTTATTGTAACAACTAAAGTTGCAACAATAATGTCACTACTGAGCGGTATTCTTTCGCCGCCACTAAGCTAGCAAGATGGTAACCTTTGCGCAAGCGCTGAATTAACATGTAGTTACACTACCTTCCAATTTTTAGAAACACAAATTTGCAGTTAAATCACACCATATCTCGTTTGTCAGTGCCGGAGGAAAATCGCGGTCAGCCGCGAAATTCTTGTTAGTGGTTTACCACTTACAAGAAAGTTTGTATTTGAGACAAATCGGTTTTTGATTTGGCTCAAATCAAACTCGCAGCGTTCCACCAGCGTATTTTCTGTAGGCACGAAGAAGCACAATTCAATAGTTTTCGGTCCTAGTATTCATAACGAAGCTTGCGTTTGAGACGAATTGGTTTTTATTTGGATCAAACCAATGCTCGCAGTGTTTCCACCAGCACATTTCTCACGGGCACAAAGAACAGCAATCATAATCGTCACACAAAGAACAACATAATAGGACAGACACTAAAAGGAGCTCAATCCCAAAAATGGATTTAGCTCCTTTTAACATTTATTTTTAGTTTTGACTTGGTCTTGTTGATGGCTAACTGAACAATATGCTCACTTAACGATTGTTCAGCGCATAAATAAAGGCCAGATAATTGGCAAAGTCACCAATTCTTTGACGGTGTGTGGTGATATCAGTTTTAGTACGTTGATTACTCTCGGCTTGTAAAAAGAGTTTTTCCGTCCAGGCTTGACTGGGCCAACCGTTCTTTTGGCAAAGTCGTTCGAGAATGATAAAGTTGTCGAGAACGGCGTTGTGTGCCTTAGTACGAGCGCTATCTTTAGTCATTCTTTCCGAGCGTGATAAGGCACCCCACCCTGCACGAATTACTGTATATTTAATGGCTGTCTGAATTAAGTCTTGCCAAATCTCTTGAAAGTCAGCATCGTTAGGATCAATGGCCGTTAAAATTGTTTGATGAAGTTGGTTCATATCGGTCAAAGTTAAATGTTCACTTTGTGTTAAATAAGTTTGATAGCTCACTTGTTCTTGACTCATTAACTGCACCCCCATTTAGTTGCTACAATCATTATCGTAACAGAAAATAAACAGCTTTTCATTTCTTGCCGAATAAAATTAGCGTTTTCTTTTTCAAGTTACTTGGCTTAGAATAAACATGAATTGACTGCTGTTGGTTGATATCAGCAGTCAACCGAACTTTTGCTTGACGAAAATATGGTGTTAATACAGGAGGCAAATTTTGACAACATTTCCGAAAGATTTTTTGTGGGGCGGCGAGACTGCTGACTTTCAGTATGAAGGTGGCTACGATCAAGACGGTCGTGGTTTATTAAGTCATGATTTTGAAACAACTGGTTCAGCGACGCAACCACGGCAATTGACGTTGCGTTTAAAAGATGGCAGTCGTGGCACAGTCAATGCGCACGATTCGTTGCCTGCTGGCGCTGAGGTGGCTTTATATGACGATGTTTACTACCCTAGTCACCAAGCGACGGATTTTTATCATCATTGGCAAGAAGATATTGATTTAATGGCAGAGATGGGTTTCACTACTTATCGTTTTTCGATTTGTTGGAGTCGAATTTTTCCAACTGGTGATGAAGCTGAACCTAATCAAAATGGTCTACATTTTTATGATCAAGTGATTGACTATTTAATTGCCAATGGAATTGAGCCAATCGTGACGATTTGCCATGATGAATTACCCAACGAGCTCTGTGTGAAATATGATGGCTGGTCCAGTCGCCATGTGATTGATTGTTATGTGAAGTACGCCGAAACGTTAATTCGTCATTATCGTGGCCGAGTTCGTTATTGGATCACTTTCAATGAAATTAATATTTTAAGCGGTTATATCGCCATCGGTACTCATCAACAAGATCCGCAGACACGTTATCAAGCCATTCACCACATGTTTGTCGCCAATGCGTTAGCAATCAAAAATGGTCGCGCAATTAATCCTGAGGCACAATTCGGGGCAATGTATGCCTTAAGTGAGACTTATCCAGCAACCTGTAAACCAGAAGATGTTTTTGCGGCTTACCAGACACGACGCAATGATGGCCTATTCTACGTTGATGTTATGGCGCGTGGTTATTATCCTAACTATACGGCAGAAAAGTTCGCTGCAGAAGGTGTCACTTTGCAAACAACACCGGCTGATTTGCAATTACTTAAAGAGAATACAATTGATTTCATCTCCTTTAGCTATTATCGGTCGATGGTCGCGACGGCTCAAGCAGACGGCAGCGTTAAAGTTAATAATGAGAATCCCTATTTAGTTTCAACACCTTGGGGCTGGCCAATTGATCCGCTGGGTTTGCGTTATTGTTTGAATGAATTATACGACCGCTACCAGAAACCATTGATTGTCATTGAAAATGGCTTGGGTGCTGTTGATGAATTAACGGCAGATGGACAAGTTCATGACGATTATCGCATTAATTATTTACGCGATCATTTAAAAGCAATTCGTGATGCGATTACACTTGATCATGTGCCATGCATTGGTTACACCATGTGGGGCAACACCGATTTGGTTTCTTTGAGCACCGGCGAGATGAAGAAGCGTTATGGTTTTGTCTATGTCGATATGGACGATCAAGGTCACGGCTCACTTAAACGGATCCGCAAAGATTCTTTTGCTTGGTTTAAACAGGTACTCGCTAGTCACGGTGCTGATTTAACACGTCAAATTTGAGCGGTGCTAATCTGTGCTTTCTCACATCCGCAGGAAGTTGTTTATCAAACGTAGTGCGTTGTCGTGGTCGCAAAGAAACACTTGGTGCAGGAACATTACTGTTCAAAAGCGGTGGCAACTAAAACTATTATTTTAGACTTCTTCGCGCTTGCGCAAAGGTTGCTTGCATACGAAGTGTCGCGCGTACCGTGAGGGAAAATAAATACTTTCGCTGGAACGTGGTGGACGCTGCTTGAAGCCAATTTTTTGCAAAATTGTCTCCAAGACAGGTCTTGTAGTAACAGCTAAAGCTGCAACTACAATCTCACCACTGAGCGGTATTTATTTTCCCTCACTAGACAAACGAGCGGGAAACCTTTGCGCAAGCGCTGAATTGACAAGTGGTTGAATTACCTTCCAATTTTGAGAAGTGAAAATTTGTGGTTTAATCGCACTAACTCACTTTAGTCAGTGCCGGAAAGAAATCGCGGTCAGCTGTGAAATTGTCGTTAGCGATTTATCGCTTACGACAAGGCCGAGCTTTAAGACAATCGTAGATTGGCTTAAAGTCGAGCCCACAGCGTTCCACCAGCGTATTTCCCGTAGGCACGGAGAAGTGCAACATAACAGTTCTAGGATTTGCCGCTCTCAATAAAGTTCACCCACGTATTTCTTGTACGCACAAAAAAGATCGATCTAATAAATTCAAAGTACTTTATTTTATAAGGAGCCAACTATGGATAATCGGATTCTTGTCGTTGATGACGACCCTGATATTTGCAAGATGCTGCTGCGCTTCTTCACCAACTACACACCGCATTATTTACTTGATACAGCCGCAAGCGGTGAAGCCGCCCTTCAGTTACTCACTAAAAAACCAGACTTGATTTTGTTAGATGTCAGTTTACCCGACATTAACGGGTTCAACTTAGTCGCCCGCATTCGTCAATTTACAAGCGTCCCGATTATCTTTTTGACAGCACGTGTGAGTGATCAAGATAAGATCCGCGGGCTCAGTTCTGGCGGTGATGATTATGTCGTTAAACCCTTCTCGCTTGGTGAACTTGCCGCTAGAATTGACGCGCATTTACGCCGTGAAACGACTCAGAAACATCAAGATCAGGTCGCCGCATTTGGTTCGGTAATCGTTAATTACACTGCAAAAATAGTTACCGTCGACTTGCAATCATTAGATCTAGCACTCAAACAATATCAGCTCATCGAATTGTTGAGTCAAAACCCGAATCAAGTCTTCAGTCGTGAACAACTCTACGAAAAAATCTGAGGTTATGACGCTGAAGGCGATAGTCATGTCATCGCCGAACATATTCGCCGCATTCGTCATCAATTTAACCAGCACCACACAGCGACACCAATTGAAACAGTCTGGGGAGTGGGTTATCGATGGAAAAATTAAGACAGAGGTTAGCTGACTTACCGATTAGACAAGCGCTACTCCATATGACCCTGATTGGTACTTTGCTTGCCACCGCGCTGATTTTGATTTTCATTCTCAGTTGGAACAGCTTACTTGATCTCGTGCACCCCTATTTTATTAATCATAGACTCCTTGGCTTTTCAACCGAACTGATTGGGATATCTCTGCTGTTTGGCGGTGGTATTCTGGGGAGCTTTTTGATTTTAGCGCTGGTCATGCGCAAAACCGCTGACATTTTCTATCAGATTAAGCTTGCACACTCACTGGAACAGCTAAACTATGGTATTAAGCAAATTCAAGCGCAGAATCTTGACTTTGAACTCCACAATTCGAATCACGACGAGTTAGGCGCATTAACCCAATCTTTTGAGCAAATGCGTTTGGCCTTGCGTGATGCATTACAGCAGTCGTGGCGGTTACTCGAAGACCAGAAGGAAGTTAACGCGGCCTTTGCTCATGATTTGCGCACGCCACTGACTGTGCTTCAAGGTGACGCCGAGATGTTAACGACTCGTCTTAAACAGACTGACACGCAGGAATTAGTACAAGACATGCAAGCACAGTTGGTTCGTGTGATCGATTTTATCGGCTTGATGAGTAAAATTACTTCGTTACAAGTAGCACCAGTAACAAAGCAAAATTGTACGCCCGCAGAACTGACAAATCTGGTCCAACGCGAAATTAAGCTTGTTCCTGCTCAACTTCAAATTAACTTTGTAATCAGCAATCAGATCCAAGAACAAAGCACATTCAATTTACCAACAAACGCAATTCTTGAAGTGCTTGACAATCAGTTGAGTAATGCCAAACGCTTTGCTAAATCTGTCATTAATTTAACCTTAACGTTAACGGCACAAACACTTGAAGTCCGAGTGTTCAATGATGGCCCTCATCTTTCCGCAACTGAGCTCGCTAATGTGCGTGTGCCGTTTTTCTCACAGCAAAGTGCTGATCACCATCTGGGTGTGGGCATCTGGGTGTGGGCATGTATATCTGTAAAGTGCTTTGTCAAACCAACGGTGGTGATTTCATCGTTGGCAATGTTTCAACAGGCGTTGTCACCAGCGCTCGTTTCAAAATTTAACCGTCAGTATTTATTGATAGTTTGGCATTTGTTGATAGATAGTTGATAATTACTTGTTATCGTCTTCTTGTTACTAAAACAAGGAGGCGTATTTTTATGAGTTCGATTCAAATTTCAAATCTCACCAAAGAGTATCGCAAGAAGCCAACACCAGCGCTCAACCACCTAACCCTCGAAATCGGCAATGGTATGTTCGGCCTGCTGGGTAAGAATGGTGCGGGTAAATCAACCCTAATGAAAATTCTGACGACACTGGAACAACCAACGAGTGGCGTTGCTAAAATTTGCGATATTCCCCTGACACAACCACAAGCAGTTCGTAACCTGATTGGTTATTTACCACAGAACTTTTCCTTTTATCCCAACATGAAAGTTAAGGCTGCTCTGAGCTATTTGGCCACGCTCGCCAATGTGCCGGTTCGTGAGCAGAACGGTCGCATTGCGCAACTGCTTGATCGTGTTAATCTAACAGCTAAATCCGGCACTAAAGTTAAGGCCCTGTCTGGCGGAATGCTGCAACGACTTGGTATTGCGCAAGCACTGATTAATAATCCTCAAGTACTGATTGTTGATGAACCAACGGCGGGACTTGATCCAGAAGAACGAATCCGGTTGCGCAATCTCTTGACAGATTTTGCCACCGATCGAACTGTTCTGCTTTCAACACACATTGTGTCTGATGTTGAAGCGACAACCAACCAAATCGGTGTTTTGGATCATGGTCAATTACTATTCACTGGGACAACGACTGAATTAACGGACTTAGCTAGAGGGCATGTCTATCAAGCGCTGATTCCTGCTGAATCTGCGGTTCATTTTAAGCAGACACACCAGATTAGTGAGCAAGTGACGGAGACTAATCAGATTCACTTTCGCTTTATCGCGGCTACTACTTCAGAAGTGCCAGTGGTACCAACGCTTGAGGAAGCTTATCTCTATTTGCAACTACAACATGAGGGGGCGATCTCGTGAGATTATTATGGCTTGAAATAAAACGGCTATTTAATAGCCTTGCATTTTTGATATACAGCGCGCTGGTGTTTGCATTCATTGTCATCAATGTTAATCCAATGATGAATCGTAGCTTGGCGCACATACCTGCCCCTAACGACTACGACTCGATTTATGCGACCGATTTTCGAACGATTAAAACTAGTGTACTTGACCAATTGACTACCGAATACACTATGAATAGTTACACCACCTATCCACTGGGATTTGCCAAGACAACGTCACTCGCAGCAAACAAACGCAATCAGATGCGCACCAAGATTATTGCCCTGCGGCAGGCACCAAATCGACCAACATTGAACGCGACGCTCAAGCTTGTTGATCAACTTTTAGGCGGACATTCAAGTTATACACCGTCAAATGTCGTCACATTAGCAAGTAGGCAAATGACCTCTCGTGAAGCAAAACATGATTATCATTTGATTTTGGAGCGTGACAAAATCTCTGGAGCCTTTGCGCGCGTCTTTGCAGATATCGCTACGCTAATTGTCGGTATTTTACCGACCGTCATTGTACTGGCCTTCTGCGCTGACGATCGTCGCAGTCACGCAGCGGCAGCAATTCACTCTAAGGCAGTTTCACGTAATAGACGGCTATTAACTCGATATGCTGCCAGCCTGCTCGTTTTGTTGCTCCCAGTGCTTGCAGTGAGCGTTTATTTAACGATTCAAGTGGTCAGCTCGTACCCGCATCGCTCACTCGATCTATTGGCTTTTATGAAGGCGGCCATCATTTGGGTATTACCAACCTTAATGGTCAGTAGTGCCGTCGGGTTTTTGACGTATGAGCTATTCGGTAACTTTCTTGGTTTTGCCGGCCAGATTTGTTGGTGGCTTGTCACCATGATGCTTGGCGCTCGCCGTGTTGATGGTTATTACGGGTTGCTGCTGATGCCTCGCCATAATTCACTTCACAACGTCGCCTACTTTTACGAGCATCTCAACGATCTGCTTCTCAATCGAGCCAGTTATGTCCTATTGGCCTTAATCATGATTGGCATCACAATGTTAATCGGACAGATTAAAAAAGGGGGCTACCTCATTGCTTTATCACGCCATTAGCAAAGATCTTAAAGCCAACACATTATTGATGACCTTCGTTGCAATCGCGTTAGCTTGTTTACTGCCGCTACTGTTCAACCTTGCACCAACTGCTATTGTACAAGCGGCAATGCCAGGTGAACTTTTCGTACCACTGATTGCGATTATTTGCTTGCCAACAGTCTTTCTCCCCGATCAGTCAGCGTCTATCCAAGCGGTGATTAATAGTAAACATTTCCGACTACCATTGCTTCAATTTGCCCGAATTCTGTGGTTTTTATTGATATTGAGTCTACTAGATATTAGTATCGTGCTGATATATCGCGTGCATACGAGCCCAGTTTCATTACTGCCTTTGCTTGCAGATTTTATGACGAAAAATCTGTTATTAGCTGGCGTTGTTGTCATCAGTTATCGTCTCACGAAGAATATTGCAGTAACCTATATTTTACCAATGACCTATTTTGCACTTTGTTTAGGATATGCCGGCTTGGGATCGTTCAACTTACTCACACTCATGCATGGACGTCCGATAACAGATTGTCGCTGGCAATTACTACTATTACTGGCAAGTTTAATACCCGATGATTTTCTGAAATCTAGGCATGCTGATCACACATAATTGATTGACAGTGTTAGGCCACCCATTTTTTCAGCTAGCCACTTTTTCCGAGTTGCTCAATTTTTTAACGAGGCAAATAGTGTGCCTGTCATCAGCAATCATTATCAATTCATGGTCACAACGACTTTTCCAACTGTGTGTCCTTGTTTTGAATAGGCTAATGCGGCTGGAAGTTCAGCGAAAGAATAAGTTCGATCGATAACGGGCCGTAGCTGCCCTGCTTCGAGCCACTCTGTTAGTTGTTGTAGTTGGGCGCCGCTTTCGTGCATTAAATAGAATTCATAGCTGATCTTTTGTCGACGAGCTATTCGTCGATTTTTAGCGGAGACAACGGCAAAGGCCGCTTTCTTGAATACGCCTAAGTGCTGTTGATCGGCAAAACTAGGCTGCGGCATATTGTTGAGTGTCAGATACTGACCACCAGGTTTTAAAATTTGTAGGGCCGTGGTCAAGTTTGTTTCCCGGCGCGTATCCAAAAAGCCATCATAATCACGTAAAGTTTTAGTGAAATCTTGGTGCTGATAATCAATTACGGTATTTGCACCTAATTGTTGCAGCAAGAGACTATTTTTGGTGCTGGCGGTGGTCGCCACTTCTAAACCAAGAATTCGGGCAATTTGAATAGCCATTGTTCCAACACCACCGGATCCGCCATTAATAAATAGTTTTTGACCAGGTTTTGCTGCTAAACGAACGTGAATAATTTGATACGCTGTCAAGCCTACTAAAGGAATCGCCGCTGCTTCAGCTAACGAGTTGTTTTGAGGCGCATGGGCCAAATTGCTTGCGGCGACGGCACTGTATTTGGCAAAAGTGCCACCTTCTAAGTGACCAATTCGTCCATAAACATGATCGCCAATCTTAAACTTGGTCACGTTTTTCCCTACAGCAACGACTGTACCTGCCAGATCATTGCCTAAAATTAGTGGGTATTGAAAGTGATCGGCGTAAAATAAATCGATTGTGCGGTAAATCTGATCGACTGGATTAATACTAACCGCCGCAACTTTAATTAAAACTTGTTCGGCAGCCATGATTGGTAGCGGTACTCGTCGAAATTTAGGCGTCACCTTTGAGTTTTGCGCGACTAGCGCTTGCATCGTTTCAGTCATGATGAATAGTGTTCTCCTTCAGTGTTGCCAGATTGGTCAATAAAGTTTGTAACT
Organism: Lapidilactobacillus bayanensis; assembly: GCF_003946695.1. Taxonomy (GTDB): domain Bacteria; phylum Bacillota; class Bacilli; order Lactobacillales; family Lactobacillaceae; genus Lapidilactobacillus; species Lapidilactobacillus bayanensis. Next base: position 166,849 of record NZ_RHOX01000001.1, on the reverse strand, counting down.
TATCAAAATTAGTTTGAATATCGGCGTAATAAAAATTCATCGCGCCTTCATGACGAACTGAAACCAGTTTTGCTGCGCGCAAAATTTTCAAATGATGTGAAACGGCTGGCCGCGATAAATTGACGGCCGCGGTAATGGCACCAACACGTAAGCCCGTTGAACAAGTCGTGTCACATAATACTAATAAAATGTTTTGGCGGTTAACATCGCCTAGTGCTTCAAACATTTCTTGGCAGTCAGTAAATGAGTTTTTTAAGGCTGTCACAGATTTTTTCATCGACATCAATAGATCCTCCATGATAAATTCGTTCATTGGTTTAAACATATCAACCATCTTACGTTTATTAGCATATAACCTCGTCAAATTATTAACAACCATGAGAAAGAAAATCGAGACCATCAAAAATAGCAAAACGAAAATCAAATCGTTTCCTAAGAGGTACCATTAGCAATTTAGTTCTGACTAACTTTCTAGAACTGAATTCAGGTGAGCAATTATTTGACATTTGAAAGCCCTTGCAGTGTTGGCAAAGCAATGCTAAAATATCTCCATGTAAATTTGTTTAACGAAATATGTAGGTAATGGGGAGAATTTATGGGCTCATTTTTATACCAAGAGTTGACTAATCAAGAATTAACGGCTATTGTTCAGCAACAATTTAAGACGGTAGATTTTGCCAGTAAGTTAATGCACGGGGGATTATTCAATACCACCTATCAAATCAAACTGCTCGCTACTGGTGATAATTATGTTCTGCGAGTGGGCCCGATTAATCGCCAGCTGCTACTACCCTACGAACAAAAATTAATGGCAGCCGAAGTTGAAATATATCAGCGATTGCACGCCGCTAATATTCCTTGTCCAACAATTGTGGTCTATGATGAAAGTCGAACGCTACTTGATCGTGACTATATGATTGAAAAATTTGTGCCCGCGCATTCTTTGGCTGAAACGACGAAGACTGAATCCCAATTAACACCACTATATCAGCAACTAGGCACGGAGCTTCATCGAATGCATGCGATTACCTCGCCAGTTTTTGGCCGTGTTGCTAATATTATTGCTGGTATTAAATTCTATTCTTGGTGGGATTATCTATGCAGCGAAGTTGATCAAAACACTGAACTCTTATTAAATCATCAGATATTAACCCCACTTGAGAGTGAACAAATTAAACAAATCTTTCAAAATGCCCAATTATTATTTGTTCACATTAAAACTGCGTCATTGGTTCACGCTGACTTGTGGGAAACCAATATTTTGGTTAACGAGGCTGAAACAAAAATTGTTGATATCATTGATGCCGATCGGGCTCTTTATGGTGATCCCGAGTTCGAATTTGCCATGGATTGGTCTGATAAGCCGGCAATTTATGAAGGTTATGGTCAGCAACCTGATCAGTTACCGCCGACAATTAAACGCCGCCTGCTTTACCAAATCGTTTATTGTTTGTCTAATACTTATGTTTATTTCGTTGAGTACGATGATCCTATTAATGGTGAAGCATCGAAAGCTAAGTTGTTAAAGAAAGTCGCAGATTTTGAAAAGATGAGTTAAATAAAAACAGCCTTAGACACAATTCCACAACAAAGAACTAAGATAAAAATCTGAGTGTAAATACTTTAACTGCACGACGCTATGCGACTAAAAGTTTAGTGAAGAAATAGCGTCGTGTCGTTAGTCAGCAATTCGACTCAATTTTCGTCCTATTTCCGTGTTGGGAATTGTGTTCAAGGCTGTTTGCAACCATTTGGATCGTTATCGTCAATAATGACTAAATTATTTTTTTAAGTCGATTAATTTAATGGCGATCTATTCAAAGCGTTTCAGGTAATCTTCAAAACTCTCGTCATGGCTAATCGATTGATCTAATTTGCCGTCGTACCAGGCAATTTTGCGGCGTAAAACGGCTAAATTGGCCTCACGTTCGCGAATTTCGGCTTCACTTTCTTTTTGAACGCGGCGCAATAGTGCACGACGTTGTGGAATTGTTTGATCACCTTGCGCACGCCACTTAACATAGTCCTTCAAGTCGTTTAACTTCATGCCCGTCCCTTTTAAATGCAGCAAGAAACCTAGCCACTTAATATCCTCGTCAGTGTAAAAACGAACACCATTATCATCACGTTGTGAAACAACCAGGCCTTCGTTTTCGTAATAACGAAGTGTATAAGTGGAAAGTCCCACTAGCTTAGCAAATTCGCCTATTTTATATCGTGCGTTCATTTTTTAATCCCTTTCGTTGTAAAATCATTAAGATTATCGATCGTGTGCTTAAAGTCAATATAGCGCTTAGAGTATGCTCTAAGTCAAGTAGCACCCGATTATTTTTATTCCAATCTTTTGATAGTTGGGTTGTCCTTGCGCTAGGGAGTTATCAAGAAGTTAGAAATATCAAAATATTTTTTTGTTAGAGCTGCCTTAGTAACATCATTCGCCATTAACTTTGATTTCCCGATTGGTTGTCACCGAATTGTTTTTAATTTAACCATAATACTTGCCTTAGAGTGTACTTTAAGGGTTATAGTACAAGTGAAACTAATGTTTATTTCGACATTGAAGTTAATCGCATCACTACCTGATGAAATCAATGTCAATATTGCATCAGTAATCGGTTGACCTAAATTTTATAAAAATTAGGAGGAATTATTTATGAAAGCAGCAATGTTTATTGAACCAGGAAAAATGGTTGTTGAGGAAGTCGCCAAGCCGACGATTGAACAACCAACTGATGCCATTATCAAAATCGTTCGGGCTAGTGTTTGTGGTTCTGATCTTTGGTGGTATCGGGGAATTTCTCATCGTGATGCTAACACGTTAGTTGGTCATGAAGCAATTGGAATTGTTACTGAAGTTGGCGCAGAAGTGACGGATATTCAGCCAGGGGATTTCGTCATTGCCCCTTTCACTCATGGTTGTGGTCATTGTGCTGCCTGTCTAGCCGGTTTTGATGGCGATTTTTTGAATCGCGAAGCCGGTGGCAATGGCGGTTATCAAGGTGAGTATTTGCGTTTCACCAATGCCAATTGGGCGCTAGTTAAAATTCCGGGACAGCCCAGTGACTATACAGAAGATCAATTGAAATCTCTCGTTACTTTAGCCGACGTCATGGCAACTGGTTATCACGCTGCAGCTAGTGCAGAAGTTAAGTCTGGGGATACGGTAGTTGTGCTCGGTGATGGTGCTGTTGGACTATGCGGTGTCATTTCAGCTAAATTGCGCGGTGCTAAACGAATTATTGCGATGAGTCGGCATGAAGATCGACAAAAGTTAGCCCGTGAATTCGGAGCTACCGATATTGTTGCTGAACGTGGTGCTGAAGCTGTTGCTAAAGTCATGGTGCTAACTGATGGTAACGGCGCGGATGCTGTCTTAGAGTGTGTTGGTACCGAACAATCCGTTGATACTGCAGTCAAGGTTGGTCGCCCTGGCGCAATTATTGGCCGTGTTGGCATTCCTCAGGATCCTAATATGAACACCAATGAATTGTTCTTCCGCAATATTGGCTTACGCGGTGGAATTGCCTCGGTTACGACTGATGACAAACAATTATTATTAGATGCTGTCTTATCCGGTGAGATTAATCCTGGCAAAGTCTTTACCCAAAGTTTTGCTTTAGCGGACATTCAAGCAGCTTATGAAGCCATGGATCATCGTACTGCAATCAAGTCATTAATTGTTGTTTCTGATTAATTCAGAGAAACCATAATACAAAATATTGAAGTGGAACGAATAATGAGTTTATCACTGGACTTAGATCTTCGTCTAACGACAACCTAAACAAAGAGAGCTGGGATTTTTGTCCCGGCTCTCTTTGCGTCTACGCAAATTATACTCATGGAACGTGTGATATTACAAACCGAAGAAGTAGAAACTAGAATGCTAAAACCTAGAACTGTTATGTTGTTCTTCTTCGCGCTTACACAAAGGTTGCTCATGTAACGTGCGCGTTGCCGTGGCGGCGAAAGAATACTTTGCGCTGGAACATAGTGGGCGTCAATTTGAGCCGATTTAAGTACGAATCGTCTCAAATGCGAGCCTTATTGTAGTCGATAAATCGCCAACAATAACGTCACTACTGAGCGGTATTTCTTCGCCGCCACTAAACAAATAAGATGGCAACCTTTGCGCAAACGCTGAATTGACGAGTGATTAAATTGCCTCTCTAAAATTTTGAGAAGTACAAATTTGAAGTTAAATCCCACCACATCTCTTTTGTCAGTGCCGGAGGGAAATCGCGGTCAGCCGCGGCATTCTTGTTAGTGGTTTACCACTTACAAGAAAGTTTGCATTTGAGACAAATTGGGCTTTGATTTGGCTCGAATCAAGCTCGCAGCGTTCCACTAGTGTATTTTCCGCAGGCACGAAGAACAGCAACATAACAGTTCTAGGATTTGTCATTCACAACAAATCTTACATTTAAATTGACGCGCCACTATTCCACCATACTTATTGTTGATATTCAATTAAATCACCGGGCTGGCATTTTAATGCGACACATAATTTTTCCAAGGTTGAGAAGCGAATCGCCTTAGCCTTGCCGTTCTTTAAAATCGAAAGATTGGCCATGGTGATGTCAACTTGTTCTGATAATTCGGTCAGAGACATTTTGCGCTCTGCCAATAAAATATCTAGCTTAATTTTAATTGCCATAAAGGCCCTCCTAGCTCACGATTATGATAGTTTCTTAGCGAAAATTGCTAAGAAACCTCTGATATTTGTGGCGGTGTCCGTTTAACTTAGGTAAAGCACACCAAGTTGAAACAAGGCCTTAAACGGTCAAATCATTTTCGTCTTTCATCGTAATTGCCTTAATCAATAATTGCTCTAAAATCGCCGCAAAAATTCCCACGGCGAAAGGTAAACAGACGATACCGAAGCCGATCAGCATTAATCCGGGTGCATCTTCAGCTTGAACGTTTTGGTAAACCATTGGTAAAATCCCGATTAAATCAATCCCGATCAAGAAAATGGTAATCTTAATATGTCGAACAGTTGGCAAGGCCAGTTTAGAAAAGACTTGTTGATTCTGAATGATATTTAACAGTCGGTTTAACCAAAACGCAATTAAAATTAGCAGTAAACTACCAAGTGTCAGTGAAATTGCGAATAAAGTCGCGCTAATTCCCATTCTTAACGTTGCGCCGCTAAATAATTTAAACGCAATCATCGTCGCAAAGAAAAGAACCAGTGCCACGGCAGCAATTAGTGCGAGTTTCAATATAATAATTTGACGTTTCAAGAGACCACCTCAATCTAATTAATTAATTTTAAGATAGCACATACTTTATCGATAATCAATAAATAATTATTGGGATTCAATAAAACATTATTTTGCGTCATTGTCTTTAATCCGTCAAACTAAAGTAAAAAAAGGAGCTGAGATTTTATCTCTGCTCCTCTAAAACGATTATTGTAGCACTTAAGAATGAGCTCTAATCAACGACGCAAAACGCCCGCTTGCATCCCTTTGACGAAAGCCGAATACGAAACTTGTAGATACTGACGATAAAGCTGATAAAATTGACGTTGGGACTGGTGTGTTACATCTGTCGTCAATAAATGATATCGATGGGAATGATCTTGATAAACGATTCCATAAGCCACAGATGTATCAGCATCATGATTTGAATCGGTGACCGCATATAAATAAACCGGCGTCCCCGCTTGCAAAAAATTAGATTCGCCATTATTAGTCGGCTTTTTGCTGGGGGAAATCTTATCTGAAATGGCACCAATTTTATGATGAATCGCATTCGTGGTGATTGACTCGGTACTTAATTCAAAGTATAAATCTTGCAAATAGACAGATTTTGTCTGAGCAGCCTGAGGACGTGCTAAGTAAAGTATTAGGAAACCAAAGATTAAAAAAAGGGCAACACTAAATAGTGTGAATTTTTTACGCATCTCCAATAACCTCCTGAAAAGCTGATTTTATCATGTTGTTCAAAACGCTTATCTTCTTTTATTCGACGATATACTTAACAATTCGATTGAGGCGCACTGCTCCTTGATGACGATCGTTTTTAAATTGCATGATATTTAATTGGTGTTGGCCAGAGGTCAATTGTTTTTTATGCAAAGGAATAGTGCTCGAACCTTGGGTGTCAGCAATTTGATCGGCAGTTAGTAAAACTTGGTCAATGAAAAAGAAAGTCACATTAGCCGGTGTAAAATTTCCTAAATCTATTTCTAGTGCTTTCGTCTTTGCAGAAAGCTTTAGCGGTTGTTGGGATTTTATTTCGTGACCATTTAACGCTAAAACTCGCCCTTGGCCAACTTCTTGATCCGTAACAACTCGATATTTTTCACCAAAATGCCAATCCTTAGTTAGTTGCTCGCCATTGATCGAGTTCGAATGTTGTGCTGTTTGACAGCCACTAATTAATAACAACGCACTAATTAAAAGTGCGACAAATTTAATTTGATTTGGCACTAACCATTTTGACATTGGTGGGTACTCTCCTCCCTAGAGTTCAATCAATTAACCGCTTACATATTATTAGCGTAACAGCTTCTGTGATGATGTCAAGTCTAATCACAGAAGCTATTTTTTACCGCTATTCATTCACTAACCTACATCAGTGTTCGGCATTTTTTAATTTTCTGTTGCTAACTTTAATAATTTGTAAATCGTGTTAGCATTGCGGATTGTGATCTTACGATAGCTAGCTTTGGTCGCCACTTTGGCCCAACGTGTTCGCGAAAAGGTTTTAATCGGTGCGGACCAAAAAATTACTTGGCCCCAGGTTTCTACTTGTTCGTATTCTGGCTTTGCTGCCACGACTTCGCCCAGTACAGTCTCAACTTGAGTCGGTGGAATCACCACGATTGCATTATGTTTCACTTCAGGATCGTGTCCCCACCAATTAGACACATTGCTGACGGCGGTGGCTAAATCTGTAACGGACAGGACGGCTACCGGTACCTCAATGCCGAAATGTGCGGCAATTGCGGCCTGGCATTGTGCTTGCAGATTTAAGATGTCGGTCTGGTCAGTCGTAAAAAGAACATTACCACTGTTGATATAAGTTTGAACGTTTTTAAAACCGAGTTCACTAAAGACTTGTTTGAGTTCGGACATCATGACTTTAGTTTTCCCACCAACATTGATGCCACGTAAAAGTGCTAAATATTTTGTCATTGCGCTTCCTCGATTGGTTATTCTAAATTGGCTATTTTAATCAGCAACGATTAAAAACGTAGCCCTTTAGGATAAAAGTTTTTCAGAGTTTGCTCGACTAAATAGCCCCAACTATAAATTTGCTTCTGATAACTAACACCATACCAGCCCTTGGTAAGCGTTGTTGTTAAACGGATGACATCACCGTGCACATATTGTTGGTATTGGCTCATATTTAAATCGATAACCGTTTTGAGTTGCTCAGGTGTGCTTGCCATAATCAGAGCATGGTTGGGGACGAAGCGGTTTTTGCGAAATTCGCCTAACCAGAGACCACGGCGGACATATTTTAAGTTGGTTAGCTCATTCAGCTCAGCGGGCAAAACAAATAACTGATCTTTTTGTAACTGTAAGTTACCGCGAGTCCAATCAGGTGTTACGCGATAGGTTTGTTCAACGAACTGATCAAATAATTTTTGTTGTGTTTGATTTAAACGGGTATTGTTCGGCGCTACTGTTCGTTTGTCCTTTTTCGTTTGTCGGCTGTTGGTTGCTAATTTTTTGGGTTCTGTCGATTTAACAACAAGTCCATCAGCCTGCAACTTAACCATGAAATGGCCCTCACCTTGCACGTGTTGCGGCCAAAAGCGGCGCGCACCAACTAATGCTGGATTATCGTGGCCCCATTCTGGACGACCAGCATCGACACCGGGCCAAGTTGCCGGCGGTGTCACCACTGCTAGCGCTGGATAATTTTGCAGTAGCCAATCAATGTTTTCTTCGTCTTCTTCCGGCGCAAAAGTACAGGTAGAATAAACAATTTGACCGTCAGCCCGCAACATTTTTAAGGCGGCCTTTAAAATATTACGTTGTCGTTCTTGACATTGCAACACATAGTCAGGTGACCAATAACTTATCGCTTCGGGGTCTTTACGAAACATTCCCTCACCTGAACAAGGCGCATCGATGACAATCAAGTCGAAAAATTGTGGTAAGCTAGCTGCTAAACTGTCCGGATCGTGGTTAACGACCACAACATTGTCATAGCCAAACCGCTCAACATTTTCTGACAGAACTTTAGCGCGCTGACGATCAATTTCGTTGGCAACTAATAAACCAGTGCCATTTAATAAGCCAGCTAATTGTGTCGTCTTCCCGCCAGGAGCTGCGCACAAATCTAGCACGCGCATTCCGGGTTGTGGATCAGCCAAAGCCGCCACACCCTGAGCACTTGGTTCTTGACTGTAAATTGCACCAGAAAGTTGGGCAATATCGCGTCCGGAAATTTTGCCATAATAACCAGAAGGATTCCAAGGGACTGGTTGATAATTGGTCGCAAAATTTTGATGTAGTTGTGCCGTTACTTTGCGCGGGTTAACTCTAAAACCAGCAACGGCTGGCTGTTGCAATGCGGCAAAAAAGGCGTCTGCATCGGCGCCTAATAAATGTTGATATTTATCAATAAAAGCTTGTGGCAAAGTCATATTATCCCTGCTTCTCATTAGAATCTAGCACTTGTTTTAAGTGGGTATAGTGCTGCGAGTATGTTAAATATAAATATGTGCCGACCAAGGCAATTAAATCAAAAATCATGATGATGCCTAAAATGATGACTGGCGTGGTTATTTCTTGAGTTTGCCAACCAATTAAGAAGCCGATCCCTGTTGCCAAAACTAAATGCGTTGCTAACTGACCTAACATTTTTAGGGTTAATTGATTTTGTAAAAAAGAGCCGAGATTGAATTGCTTGCTGGCAAAAATAACCAAATAAGCTAAAATCCAAGTCATGATAATCATTAGAGCTAATATTAAAATCACTTGCGTAATAATCATCCCTGAACGAGCGAACCAACCTTGACGCTCCCGTGTAATCGACGAGCTATCAACTAATCGCTTCGTGCCGGTTGCCTGAAGAATTTGCAACAACTTCTTTGTATCACTCGACTTCTGGACAACAGGATCGTAAATAATCCGGAATTGCGACGTGGTAATCTGATTGCTCAATTGCTGCTTAGGCGATAATGAAATAAAAGTATGATTATTAATCGCCGAATTATCTGTCACCCCGGTCACCCCAATGACCGCGTAATAGTTACCACTAAGATCATAATACTGCTGGGCTTGAGGTTGATAAGTGCTTTTAGTTAAATTCGTGCCTAAGACGACGAAAGGTACTTCTGATTCATAATCGTTTTGATTAAAGAAACGACCGGAAATAAGGGGTAGTTGACTGCTACCATCACCCTCAGCATAAATATAAGAAAAATTGGGATCATGTTCGTCAACAAATTGGATTTGGTAATGCTTAAGTGAACTCTTCGAAATTTGTTGCACCACAGTTTCCAAGGATTGCTTCTTCGCACCAGTTACGATCAGACTATCAACAGAAAGGCCGTTACGATTCAAGCGGCTTTCATTATTGCGTTGCTCGTTTTGGCGGAAACACAGAAACATTAGAAACGTCAATAAGACCAAAACTAAATCAAGGAATATCTTTTTTTTCATGAAATTACTCCGAATACTTTTAACGGATTAGAAAAACTTGTTCTTTAACTAAATCATGTTGGGGTAAATAGCGATTGATTAATCGCACTTGTGGCGAAAATGCCACCGCTTGTGTTTGCCAAAATAATTGACTATTGGTCACACCAAACTTCTCACCGATAACAATTAAGTCAGGATGATTAGGCAATTGGCGAATTTGTTGGGCAATTAGCACATCAATGGGATCGTGATCAGGCGACCAACTCAAGAGTACCGCGTCAACTTGACGGCCATATTTGGCAATTGCGGTTAAAGCATCAGCATCTTGCACGGGATAATGTAATTCACGGCCGGTTTTATTCTCAGCTTGCCAAGCAAAACTATCTGTTGCAATCACTGTTTGACCGTGGGCAACTAAACCCCGTGCCAAAACACCATTGCCCGCCATAACTTCTAAGTAACTTTTTTGCGGCCAATATTTCGTCCAAATCGTTAACGCCTGCTGCGAGATTAAGGTCCACTGACCAAAATGATATTGCAAATACTTGCGAAAATTACCAAACAAATAATTTAACGTTTGAAAATCCTGTTCGATTTGCTCAGCTGGTATTGATTGTTGTAACCCCACTGCTAAAAAGTCGAGCCAGCAATTCTGTTCTAATTGTAAAATCGGTAATGGACGCGATAAGAGTTGTCCTTGACCAATTTCTTGAACGCAACGCTTAATTTCAGCCAAACGGACTTGCACATCAAAATCAGTTTGATAAGGACGCGCGAGCTGCTGAAGTTTTAATAAGTAATCCATGACTTCCATTTTAGCTAAATCGCGCTGAAATAGCAAAATTACCAAAAATATTTAACATTTTATTTGAGTGTTCCTGTAATTTTGTAATCGGTTACGTTACAATGAAATAGGAAATCGATATTATGATAGGATGCGAATTTGCTGATGACAAAATATGTAAGTACGACAGATTTAACAACCGTGATCAAGCCGCAAGATGCTGTCTGGCAGGCTGCTGACAGTGTAACCACACCATTAGCAGTTGACTTGGTACCATTGATTTTTAATCAAGAAATTGCACCGCTCACAATCTTACAACAACTTTATGCTAAATTCTTACCGGATTTAGATCATGCGCAAATTGCAACAGCTATTGAAACAGCAACACAAACAAGTTTCAAAGAAAAACAACTTTCCAAATTTGTGACGCCGGATTATACCGAAGTTGCTGATCAACAGTCAACTTTCAACTTTAGTGAACTATTTGGTGGCCCGACAATGTCTAGCGCGGATATTGCCACATTAGCAATTACCCAGTTGGCAAAGCCAACGCAAACATTAGTTGCTACTGATCCCGAAACGATCATTAGTTTGGGACATACTTTACTAGACTCACAAAAATTAATTGGGATTTACAATCAACGTCATTTGCCAGCAATTTTGCAAACTGAATTAGCCGAGCTACAGGTTCAAGATAATGTGGCACTGTTCTTAAGCAAACAACCAGCTGCTGACGTTAAGACACTTTTGACGCGTCATGCTGATTACCAATTGATTGACCAGTCTGTTTTATTAACGCAGATTCCGCAGATTGCTGCTATCGCTAATTTGATTGCTCAAGCAAATCAAGCTCAAGTTAACTTGGTTATTCCAGGAACCAAGTTAAATACTGTGCTGGCTGCTGTTTATGCCCAACAATTAGGCATGCCAGTTGCCAAAATCAACATTGCTGTTGCCGAAGACAGTGATTTAGCAGCCTTCCTTAAAGGCCAATCAACTAAATTAGCGCCAGATTTACGGGCCAACTTGCTCAGATTAGCCGTGTTGAGTCAACCTGATGTGCTCAATAACCCTGCAGAAATGATTGCTGCGCTAACTCATAACGCTGCTTTAAACTTTGTCTTCGTTGAGACCAGCGCTGTTTATGCAAAAATTAGATTTTTACAAACCAAATTAGATTACACCGCTGGTTTTGAAACAGCGCTAACTGCTTTGGCAGTGCCACTGGATCATGCGGAAACGGTTGAAACAGTCGTCTTGGCTTTAGTTGATCCGTTCGTCACGCCAGAAGTAATCTTACGTGGTTTGACTGGCCGTGTCGATGGCAAAGTTGGTTTTGATGCGGTGCAAATTTTACGACAAATTGTTGGTGCAAAACCAGCACGGTTGATCACCCATCTAAAAGGAATTAAACCAGTCACTGTTCCTGAATTTACAACCGCAGTATTGGACTGAGCAATTTGAGCAACATCAATTAATGATTGCGATAAGTTAAAACGATTCCAAAAAGCGGTCGTTGTCAAATTGAGCGCATTCGCCATTTAAGCTAATCATTTTGTTTGATCAAAATTTTGGTCAGACGAATCGACTTGGTCAGAGTATTCTGATTCAGTCTTGCTATTCACCAGAATATCAACCAAAAAGGAGTCGCGACTTTTTGAGCCACAACTCCTTTTTGGTTGGATTATCAACGAAGATTAATAAATTCCTTTACCTTCTGAATCAATGATTGGATCATTGAAATCACGATGATAATAATCAACATCGATAATTTTATATTTATTGTTGGTGAATTTAGCAATAATGCTCCCCTTTTGCACTGGTTCCCAACCTTCGCTGCCAAGCACAACTAATTGATTATTAATAATATCCGCCTTTTTACCGAAGTCTTCACCGAAGAAGATTTGAATCTGTTCCATTTTAGTAATGGATGTGTATGGCAGGAAATAACTCATCTTTGCCGTCGAAAAAGCGGCAAATTCTGTTGTGGGGAAATCTGGTAATTCGTTTTTTTCCATTATACTCACCTACATTTTATTTTCTCTATGATGACATTTCATGGTAAAATTAGTTGTTAGCCAAGGAGGTTATTGACATGGCACTACCAAAGATTGCCGAAGAATTGATTGAATTCCAGAAACGCAAGGAATTAACAGATACGCAAATCGCATTTGAGAGTCACTTTAGTGTTGAAGCAATTCATCAGATTAAAGCTGGCGAAATGACACCAACTGCTGAAGAAGTACAACGCTTAACCACTTATCTTGCTAGCAAGAGATAGTCACTAGCATGAACAAAGCCGAGAACTGGAATAAAATTCCGGTTCTTTTTATTTGACGTCAAAATGATTGGTACGACTTAGCTGACTAGCCAATACCCAAAGAAATTCGCGCATAACGACTCATCATGTCTGGCGTCCATTGTGGATACCAAACAAGTTCAATTTCGACGTCTTTTACGTCGGGTAGTGCTTTTAACACTTGGTTAATATTATCGCTTAAATAATCAGTTAAGGGACAACCCATCGTGGTTAAGGTCATGTTGACGGTTGCTAAACCATCGTCGTCTAAATCAACTTCATAAATTAAGCCAAGATTAACAATATCAATTCCTAATTCAGGATCGATAACTGCCTCAAGGGCGTCTAACATTTTTTCTTTTTGTTCATCAGTTGCCATAAGCTTCACTCCCTGTTCCTGATTATACCGACAAACGCAATAAAGCGCAATCCAAATTAGTTGTTGACACTGTCCGCAAATAAGAAGACTTTATTATGATGTTATTTTTTGATAGAATTAAACGATACGTTTAAATGTCACGTATTGTTTTTAACGGCTTCGTTCTACATTAATCAATTTTAACTTAAAGGAAATTAACTGATGACACAGAAATTAATCGCATTAGACCTTGATGGCACCACTTTAAATAATCAATCACAAATCACCAAAGAAACGGCGCGAGTGCTCAAAAAAGCTGAAGCTGCCGGTAACCTTGTTGCCATTGCTACGGGGCGTCCCAATCGCATTAGTGTGAATTACTATCACCAATTACAATTGCACAGCCCAATGGTCAATTTCAACGGTGGTCTAATTCATGTCCCTGGCCAAATTTGGGCTGGCGAACGAGATTCAACGATTCCCCGCGAGTTGGTCTTTGATGTCTTGAAATTAAAACAAGAGTTACCGATTCAGATGGTCGCCGCAGAAGGTAAAGACTTTTTATTTGCCGATCAGTTAGCAGATCTAGATATTGGCTTTTTTCCAACCCAATTAGCCGCTGACCAAATTTTGAATGAGCAGACTTTAATGACTGACCCGACTTCTTTGACCATTTTCTTGGCTAACAAAGATCAAGTCTACGTCAAACAAGTTCTGGGCGAGAAATATCCGGAAATCGCAATGAACAGTTGGGGTGGCGAGGTTAATGCCTTAGAGATCGTTCATCACGGGATTAATAAATATGCCGGCGTTCGCTATGTCGCTGATTATTTCAACATTGCAGACGAAGATATTATTGCTTTTGGCGATGAGGTGAACGATTTAGACATGTTGACCAATGTTGGTTGGGGTGTGGCGATGGCCAATGCCGTTCCAGAAATTAAAGGAATTGCCAATGACGTAACCACATTAACGAATGATCAAAATGGTTTAGCCGATTATTTACAACGTTATTTAAGCTTATAAGTATTGAAAAACCACTGATTAAATCGAAATAATCGATTAATCAGTGGCTTTTATTTTTGCGGCATGTTACGAAAGACTGATAATTCCGCGTAAGCCGACGATGAATAAGTTAAAAATGCGAACTTGTTCATTGCTTTGTTAATGCTCATTGTCAATCTGACTTTCTCCACACTCTGGCTGAAACGTGCTACGAACAACTGGCCACAGTGACTTTAAGCGTGAATCTCCTTGCGTTTGCACGCAATGATTTTCCCGTTTAAAGTCATGTTGCCAACTCGTTGTTCTCCGCACTCTGATTTGAAACGTGCAAAAAGCAACTGCTGGCAAATAATTTAAGTGAAAATCTTGCTGCATTGTCATGCATCAATCTTTCCACTTAAATTAATACCATCAACCCGTTGCTTTTTGCACTCTGATTATTTTGTGATGGTGTCAATTTGTGCTAATTCTGTGTCTGTGAAGTCTAAGTGGTCGATGGCTTTTAAGTTGTCTTCGATTTGACTTACACGGCTTGCACCGATGATGACGCTGGCGACTACGTTTTCACGTAAGTCCCATGATAAGGACATCTCTGCTAAAGTTTGACCTCGTGATTCGGCAATCGCATGTAATTGTTTAATTTGCGCGAGCCGTTGATCGACGTCTGCAACGGATAAGAAAGGACTGTCTTTTCGGTTAGCACGTGAGTCTTCAGGAATACCATGTAAATAGCGATCAGTTAATAAGCCTTGAGCTAACGGACTGAAAACAATGGCGCCCTTCTTTTCGTCTGCTAGAACGTCGAACAGGCCTGCTTCTGGTTTGCGGTTAAACATGTTGTAAGCCATTTGATGAATGATAAAAGGTGTCTTTAATTCATTGAAGATGGCCGTAATTGCAGCCGTTTGTTCCGGATCATAGTTGGAAATTCCGATATATAATGCCTTGCCGGATTTAACAATTTGATCCAAAGCCAATGCTGTTTCCTCGAATGGTGTTTCAGGATCAGGACGATGAGAATAGAAAATATCAAAATAATCTAAGCCAGTGCGTTGCAAACTTTGATCACAACTGGCAATAATATTTTTGCGTGAACCCCACTCGCCATAAGGGCCGGGCCACATATAATAACCGGCTTTAGAAGTGATGACCATTTCATCACGATATGGTTGGAAATCATCGTGGAAGATCTTGCCGAAGTTTGTTTCTGCTGAACCAGCGCTGGGGCCATAATTGTTGGCAATATCAAAGCAAGTAATGCCATGATCAAAGGCATAGTGTAATAAGTCGCGTTGATTAGCAAGCCGATCAACGTCACCAAAGTTATGCCAAAGTCCTAAAGATAGTGCTGAAAGTTTCAAACCACTCTGACCAACACGACGGTAAACCATCTTGTCATAGCGCGTTTCTGCTGCATTATAAACCATTTGTTGAGCTCCTTTTATGTTGTTAATCTTAATATGATATCGTTTACAATTATACCAGTACTGCACGAAGATTAAAGCTATTTTGATAACAAAAAAACGTTAGCGCAAATTAAAAAACAAATTTGCGTCAACGTCAGTCGATACAGTACTGCGGATAAATTATTTTTGTTCGCTCCGTAAAACGCCGCCTTGTGCGTAACGGTTTGGTTGCATTTCATCGAGAATAACATGAACATGTTCTGCAGGAACATTAATATTTTTAACAACTGCGGCCGTGACATCTTCAATCATGGCCTTTAATTGTGCTTCGCTGCGACCAGCGACAACTTCAATATGAACGAATGGCATTTTTTGCCCTCCTTAAATAATCACGAGAATAATTTTATTATCGGCTATTTCCGATAAGTTGTAAAGCTGACACACAATTAATTAGAAATGGAACGAAAGCCAGATTGAAGTAGCGGCTTTACAATATGACTTTGGTTGATCAGATCGTTATGGCAGTAATCCTATTAATTTTTTTAGTTGCGATTGAATAAAACGTGGCATTGGCAAAATGTGAAATGATTTAAAAAGTGTTTTCAAGATGACGTGCACGTTTGTGACAAATAGCATACAATAAGTGTAACAAATTTTTAATTAATCATAATGTCTATTTATACAAAAGGAGTTTTAAAATGACAACTAAACAAATTGGTCGTTCATCATGTACTTCAATTTTGATTGGTAAGAACGCTACGGCAGACGGTTCAGTTATTATTGGCCGCAATGAAGACAGTAGAACTGCCTGGCCCAAACATTTGCAATTCAATACACGAACAACTCAAAAGAATGCAATCTTCAAATCAAAAGACAATAAATTTCAAATGGCACTTCCCGAAGTCGCCTTTCAATATTCTGCAACACCAGAATGGACTGATCGTTATGGCGTTTTTGCAGAAGACGGCATTAATGAATATCACGTCGCTGTCAGCGCCACCGAAAGTGCCTATGGTAATGCACAAGTGCTTGCCTATGATCCTTTCGAACTAGAAACGGGTATTTTGGAAGAAGCAATCGTCACCGTTGTGCTACCCTACGTTAAGACTGCTCGTGAAGGTGTTCAATTATTAGGTCAAATCATTAATGAACATGGTAGTGCTGAAGGCAATGGGATTTTATTTGGCGATCAAAAAGAAGCTTGGTACTTCGAAGTCGCTTCTGGACATCAATGGGTGGCACAACGCATTCCTGATGATAGTTATGCCGTTGTTGCCAACCAAATTGCCATTGAAACGGTTGACTTTACCGATCCGGACCATTTCCTAACTTCCCCTAACCTGCGCGAATTTGTTGCTGAGAATCGGCTTTGGCCGGAAAATCAAACTTTTAATTTCCGGCGGATATTTGGCACCGCTGATGATTCAGATTTAGTGTATAACACACCGCGGGTTTGGAGTGGTCAACGATTATTAACGCCATCCGTTCAACAAGACCCTGAAGACTTCAACTTACCTTTTACCCAGATGCCAGACTTTCCGATTACGATTAAGGATGCCGCCCGCGTATTAAGTGACCATTATCAAAACACACCTTATGATTTAGTGGCACATCCTGATGCGGTCAAACGTTATCGGCCGATTAGTGTTGCCACCACGCAAGAATCGCACTTATTACAATTGCGTAACGTTGAAGCAACCAATCTAGTTGGCTTGCACTGGTTGGCGATGGGCGTTAGCGCACAAAGTGTTTACGTACCTTTCTATAGTGCTGGCAGTAAAGTACCACCGATGTATACACGTGGCAAAGAGACTTACACAACAAATTCGGCCTATTGGGTCTTTAAACAAGCGAGTGTCTTACTGGATCGTAATTGGAATCGTTACGCGAGACAATTAACTAATACCCAAACCAAGGTCAATCAAATATTGGCTCAACAAATTGTCTCCACTGACCAACTCATCCACACAACAACTGCGGCCGAACAACTAACTGTTTTAGATGAGGCCAATCAAAAAGCTGCGGCTACGGCGATTAAGGCTTATCAAAAACTAATTGAAGATTTGATCACCGACCAAACCTTACGCTCACCATTGAATTTCAAGGTCGATCCTAATTTATAAAAAAATCAACAATACTGGCAAAAAAACAGGGTCAAAATCCATTCTTTGGATTTTGACCCTGTTTGCGACTTATCTTCCGTAATTGTTGAATCCAAAACTGTTGAGCCGAGCTTCTTCGCGCTTGTGCAAAGGTTGCATACGGAACGTGCGAGGTACCGTGGTGGAAAATAAATACTTGTCGCTGGAACGTAGTGGACACTGCTAATTAAAATAGTGGCAACTAAAACTGTTATGTTATACTTCTTCGCGCCTGTGCAAAGGTTGCATACAGAATGTCGCGAGTACCGTGAGGAAAAATAAATACTTGTCGCTGGAACGTGGTGGACACTGCTTGAAGCCAATTTTTGCAAAATTGTCTTCAAGACAGGTCTTGTTTGTAACAGCTAAAGCTGCAACAACAATTTCACCACTGAGCGGTATTTATTTTTCCTCACTAAACAAGCAAGAGGGCAACCTTTGCGCAAGCACTGAATTGACGTGTAAGCTGAAGTGCTTTTAATTTTCAGGAGCACAAATTTACTGTTAAATCACACCACATCTCGTTTGTCAGTGCCGGAGGAAAATCGCGGTCAGCCGCGGCATTCTTGTTAGTGGTTTACCACTTACAAGAAAGTTTGTATTTGAGCCAAATCAGTTTTTGATTTGGCTCAAATCAATACTCGCAGCGTTCCACCAGCGTATTTTCTGTAGGCACGAAGAAACGCAACATCACAGTTTTAGGGTTTGCCGCTCTCAATAAAGCTCACATTCAAACTAAATTGGATTTGATTCGGCTCAAACCAATGCTTGCAGCGTTTCACCAGCGTATTTTTCGTAGGCACGAAGAAAGCACAACCTAACAGTTTTAGTTGCCACTATTTTAATCTGCGACGCCACTAAACCTAATCGTTTTGATAATGGCTATATATTTCCGCAGCAAGTTGCTGCGGACTTTTTTGTGTAGCCTCAATGATAATATTGCTGGCAACGCGATAGGCAATTTGCCGACGTTTAAAGCGCATTGTTAAGGCTTTTTGATTGGTTTGTGCAGCGATGGGCCGACTTAGATCACCAGCAATGCGTTGCCAACACGTCATAAAATCCACAGCGAGCCAAAAAACATTTGGCGTTGCTTGTAACAACGCCAAACTAGCCGCGGATTCGATGATTCCTCCACCGGTAGCAATGACGGAAATTTTTTGACTAATTACCTCTTGCAAAGCTTGATATTCCAATTGACGAAAACGTGCTTCACCAAGCGTCGTCAATAATTGCCCGGTTGGACAGTGAAATCGTTGGCTTAATAAATCATCAGTATCAGCCATACCTAGTTGGTAGTCGGTTGCTAACGTCTGAGCAACCGTCGTTTTACCGGCCCCCATAAAGCCGATTAGAATAATACTCATACGCTTTTGTCCTTTAGTAATGAAATTAAATCTTGAATAAAGGTTGGATTAGAAATTGTCACACTCTCGATTCCTTTAATGGGTGCTTTTTCACCGATGATTAATTCAGCGACAACTAACATCATGGCAATGCGGTGATCTTGATGTGCATCCAAAGTTGACTCTGGTCGGTGTAATTTTGTTGGCCCATTAATAATCAAGCCGTCAGATTGTTCGACGATTTGTGCCCCCAACTTGCCTAGTTCTACAGTGATCACGTGCAAACGGTCTGTTTCTTTGTAACGTAACTCTTGCGCATCACGAATAATAGTTGGACCAGCTAATTGCGTGGCAAACAAGCTGATGATTGGAATTTCATCGATCACGCTACCTAAGTTGTCCCGATCAATTACTAGTGAATTCAATTGCGTTGTTAAACTTGTGACGAGAACATCACCGCTGCTTTCAGGTGTTGTCGTTTGTTTAGTAATCGTTAGCGGTGCATTTAGTTGCTGTAACAACTGCAAAAAGCCGGTACGCGTCGGATTAAGGCTTTGATTTTTAATCAAAATCCGACTATTAGGACGCAATAAGGCAGCAGCAATGAAAAAAGCAGCCGTTGATGGATCGCCAGGGATCGTTAGCGTCTGGCCAAATAGTGGTTCATGCAAAGGTTGCACGGTTAGAGTTAAACCATCTTGCTGAATTTGACCACCAAATTGTTGCAACATTAATTCAGTATGATCTCGACTGGCTGCAGGCTGCACAATTATTGAAGGTTGCTCAGCTTGTAAGGCCGCTAAGATTAGAGCTGATTTGAGTTGTGCGCTAGCAATTGGCATTCGATAATTCAAACCGCGTAGCTGTGCACCGGGCAAAATTTCTAATGGTAAATAATCAAATGAACTCAAGTATTGGACCTGCAATCCCATCGCTGTTAAGGGCGCAACAACGCGATCCATCGGTCGTTGACTTAAACTAGCGTCACCGTTTAAAGTGATTGGAAAATTTTGCTGAGCTAATAACCCTAGAAAAATACGGGCGGTTGTACCTGAATTACCTAACTTTAACGCTGTTGCAGGTTCGTTAAAGTTAAAGCCGCCTTGCCCACTAATCATGGTTTGCTCACCTTGAGTCGTCATTGCGACGCCAAGTTGTTGTAAGGCAGTTTTCGTGCGCAACACATCTGCGGACGGTAGAAGTCGGTTAATTACTGTTTCACCTTGAGCCAGCGCGCCAAAAATTAAGGCACGGTGGGAAATGCTTTTGTCACTCGGTGTCTGGTAAGTTCCCTGTAACGATTGCGTGGGCGTGATCACTAAGTCATTAAATTGTTGTTGAATCGTTTTTTGTTCAATCATTGCTTTCATCCAAATAAGCTTGATAATTACGTTTGATGCGTGCAAAATCGTCTGAACCAAACATTTCGCAAAAAGCTTGCATGATTGTGATGGCGGTCATTGCTTCGGCAATCACGGCCGCCGCTGGAACTGCCGTAGTGTCAGAACGTTCAACGGTTGCCAAAACAGGCTCGTGGGTTTGGACGTCGACTGTCGGACTACCGGTTGGCTGGGTTGGAATTGGCTTCATGACTAGATCAATCAGCAATGGCGTACCATTCGTCATGCCACCTTCTAACCCACCTTGATGGTTAGCGGCACGTTGATAACGGCCATCCTGATAAGTAATTAAATCTAAAGTGTTGCGGCCAGACGCTTGTCCCAGAGCAAAGCCATCGCCAAAACTGACGCCTTTAATCGCATTGATACTCATCAATGCTTGGCTTAATCGTGCATCTAATTTTTGCGGCGCACTAATATAACTGCCCAACCCAGCTGGTAATCCTTGAACAACGACTCTAATCTGACCACCTAAAGTTGTTTGATCAGCTTTAGCTTGATCAATGGCCTGTCGCATTTGACTTGCCGCAGTTGGATCGATCGTCCGAACATCACTGTTTTGAACGGGTGTTATGATTTCACTGCGAAATTTAGTTGCAGTCAGCGGTCGACTCATCGTGGTAATAGCAGCCTGACTTAACAACGCCGAACCGATTCCAGTGACAATGCCACAAACCTGAATGTTAAAATGAGCCAGAAATTGTTGACACAAATTACCGACTGCCACGCGCATCGTTGTTTCACGAGCACTGGCCCGTTCTAAAACATTGCGTAAATCAGTTAAGTGTCGGTATTTCAAACCGCCGACCAAATCAGCATGACCTGGCCGTGGTCGAGTAATCACGCGCTTACGATTTTCAGGTGTTTGACGGTCCGTGTCAGACCAAGTCGACATGACGTGCTGCCAGTTTTCATAATCTTGGTTAGCTAGTAGCAAGCCGATTGGTGAACCTAAAGTCTGACCGAAATGAACGCCACTGGTCACCTGAACTTGATCTGTTTCGATCTTCATGCGTCCGCCCCGACCATAACCGATCTGGCGTTGGCGGAGTTGGGCAAGCAGTTGCTCTTGATCTAAAGGGACGTTGGCCGGAAATCCAGAAATAATTGCTGTTAAGAAGGGACCATGTGATTCCCCAGCTGTGACGTAATCCATTTTTTACCACCCTAACCAGTCTTGAAAATTCTTGAACGTCATTGTCTGCAAATATGGTTGTCCAAAATCGTGTAGTAAAACGAGTTGAATACCGGCTGTGCTGGCTTTTTTGTCGGCAGTTACCTTTGCCATGATTTGTTCATGGGTAAAGCCTGTTGGAATTTCAATTGGGAGTTGCAATGCGAGTAACAACTGCTGTGTTTGTTCAAGTACTTGAACCGGTAAGTCTTGATGCACTACTAACCGCCGCATGATGGTGATTAACCCAATGCTGACTGCTTCACCATGGTGTAACTCACCTGCCGCCAACGCCTCGACTGCATGACCAATTGTGTGACCAAAGTTCAAGTACCGCCGTTCTTTGAAGTCGTAGAAATCAATCGCAGCAAAGTGTGACTTAATTTGTAAACCACGGGTCACGAGCTGAGCGAGTAAATCAACATCACTTAAACTCTGTGGCGTAATTCTAGCCAATAAGTGCTGATCGGTCGGCTGCCGCTCACTAATTAGTAAAGACTTGATCACTTCAACTAGTCCCGCCGCCAATTCACGTTGAGGTAGTGTCAATAATAGTTGCGGGTCGACTAACACAGACTGAGCCGGGTAAAAGGTGCCAATCAAATTTTTCAAATGATGATAATCAATCGCAGTTTTGCCACCAATACTACTGTCTGATTGGGCAACAATCGTAGTTGGTACTTGGACGAGTTGAATGCCGCGCATATAAGTACTAGCAATCAGTGCGCCCAAATCGCCAACCATCCCGCCACCAAGACAGACCAAATAATCCTGACGGGTGAAATGTTCAGCAATCAACAGTCGATAACACTCTTCAACATGATCAAGATTTTTCGAAGGCTCGCCTGCTGCCACAATTTTAGTGAACACTGTTGCATCATTGATCAGTTGATGAGTTAACTTGTCTAAATATAACGGCGCCACCTGACTGTCGGTTAAGATTAGCACTTTTTTACCCTTAAGCATGGGTAAGTAACGCAACAATTGATGTGCACTGTCAATTTCAATTTGGATAGCAGTGTGCTTGTCAGCTAACGCTAATTGCCAATTAGTCATGCTTCTCTGCGTTGTCGTCGCTAAAATCTAAATCGTGAAGCCGTTGCGCCTTTTTGACTAGCTTGGCGAATTGAGCTGGTGTTAGTTGTTGGGCGGCATCAGAGAGCGCCTGACTAGGATGATCATGAACCTCAATCAATAACCCTTGTGCACCAGCGGCAACCCCAGCGTAAGCCATTGGGGCAACTAGGTCGGCATGACCAGCAGCATGACTAGAATCAACAATTACTGGAAAGTGACTTAATTTTTTGGCAACAGTAATTGCGCCAACATCTAAAATATTACGCGTATAAGTACTGTCAAATGAACGAATGCCGCGCTCAACAAGCATCACGTTAGAATTACCTTCGCTGATGATATATTCAGCAGCGTTCAACCATTCGTCAATTGTTGCTGCCAAACCGCGTTTCAAGGCGACCGGCTTGTCGGTGCGACCAACCGCTTTCAGCAGATCGAAATTTTGCATGTTACGCGCACCAATTTGAAAAATATCAGTGTAGGCACCAATTGTTTTAACTTCTTCAACTGACATGACTTCGGTAATCACATCCAAATCATTCTCATCGGCAGCTTCACGCAAATAATGTAGACCACCAACGCCTAAACCTTGGAAATCATAAGGTGATGTCCTAGGTTTAAAGGCGCCACCACGAACAACCGTTGCTCCTGCCGCTTTCACTTCGGCTGCCAAACGATGGATCATTTCCTCATTTTCAACTGAACAAGGACCGGCCATGACGGTGAAATTAGTGCCTCCGATCTTGTTATGGGCTGTTTCAATGATCGTATCCTCAGGTTGAAATTTACGACTACTTAAAACATAACGTGGCTGCGTTGCCTCAATATGCGCAATCACTGAAGATTCCCGATCGGTGAAATCAAAGTGGTTTAAATCATAGATGACCAAATGATTATCAGACATGACACCATGATGATGTGCCTGTTTCATTTTGAGTAAGATATCGTCGACAATAACGTGATTCATTGGTGTTTTAAATTGAATAATCATATTTGTTTCATTCCTCATTTCAAAAAAGATTGAATTTCGTTGACCGGCAAAGTTTTACCAGTCCAAAATTGAAAGGCGCCAGCTGCTTGCTGAACTAACATCCCTAAGCCGTTATGTGTTTCTAAGCCAAGCTGGTCAGCTTGTTGTAAAAGTTGTGACTGACGCGGTTCGTAAATTACGTCCCAGACTTTTGTGGTGGGTGCCAATTGTTGTAATTGTGCGGCGGTTAGTGGTGCTTGCTCGGCATGACTACCAAAGCCAATACTCGTCGCATTAATTACTAAAGTAAAGCGGGACCACTCAAGCTGATCGATTTTCTGCCAATCATGGCAACTTAACTTAGTTGTTGTCTGTGCCGCAAGTTGGGCGCATAAGTGTTGTAGCTGCGCAAAATGTGGTCGGTTAGCGCGCTGGAGCACTGTCACTTGGACAACAGGTGTTAACGCCAAAGCCGTTAAAATTGCGCGTGCAGTTGCGCCACCACCGAGCAATAAAACTTGGGCCTGTTCGAGTTGAACACCGTGAGCAGCAAGATCTGCGACCATTCCTGTTCCGTCAGTGTTCTCCCCGATTAAGCGACCATCTTCATTGCGTACCGTATTAATCGCACCGATCAGACGTGCGTTGATAGATATTTCATCAAGCTCTGGTAGAAGTGTTTCTTTCAACGGCAAAGATAAATTACAACCAGCTAAAGGCATGCGCCGAATTTGTTCGGCGACTGCTGCACCACTGGCGACCGTATCAATAACAAAATAAACCGCGTTTAGGCGGTTTACTTCAAAGCCATAATTATGAATTTGCGGTGATAAACTGTGCTTTGCCGGATGAGCCAGTAACGCATACCGCTGTTTTTTAACTGTTTTGCTTAACATTTAATTCAATAATCTTCAAGATCACATCAAGTGCTTGTTCCATAACTTGTTGGGAAACATATTCGTAACGACCATGCATATTCTCGCCACCAGCAAACAAATTAGGTGTCGGCAACCCCATGAAGGATAACTTAGAACCGTCTGTTCCCCCACGAACAGGAGCCTCATCAGGTGTGATGTTGAGTTCAGCCATTGCTGCTTCAGCTAACTTCACCACATCCATGTGCGCCTTCATGACTTCGACCATGTTGTAATATTCATCATGCATGTCTAAAGTGAGACGGTCTTGACCGAGTTCTTGATTCATCTTAGTTACAATATCGCGAACCAGTTGTTTACGCTTCTCTAAGCCATCACGAGCAAAATCACGAATGATATAGGTCAGGTTAGCTTCGTCGATTGTGCCATTAAAGTTTCCTAATTGGAAGAAGCCTTGACGGCCATCCGTCATTTCTGGCGTTTCAGTGCGCGGTAATTGGTTTTGGAAATCAATTCCTAATTGAATCGCACTGACTAAAATTCCTTTTGCACTCCCCGGATGAACATCTTTACCTGCAATTTTTAATTTGAAAGAAGCGGCATTGAAAGTTTCATATTCCAATTGGCCTGAAGGACCACCATCTACTGTGTACGCAAAATCAGCATTGAAGTCCTTAGTATCAAAGTGATCAGCGCCAGTTCCAATCTCCTCATCAGGACCAAAACCGACTTTGATGTCGCCATGTTTAACTTCTGGATGGGCAATTAAATACGACATTGCCGTCATGACTTCAGCAAC
The DNA here is from genome assembly GCF_003946695.1 of Lapidilactobacillus bayanensis. Taxonomy (GTDB): domain Bacteria; phylum Bacillota; class Bacilli; order Lactobacillales; family Lactobacillaceae; genus Lapidilactobacillus; species Lapidilactobacillus bayanensis. Next base: position 141,610 of record NZ_RHOX01000001.1, on the reverse strand, counting down.
CCCCGATTTGTCGTCGGCACCTAATAATGTGGTACCGTCAGTGGTAATTAAATTATGACCGGCGTATTTCTTCAAGCTCGCAAATTCAGCAGGATCCAAAACATAGTTGCCTTCTGGATCAAGTTTGATCACAGATTTACCATCATAATTTTCGACGATTTGCGGATTAACCCCTTCAGCGTTAAAGTCGGCTGTGTCAATGTGCGTAATGAAGCCAATTGTTGGTACTTTGTGATCAATATTTGCTGGTAATAGCGCGGTGACATAACTATTTGTTTCATTATATTTAACGTCACTCATGCCCAACGCTTCAAGTTCAGCCACTAATGATTTTAAAAATGGTACTTCATGTGCAGCAGAAGGAATCGTCTCTGAATTAGGATTTGAACGCGTATTAACTTTTACATACTTAAGAAATCTTGGCACTAAATCTTCATATTTTGTCATGGGATGGCCTCCAGTATTGTTAAATAAATTGAAATGGGTCTGTGTTAACTTGGGAAACTTGAATCTCAAATTGCCAATCATGCTGTTGTTGCCATTGTTCAAGTAATGGTGGTAGTTTCTCAACAATTACCGACTCAATATGATGTCCGGGATCAATCACACTCAAGCCATCTGCTAACATCTCGTGAGCGGTATGGTAATAAACGTCGCCAGTAATTAAAACATCAGCTTTTGCCAGCAACGCTTCACGATAAAATTTGCCGCCATCACCGCCGATAATCGCAACACGCTTGACGAGACGACCAGGTTGGTGCGTCGTTAAACGTAATCCGGAAACATTGAAAATCGTCTTGCAATCTTGAGCAAATTCTAAAACCGACTGTGGTTCAGTCAACTCACCCACTGTTCCTAAGTAAATAGTTGGCTCAGTAAAATCTTTAGGTCGCGGGTTAAATGGTCGTATGTTTCGCAGGCCAACTTTTTCAGCTAACCAATCATTCATGCCACCAGGAGTTTCATCGAGATTAGTGTGCGCTGCAAAAACAGAAATACGCTGTTGAATCAAATCCATATACATTTTTTGTTGCGAATCTTTGTAATCTAAATGAGGGGCCGGATGAAACATTAGCGGATGATGCGCCAAAATTAAATCAATCTGATTATCAATTGCTTCTTGAACAACTTCGGGCCGGACATCTAAGGTTACCAAAACCTTATGAACAATTTGCGCGCGGTTACCGATTTGTAAACCGATGGGATCGTGTTGTTCTGCATAGCGTGGTGGTGCGAACGCTTCAATTTGATCAATAATTTGTTGAACGGTTGGTCGCATTTAATCCCTCCTCAATCAAGGCTATTTCGGCTGTCATTTTACTTATCTTAGCGACTGGTGGTTCAGCCGCAGTTTTTAATTGCGCTAAAATCCCTTGTTTCTGGGTCAACTTGAATTGCCAGTAGCTTGTGAAAGCAACTGGCACATTTTGTGCAGTTAACATTGTTGGCCCCATTAATAATTGCAAGGGTGAATAAATCTGTTTAACTGGTGCTGGAACAGCCGCCATCATTTGATAATAATGACCCTCGTCAAAAACTAAATTCTCGGCGGTAATCTGCCAACTGTGTTCAGCTAACCACTGGCGGACAGCATCAGCATTTTGATTAGGCTGTAGAACCAACCCCTTTAACCAAGTTAGCTCTTTTAAACCACTATCTAAAATCTGCGTGATCAACATACCACCCATACCGGCAATGACAGCACAATCAACTTGATCCGCTTGCTGGATAGCTTGCAAACCATCTGCAAGACGAACAATCAGATTGTTGGCGTAAGCACTGTTTTTAACATGTTCGGCAGCAATTTCATAAGGGCCAGGAATGACCTCGCCACAAACGGCGAACTCAATTTTATTTTGCTCACGTAAATAAAGTGGTAAATGAGCATGATCGGAACCAATATCAGCGATGCGTCGCCAAGGCGCCGTTAAATCAGCGACGGCTTGTAATCTTTTTGAAAGTTTAACCATTAAGAACTCCTTGACTAATTGAATACTGTTCCATTATAGCAAATATCGCGGCGATTAATACGAACTTTCTTGTAAATGCCGTTTCTGAAAACTGTTGTGTTGTGGTTCTTCGCGCTTGCACAAAGGTTGGATATGGGGTGCAGCGCGTGCCGTGAGGGGAAATAAATACTTTCGCTGGAACGTGGTGGACACTGCTTGAAGCCAATTTTTGCAAAATTGTCTCCAAGACAGGTCTTGTAGTAACAGCTGAAGCTGTTACTACAATCTCACCACTGAGCGGTATTTATTTTCCCTCACTCAACAAGCAAGAGTGCAACCTTTGCGCAAGCGCTGAATTGACGAGTGGTTGAATATCCTCCCATTTTTAGAAGCAAAATTTCTTAGAAACACAAATTTGCAGTTAAGTTGCACTAACGCTCTTTCGTCAGTGCCGGAGGGAAATCGCGGTCAGCCGCGGAATTGTTATTAGTGGTTTACCACTTAGAACAAAGCTTGCGTTTGAGACGAATTGAGTTTTATTCGGCTCAAACCAATGCTCGCAGCGTTCCACCAGCGCATTTTCCGTAGGCACGGAGAATAGCAACATAACAGTTCTAGGATTTGAAGTTAATTTGATATTTATTCGGCTCAAACCAATGCTCGCAGCGTTCCACCAGCGCATTTTCTGTAGGCACGGAGAATAGCAACATAATAGCTTTAGGTCTTAGCTTCTACATGTTTAAATCGATTTGTTAATCGGCTTAAATCGAAGTTCGCACCGTTCTTCAGTATATTTCTCGTAGGTACGGAGAACCACAGCCTAACAGTTTTAGAAGCCACAAAAAAAGCTCAGAACTAAAACATCCTGAGCTTAAAATATTGTTATTTAAATTAATTACTCCAAGAAATCTTTCAATTGGTTAGAACGTGAAGGATGGCGTAATTTACGTAGTGCTTTGGCTTCGATCTGACGAATTCGTTCACGCGTCACACCGAAGACCTTACCGACTTCTTCCAGTGTCCGTGTTCGACCATCATCAAGGCCGAAACGCAAACGCAAGACATTTTCCTCACGGTCGGTCAAGGTATCAAGTACGCTTTCCAATTGTTCTTTGAGCAATTCGTATGAAGCATGATCTTCAGGACTAGTTGCATCATGGTCCTCAATGAAGTCACCTAAATGAGAATCGTCCTCTTCACCAATTGGTGTTTCCAAAGAAACTGGCTCTTGAGCAATCTTTAAAATCTCGCGTACCTTTTCTGTTGGCATATCCATCTCGGCGCCAATTTCTTCTGGTGTTGGTTCCCGGCCTAAGTCTTGCAACAATTGCCGCTGAATCCGAATCAACTTGTTAATGGTCTCGACCATATGAACAGGAATACGAATTGTTCGAGCTTGATCGGCAATAGCACGCGTAATGGCCTGACGAATCCACCAAGTAGCATAAGTTGAGAATTTGAATCCTTTACGATAATCAAATTTCTCAACGGCTTTCATTAAGCCCATGTTACCTTCTTGAATTAAATCAAGGAATTGCATCCCCCGACCAACGTAGCGTTTCGCAATCGAAACAACCAAACGTAAGTTAGCTTCTGCCAATTCTTGTTTAGCTTCTTCGTCACCTTGCTCAATTCGCAAGGCTAAAGCAACTTCTTGGTCAGCTTTCAATAAGGGTACGCGACCAATTTCCTTCAAATACATGCGGACGGGATCATTGATCTTAACACCAGTTGGTGCAGAAAGATTAGCTAGTGATTTCTTACTAACCTCTTTTTCCTTCTTCAAGGAACGGGCGCTAGGGTTACCGTCTTGATCGACAATGGCATAGCCCTTGTCTTCAAGTTGCTGCATTAATTCATCAACGGCTTGATCTTCCAATTCGTAAGGTTGAACAATCTTGCTAACCAGTTCATCTTCAGCAATTTCTTTATCAGATTTATGCTCTTTGACTAAGGTGTTAACGGCTGTCGTCAATTTTTTAACGTCAGCCTTCATTTCTTTGAGCGTTTTTTCTTTTTTTGTTGCTGCTTTCGTTGTTACTTTTCCAGTTGTTTTCTTTTCTGCCATCTAGATTGTCCCCCTATTGCTATTGACTCAATTGACGTTTTAACTGCAAAAGTTCATTTAGCCATTTCATTTCCGCAGCATCATCGCCTTGCTCTGTGGCCCGTTTCACTTGCCGCTGGGCATTTTGCAAACGTTGATTAATCCGTGCCGTTTGAATGTTGTGTAAATAGTCGTTTACTTCATCATCACTGATCTCATCAGGCAAAGTTAGCATTTCAATTTCCATGAGCAGTGGTTGTTGTTCTGGCGTCAAAAAATCGGCAAAGCCGGCCACATCATGCTGGCTATCAGTTTGTAGAAATTCCTGCCAGCTTTCAAATAAGGCTTGAATTTGTGGGTTGTTAAAGGCAAAGCCATCATGATTGAGTAGCTGCTGACATAACGTTTCATCAGCAATGGCCAAGTTAAGCAAGCGCCGTTCAGAGATCTCTGTCCGATTAAGTACCACATTAAATACCGGTGACGGTGCTGTAGTTGTCTGCTGAGTTGTCAAACGAGTTTGGCGCTTTTCAGCACGTTGCTTACGTTGATATTGTCGATTGGCGTTAATGAACTCGGCTTTTAATGCCGTTAAGTCCACATTCGCTTGATCAGCAACCTGATGTAAGTACAAATCTTGTTCAACGGTTGATTCAACAGTAACCAAAGTTTGCAAAGCATTCTGGACATAAGCTAACCGCTCACTATCAACCGAGAAATTATATTGGTGAGCTAATCGCTGTAGTGCAAAGGCAATTGGCGTCATGACGTGATTCTCTAATTGATCTTGAAGTGCTTGAGCTCCATATGCTTTAACATACTCATCCGGGTCCTTGCCATCTGGTAACATGACGACCCCCACCTCAAAGGAACGATCCTTAACCAACTTCAAGGCATCTGCAATTGCGTTTTGACCAGGTTCATCTCCATCGTAACAGATAATCAGTCGTTGTGCCGCCCGCGATAACAAATATAATTGATCAGTGGTTAAACTAGTTCCCATCGAGGCAATGCCATTGGTAATACCAGCACGATAGGCACTAATCACATCCATGAAGCCTTCAAACAGATATGCCGTTTTCGTTTGGTGAATATTACGTTTAGCTTGAGAGAAATGATATAAGACATCGCGTTTTTGGAAAATTTCAGTTTCTGGTGAATTTAAATACTTCGGTTCATTTTCTGATTTAACAAGTAGCCGCCCGGAAAAAGCAATCACCCGTCCAGATTGATCCCAGATAGGAAACATTACCCGATTGCGAAAACGATCAATTAATTGACCATCTTGCCGTTGTGCAAATAAACCAGAGCGAACCATTAATTCTCGTGAGACATGACGCGTCTTCAAAAAATTCAGCAATAAATTGTTTTGGTCAGGTGCAAAACCTATTCCAAATTCATTAATTGCAGCTTCATCCAATTGACGTTTCTGCAAATAATTAAGAGCTGGCTCGCCAATCTCGGTTTTTAACAAAATGTGCGTATACAAAACTTGCACATCTTGATAAAGTTGCCGCAATTGTTGTGCTTGTGATTGTTCCCCAGTCTCTTCTTGCGTGGCGAGATCTTGCGGCAGTGCAATGTCACTGAATTTAGCAACTTTGAGCACCGCTTCAGGAAAGGAAACATCTTCAATCTCCATGATGAATTTGAAGACATTACCACCACGATGACAGCTAAAACAGTTGAAAATTTGTTTGTTTTCCGTTACTGAAAATGAAGGCGTCTTTTCTTCATGAAAGGGACAAAGCCCGAATAAATTTTTTCCTTGCTTTTTCAGCTGAACATACTGACTGACAACATCAACAATGTTAGTCTTTTGCCGCACTTCCTCAATGAATGCTTCAGGAATTCTTCCAGCGATGGTAATCACTTCCTTTCACTGTCAATAAGCAAGAAATGGGCCGAACAGTGAGATACCCAAAGTCAGCCCAATCTACATAATTTCGCAAGTTATAATATACCACTATTTCAGGAAGTAAACAAATAAAATGGTTTATTATCTTGAAACTATTTGTGGTGCTTTTTCACACTTGCGTAAAGGTTGCGGATGGAGCATGTGCGTTGGCGTAGTGGCGAAAGAATACCTCGTGCTGGAATTAATCAAAACGGTGGAAACAAAAACTGTTTTGTTGTGGTTCTTCGCGCTTGCGCAAAGGTTGCATATGAAACGTGCGGGTGCCGTGGTGGAAAATAAATACTTGTCGCTGGAACGTAGTGGGCGTCGATTTGAGCCGATTTAAGTGCGAATCGTCTCAAATGCGAGCCTTAATGTAGGCAATAAATTGCCAACGTTAATGTCACTACTGAGCGGTATTTATTTTCCACCACTAAACAAGCGAGATTGCAACCTTTGCGCAGGCACTAAATTGACGAGTGAGTGGATCACTTCTAATTTTCAGGAGCAAAAATTTGCTATTACATCACACCATATCTCTTTCATCAGTGCCGGAGGAAAATCGCGGTCAGCCGCGGAATTGTTATTAGTGGTTTACCACTTAGAACAAAGCTTGCGTTTGAGACGAATTAGGTTTCATTCGGCTCAAACCAATGCTTGCAGCGTTCCACCAGCGCATTTCCCGTAGGCACGGAGAAGTACAACATAACAATTCTAGGACCTAGCACTTATAACAAGAACATATTCAGCATAGGCCATGAAGAGCCACAATCTAACAGTTTTAAAACAAGCTCAGGGTCAACTGGTAATTTGAATTCAAAAAAATGTTGACAGTTTAATTGACATTAGCTATACTAATGTCAATTTCAAGTAAGCGTGTTGGTACTTCGTTTAATATGAGTTGGGTCAATTAAACCGCGCCACATACTTAAATACGTCAAAGGAGTTTGATTGAGATGCAAAAGTTATTAAACAACATTAATCATTCATGGCAAAGCCAGCAGAACAGATTGTAATGCCGCTATCACGGATACAATCTGGCAAACAGTTTGTATCTGTGCTGGCTAACTTTTGTGTTCTCAAACAAAGAAGTCTGCATGGAATTCATCCATCAACAGACTTCTGCTTATCCTTGTTTATAAGGCAAATTAGCAGAAATGCTGGTTTGCCTTTTTTGTATTCCGTAACCGATTTAATTAAAAAGAAAACGAGGTCTTTAACATGAAACGAATGATTGCCTTTATTAGTGCCCTGGTGATTTTTCTAATTGCTGCTTTTATTGTGACTGATAAAAACCAGCCTGCTTCACCTGTTACCAAAAAAATTCCCACGGTCGGTATTTTACAGCCGCTAACACACCCTGCTTTAGATGAAATCCATCGCGGCGTTGTTGCTGGCTTGAAAGCAGAAGGTTTTATTGCTGGCAAGACAGTCAAACTTGATTTCCAAAACGCGCAAGGTGACCAAAGTAACTTAAAAACAATGAGTACTAAGTTTATTGACGAAAAAGTTGACTTGATGGCCGCGATTGCCACCCCGGCTGCCCAAGCCTGCGCCAATGCTGCTAATGGTAAAACACCAGTGATTTTAGCAGGAATTACAGATCCAGTTGGTGCTAAATTGATCAAAACCGATCAGCATCCTGGCGGCAATATCACAGGTACTTCTGGTGATGCACCGTTAGATAAGCAACTACAATTATTGCAGCAAGTTGTTCCTCAAGCCAAAACAATCGGCATTATTTATTCATCAAGTGATCATGGTGGCGAGTACAACGCGAAGAATTTCGCTAAATTGGTAACACAAGCTGGCTTAACGCCAAAGTTGTACACCATTAGTACCACCAACGATATGCAACAAGTCGCTCAACAAATGGTTCAGCATGTGGATGCCGTCTATGCCCCACAAGACAACAACGTGGCAACGGCAATGAAAACCTTAATCAATGTCACGAACGTTGCCAAAAAGCCCGTCTTTGCCTCAGCCGACACGATGGTCAAGGATGGTGCATTAGCAGCATACGCGATCACCCAATTTGATTTAGGAAAAGTCGCTGGACAAATGGCCGGTCAAGTTCTTAAAGGTCGCAATCCGGCTAACTATCCCCTCGCTTATGTAAGCAAGGGTCACAACGTATTGAATGAAAAAACGGCACAAACTTTAGGTATTAAATTCCCAACTGCGGTCACTAAACTGGCGCAAACGAAAGGAGAAATCATCAAATGAGTATGATTGTTTCTGCAATTGGTCAAGGATTATTATGGGCCATCTTAGGTGTTGCATTATTTCTAACATTTCGAATTTTAAACTTCGCTGATATGACAGTCGAAGGTACCTTTCCACTGGGGGCCGCAGTAGCGGTTACAAGTATCACCAACCAATTGGCCCCAACAGCTGCACTCGGTTTAGCTTTTCTAGCTGGAGCGGCCGCTGGTTTGATTACAGGCTTACTTTATACAAAGGGTAAAGTGCCAATTCTATTAGCTGGTATTTTGGTTATGACGGCTTGCCTTTCGATTAATCTACGCATTATGGGCACGTCAAATATTTCCCTACTTGGTCAAGCGACGATTTTTAGCAATCACTTTTTAAAATCACTACCCCGTTATTTTGACAGTGTTTTAGTTGGTTTAATCGCAGTGATACTTATCACTGGTTTACTGATTTACTTCTTGCAAACAGATTTAGGTCAAGCTTTTATCGTTACCGGCGATAATCCAATCATGGCCCAATCAATCGGAATTAATACTGATGGCATGACGATTCTTGGCTTGATGGTTTCTAACGGCTTGATTGCCTTAAGTGGTGCGTTAATCGCCCAGAGTAATGGCTACGCCGACGTTAACATGGGGATTGGGATTATTGTGATTGCCTTAGCATCCATCATTATTGGCGAAGTCGTCTTTGGCAATCTGACGTTGAACCAACGGCTCGTGGCGGTCACATTAGGTAGTATTATTTATCGCTTCGTGATTTTAATTGTCTTGCAATTGGGCTTCAGTACTAACGATTTGAATTTAATCTCCGCTATTATTCTAGCCATTTGCTTAATGCTACCGCAATTCAGTCACAAGTTGAAATTGGATCAGCTATTTCGGAAAGGAGTATCACGTTCATGAATGCAGAAAATCAACCCATTTTGGTGTTAAAAGATCTGTCAGTTGCCGCTAATCAAGCAACGCCGGAGCAGAACCTCATCTTAAAACAGTTAAACTTAACAATTAATGCTGGAGATTTTGTCAGCGTCCTAGGAACAAACGGTGCTGGGAAATCAACTTTGTTTAACGCTATCGCTGGTAATTTACCGATTCCTACTGGTGAGTTACGTTTAAACGGGCACTTGCTCAATTCATTAAGTGCAGAGAAACGTTCTCGCTATATTGCTCGAGTTTTTCAAGATCCTAAGTTAGGCACCGCACCGCGAATGACGGTTGCCGAAAACTTATTACTAGCATTACATCGGGGGCAACGGCGTACCCTCAAGCCTCGTGGTCTCAAACAACAGCGAGCAAATTTCCAAAGATTGTTAGCAACGATGGGCAACGGTTTAGCCGAACATTTAGACACACCTGCAGAGAATCTCTCCGGTGGTCAGCGCCAAGCTTTGAGTTTCTTGATGGCAACGGAACGTCAACCCGATTTATTGCTGCTAGATGAACATACAGCTGCATTAGATCCCAAAACCAGTGATCAGTTGATGGCACAAACAAATCAAGTGGTCACGGAGCAACAACTAACTTGTTTAATGATCACCCATCATTTAGAAGATGCGTTGAAATATGGTAATCGCTTAATTATTCTGAGCACCGGTCAAATTTTACTCGATGTTAGTGGTACTGAAAAAGCTGCTTTGACGAAAACTGACATTCTCGCTTACTTTGGTCAGCTCGCAAGTGTTGAAAACTAGTACGATTATCTTGTGCCTTTCCGCGATAGAACCACAACAAAATAGTGGCAACTAAAACTGCTTTGTTCTGGTTCTCCGCGCTTGCGCAAAGGTTGCGTACGAAACGTGGTGGGTACCGTGAGGGAAAATAAATACTTTCGACGGAACGTGGTGGACGCTGCTTGAAGCCAATTTTTAACAAAATTGTCTCCAAGCCAGGTCTTGTTGTAAGTAATAAATTACTAACAACAATTTCACCACTGAGCGGTATTTATTTTCCCTCACTAGGCAAGCAAGATGGCCACCTTTGCGCAAGCGCTGACTTGACGAGTGGTTGGACTGCCCCCTAAAATTTTGAGAAGTACAAATTTGCAGCTAAATCACGCCGCCACATCTCGTTCGTCAGTGCCGGAGGGAAATCGCGGTCAGCCGCGGCATTCTTGTTGGTGGTTTACCACTTACAAGAAAGTTTGCATTTGAGACAAATCGGTCTTTGATTTGGCTCAAATCAAACTCGCAGCGTTCCACCAGCGCATTTCCCGTAGGCACGAAGAAGCACAACATAACAGTTCTAGGATTTGCCTCTCTCAACAGAATATTCAAGACGAATCTGTTTTAGTTCGGTCAAAGATCAGTACTTGTAGTATTTCAATAGAATATCAATGCAAAAGGGCCTAAATCCAAAAAATGGATTTAGGTCCTAGTTGTTTTATGCTAAATTATTTGACGATTAATTCTTGTAAGTTACCAAAAATCTTAATTAAGCGTTGAATGATCGCTAATTGAATTAAACGATTCTGCCGAACTTTTTCATCATCAGCCATGATCATATTCTCTTCGAAATAATCTTCAATCAATGGCCGTAATGCGTGTAATTCATCGTAATCTTCTGCAATTGACTTACTCTTGAAGGTCTTACGAATATTTTCGACTGCATCATACAATTTTTGTTCAGACGGGTTTTCAAACAAGGCCGGATCAACTGTCAATGCGTCTAAATCAAGGTCAGCTTGATCAACTAAGCGTGTTACTCGTGTCAAAGCTTCAATTGTTTCCTTAAAATCTTGATCAGCGCTATGGCCAGCTAAAGTTTTAGCCACATCAGCAATTGTGGCTGGATCAGCACTTTCTGAACCGACAATTGCTTCAATCATGTCGTGACGAAGATTCTTAGTATTAAAGAATTGACGCATTCGATCGATGAAGAAATGCTGAGTATCCTGATCATTCTTGGTCCAGTCCAAATCATAAGTTAAATGATTCTTAACCAAAGACTTAGCTAAACGATTCTGCAAATCATGTAACTGCAAGTGCCAATGGTTGGCGATTAAAATGCGCACTAACCCATACGATTGGCGACGAAGCGCATACGGGTCGTTAGAACCACTTGGAATCATATCAACTGAGAAGAAGGCATAAATCGTATCTAATTTATCAGCGATTGCTAAAGTCGCACCAACCTTAGAAGCGGGCAACTCACCATCGGCTGACGTTGGCAGATAATGTTCGCGAATAGCTTGAGCAACGGCTTTATTTTCACCAAAAATCTTAGCGTAAATTTCGCCCATCACCCCTTGTAATTCTGGGAATTCTCCAACCATACCTGTTACCAAATCAAACTTATAAATATGAGCCGCACGATCCAAATCTGCCAATTCTTGATCACTTAAATCAAATAGCTGACCCAAAGTAGCGGCAATCATGGCAACCCGCTGCATTTTTTCATACATGGTCCCAATCTTATCGTGGAAGCTGACTGTCTTTAACTTTTCAACATAATCAGCAATCGTATGCTTCTGATCTTCTTCAAAGAAGAACTTAGCATCTTCCAGACGAGCAACTAAAACTTTTTCGTTACCAGAAATGACGTTTTCGAGATAGTCGCGATTGCCATTGCGCACACCAATAAAGTTCGGCGCTAACTTGCCATCTTGATTGCGCACGTAGAAGTAACGCTGGTTGTCCTTCATCGAGGTAATTAAAACAGCCTCAGGAACAGCCAGGTATTGCTCAGCAAAGTGGCCGGCAAAAGCAGTCGGATATTCGACCAAGTTAACAACTTCTTCTAGTAAATCAGGATCAAGATCAACCAGCCAATTATTTTTAGCGGCGATTTCTTTAATCTGCTCTTCAATTACCGCTTGTCGTTTAGCCATGTCCGCGATGACAAACTCGCTAGCTAAATCGGCTTCATAATCTGTTGCTGTTGCTATTTCGACAGGCTTACCCAAGAAACGATGGCCTTGAGAGATACGACCAGCTTTTACATCGAGTATTTGCATAGGGACGATTTGGTCATCAAGCAAACTCACTAACCAATGAATTGGTCGAATGTATTCGAATTCGTTTGTCCCCCACTTCATCCGTGTTGGGAAAGTCAAGCCTTTAGCAATAGCCTGAATACCAGCTAGAACCTCTGCAGCAGCTTTACCTGCAGTTTTCTTCTCAACAAAAACGTAAGGTTCACCTTTGAAATCTTTAAACGTGATATTTTCGGGTGCAACTTTTTGACCACGAGCGAATCCTAAGGCCGCTTTAGTAAAATTACCGTCGGCATCTAAGGCAATCCGTTTCGCCGGGCCTTTAACTTCTTCAACTTTATCAGGTTGACGGTCGGCTAACCCGCTAATCAACAACGCTAATCGACGTGGTGTCGCATATGATTTAATTGCTGTATAGTCGAGACGTTGTTCTTGCAAGTACTTGGTCGTTTTTTCGACTAATTGTGCCACACTTGGACGAACAACATGGGCTGGCATTTCTTCTAAGCCAATTTCAAATAAATAATTTGCAGACATTATTTTTCCTCCTCAGCTTGTTCTTGAGCATGCTTCAATAATGGGAAACCTAATTTTTCACGTTCGTCGACAAAGGCTTGGGCCACTTGATGAGCCAAACGTCGAATTCGTGAAAGATAGCCTGCCCGTTCGGTAACCGAAACGGCACCGCGCGCATCTAGTAAGTTAAAGGCATGGCTGCATTTCAACACATAATCGTAAGCTGGGTGTACTAAACCTAACTTAATTAAACGCAAGGCTTCTTTTTCATAGTCGTTGAAGAAAGTTAACAACATGTCTTGGTCACTTTCTTCAAAGGCATATTTAGAATGTTCGTATTCGGGTTCTTTGAAGATATCGCCGTAAAGGACACCGTCACCCCATTCCAAATCAAAAACATTGTTCACTTCTTGAATGTAAGAAGCTAATCGTTCCACACCATAAGTGATTTCAGAAGTGACTGGATCGACAGTTAGGCCACCAACTTGTTGGAAATAAGTAAACTGGCTAACTTCCATGCCATCAAGCCAAACTTCCCAACCAACACCAGCACAACCCATTGACGGATTTTCCCAGTTATCTTCAACGAAGCGAATATCATGTTCCAAAGGTTCAATGCCTAATTCACGCAAGCTATCCAAATAATATTCTTGGATATTCTTGGGTGACGGCTTCATGACCACTTGGAATTGATGATGTTGGAATAATCGGTTCGGATTCTCACCATAACGACCGTCTGCAGGACGACGCGAAGGTTCAACGTAAGCGGCATTCCAAGGTTCAGGTCCGATTGCCCGTAAAAAAGTATAAGGTGACATCGTACCGGCACCTTTTTCAGTATCGTAAGCCTCCATTAGCATGCAGCCTTTTTGAGACCAAAATTTTTGCAATGTTAAAATCATTTCTTGCACATTCAAATGTTTAACCATAAAATTCACCTTTCTTTATTTGTGTCGTGGTCAAGTTAGATGATGAGGACAGCAATCAAGTGGAATTTTCAAAACGTACCGCGAAAGTCTGACAACTTCGCACTATTTTGTTGTGCATCGGCAAAGGTTGCGGATGAAACATGATGGTGAACGTGGCGGCATCACTAATCACAACAACAAAAACTAGAACTGGTGTATTGTGTTACTTCGTGCCTCCAGAAAATATGCTGGTGGAACGCTGTGGGCACGACTTTAAGCCAATCTGCGATTGTCTTAAAGGTCGGCCTTCTCGTAAGCGATAAATCGCTAACGACAATTTCACAGCTGACCGCAATTTTCTTCCGGCACTGACCAAAGTGCGTTAGTGCAACTAAACCGCAAATTTATGTCTCTATAACATGAAAATGGTTCAACCACTTGTAAATTCAGTGCTTGCGCAAAGTGGATGTCTTGTTAGCCTAGTGGTGGAAAATAAATACCGCTCAGTAGTGAAATTCTTGTTGCAGCTTTAGCTGTTACAAGAAGGTTCGACTTGAAGACAATCTTTGATTGGCTCCAAGCGACGCCCACTACGTTCCAGCGACAAGTATTTATTTTCCACCACGATACCATCACGTTCCATAAACAACTTTTCGAATGCACGAAGAACAGCAACATAATAGTTCTTTGATTTTGAAACGTGCTTAAAGCAACTGATTGCTATGTCTAACTAGAAATCTCATCTGGGTTAGCACCCAGCTGTGCTTTCTAGTTAGAGCTACGCAATCAACCCGTTGCTTTGCGCACTCTACAAAAAAAGTCCCTATGCTACGCTAAACGTAACATAGGGACGAATATTTTCGCGGTTCCACCCTAATTCAGATGTCAGACATCTGCACTTAATTGCTTTTCTAATTGAGGTGCCCTGATTTCTGGTGTGCTCTCACTGTTCACACTCGCTGTTATGAAATCATTAATTCCTCATCAAGCTAGAATAATATTGAATTCAAAAAGAGTCTAACCGTTTTTGGGCGACTTGTCAACTTTTTTCGGGGTTAATTGTGGCATGCGAGTAATTTCATCTAGGTACTTCTTACTTTTTAATTGCAGGCCAACTTGATCTTGATAGATTTTATCTAAAATGCGCTGCAAATCTTTTTTAGTGCGAACACTTAGATCGACTTCGCCTAATTGCTGCGGCATGATTCGTGCTAATCCCTGCATCAAGGCAATCGTCTTAGGTTGCGCATGAAGGCGATGAACATCTAGCGGCCAATGATCTTGACACAATAAGCCGCCATATTGTTCGGAATAATCCATCGGCAAATCATGACGCTGACAAATCACACAGTCTTGTAAATGTGGCGCGACCCCAAATTGATTTAACAATTTGATCTCAACTAGGTTAGCTAAAAGCTGTGCGTCAGTGCCGTCATTCATTTTATCGAGTGCAGCGACAATGAGCTCAAAATATTGTCCTAGCGGTTTTCCCTCGTCAAAAGCAGACGCGACTAATGTTAACAAATAAGCCGCATAAGCTTGAGCCAAAATATCCATACTAATCTTAGCGTACAAATGTGTTTGCTTCGTTGAGGTGATGTAGGACAAGCCTTGCGTGTTGATAGCCCCAATATAATCGGCATAAGTAAAGGGTAAAATAGCCGTTTGTAATTTGAAGCTCGGTCGTTTTGCTCCGCGCACCATAAACATCTTGGCAGCATACTTATCCGTTAAAATTTGGACTAATAAATCTCGTTCGCGGTAATCGCGGCGGTACATCACGATGCCGCGAAATTCTGCATCGCGAAATAGTGTCATCTTTATTTAAAGTCCTTAGCGTTGTAGCCGGCTCGCGCCAAAAAGAGTGGATTGTCGCGCCAGTTCCGTTGCACACTAACTTGTAATTTTAGATTAACCTTTTCACCGAGCAACGCTTCGATTTCACGACGCGCTCCAATCCCGATTTTCTTCAACATTGAAGCACCTCTGCCGATGACAATTCCCTTTTGACTATCACGGTCAACGTAAATAATGGCATTGATGACGCGTTTACCGTTTTCGAACTTGTTCATGTCTTCGACGATAACTGCTGTTGAATGAGGAATTTCGTCGCGAGTAAATTCAAGAATCTTTTCGCGAATCAATTCGGCAACAATGAAGTATTCAGGATGGTCAGTTAATTGATCATCAGGATAAAACTTCGGGCCGGCTGGTAAATATTTCTTAATCTCGGCCATCAATTCATCAACGTTGTTGCCTTGAGTTGCTGACAGAGGAATAATTTCAGCAAAGTTAGCAATTTCTTGATACTCAACAATCATTGACAATAAATCATCGGGATGAATTAAGTCAATTTTATTAATCACTAAGAATAACGGTGCTTTAATATTGGCCAACTGCTCAAGAATATAACGATCGCCGGGGCCAATTTTATCCTCGGCACCGGTCATATAAATGGCAATATCCACATCTGCCAAGGCTGAAAAGGCGGCCTTGTCCATGTAATCGTCAAGGTCGTTCTTGGGTTTATGAATTCCCGGTGTATCTAAGAAGACAACCTGTGCCTCATCATCAGTGACGACACCTTGAATTTTGTTACGAGTTGTTTGGGCTTTGGGTGACATGATGGCAACCTTTTCGCCAACTAGGCGATTCATTAATGTTGATTTACCAACATTAGGTCGTCCTAGCAATGCCACAAACCCGGATTTATAATCTGTCATTTAATCGGATCATCCTTTAATGAAAAAGAGTATGGTAAAAGTTCGGCAACGCTAAATTGTTTCACGTCACCTTGGAGATTGGTGAGAATAACTTGATCTTCCGGTTGCATAAATTCCGTCATTACTTGACGACAAGCACCACAAGGCGAAATAGCCTCATGAGTATCTCCGACAATAGCAATGGCTTTGAAATGATGATAACCCTCATAAACTGCTTTGAACATCGCCACGCGCTCAGCACAAATCGTCATGCTGTAAGAACCATTCTCAATATTGCAGCCTTGAAAAATTTTGCCGTCGTCTGTCAAAACTGCGGCACCCACCGCAAAGTGTGAGTATGGCACATAAGCTTGTTGCCAAGCCTTTCGTGCTGCTTCAATTAATTTATCCATCACACTACCTCCACAAATATTACTGAGTTAAATGGAACTTGGATTGGGACGTTAATTTGAAACTTGCGTTGATACGTTTTGTGCGACTTCGTACTTGCACAAAGGTTGTATACAGAACGTGTGAGGTACCGTGACGGCAAATAAATACTAGTCGCTGGAACGTAGTGGACACTGCTTGAAGCTAATTTTTTACAAAATTGTCTCCAAGACAGGTCTTGTTGTAACAGCTAAAGCTGCAACAACAATCTCACCACTGAGCGGTATTTATTTCCCGCCACTTAACTAACAAGAGGGCAACCTTTGCGCAAGCGCTGAATTAACGAGTGGTTGAACTGTCCTCTAAAATTTTGAGAAGTACAAACTTAAAGTTAAATCACACCACTGCATCTCTTTTGTCAGTGCCGGAGGGAAATCGCGGTCAGCTGTGAAATTGTCGTTGATGCTTTAGCATTTACGACAAGGCCGAGCTTTAAGACAATCGCAGATTGGCTTAAAGTCGAGCCCACAGCGTTCCACCAGCGTATTTCCTGGAGGCACGAAGAAGAGCAAAATGATAGTAAACGTGCTACGAACAACTGCTGGTACGAAATTTAAGTGAAAATCTTGTTGCATTGGCATGCATCAATCTTTCCATTTAAATTTGGACCAGCAACCCGTTGCCCTTCGCACTCTGATTTTGAAACGTGCTCATCGCAACTGATTGCTATGTCTAACTAGTAATCCCATCTGGGTTAACACCCAGCTGTGCTTTCTAGTTAGAGCTACGCAATCAACCCGTTGCCCTTCGCACTCTTAAAATATATATGGTGAAAAGATGATGACGCCAACAATTGCTGCTAAAATTGCGGCAACTAGCACGATTGCTGCGGAAACATCTTTAACTTTTTTGGCTAATGGATCGTAGTGCTTCTCAACTAATAAGTCAATTAAATATTCTACCGCTGTATTCCACAACTCTGCGATCAGCACTAAGAAAATAACAACGATCAACCAGAGCCAATCTAGCTTGCTAACGCCAAATAACAGCCCTGCTAGCAAAACTAACGCGGCAATGAACAAATGCCGCTTGAAATTTTTCTCGTCCTGGAAGGTCGTTTTAAGGCCTTCTAAGGCATGTCGAAAAGATTGGTAGAATGTATGGTTCTTGTTGGTCTGTTTTTGATTATCGTTTGAGGCCATAGCTGTCTAGAATTTCCTCTTGTAATTTGATCATGACTTTTTCATCCTCAGGTTCGATGTGATCGTATCCATTCAAATGCAAGAAGCCGTGCACGATTGTATAGCCGAATTCACGGTCAAAAGTATGGTCATATTCTACTGCTTGTTCCTTAACATGCTCGGGTGCAATGAATAAATCACCGATGTTGCGGGGAATATTTAATTCAGCAGCCAATTCTTCAAAGTCGGGCAAGTCACTCTCATCGTCTTCAATCGCAAAACTGATGACGTCGGTGACCCGATCTTTATCGCGATACTCACGGTTGATCTCGCGAATCTTGTCATCCGTAATTAAACTAATCGACATTTCAGCGTCTGCAGGTAAATCCAGCTTGTTAGCTGCAAATTCAACTAAATTGCGGATCCACTCTTCTCGTTCAACTGGTAAAACGTGTTGTTCATTAATTATTTCCAGATTCATCTTTTTTAACTTGCTCCTGATCATATTTTTCATAAGCATCAATAATGCTGGCAACAACTGGGTGGCGCACCACATCAGATGAGGAGAGCTCCACAAAGCCAATATGTTTAACATTCTTTAAAACATGGGCGGCTTCAATTAAGCCACTCCGCTGATTGTGCGGCAAGTCGATTTGAGTCACGTCACCGTTAACAATCATTTTGGAATTCATCCCTAACCGAGTTAGAAACATTTTCATTTGCGCAGGCGTGGTATTTTGCGCTTCGTCCAGAATGACGAGTGCTTCTTCCAATGTACGACCGCGCATATAAGCTAACGGCGCGATCTCAATAATACCGCGTTCCATTAAGCGATTCGCATGTTCAGTCCCCATGATGTTGTACAAGGCATCATAAATTGGTCGCAAGTAAGGATCAATCTTATCTTTCAAATCGCCAGGTAAGAAGCCTAAGTTTTCACCAGCTTCAACAGCCGGACGAGTTAAAATAATGCGTTGCACTTCGTTCGCTTTCAAAGCTGCAACAGCCAAGGCAACGGCAAGATAAGTTTTACCGGTACCAGCCGGCCCAATGCCAAACGTAATTTCGTTGTGCTTAACTGATTGAACATATTGACGCTGACCAAGGTTCTTGACCCGAATACTGCGACCTTTGGCATCGCGCACAATCTCTTCCGTGTACAAGTCGCTGAAATACGCCAAGGTACCACGATCGGCCATCTTCATAGCACTAATAATATCGCTATTATTAATCATCACCCCTTGGCGTAACAAGCGTGCAAGTTGTTCAAAAATACTAACGACCCGATCAACGGCGACGGCTGAACCAGTGACAACAATTTTCTCACCAAAAGCATGAATTGAAACGTTCAAACCTTCTTCGAGCAAATGTAAATATTCATCATTAATTCCCAGTAAATTTAAAGCCTGATCTGGATCTGGTAAGATAAAAGTTTTTTCAATATCTGGTTGCTCTACCAATGAATTCGCTCCAATCAAAAGTTATCTGTCAATTGAATTTTAGCACAGTTCAGCAGTTGTTGAAATTTTTGACGTGTTACTTATTTACTTAAAAGTTCTTTGACGATTTGATTAATCTGACCGCCGTCAGCACGACCTTTAACCTTTGGCATCAACGTTGACATGACTTTACCCATATCTTTCATTGAAGTTGCGCCAACTTCGGTGATTGTGGCGCTAATCAAAGCCGATAATTCATCTTTGTTCAATTGCTTAGGTAAGTAATTCTCAACAATGGCCATTTCTGCCTTAACTTCTGTAATTAAATCGTCACGGCCGCCTTTTTCAAATTCGACAAGTGACTCTTTACGTTGTTTCATTTCTGTACTTAAGACTTGTAATTCTTCTTCCGCTGTTAAATCAGCACCTTTTTTAATTTTTGCATTGGTTAAAGATGTTTTGATCATGCGGACAACATTTAGTTTGGTCTTGTCTTTGGCCTTCATGGCAGCTTTTAAGTCTTGAGTTAATTGTTCATTTAAAGTCATTGGGGGGGACATCCTTTCGTGAAAAAATACCCCCTTGTCGTAGAAGATCACAAAATGTAATCCAAAAAACAAGAGGGTAAAATTTATTATCTAAATTTCTTACGTTTGCGAGCTGCTTCTGACTTCAGCTTTTTCTTAACGCTTGGTTTCTCGTAGAATTCACGTTTACGGTATTCTTGGAGTGTACCACTTTTAGAAACAGAACGTTTGAAACGTCGAAGAGCATCATCAAGAGACTCGTTGTCGCGGACAATTGTCTTAGCCATGTGATTTCCCTCCTTCCAGTTTCTATGTAACTACTCTGTTGTACGAATAATGACGACATCACAGTGGTTCTTAATTATTATAGCGAAAGTTGAAATTACGGTCAACAACCTTTTTCGTAAATTTCGGATTAATTCGTAATGAAAGCGCTAAATATGTTAGAATAATTGAAAAGAATAAAAGATATGAGGTAAAAAACGATGGCCCAACCAAGACAATTATACTTATTTTTGATTTCAGATTCTGTTGGTGAGACCGCCTTTAAGCTAACTCAAGCGGCTATGGCCCAATTTCCGGAGATCAAACCAATTTATGAACGCTACCCTTTTGTTAACACCAAAGAAAAAATTGATAAATTAATTAAAAGTGCCATTAAAAAAGATGCGATTATTACACACACCTTAGTTACTCAAGGTTTAAGTGAATATGTCCAAATTGAGGCGGCCAATAATGATTTAACTGCGATTGACTTATTAACGCCTTTAGTTCGCAGTGTGAGCAAACGTTTTGCTTTAGAACCGACCCATGAAGCTGGCGCAATCCATCATTTGACCGAGAAGTATTTTGATCGGATTTCGGCGATGGAATTTGCTGTACTCTACGATGATGGGAAAGATCCGCGTGGTTTCTTAGAGGCGGATGTTGTCTTACTAGGAATTTCGCGGACGTCTAAAACACCGCTGTCACTATTCTTAGCCAATCGCAATATTAAAGTTGCCAATTTACCGCTGGTTCCTCAAGCTCACATTCCTGACGAGCTGTATCAAGTTGACCCGAAAAAAATTATCGGATTAACAAATGATCCCAAAGTTCTCAATAATATTCGCCGTGAGCGCATGATTGCTTATGGTCTGAACCCAGATACGACCTATTCTGATATGGATGCCATTAAAAAAGAGCTTGCGTTCGCCAAGAATCTCTATCAAAAACTTGGTTGTTTTGAAATCAACGTTGCCAACCGCTCGATTGAAGAAACAGCAACTTTAATTATGGAGCATTTAGGTTTGGATCATTATTAACAAATTATTGCAGATGATAAGTCCTAGAACTGTTATGTTGCGATTCTTCGTGCCTACGGGAAATGCGCTGGTGGAACGCTGCGAGTATTGATTTGAGCCAAATCAAAGCCCGATTTGTCTCAAATACAAACTTTCTTGTAAGTGGTAAACCACTAACAAGAATACCGCGGCTGACCGCGATTTTCCTTCGGCACTGACGAAAGAGCGTTAGTGCAGCTTAACTGCAAATTTGTGTTTCTAAATATTGAATAGTGATTCAGCCACTCGTCAATTCAGCGCTGGCACGAAGGTTGCTATCTTATTTGTTTAGTGAGGGAAAATAAATACCGCTCAGTGGTGAGATTGTTGTTGCAGCTTTAGCTGTTACAAGAAGGCCTGTCTTGGAGACAATTTTGCAAAAATTGGCTTCAAGCAGTGTCCACCACGTTCCAGCGAAAGTATTTATTTTTCCTCACGATACTCGCACATTCCATACGCAACCTTTGTGCAAGCGCGGAGAACCACAACATAACAGTTTTAGCTGCCATCATTTTTAAAACACTCAAAGACAGCAAGTATAAAACAAGGTAAGAGCAAACTCATCTGCTCTTACCTTGTTTATTGTTGTGCCCGTAATTTTTCTTTCATTTCAGGATCAAACTTTTGTGCTCTTAGCATCGCAATTTCTGCCCCGTATGGTGAGATGGTCCCCTTGGCATCGTCGGTAATCCCAATATACGGCGTCTCCAAAATTTTCGGAACAGCTTTTAATTGGGGATGGTTGGCGACATAATTCAGAGCCTCAAAACCAATCATTCCAAAACCAATATTCGTATGACGGTCCTTATGACTTCCTTGTGGGTTTTTAGAATCATTCAAGTGAATGACACTTAAGCGATCCAAGCCAATAATATGATCGAACTTATTTAAGACGCCGTCAAAATCGTGTCGAATATCGTAACCGGCATCATTGGTGTGACAAGTGTCAAAAGTTACGCTGAGTTTATTATTATGTTGAGTCAGCTCAATGATTTCGGCGAGTTCTTCAAAAGTACGGCCAATTTCAGTTCCCTTGCCTGCCATTGTTTCTAGCGCGATTGAAACTTGTTGTTGATCACTAATAATCTGATCTAGTGCTTGAGCTTCTTGCTTGATTGCTGCCTGCGAACCGGCGCCAACATGGGCACCTGGGTGAAAGCTCATGGCAAAAGCACCGATTGCATCCGCACGCTGAACTTCACCTTGCATAAATTCAATCGCAAACGGTAAATTTTCTGGTTTGATGGTATTTCCTAAATTTAGAATATAAGGTGCATGCACCACAATACTTTGAATCCCGTCCGTTTGAGCTAATGCCTGACCTTCGGGAATTTTCATTTCTGCTGTTGCTTTGCGTCGTGTGTTTTGAGGAGCTCCGGTAAAAATCATCATGGTATTAGCTTGATAACTATAAGCTTCTTCTACCGCGCCAACTAACATTTTTTTACCGCTCATCGAAACATGTGAGCCAATTATTAAATCTGAATTTGTCATTTCCGCACCTACTCAACTTTTGGTTCATAGAAGTGCCCCAATAACTTGAAGACTTCAGTGATACTAACGAAAGCATAGGGATCACTGTTGCGCATCGCCGTTTCAAAATCATGCATTTCATAACGTGAAATAATTGTGAAAAGAATTGTTTTCTCCTCGTGTTTATAAGCACCTTCAGCGTCATGGACAATGGTAATCCCGCGTCGTAATGACTTCTGCACGCTGCTAATTACTTTCTTAGGATGATCTGTAACAATCATCACCTGCAAACGTTGATGACTCGTATAGACCATATCAATCACGGCGCCATTGATGAAAATCCCCATGGCACTGTACAAGGCATGAACCCAGCCAAAAACAAAACCTGCACCAAAGATAATCAGCAGATTAAACATAATATTGATTGAGCCAATACTTTTACCAGTTTTTTTACGCAAGACGATGCCAATGATGTCTAGACCACCGGTAGAAATATTATATTTCAGCGCCATTCCGGTACCTAAGCCATTAATCAAGCCACCAAAAATCGCACAGATAATCGGATCAAAAGTAATTTTTAACGGTGAAATCATGTGCATCATAATCGTAGAAAACAAAACCGCGAAGAAGGTGAAGTACGTAAAACGATGACCGATTTTAAAGTAAGCCACAACAAACAATGGTGCATTAAATGCAAAATAAAGAATTGGTGTGGTCAACTTAATCGGTGTATTCGCCAATAAACTAGAAACCAACTGGGCCGCACCAGTAATTCCTGATGAATAAATATGTCCTGGTGTCCAGAAAAAGTTCAAGGCAATTGACACACAAATAGCATAGAAAAACGCCATTGATAACTTGGTTAAGTTAGAATGCCGTCGAATGGCACGTTCAATATCATTAAACATAAAAATAAATCCCTCTCAATTAGAACATTTGCCAATATTGTAACACATTGCCTAATTCCACAACCAAAAATCCGCTAAGAAAATAAAACTTCCTGCTAATTTAAACGTAGACTAATCCACCCACTAACAAATTTGGCCTTCACTTATTAAATACAATGTTTGTCTGCAAAATGATTTAATTACACATTTTGATATTTTGACAAGGACAAGCTATCCTTCGCGCTTGCACAAAGGTTGCTCATGTAATGTGCGCGTTGCCGTAGCGGCGAAATAATACTTGGCGCTGGAACGTAGTGGGCGTTGCTTGAAGCCAATTTTTGCAAAATTGTCTCCAAGTCAAGCCTTATTGTAACAACTAAAGTTGCAACAATAATGTCACTACTGAGCGGTATTCTTTCGCCGCCACTAATCTGACAAGATAGCAACCTTCGTGCAAGCGCTGAGTTGACAAGTGGTTGAACTACTCTTAATTCTCAGAAGCGTAAATTGCAATTAAATCACACCACATCTCTTTTGTCAGTGCCGGAGGAAAATCGCGGTCAGCTGTGAAATTGTCGTTAATGGTTTACCATTTACGACAAGGCCGAGCTTTGAGACAATCACAGATTGGCTTAAAGTCGAGCCCACAGCGTTCCACCAGCGCATTTCCCGCAGGCACGAAGAACCACAACATAATAGTTTTAGGCCTTATAGTCTTAAGACTTTTAATTTCCAACAGAATTCATTTTGACAGTACTAGTTACCCCAATGCTTTTCAATGAATTGTTGGCGACCGCCGCGTTCTTCCATTTCGAAGCGCGCTGGATTTTTACGATAAAAATCTTGATGGTAGTCTTCCGCAGGATAAAATGGTTGCGCGTCTTCAATCTTAGTTACAATTGGTTCTTTAAAAGTGCCAGATTTACTCAATTGTTCGCGCGATGCTTCTGCAATCTGCCGTTGTTCAGCTGAATTGACGAAAATAACCGGTCGATAATTATCACCGCGATCTTGAAATTGTCCCGCGGCATCAGTTGGATCGGTCACTTGCCAATAAACTTGTACCAAGTCGGCATAACTAATCACAGCGGCATCGTAAGTAATCTTAACAGCCTCAGTATGACCGGTCGTGTGCGAGCAAACTTGTTCGTAAGTTGGATTAGGAACATGACCACCAGTATAGCCAGAGATGACACTAATAATACCTGGTTGTTGATCAAACGGTTTAACCATACACCAAAAACAACCACCAGCAAAAATTGCTGTTTCTTCTTTCATTTTTAACACACCTTTCATCATTCCGATTTCGAATTAAAAAAAGACACCCTAAGTAAATTCACAGGCGTCTTTAATAATACACTAATTATTAAGCATCTACGTTGAAAAGTAAACTGATTAATCTTCGCTAGGTTTTTCCGGTTCAACTTCTAGCTTTAATTCATTTAATTGTGCTTGAGCAACACGTGATGGTGCTGTGGTCATCGGCTCTGTCGCCTTCGAATTCTTAGGGAAGGCAATCACGTCACGAATATTATCTTTACCAGCTAATAACATGGCGAAACGATCCAAGCCGATTGCTAAACCACCCAATGGCGGAAAACCATAATCCATCGTGTCAAGCAAGAAACCAAATTGTTCTTGAGCACTTTCTAATGTGAAGTCTAGAGCTTTTAACATCTTCTCTTGAATTTCGCGTGTGTGAATACGAATTGAACCGCCACCTAATTCATAACCGTTTAAGACGATATCATAACTTTGGGCATGTGCTGCATGAGGGTCGGTATCCAGTAAATGAATATCTTCTTCATTAGGCATGGTAAATGGATGATGGGCAGCAATCCATTGTTGATCGCCCTCATCATATTCGAATAGTGGCCAATCAACAACCCAAGTGAAAGCAAATTCATTGGCTGGAATTAAATTTAATTCCTTAGCAAAGAAATTACGTAAGTAACCTAAACTGTCAGCAACAACTTTCTTACTTGAGGCAACGAAAACAATTAAGTCACCGTTCTTAGCGTCTAACTTGCTGATTAAGTCAGCTTGCTGTTCTTTAACAAACCTAGCAATTGGACCGGTTACTTCGTCGTTTTCAACTTTCAACCAAGCCAAACCTTTAGCACCAAAACGTTTAATATAATCTTGGATTTGTTCGATTTGTTTACGTGAATAGTTACCCGCAGCTTGAGGCGCCACAATCGCTTTAACTTGACCACCATCAGCAACAGCACCGCTAAAGACCTTAAAGGCACTATCTTTGAAAAATTCACTTAAATCTTGCAGTTCCATTCCAAAACGTAAGTCAGGCTTGTCAGAACCAAAACGTTCTTGCGCTTCATTCCAAGTAATCCGTGGAAATGGCAATTTGACGTCGATTCCTTTTTCATCATGCATTACTTGAGCAATCATACCTTCAGTCAATGATTGAATTTCTTCGGCTGATAAGAAACTTGTTTCCAAGTCGATCTGGGTGAATTCAGGTTGCCGGTCGCCACGTAAATCTTCGTCACGGAAACAACGGGCAATCTGATAATAACGATCAAATCCTGAAGACATTAATAACTCTTTGAAAAGTTGTGGTGATTGAGGCAAGGCATAGAAGCTACCAGGATAAACACGTGATGGTACCAAGTAATCCCGTGCCCCTTCTGGCGTCGACTTGGTCAAATCTGGTGTTTCAATTTCAATAAAGCCGTTATCATCTAAGTAATGATGAACTGATCTAACAATCTGCGCTCTTGTTCGTAAACCGGCCATCATTTCTGGACGCCGCAAGTCTAAATAACGATATTTTAACTTCGTATCTTCAGAAGCGCTGATTTCATTGGTGATTTCAAATGGCGGTGTTTTGGATTTGTTCAAGACTTTGACTTCAGTAATTTCGACTTCGATTTTACCAGTCTTCATATTGTCGTTAATCGCCTTTTCGCCACGAGCAGCGACTTTGCCGTGAACACTAACCACGTATTCAGAACGCAAGGTTTCAGCAATCGCTAACGCGTCAGCATTGATCTCTTGACTGAAAACTAATTGGACGATACCTTCACGATCACGAAGATCAACGAAAACTAAGTTACCTAAACTACGACGTTTTTGGACCCAACCTGCTAAATCAATCTCTTGGCCAAGATATTGTTCATCAACTAAACCAGCATATGTTGTACGTTTTACCATAATAATTCCCCCAAACATTTTGGAAAGCTCTTTAAATCTTTCAACTTATTTTTGTAATTTTGCCAACACATCAGCAAAGTTATTTTCAAACGCAGCAATTTCAATTTCAATTTGTTCGCCAGTTGCTAAATTCTTGACGGGCACGTTACCTGTCTCCACTTCAGTTTCACCAACCGTAATCACGTATTGTGCATGCAGACGATCCGCATTCTTAAATTGACCTTTAACTTTGCGGGCTAAGTAATCTTGATCAGCACTATAACCGTTACGGCGAATCGCTTGTAATAATTTAAACGCTGAACTTTCAACGGCTTCACTCGTTTTAACCAGGTAGAAATCTAATGGTTTTTCTTGTAAAGCAGCATCTTGATCATCTAGTAGTAGCAACAAGCGTTCAACACCAATTCCAAAACCAATCCCAGGTTCATCCGGTCCACCGAATTCTTTCACCAAACCATCATAACGTCCGCCACCAATCGCCGTCATTTCTTGATTGTTAAAAGCTGGTGACGTCACCATGATCTCAAAGATTGTGTTGGTGTAGTAATCTAGTCCCCGCACCATCGTATGATCGATTTCGTAATCAATCCCTAAATTAGTTAAGCCAGTTTTGACCGCTGCAAAATGTTGTGCTGAATCTTCACTAAGGAAATCAAGAATCGTTGGTGCCTGGGCAACCAGCTCTTGATCATGCTGGTCTTTGCTATCCAGAATTCTTAAAGGATTGCTGGTTAAACGCCGCTGAGAATCCGCGCTTAACTCGGCTTGTAATGGTGTCAAATAATCAACCAAGGCTTGATGATAGGCTGCTTGTGTTGCAGCATCGCCCAGACTATTGATCACTAAATGCATGTCTGTTAATTTTAAGCGAGCTAATAATTGCATTGCCATGGCGATTGTTTCTACATCTAAGTCAGGTGACGTTGACCCAAAAGCTTCGACGCCGATTTGATGAAATTGACGTTGTCGTCCAGATTGGGGACGTTCATACCGGAACATTGGACCATGATAATAAACTTTATAAGGTTTAACCTGTTCAGGACCAAATAATTTGTTTTCGACATAGGCTCGAACGACGCCGGCCGTGCCTTCTGGACGCAGGGCAATATGGCGCTCACCTTTGTCATTGAAATCATACATTTCTTTGGACACGACATCCGAAGATTCACCTGAGGAACGTTCGAAAACATCATATGATTCAAAAATCGGTGTTCGAATTTCATGATAGTTATAAGTTTCAAAAACTTCTTGAGCAATATTTTCAACGTATTGCCATTTTTTAGCTTCAGCGGGTAAAATGTCTGCTGTCCCTTTGGGTTTTTGATAATGCATGCTAAACTCCTCCTAAATAATAACTGGTCATTACTCGATATCAATCTGGTTGCGAACAAATCATCACTTGACGATTGTTTAGGCAACTGTCAAGTGATGCCAGTCGCTTTAAAAAATACCAACAATATGGTGCAGTCGGTCAATTGCTACCCTAAGTTAATTCTGCTGTAAATAAAAAGCACCCTTAATCACAACTAAATTGCGATTAAGGGTGCGCAGTGGGCACGGTACCACCTTAAATTAACTATTGGATAACGTCGAATCGACGGAGCGATGCTCAACCTCGAAATGGTCGCTTCGTTCAATCCACCCTCTCAGCACTAGGCGGTCTCTGTTGTCTGAACTACTTCTCATTTGTCATTGGTTTAATATTCTCTCTTACTGTAACTGTCGATTTTCAGAAAGTCAAGGGCAGAATCATTATTTTTGCAACAAAAGCAACGATTCAAGTGATTAAGTTTTAGTATTTATTTAAGATTTAAATTAATGGCTAAGATTTAGACCAAATCAGACTATAATGAAGTATATATATACATAGCCACGAACTGTCATTTGTTCGATTCCAAGGAGTAATTTAATGTGATCAAAATAATCTTAAAAAAGATTTGGAAATGGCGTGTCGCGCTAACAATTTCTTTGGCAATTATCTTGTCAATCGGGACAACATTTGTCTTAGCAACTAGCCAACAAGTTGAAGTCCAAGCGAGCGTCTTAAATATTCGTAAAGGTCCTGGCCTGGCCTATGATGTCAGTGGACAAGTTAAGAAGGGGCAACGCTTAACGATTATTAGTGAGCGTAATGAATGGTATCAAGTTCGAATTAGCGATAACCAAGTTGGCTGGGTCGCCAGTTGGTTGGTTAAGAACACCGAAGTTAGTGCGACAACTAATCAAGTTGCCAGTGTCATTAGCGGTGGGACACCAATTTACCAGAGTAACAGTGAATCTGCCAAACAATTGACTAGTTTAGCGGCTGGTGTTAACGTGTCAATTCTATATCGTGAGAACGGCTGGTATGAGATTAAGTATGGCACTTCAGTTGCTTGGATCAAACAAAGTGCTGTTAAACTTTCGAGTCAAGTTGAAAGTGACGCTCAAACGGAAAATAACATCATCACAACCAATACCTCCAATGCCACACAAGTCGTCGTGATCAATGCCAATAACACCCACCTACGCACTCAACCAAATGCTAACGCCGCGGTTGTAGCTAATTTATCAGCCAATTCAACACTCACTTACGTTAAAACGGTCAATCAATGGTATCAAGTCAAAACTAGCTCTGGCAAAGTTGGTTATTTGGCCAGCTGGGTTGTCACACTCAAGGATAAAGGCACTTCAAGTAGCACCATGCCTAAAGTTGCATCCAACCTAGCCGAATCAACAATTGTCCTGGATCCTGGTCATGGTGGTAACGATTCTGGCGCCCTTTCTCAAACCAATCAATATGAGAAGACGTACACCCTAGAGATGGCTAAGGCAATTGCAGCGCGATTACGCTCTGCTGGCGCAAATGTCATTTTAACACGCAGTAGCGATGATTATGTTGGCTTGTCACAACGTGCACGAATTTCCAATAAGCTTAACGCTGATGCCTTCATTAGCCTTCACTTCGATTCTAATGACAGCGCCAACTCTGTCAGCGGCGTGACGACCTACTACTACAACAAAACGCGAGACGGTAAATTAGCTCGTTCACTGGAAGGACAATTATCAGCGTTACCACTAACAAATCGTGGTGCTGAATATGCCAATTACGAAGTTCTTCGTGAGAATACTCGTCCGTCTGTTTTACTGGAATTAGGCTATATCAATAACCAAAAAGACTTTAGTCAGATTAGTTCTACAAGTTACCGCCAGGCAGTCGCTAATTCAATCGTCAACGGTTTAACCGCCTATTTCAATAACTAAACCTAAAAAGAATGAGCCAATAGCGCAAAAAAACATCGGGACGTTTTCGTCTCGATGCTTTTTTGTGTTGTCGTTTATGTCGGCGTGTGTACGTTTTGCTGTGTACAAGTTGCTGCATGATGTCAGGGACGTTTAGTTCGGGGCCGTTCCTTACGCAAAAAGGAGCCCAGTTTTTCAGAGCGATCACTCAAGAAACGATACTTCCGCTCATGTTCATCGCCAACATAGAGTACCGGATTAAACGATGCACTCTGTAGCTTACCGTCCACAATCAGATCATCGCGAACTTCTCTCTTCTCAATATGAGCGGTGAAATTCGCATAGCCTTGGTAAACGCGTTCAAAGTCAATTCGCAAATACAGTGTCAACAGTGCCTGATCAATCACGGGTAGATCAGTTTGCTGATCAATGTGATACGGAATTGTCGCATTCAACTTTGCACGTGCATGCCGGAAGCCGGCTTTTTCGACGACTTGGAGTGCTTCTTCAGGCAGTAAGTTTAAAGTGCAGCGTTGATAGTGAGAGATCTGCGTTGCCGCATTGGTGTCTGCGCCCAAGCCGAACTGAACCATGCTGCCTAATGAATAGGAAGAACTGCAGGTTGTGATATTGTACTGATTTTGCGCATCTGGATAACCCAGAACAAAGATTGGGAAGCCATAATAAAGTTTACTGGTATTGATTACTTTCATTACTTAACCTCATTTTAATTAGCGTTAACTGGGTGTATTGCCACTCTCCTAGGCTATTAATTAATATCGTTCATTTTTAAAACTTAGATTGTCGTACTTGAGTGCAGGGCAACCATTGCGAATTTTGCTATCTCAAATTTAAGAGTTGCTGCAACATGTCGGTCTTGAATTAAGCGTTGTCTTGCGGTTTCAAATAAACAATCTCGGTTTCATCGACCATTCCTGCGTGCAAATACAAATGATGTGCAATATCATTCTCACCCTCAACTGCTAA
Organism: Lapidilactobacillus bayanensis; assembly: GCF_003946695.1. Taxonomy (GTDB): domain Bacteria; phylum Bacillota; class Bacilli; order Lactobacillales; family Lactobacillaceae; genus Lapidilactobacillus; species Lapidilactobacillus bayanensis. The sequence goes on along the minus strand of NZ_RHOX01000001.1, from coordinate 110,842 downwards.
TTGAAACGGCAAAGGTTTTGCCCGCGTGACTTTTGCCATAATGCCTTGAATGAGTGCTGTGCCAATTCCTTGGTGACGGAAGGCGCGTTTCACGAATAGGCCGAAGAAATAATAAACGTCCGTCACATCTAGTGCAGTACTGGCCAGAACGTCGTTATTCTTATTCACTAACACGTATTGATCGACGGCTGGATCTGTCAGTGCAGAGCGTAAATAACGCGCTGCCATCTCAGGTGTACTGTCGAAGGCTTCCACTGAGGCACCAACTAAGCCTGCAATATCGGCTTCTTCTAATAAGCGTAACTGATATTGATTTGGTAATTGATACAGCTTGTTAGTTCCCGCTGATGCCGAGAGTTGAAATTCCGTTGTCAAATCTGTAAGCTGCCAATTTGTCTCAAAATCAGGATGTGCCGCCAAAAAAACTCGTTCTGTCACGTAGGTTACTTGCTGATAATTAAACTGTGCAAGCTCGCTTTTAGCAGCCGCAATCAACTTCGTGCCAATTCCTTCACGTCGCCTTTCGGGTGTCACGATCACACTTAACTCAGCCGCTTCATCTGGTCCTTCATCTGCATAGATCATCAAGAGGCCTAACATTTCCCCAGCCTCTTCTGCAATAAAAAAAGCTGCCATTGTTGGTTCAACGTTGAACTGATTGCTTAAATAAATTTTCTTATGAGTGTCATCGTATTCGTGAACCCGACGTTGAAGTGCCAAAAACGTGGTGATCTGCGCATCCGTCAACTTTGTCGTGCTGGTAATTTGCATGTATGTTTTACCTTCTTAATGTTTTGATAATTTCGTTGCGTTCATTTTTAAAATAATAAGTGCCGAGTATCTTAACCATACCCTTTTCAAGACCAATAAGTTTTGCGGCTGTCACTTTTCCAGAAAGATAATATGTTTGACGTACTAAATAAGTCATTGCCAAACTTGTTTGCGTCGTTCCTTGATGATTCATTAATGTCACGTGTGGTATAAATGGGTGTTGCTCTGGTAAAAGAATGTCACCATTAGCAAAGATTTTTTGGCGTAAATTTTGAATTGTCTCAATTTCACCAGGACGCAAAACAACGGTATCAGTGTTGGTGAATCGATCCAAAATGTCGAACGCCACGTCAAATTGGTATACATCATTGAATAAGGAAATTAAATCCTGATTAATATCCTGAATTGGGCGTTCACAAATATTTCCACCTAGCGTAAGGTGCGGAAACTTATCTGATCGGTTATGATAAGTGGATAATTTGCGTACTGCCAACGATTGCCAGATTCCTTCAAAGGATTTTGTTAGTGGTTCATCAAATGTCAAAACAACTCCTAAGTCCATTGCTAACTACCTCTTGATTCCTCAACATTTTGTCACATATTATCGCTGCAAAACCAAAATAATAAATTTGAATCAGACTTATCTACCTAAATTTTGTCATCTTGTTCGTAACCTCAACTTTACGCGAGCAACGCTAAAATATCGGCTAACTGATTAACTTGATAAGTTGCGTAAGGCGCGTCATTATAGCCATCGACGTTGAAATAAATTGTCTGAATCTGCGCGTTAAGACCAGCATCAATATCTAAGCGACGATCGCCAACCATCACTGTCGTTGCTGGATCCAACTGATATTGTTTAATGATCGCATTAATGGCGCTAGGATCAGGCTTACGGGGGAAATTCTGACTTGCATCTATCCCGCCGCTAAAATAGCCAGACAACTTGTTTTGCGCTAAATAGTCATAAACCGTCTGATCACGATGAGTATCTAAGAAATTACGACCACCATGTGCAATTACTGTTTGTAAAACCTCAGCTGCGCCAGGATAAGGTTGTGGTGTTTGCTGCGCTTGATGTTCAATTTGATGATAAGTTGTCGCTAAGTCAACAACAGAAAGTTGATTTTGATCGGCAATCGTTTGTTGGGCTGCGCGAACGGACCGGATTTTCAAATCACGGTAAAGTGCGCTCACGTCAATTTTAGTAACGCCAAATTTGTGCAAAGTCGTGACAAGAGCCTGAGTCATTACTGGATAAGTATCGTATAATGTGCCATCAAAATCCCAAATGAAGTCTTTTAATACCATCAAATATCGCCTTTCTCAATTGAACCATTCAACATCACGTTTAATTCAGTGAAGGTTCAATTAAAACTTTTCCTTATTTTACCACATTCACCGATCGTGTTTACTGGTTTATTTATCCGGGATAACAGGATGTGCGTTCTGATACTTCTTTTGATAAGCAGCCGTATAAAATGACGCTACCACGACTAAGAGCGAGCATGCCGTAAAAATTAGCCACGAGAACTTCGGTGTCATTGCATTGGCAATTCCGAGAAAGACGATCTGACCAACGGGGCCGCCAATCACAGACATGGTGTTTAGCACACTTAAAGTTGCGGCTAACCGCTTACGTTCAATTTTGGCAATAAATTGCGCAGATAATCGAGGATTAACTTTTCCTAAGGGATAACTAGCAGCGGCCATCAAAACAATCATGAGATAGCGATTCTCCCACCAGAACATATTGATGGCAAATCCTGTCACCCAAATCATGGCGATCCCGACCAAAACTGGAATTGAGACATCTTGCAAGCCATCGTGAGTAATTAGTGCGCCAGCTGTAATCGCCACCGAACTGACAATACTAATCAACGCCACGGTATTGCCAAAGTTCCCGAACCACAATGATTTCGTATTAACCAGCAGCACATTACTTAGGCCGTCCATGCCGATGCCAAGTGTATTCACCAACACAGCCAGAATCGTAATTGAAAAGATCAACTTGTCTTCATAGAAGAGCTTGAGTGAATGTTTCATGCTTTGAAAAAAGTTTTCCTTAGACTGTTGTTTAACTTCTGTTTGAACTGCAGCTTCATCTTCGGCAATTTCTTCTTGATCAGCCTGCTTAAATAATTGCTTCTGCTGAATTAAGACAATCCCCGCAAGTAAGAAGCTCAGCGCATTGATGATGCCAAAGAGGCTATAATTGTGATGAAGCAAAACGATTAAACTGGCACCTACACCCTGGAACACAATATTAATCACATTGTTAATACCCGTTTCAAAACTCGTTGCATCGTTGAGATCGGCATTAGCTACGAAGTGTTTGAAATATGGCAACACCAAACTACCGGTGAAGCTGGAAATAATATCTGATGCGACGTTGATCACTAACAGAATTGCAAAAATCCAGATCGACTGATTAAGCCCAATTAGAAGTGATAGCAACAAATATAGGCCAAACTGAACGAACTTGAACCGGAACATTAGATTGATCCGCTTCTTACTCTGATCTGCTAAGTATCCCATTGGCATCATGAAGAAAGTGGGAACCACCGTCGCAAAGGACACCAGTGAAACTGCCAACGTCTTATAAGGTAAACTACCAGCATAAATAATAAAGACGATATTGAACAATACTGACCCAATCGAACTCAAAAAACTCGAAAGTGTTAAAGTTTGATAAGGTTTATTTTTTAAGAAAACATGCATTTAAATCGCCCCTCATGTAAATTGACTTTTATTTGTGGTCAAAGACTTGTTAAGAATTGTAATTAACAATAGTCATCTTACCGTCAATTTATGCTAGACTAGGCATAAGTTACATATATGAAACTCAAAGTTACCGTCATTTCAATCAGGAGTTGTTCAGCTATGCCAGAAGAAAACTATGGTCAAGTTTATCGTCAGCTTAGACAGAATCGTGAGATCACATTGGCCGAAGTTGCCCATGAAACCGACCTATCGAAATCTTTTATTTCACGCTTCGAACGTGAGCAAACGGAAATCTCACTCAAAAATTTTTTGAAGCTTCTAAACGCAATCAATGTCGGTTATCTTGAGTTTTTTACGGAGACAGTTCTTAAGGATCGTCCAGAAGTTAAATTAACTATGAAAATACTTGATGATGACCCGCTTAAGTTAGCTGTCGGGTTACAACAAGCTCCATTCATGCAAGGATTTGCCAAGATTTCGACTGTTAGTGCGCTCAATCAACAGAATTATCGCCAGATTTTGCAACCACTAATTGACGAAAGTGAACAAATTTATCGCCAACATCCGAGCAAACAACATCATTTCGAATGGTTATTTTATCGCTGTCTTTATGAAGTCAATCGAACAGGACGAGAGCCGAACCAAACTGGCATACTAGCACAACCAGTACGTCACTATTTGCAGAACGTCGATAATTGGGGATTGTATGAAATCTATTTATTCCAATTCTTTGCGATGATGCTTCCTGCCGCTGAGAATTTACGTCTACTCAAAATTGGCATCAAAAAAAGCCGCCGTTTGTCGGTCGTTCGTAATTTTGAACACATCCCTTTTGCATTGTTGATCACTGATTTCACAATTTTTCTCTTCCACGAGAACTACCAGCAAGCTAACGAAGTGCTAACCATGATGAAAGAACTCCCCACCGAAAATGCGACTAATAAAATCAATCTTTATTTCTACGAAGGTTGGTATGAAATCAAGCATGGTCAACCAAAAAAAGGACAGCAACTCTGTCAAAAAGCGATTCAATTATTTCAAACCCTCGATTTGAACGAAACAGCAAAAAGTTTGCAAGCCAATCTTGATGTGATTTGCGACGAAAAAAGAGGGATGCTGATCATTCTTAAACTGTGATTAAAACTAGGTCAAGTTGATAACTGCCGCAATAAGCCCCATCAAAAGTTGGCCGTTTCTAGCACATTATTTTTAACCAATATCTAAACAAGCCAACCGCTATTGTTTTTTCACGAAGAGGGCTACTACGCAATAATTTCCAGTGTTGACGAAAGCTCTTCATCAATCCTGAAAATTATTAAATTTTTTGATGAGTAATTTTGTAATCGAAAACCTTAAGAATTTTGAACAAATCGATCACGACACGCTCTATTTCAAAATCTCAGTTTTGGTTATGCTATACTTTTGATATTCATCACAAATAATCTCACATCAAAAGAAAGTTGGTTTATCATGCTAAAAGCAAAAAATTGGAATATCGTCGCTGCAATCTGTCTTCTCACCGCACAATTTGGTGCTTCTTTCGTTTCTTTAAACTTGTTATTGTCAAACTTCACCCTCAGTCTACTCAGCACTGGAAATACGTCCAAAACGAATCTTATGACCGTCTTACCAGAATTGTTTTTGGACGGTATCGCATTGATTATTTTAATCACTTCTTTCAATTATGCAGCTAAGGCCCAGCGCAGCCACTTGGGGCACATGATTGGTTTCTTCGGTATTGGCTTTTCTTTCATTCGCATCATTTATCTGCTTGGCTTTGCCCCACAAATTACGACAAATCTTCATGATAATGCTAGCATAATCAATGCAGGTATTTCTTCATCGATTGGGTTGATTAGCTTCACACTAATTATCTTAAGTGCGATCTTCTTGTTCATGAATCAAGAAAAAGTTGACCAAAACTAACAGAATTGATTTATCTTATTTGAAATGATTATTCCAAATACTGATTGTATTGCGAAAAAATAATAATAAAATAAATGGCGCTGGGATGATTATCCCGACGCCATTTATTTTGTATTTTGAAACGTGCTACGAAGCGCAGTTAGTTCCGGTTAAGTTAAACCAGTTTAAATCTTAAAACCAAGATTTTAACTGGTTTGAACTTAATCCTCACTAACTACCCGCGCTTCTCAGCACTCTGATTTGAAACGTGCTGCGAACAACTGGCGGAAGTGACTTTAAGCGTGAATCTCCTTGCATTGACACGCAATGATCTTCCCACTTAAAGTCATACCGCCAACCCGTTACCTTTCGCACTCTAAATTAATCGTCACTGGGCCGTCATTTAGGGTGGTTATTTGCATGTTAGCACCAAACTTGCCTACTTGTACTGGTTGTCCTAATGCTACCGTTAGGCGTTGATTAAAGGTGTTATAAAGTGGCTCGGCCAAATCTGGTTTGGCTGCGTCTTGAAAACTGGGGCGATTGCCTTTGTGGGTATCGGCATATAAGGTGAATTGGGAAATTGACAAAATACCGCCATTAATTTGGTGAATATTTAAATTCATCTTTTCGTTTTCATCTTCAAAAATCCGCAGACTGACAATTTTATGGACCATCTTGTCCACTTGTTGTTCTGTATCGGCCGGACTAATTCCGACGAATAGTAACAAGCCAGTTTCAATTTGCCCGATAACTTGTTCGTTAACCGTGACTTGGGCTGATTTAACCCGTTGTAAAGTTACTCGCAAACGTCTTTACTCCAAACTATCTTTTAATGTAAACACTGAATTTAATCGTACTTAACCTTGGGCTCGTTTCACTTCATAAACATCTGGAATATTCTTAAGACCATCAATAATTGATTCCAAATGAGTCTGATTACGAACACCGACACTAACATAAATATGAGCCATCTTATTATGATCAACGCGACCATTGACGTTGTTCAAATTCTTACTCTTGCCGTTTAACAGTTGTAAAACTTCATTTAACAAACCATTGCGGTTATAGCCATAGATCTCCAAGTTTGCAAAATATGATTGTGAGACATCGTCATCTTCATCCCATTCAACTTCAATTAAGCGACCAGCTTCTTGTTCATGTTGAATATTGGGACAATCAGCACGATGAATCGTGACACCCCGACCTTTAGTGACATAACCGGCAATCGCATCTCCAGGAACGGGATTGCAGCACTTTGCCAATCGAATCAATAAATTATTGACGCCTTGAATGACCACGCCGCCTTCATGTTGAATCTTCATCTTTTCTGGCGTTTTCTGCTGCTTAGGTTGCGACGTTTCGGATTGCGTTAGGATTTGGTCTTCGTACTGGCGCTGTTCATTCTCGGCCTTTTCTTTACGCTCTTTTTCAGTGAGTTTGTTGGAGATAATTAAGGCAGAAACTTCACCGTAACCAATCGCACTCAATAATTCGTCTTCCGTATTGAAATTAACTTTACCAGAAACGGCCTGCAAATGGTCTTTATCCATAAATTCTTTGGGACTATAACCCATATCTTGCAGCTGCTTCTCTAAAGCCGTGCGGCCTCGCTCAATATTGACAGTCTTCTCTTCTTGCTTGAAATAACGGCGAACTTTATTCCGAGCACGACTAGTAAAGGCGATACTCGTCCAATCTTTACTTGGTGACGCCGAAGTGGATGTTAACATTTCGACAATGTCACCATTTTTCAATTGATAAGTTAGTGGAACAATCTTGCCGTTAACTTTAGCACCGGTAGTATGATTACCGACTTCGGTGTGGACTAAATAAGCAAAGTCAATTGGCACGGAACCTTTGGGCAACTCATAAACGTCACCCTTAGGCGTAAAGGCATAAACCCGATCACTGAAGATGTCGCCTTTGACGCTATCCATGAATTCTTTGGCGTCTGTTGATTCGTCCTGGATTTCTAAAATCTCACGAAAAATATCTAATTTCTGATCGGAGTTGTCTAATTGAACTTGTTCTCTGATACCTTCTTTGTAAGCCCAGTGTGCTGCCACACCATATTCAGCGACTTCATGCATTGCTTCGGTACGAATCTGAACTTCCAGGGGCTTGCCTTTGGGACCAATGACAGTTGTGTGCAACGATTGATAGCCATTAGCTTTGGGCATGGCAATATAATCTTTGAAACGGCCAGGCAATGGCTTCCATTTCGTGTGGATCGCACCTAAAACAGCATAGCAATCTTTAATAGAATCAACGACGACTCGAATCGCTAATAGGTCATAGAGCTCGCTAAATTGTTTATGTTGATCGCGCATTTTTTTATAGATTGAATAAATATGTTTGGGGCGACCATAAATTTCATAGTTAACATTCAAATCTGCAATCGCAGCTTTGATCTCAGTAATTGCTTCAGAAATGTAGCCTTCGCGCTCGCCACGTTTAGAATTCATTAAGTGCACGATTCGATAATATTGTTGCGGATTCAAATAATGTAGCGAAATATCTTCTAATTCCCACTTAATTCGGCTAATACCTAAACGATCAGCTAACGGTGCGTAAATTTCTAAAGTCTCATCAGCAATTCGGCGTTGCTTATCAGGACGTAAATGTTGTAGCGTGCGCATATTATGCAAACGATCAGCCAATTTAACCATGATGACTCGTAAATCTTTAGCCATCGCCAATAACATCTTACGGTGATTTTCTGCCAACTGTTCCTGATGTGACTTGTATTTAATCTTACCTAATTTAGTCACACCATCGACAATGACGGCGACATCGTTACCGAACAATTCTTGAACGTCACCGAGGGTAATGTTGGTGTCTTCAACAACATCATGCAAATAACCCGAGGCAACGGTCTCAGGATCCATTTTTAATTCTGCGAGAATTCCGGCGACCTGAATTGGGTGAATAATATACGGTTCACCTGACTGCCGCTTCTGATCGTGATGGACATAAGCGGCAAAATCATAAGCCTTGCGTACGAAAGCCAAATGATCCTCATTCATATATTCTTGGCAAAGTGCCATCACTTCATCTTGAGTTAAATCTTTCTGTTGAGACATGTTCAACACCCCTAGTAAAAGTAAAACAAAATTTAGTTATCACAAAGCTACTTAGTCCTCAATTTAACGATGCCTTCACCAAAATTCAAGAATTCCAGTCTCAGTTTTAATGAGTGACGGTTTTGGATTGACTTACTGGAATCAGCAAATAAGCAATTAAGCCTAAAATCAAGTAAACGCCAGCTAACCAATAATTGTATTGGGCAAAGCGCCACCAAATACTAATTGCAAAAACAGCCGGGAAGAAAAAGAGCCAGGCAAAATTCAGAGTAGCACGACGGATTAACCAGCCGCTTAAAATGCTAAGTAACGGATTGATTACTAAAAATAAATAGATAATACGATGTATCTTACTAATTCCCACGAAGCTAGAAAGCAGCGGCAAGGCAAAAGAGACAAATAAACCGGTCAAAATAATCAGTAACACTGGTTTAGAAAAAAGCTTTTTCATCTTATTCATATGTTCATCCATTTCGTTCATTTTAAGTCAATTATTAATCATTTTAACAATTCTAGCGCATAACTCAAGCTACTTAAGAAATAAAGTGGTGCTGTTTCAGTTCGTAAGATTCTCGGACCTAAGCCAACTGGCTGCACCGCCGCAGCTTTTAGTGCCGCCACCTCAGCAACACTCAACCCGCCTTCCGGACCAAAAATCATGCGCACAGTTTGCGGCTGTACTTGCAGTTGCTTAAAGGCTTTGACTAAACCAAAATCTTCATGCTGCTTCACTATCTCTTCATAAGCCACTAAGTTTAGACCGTGAGTGGGTAATTTGGCCAATAATTGCGGCCAATAAACAATTTCCGGTACTTTACGGCGATGTGATTGTGCTGCAGCGTCGTGGGCAATTTGTTGAAGGCGCATTAATTTCTTCTCGACCTGATTGGTGCGCCATTGCATAATCGAACGATTAGCAGCGAAGAAAATAATTCTAGTCGCACCTAATTCTGTCGCTTTTTGTACGATCCAGTCTGCTTTTTCACGTTTAGGTAAGCCACAAATAATTTCTGCTTGAAGCGGTAATTCCGTATTAGGCAAAGCTGGACCGTTAATTTGCGCAGCAATCGTTGATGTCGTGGAATCGATTTGGAAGATTATCGCCGGATACGCTGTGCCAGCATGATCAGCAATTTGAATCTCAGTGCCAACTTTCATCCGTAAAACTTGGACCGCGTGTTTAAAATCAGCTGCGGTTAGGGTAACCAATTGTGCGGGGTCAACCACGCTGTCAACAAAGAATAATTGCATCTATGCGTCCACCTCAACTTGCTTGAGTCGTAAGCAATACCAATCAGCCAACTTCAATTGTAGATCCACGCTGAAATGATGGGCAGTTACGGCGGCTTCAATTTTACCTAATTGAGCGGCAATTATCCCTGTTAAAATGACAGTACCATCTGCTTCAAGATGGGCAGCTAATTGTGGAATCAGAGGCAGCAATGTTTCAGGCAACATGTTGGCGACAATCAAATCGGCTCGACCGACAACGGGTGTTAACAAACTGCCTTGAATTAACTTAATCTGGTCGGTTAAGTGATTTAAGGCAATATTTTCTTGAGCAAAGGGTAAAGCAGCGGCGTCGTATTCAGTGGCTGTGATTGCATCTGCACCAAGTTTAGCGGCCGCAATGCTTAAAACACCTGAACCAGTTCCAACATCAAAAACTTTTTCGCCACCGCGTAAAGTTAACTCTAAACAAGATAAGGCTAACCGCGTCGTTGGGTGCATACCAGTACCAAAGGACTTACCCGGATTCAAACGAATGAGCTGCTCAAGATTAGACTGCGGTTGATAATCTTGCCATTGTGGAACGATTGTCAAATAACGGGTCACCTGCACTGGTTCATAATAATCTTGCCAGCTAGTGGTCCAATCATTTTCGTCAATATTTTTCGTCAAAATTTTTAAGTTAGGCGCCAGCCAACCTGCTTGTTGTAATTGCAAGACTCGCGTTTTAAGTTGGGTAATGAATTGCGTTTGATCAATCTCGGTTGTTAAATAAGCGCTGACGCCAACTTGACCATCGTTAAGATCCAGATCAGTTGCCACATCGTCACTAATTTGAACGCCACCTGCATTTAATTCCTCAAACAAGTTGGCCACGATTTCCATTTGCGCTGCTGGCATAATAAGTTTAATTTCTAACCAATTCATGATTCAATTTCCGTTCTCAATTAATATTTAGGATAACTTAAATAACCAGTAACACCGGCAGCAACAGCAGCTTGAACGGCTTGTTGATAAACATCCTCTTGCCAGGCCAAGATGAAGGTTTCAACACTCATCTCTGGATCAAGGAAGTCCATAAAGTTACTCATTCCGTCGGCGAGCCAGTCTTTGAGGTAAGCGAACAAACCATCCGCCACACTCAGCGGTAAACCTTGGCGGCCGTTAAAAGGAATCGTTGCGACGTAATTTTCGGCGTATTGTTTACCATCAACTTTAGTTTCGTCATAAATCAAAATGGCATCATCGTAACTAACCTCATCGTCTTTAAGCGCACCCTCTTGATCTTCGATTTCCATCTTGTTGGTCATGCCAGTCATGGTAATCTCTAATTCAAAAGAACGAATATCTTGATCCCAGTTCACATTAATGTCACCAGGAAAATCAAGTTGGTCAATCTGTTGGTCAAAATAAGTCATCATATCCATTAGAATTATCTCCATCCTTCATGTCTTACGATACTCAAAAAGCCAACAGAACAGCCTGTTCTATTGGCGTCAGAATTTCTGCACGTCATATCTTATATTATGACACAGAATATTTAGCTTGTATACGAACACAGACAGCTTAGGCCAAGTGGTTCGTAAAAGTTTAACCGGATAAATTAGCCGAAAGAAACCGTACTAATCTGTTGCAAATATTGATTAAGTTCAATCTTGCAGTTACGAATGTATTGTTCAGCTACACGTGCTTGGGCGTGGTTAATCCGATTATGCTCTGAATCAATTGCTGACAATAAATAATATTGACCCACTCCATATTTAGTTAGGGCCGCCGCAATCTTCTTTTGGAACTCTTGATAATGTTTATCAGCTAACTGAGGCACTTCATGATCAATAAAATGTTTAAAAGCGCCAAAGTTTCGCAACCAATCCTCTTTCAGAGCGGGTAAAGTTTCGGCGACAAGACAATCTCCTATTTCAATGCGCTCACTTGTTTCTGCAAACTCATGGAAAACATTATCGAAGATCAAAAATCTCTCCAAGAAATTATTGAATCGAATATAATAATTACCAATTTTAAAATTCTTTACTTGTGCTGCCATTACAACCACCTTCTCTTCCATTGAGGTAAACGCTTAATCTGAATCTTTATTAAAAGTATAACAAGTCTCAAATAATAATCAATATTATTTAATAGTTTTTATAAGAATTTTGTGTATTTATTTTTTTTGAGTTTTTTTTGGCACAACATCTCTGTAAAATACGCAATAATTTACAGATAACTGCTACCCTTATGGCAGATTTTTTTGACAAAAATAAAAACAGCTTATAAACGCGAGTTATCGACGTCTACTGGCTGCACTTAAGTCACATCTATTTTAAAATAAGATCAGACAAATTCAATTATATTTTGACGAGTTAACAATATCTGAAAAAATTTAAAACATCTTTCAGCGCAAAAAAGGCGAGCAGATTGAGTGCGATTATCATCAAGAAGACAATTAGCATCGGCAACCAATGTTGTTTAATCCGCCGCCAAGTTTCTTGGGGCGCTAAACTAACCCCTGCAATAATGAGTAGATCGATGCCTAACGTCATGAGCACAATGAAAGGACTGATATAGTCTAACCCTAGCTCCGAAAAAGTGGAGTCGATTTGCCAATTACTCTGATAACCGATTAAGCCCATCCACCAATCCAAAAGGCCATCCAATACAAATGGTCCGATCAGACAAATGCCAATTAACCGCGCATAGATCGGATGTTCCCGACTTAATTTTGATTTTGTTTGCTTCGTCATGGGGCGCACCTTCTTCGCTTGAGTTTAGCTGTTTAATTTGAACCACCCAATTTTAATCCACATCGTGATTCACAGTAGCGGCATTTTTTTGCCAAGTATCAGTGATCAGGTTTAAAAAAGTTTGTCGGTTAATGCCGAGGCGGTCAATGGGAATCATTAACACAACACCAGCAAATTCATTCTGAAAGTATTCTGGCCGAATGCCATGCCACCAACGTGCAACCTGTTCTTTTCCGCGTGCCGGCAGCAAACGTGTATTCAAATATTTTGCTGGATCTTTGGCAAAAACTAAAAGACAGGCCGCTTCTGTCTGACCACTCGGCACGAGGACGTTGGCAAATTTGACAATATCTGCCCAGGCAACAAAAAATTGTTGCCGCTGTTTTCGATAATAAATTCCTGAATGATCAAGCACCACAATCGGCCGTGCAACCCACTTCCAGATTAACCAGACAAGCACATCGATCATCACAAAGAGAACCATTACCAAACCCAGCGAAATAAACATGGGCGCCGTAGTTCCTGGTTGCGCACTACTCCTGGTGGTAAACCAAATAAAGAGATAAACACCGATAGTTGTAAAACCAACGATGGGAATTAACTTCAAAATAGAATCAGTATTGAAATAAAAACCAAACGGTAAGGTCGGGTTACCACCAGTCATCAGGGCATTCAGCTGCTTTTTTTCGACTTCATAACCATCTTTAATGCCAGTAATTTTTTCTTGTGGCTGCAGGCTTGTCGTTGCAACTGGTTCTAACTCGTCGCGCTGCTTCGGTCGTAAGAGCAATCGGTCTGCAACGAGCAACAATGGCGTAATGATAAAAAATAAAGTCATGAGAACGCCGGTTGAAATCATAATTGTGCCAATCAACGCTAAAATAGATCCAGTTGTCCGAAGGTTGTGCTTTCGAGACGAAATTAGTGAAATGATGGCTAACACCGCGCCAATGACTCCAGCACCGAGCAATGAATATAAGGGAATATTGAACCATTCACCACCGATTAGGATTGCAGACAAAAAGATGATGGGCACTGCAACGGCCAGCAAGAAGGTATAAAGTGCTAAAACGAGGTTGATCGGCAAATTTTTTACTGAAATCTGTGACCGATTTTGATTGACGTTTTTAGTTATAATTGGCCGAATGTAATGATCAATGCTGTCATTGGTAAATAATTCTGCTTGCAGTCGTGTCCGAATTTGTTCTATCACCTGGGCAGTCAGCATTTCTAAATCAGCGGCTGCTAAATTAAATGGCACACTAAACACAAACGGCTTACCGACACCGACGCGCTGGTGAATTTGTGCAACGTCTGCTGGTAGATTGACAAAATTCACTTGGATCGACATTGCTTCACTGGACGCGGTCACAACTTGACAATTTTCTGTGACTAATCTTTGCCGCACGCTGCGTACTAATGCACGGCTGTGACGATTCACCAGATAATAATCGAGAGTGTCAGTCGCGGCTAATTCCGGCTGTAATTTAGCTTGAATCTTACTCAAGATCCGCTCGGCTTCAGCCTCCCAATCGCCGTCCTCTAAATCATATGAAACGTTAAATGATATTGATCTGAGATGATCGCGATATTCTGAAGTTGTTTTCGTATAGGCAGCAAGATCCACAAAACTTATCTGAATCGTCAAGGTAGCCGCAGAATAGTAAAGAATTTGACAATTTTTAGAATTCAGTGATTCTTTTAGTCGATTAATAAAGTAGCCGAAATTTTCGTCTTGCATTGTAGCCATTTAAAGTCATCTCATCTTTTGTTGGTTTTGTTAGAGCGTAAGCTAGCACTTCGACGCTTAACGGGTAAAAACCAATTTTTTTGCTGGCGCCCTTTTTCTGTACACGCCCAATGACGATTGAACCAATGCACATAATGATCAATACCACGTAAAATTTCCAGCGCGAGCACCCACCAAGCTAATACACTAATGATCTGTGCGAGCGAGTTGAGCAAAGCATTTGCACTTCGAAATCTCGGTAATAAATAGACGATGACAATAGCATGACCATCAATATTCAATAACCACCAGCCAAATAATGTTGGTAACCACGAATAAAACGGTTCGTTAGTCGCTTGATCAGATTGTTGCTGATGATATCTTGTATTTAGCAAAATATTCATAACCGCCCATAAAACGGTCAAGCCAGCAATCCCCAGATAGAACATCGGTGAAAATTGGCGCGGTCGCCCGGAAAGGTCATCGTTTGCCACCAATGCCGTATTCAATAGCCAGAGTAGACCATACAAGATTCCTAACAGGCAAAAGAACCCACTTATTACCAGCAGTAGCACGATCATTGAATTGGTCTGATGTTCTCCTTTACGCCAGTAATCAAAGCGATAGGTTAAGACAGGCAAAAAAACAGCTAACAGGATGATAAAAAGCCAAGGAATCGCGTCAAAAAACATTGGGACACTTGTCATGAAGATCACCTATTTCAAGAATTGAACATCAGAAATATTGGCTTGAAGTAATAATCTTAAGTCCTCTAATTGCGCAACAGATAAATCAGCTTTAGAAAACATCTGGACTAATCCTGACGGTAGTTGCAACAAAAACAGCGCTTTAGTCTCGACGACCTTGCTGTATGCTGTCCAAATAACATGACGACTACCTGTGCTATCTTGGCTAAATATCCCCTCCGCGTTCATCTCAATCCCTAATTGCCGCGGAAATCGCAGGATTATGCTTAAAACCGCGCCGAGCTTTCCAAATACCATTAAATTTTACAATCAAGAATAAAACGCTAAATAAAATAATGTCAAAAATTAAAGTTGGCAGTTGCCGCTCGGTAATACTTTGTGCAATCGTTGCGCAGCCGATAACACCAACTACACCTAAAAGAATGTGTCTCAGTTTAGAACTTTTGCTGTGACGTAATGCCCAGCGATATCCCTCTAAATATTCTGCTTGAGTAAGTTTCGAAGTGAATTGCATTTTGAACCCTCTTTGGTTGGCTGGATTTTCTTGTTAATTAAGCGTGCTTCGTTAATTATTATACAATGACTTTAGACTTTTCGATATCACTAAAAACGCACTGAAACAAAGCCAATGCCACTGATTTTAGTGTTGTCGAGTGACTAAAAATTAAGTTAGTTCTTCTTTCACTCCAACCAGTTATCTAGCGGCAGTTTTGTTGACTTGAACTTTTCAATTGACGGTTTAATTCTATCTGCTACCTCATCCGGCAAATTCGCACTGAGAAACAACAACGAACTTTTCATCGACACCATAAACAAATTCTTACATAAAAGTAGTTGTATGTTTATGCACAGGTGGTTAGTCAAGGATGCATTGCAACGTTAAATTACCATTGCAAATACAAAATAGTTTTATCGCTGGGTTTAATCACCGAGTGAATGGAAGCAGCAACTGAGGAAAAAGATCCTAGGAAAAATAGAATTAGATAGTTGCTAATCCAATTCGGCCCTTCGAACTTGTAGAAAAACTTGTAGTGTTTCTATGGAATAAGCACTGACATACCAAGGCTTGTAGCACTAATCAATCAATAATAGAGTATTAAAATGAAAAAGTATTATTTAGTTATCAGCTCGTACAAATTTTCCTACAAGTTCAGTTTAGTCAGCATGCCATATCATGCAAATTAGAGTAGACAAAAACCGTATCAAGTCGGCATTTCTGCTAACATGATACGGCTATTTTTAATTCACAGGAGAGTACAGGAAATAAAAAACGACTTCTTAAAATTTAAAACGAGCTATAAATAGCGTCATAACAGCATTTTTCTATTAGGTTAAACCATAGCATTGAACCATACGTCATTGCAATCTACAACAATATCTACAACAAAAAAGTGCATGTCTGGGGTACATGAGTGAGTCTTCTCTAGCTGATTAGTTGGGGAAGACTTTTTACTCTGTAAGTCACTGCATATTGATAAGTTGATGAGGGTCTATGTGTCGAAACACAAGTCCTGACAATGTAACTTCAAATCGCATTGTTTTATTAGAGTGTAACTGATTATACTTCACGACAATCGTATAATCGGCATCTAAATCAAGAATTCGATTGGAATCAATCATTTGACTGGGAAACATTGGGATACTTAAATTCTTTAGACCATCACTTATGATTTGGTCACTAATATTAGTATGCTTGACGATTCGGAACTCCTGAACAATTGCTGTTGACTGACCAATATTTCTTAGCTGTACTACTTTAACTGGTGGTTTTTCAAAGCGAGACAAGGAAATACTATTGACTACTGTTGCTACCATTTGTGGTTTCTTATCATTCACCCGTTGTCGCCAATTAATGAACCAGCCCCCCAACGCAATAAATAAAGAGACAATAATTGTAATTGTTTGAATAATCTCTGATAATGACATACTATTCAGCCACCTCAAACTTGGGTAACTGCGAAACTAAGTCCAGCGTTTCCAGCGACACCGTAATAATCCGCAACAATAACTTATAGATATACTGTGGGTCATCACTATATTCATTTGGGTCATCAGTAATCTGGGAAGCCTTATCAGTTTTCACTTGGTACTGGTCCATAATCCATTCGATGGCCGAGCGTCCGTTCACCACATAGTCATAAGCGCGTTCAGGAATATTCGCAATTGTGATGTCTGAATTGAACTTAATCACACTGTGGTCAGCACGTGACTTGAACCGCATTTTCTGGACTCGATAGCTTGGCTTATCTGCGTGCATGGTTATCTTGCAACCAGAATACGGTTCAACATCTTCGTAGTTAATGTGTAGATCCAGCAACTGTTGACCAACCTCTACGTACTGGCGCACATTCTTAACCACGGGAATTCGGGCCAAATCCTTCTTAAGGTCGTTGGCATACTTCTGTTGATATTCGGGTGAGTTGAGCAATCCATAAACGTAGGCGTACGTTTCATCAGTAGTCAGGCCTAACCTAGCCGCAAATTCAGTGGAAACATTGTCGCGGTCTGGTTCAAGGATATTCTCGACAGAATTATTTTCTTCATTATTGTAGCGCATAAACCCTTGTGCTTTTTCAAGACAGTCCATGTTTGGAATCAAGTCAGTAGCAAGTGCTGAAAAGTCTTTCGACGCCCCGCGGCCAGTGGTAAAAATAACTTCATTGCTGTCCCCAAATTGAGTATAGTAGCGCCCCACACGATGAATCAGAGGCTTATCATAATACAACCATTTTTTCACAAACGGTCGATATAGGCCTAATTGTAACCGCGTGTCATCAAAACTAAGTTGCGTCCCCTTTAATACCGTCCTTTTTAACTCACTTGTCCATTTTATTTTTGTACCATCATTTGATAATTCTTGTGAACTAGTTATTTTCCCTGACTGAATTAGACTAGTTTGGTTATTTACATTTGAAATAAGTGTTTCAACTTTTTTAATCAACTTTAACTTCGAGAATCCATAAACCCATGAGTCTCGATTCGTCTGTATTCCTTGACCACCCGGAACAAATAAACCATTGTTCTCCTGGCTAATTGAAGTGAACCCTCGGTACTTCTTGTCTCGTTGGTTTATCCAATCATTATTGTCATCTGGTGTCAACTCTGTCCAGCCAATTCCATTAACCGATACGGCATTTGTAATTGAATCAAGCTTTTGCTGACGAGAAAGATTATCGCCTATATCTTTGTAGTACAAGTGATGTTTTTGAGATCCGTTCTTTACTAAAATTGAAATACAAACACCTGTTAATATATTAAATACGTTACCTCCTTCTTTTTTAGCTAAATCTCCATTTTTTCCACGCACAGCTCCTCTTAAGTTGTAAATGTACAGATAATTGAACTCATTGAAAAGGGATTTGCGAAACCCAGTTGCGGATCTAGAATCAAGCCAGCCTCCATTTGTAATAAATCCAATCACTCCTTGGTCACCTAGCCGATCGCTGGCCCAACGGAATGCCTTAATGTAACTGTCCATCAAGGAACTGTTATTCTTAGAGGTACTACCACTTGAATAAGTATCGCGAATTCTCTGCTCAAGTTTATCGTAATGCACATTTTGGTTGTTATCATTTTCGCTACGTTGCCCAACGGAATACGGCGGGTTACTTATTATCGCAGTGATCGGTACTTCTTGTTGTTTTTGCAGGCGCTTGTTATTGCCACCAAACATGTCTTCATCAAGCACCGAATTAGTTTCCGTGGACGCGAAGGTGTCAGCCAGTACAATCCCATCAAACGGAATGTAGGCTTCAGGACCATTGATTTCATCAAAGACAGATTCAATGTTAATCGCCGCGATATAATAACTCAACAACACAATTTCATTGGCGTGCAGTTCCTGCGTATACTTGCGGGTAATGTCAGACAGCGTAATCTTACCGGCTTGTATTTCTTGATTCAAATATTCAAGGGTACGCGCAATAAACGTCCCTGTACCGGTGAACGGATCCAAAATATGCACGTTCTCCGCATCAAGACCACGGCCAAAGTGTTCTTTTAACACCTCGTCCACGGACTTCACAATAAAGTCCACGATTTCCACCGGTGTGAAAACAATCCCCAACTTTTCGGCGGTGGCACTAAATCCGGTACTAAAGAACTTATCATACAAGGTGACGATGAATTGTTGCTTCGCCGCTGCGTTATCAATCCCCGTTGCCCGTAGCCTTACCGATTCGTAGAAAGGTTCCAAGGCTGCCTGCTCTTGGTCAAAGCCAGCCTTGGTCATCTGCTGAATCATGTCTTCCATCGCGCGCGAAACCGGGTTATCGTTGACGAAACTATACTGATCGAACAGCGCTTCAAAGATGGGCTTGGTAATCACGTGTTGCGCCAGCATTTCAATTGCTTGCTGGTCATCAATATCGCTATTAATGTTATGTTTCAGACTCTTCACATAGCGCTTAAACGATTTGGCGAATGGAGACTGCTTATCTGCAATTAGGTTCTGAATCCACCGAATGTGCCGTTCTGCCAGGGCTTGCACATCAGCCGTCCAGTCTTCTAGGTAACGGCGGTCACCCACTTTTTTAACAATGCGGCCATAGATGGCATCTTGAATTTCATGCCAATTCAGTTCCAATTCGGTTTGTTCAGCGCCGTGGCGGTCACCTGTGTATTCGTCAGAGCGGTCAAAGCCGTCATCTGGAGCGCCACCAACACCTATGACGTTCAGATTGCGTGGTTTCTTCTTATTTAGATCGAGCTTATTAACCGAGGCTTCAAAACGTTCGTCAATAGAGCGAAGGGCGTTCAATACTTGCCAAACCGCTTGATAGGTTTTGTTGTCATCTAATACGGTATCGGGATCTTGTCCAGACGGAACGACCACCGGTAGAATAATGTAGCCGTATTCCTTATCCTTATACTTGCGCATAATCCGGCCAACCGCTTGCACAATGTCAATCTGGGACTGTTTCGGCGCAAAGAAAATGATGGCATCCAGATTAGGCACATCAATCCCCTCGGTTAAGAACTTAACGTTAGATAGTACCCGCGCTTCATCATCGGGCAAATCAGCGGCTAGCCAATCAATAGCATCTTTCTTCTGCAAGGCGTTCATACTGCCGTCAACGTGCTTTACATCAACGTGAAAGTTATTCGAATTATCCGGCCCCAGATACTCGTTGACGACATGGCTGAACTCTTGTGCAATCTGTTTAGAACCAACTTTACCCGCACCGTGGCCGCGCTGATTATCAATCACGGAGGCAAACGCGATGGCTCGTTGCATTGGATTGCCCACAGTCTTGTTCGAGAAACTTTCGCGCTTCATCATCGCATTCCAGACGCCAATGATTTTACCAATATCATCAATGTTCAAGCCGTTTTCGGTGGCGAGACTGCTTTGTAGATCACGCTGAATCACGGCTTCATCAACGGCTAATACTTCTACTTTGTAATCGGTCAGAATGCCCTTAGCCACGGCGTCACCAAAACCAAGTCGGAAGATTTCATCACCGTACATATCCGCGTCATCCATGGACGCAATCACGATATTTTCTTCCTGACCTTTTTTCTTCGTGTCTTGGGAGTAAATCTTCGGAGTCGCCGTTTGATAGAGCCGGTGCCGCGCTTGCACAATCTTGTTATTGTGTACCTTAGTGAATATGCCAGCTTCTTCATTAGCCGCGTGTGAGCCAGTCGTGCGGTGGGCTTCATCCGCGATAATTAAATCAAATTCAGGGTAACCGAGTACTTGGGCTTGGTGAATGACGTCAATCGACTGGTAAGTACTGAAAATCACGGTAATTCGTTGGTCGTTAGTTGGTGTGAGTGCCTTGAAGTTCGCCATCAACTTATCAGCATTGGTTGAGGCAGGGAAGCCAATATCTTGAATGTTGATGTCACTGTCATCGTCATTGCTATATGTTCGCTTCTTAGACGCGTTTCGGTCAGAAGTAACGGCGAACGATACCAAATTCGTGGTTGGCGTCACGTCACTATTCCAGCTAAACAAAGTCTGCGACAACAACTGAATGCTTGGTACCAGATACAGCACAAAATAGTCTCGTTTCTGTTCATGTGCAGCCATAGCTTCCGCAATCTTGAGACTAGTGAACGTCTTCCCAGTCCCAGGGGCCATAATCAATTTTCCGCGTTCATGCTCATCAAAATAAGCCACGGTCTTATCAATGGCCTCATCTTGGTAAGCCCGTGGTTGTTTGTGACTGGCAGTGATTGCCTTGGCCGCATTACCGAAGCTAAACTGCGACCAGTCAAAGCTAGAGTGTTTGAGATCAGACAAACCGATGCGGTTAATATCTTTGGAGCCGTCATCTAAGGCCGCTTCGGCGTTCTTGTTCCAGTCGTCCGTGGTGGCAACTAATAAGCCGTCCGCATAGTAATTTTTGTTCAGTTCGGCAACATAACTGTTAATGGTATCCTTGCCAACTTTGCCGCGATAATACTTAACTTGTACGGCGGTTAATTCGCCCGAATCGCGATGCCGTGCTACAAGATCAACGCCAAGGTCTTTTTTAGGTATATGGTATTCGGCCGGAACTTCCCTTAATAACCACACATCATCATATAAGTTTTTGTATGCTGGTTCGTTCAGCAAATAGGACTTAACGACTTCTTCAAACATCGTGCCACGATCGCGCTGTACGCCGTTTGCACTAGTATCAATTTGGGAAATTAAATCGTCAAAATTACCTGTCTGTCTGTCTGTCTGTCTGTCTGTCTGTCTGTCTGTCTGTCTGTCTGTCTCATTATTAGAACCCTTTCACTTTTGTCAAGTAAATTAACCTTTTTATGTTTAATTATACACTTGAAACTCGATATAACTCAATAGAAACGTTGACGCGTTTTATGTAATAACACCCGTCATACGGGCGTTTGTGACTACCATGTGAGTTTATTCGGTCACTTGATATTTTCGTTTAGAAGTTCAATGCCCTCTGCTTTGTAATACATTGGATTGCCGGTCATTGAGGGCTGTAATTCTTGGAATTTGCATTTTGCACTGGCACGCTTCATAATTTCCTCATTGGTAATCGGCCGATTCAAATTGTTGATGGTCACTTGGGTAGACTTTTTACGAAATGGACCGTCCAGCATGGTTACCGAATATTTGTAACCCACGATTTCTTCGGTATTAAACTTACGCGGGCGGTTATCCTGACCCATGATTATTTTACCCTGATTGTCGACTCGTTCCTCGGTTTGAAATTTTGGTGTAACTTCGTCCAGTTCAAAGACATTACCGATATTTGAGAAATCAAAGTCGCGTAGATTTAACATTTTAGCCATAGTGTTTTCCTCAACTTTCGTATTTGATATAATTTAGTTGTAAATATTTTTTGTTAGTCGTTCACTTTTGCGGAGTGGACGATTTTTTTGTTCTGTCATGAATCAATGGAATCAGATCCATGCGTTTTCCCTTCGTTACAAAACCGATCAACTTGTTTGCCAAATCTTGATTCCAACAATATTCATCGCGTCTGTCTAACATCAGTGGCGGTACTTTGATATTTTCATTCGTTCTAATTTCAATGCCATTATTTGCCAAGAAGAACAGTGCTTGGGTGACCGCATACGGCCCCTGTACTTCAAACCAATGTAGTGTATCTTCAAAGACTGATTTTTCGTATCGCCGATGTACATTAGGAATAAAACTCGGTTTAAGAAAGTCCGACCAACAACGACAAATTGTTTGATAAGTGGTATCGCTATAAAAGTTCACTTCGGTACTGATGAAGCCACGAATTAAATTGGTCAAGTTTTCGTCCTTTGCCAGATAAGCAATCGTCATAAATAAATCACTCGCTGTATCTTTACGTGTTTCAGCTTCCAAACGAACTTGCGGTGCTACCCGCAACATTTGCTCCCGTTCAATTCCATCAAGTCCTAAAGCTAATTCTTTCCCTTTTTCATAAAAGCGAAACAGACACTCAGAACCACGCGATCCAATCTGCTGTGTTTTTGCACGCGTCTTTTTATCAAACTCACTATCGTACACGGTATTAGTACGGCCCTTTGAAAGAAATTGCTTTCGTCTGACTTTACCAACAATTAAGTCCAAGTCCCAAAATGGTCTTCCGTTATAATCGTCCAAAGCCAAGTCCAATCGTTTAACCTCAAAGCTGATGGTCGTGGCATTGGCTAAGTCGATAATCCGCAATGCTAATTCTTGAAATACGTTGCAATGAATATCATCAGCAAGATTGGCCCATTCATACATTGTGCAGGCTTGCCCACTTAAGACTAACGTACCGCGTTCAATCTGTTTTGCCGAATCGCTATACGTGAAGTACCGAATTGGCCCACAGCTGTATACAATATCGTAATCTTCATGTTTGAGTGCTGCCAATTCGATTGTGACACAGTCTAAACTGATTTGTAGTAACTTGGCATATACCGTTTGCCAGGTCACATCTTTAAGCACAATTTGCAGCCAATCAACTTTTCACAAAACATTATTTGAAATTGGCTTTGCTGTTGTAATTTTGTCCACCTCCTAAATTCCTACGGCAGACTCAAAGGCAACAAAATTTCACGCCGTCTTCGATATGTGGAAAGAAAACTACGAATACACGATTAAAGAAAGTACATTCGTCAAAACTGTTCTGCAGTACGAGGTACACATTCTATCCATATTTGGTGACAAATATATCGACAAAATTACGGTAGCGGAGCTACAAAAATTTGCCAATAAGAAAGTCAAGACCTATAAGAACTACCGCGACCTAATCAACGATATTTCCCGTATTTACGAGTACGCCATCAAAATGGAACTCATCAAAGACAATCCAACTAAACATATTACGATTCCACGGCGGAAAGAAGACGTGGGCATTGAAAAGCGACGTAATTACTATACTAAAGAAGAACTGAAACAGTTCTTAACTTTGTGTCAGGAACAGCAACCTTATTACGTATTTACCTTTTTCCAGTTGCTTTCAGCGTCAGGCTGTCGGCAAGGTGAATTGCTAGGTTTGGAGTGGCGCAATGTTGATTTTGAAAACAAGTGCATACATGTTGTCCAAACCCTAGCGCGAGGTAAAAATGACCGTCTTTACATGGAACAACCTAAGACGAAACATTCAAAGCGCACTGTTAGTTTAGATGACTATACGCTGTTAATTCTCAAACAGTGGCACATCGGTCAGAAAGAACGACTGGTCAAACTGGGTCATAAATCAAAAAAAGAACATCAGCTAGTTTTTGCCAATGAAGAAAACGAGTGTTATCAGTTATCCAGCCACGAGCGTGGATGTTGCAAAATATTTGCAAGAACGACCTATACGAGATCACCATTCACGGTTTCCGGCATACCCACGCTACCTTGTTGCTAGAGGCTGGTGTTGCGCCAAAGGTTATTTCTGAACGCTTAGGTCACGCCTCAATTCAAATCACACTAAATCTCTATGCGCATGTGACCGAAAAAATGGAGACTGCTGTACCAAATATTTTTGCAACCGTCATGGGAACAACAGCAATCTACAACAATCTCTACAACAGTCCACAAAAAAAGAACCGGCAAACGCTATAGTCCCTAACAAGTCAGCGTTTACACGGTTCTAATTTACAAATCAAAGGAGAGTACAGGAATTGAACCTGCGCGCCATTTTACTGGTTCGCCGGATTTCGAGTCCGGTGCATTACCACTCTGCCAACTCTCCACAACATTAGCTAGTATAGCAAAAATCATTGCTGAATTTCAATAGGTGTTTTGCAAAATTATGTCATGATCCTCTTGACTACTTATCCTGTGATTGACGTAATGAGATTCTAACATAGTTTTTTTCCAAATATCTGCCGTCTCTGTGACACACATTATATTTTGATCATTGAAGTTGATCATGGCATCATCTGTTTAAAAAACGCTATTAGCAATAAAATACTATTTATCTTCTGAGGCCGATTTATAGTTTTTGTTTAATTGAACGGTTCTTGATTATTTTTCCTTGATTTTGTGCTCCCCTCAAATTATACTTTGTGTACACGAAGTAAGGGCTTACCCCCTTACCTTGTTACTTTTTGAAGAGACCTAGCAGAGTGCCAATTGTCTGTATAGCGCCCAACGTTATCATGACTTTTTCTGGCTTTGCGAAGGTCTCTTTTTAATACTTGGATAGCAACTTTATCACGGTGCGGAATCGTAATAAGACGACGATGTTCAGTCACAATGTTACTAATTGTTAACGCGGAGTTTTCTGATTGATCTAATTGATCAACGTCATAACCAAACCAGTCTTCATGAGTTAACTTGATTGTTTCTTTGTCGATACCAATGTTTGAACGCGCGTTATCTTGATTGCGCTTGTATTGAGTTGCTTCAACAAAGCCGCTCATCTTGTTAACTCGCACTTCACTGGCACCAACGAAATCAGCTGCTGTAATGCTCTTGGCACCTTGACCTAATACGTCCCAGGCCTGAAAATCTGCACGTAACTCTTTATCGATTGTTGCTAAATCTTTGCTATCTAATACTAATCCCATATTACTCACCTAATCTTTCTTGAATTTTTTCTACAATCGTCTTGCCTGTTGGAGCACTTGGATTAGGATTACCATCAACGACGATATCAGGCGGTGTCGGCTTACCGGTGCCTGACTGGAATAAATAAGTCGTTATCTTTCTGAACGGCTTCTAATTGCTCCTTAAGGCCCGTTAACTGACCTTTATCGTCCAGCGTAATCTTTTCACCGTCGAGTAAAGCTTTGACATTCTTTGCACCAGCTTGCGTTAGGGCTAAGTCAGTTTGATAACCAACCTTAGTTTTGGCTAAATCTTCCTGATATTTCGTGGCAGCATTCTTATTTTCAGTTTGAAGTTGTTCAATTTGAGACTTCAGGTCCTCATCACCTTTATGGTCCTTCTTGATCGTGTCCAACTGACCATTAACGGTATCGAATTGAGTTTGTAAGCCATCGCGCTCACTAGTTAGCGTAGTAACTTGCTCCTTCAAACCATTAACATCACCACCGTGCATCGCCATCACACTACCGATTTGTTCGTCTGTTAGTCCTAATTCTTTTAAATCTTCTCTTTTCATTTGAAACTCTCCCTCACATTTTTTTACGTGGAACGACCACGATTTGGGCATAAAAATAAGCAGTTTAACGACATACTTAGGTCGAACTTGCGTATAAAAATAGCAACCGACTAATTAGCTGATTGCTTCTCGCTTTCATATATCTTCATTACTTCATCATAATCATGTTGCAACGCCTTAAAATAGGCCGGTGTTGCAATTCCATACTCATAACCATCAACCGTTAAACCGATATCACCAGTTAGTAACTTGTCAGCAGTTTTAGGATATTCTTTTTCAATCGTACTAGCCCATTCAGCAAGTAAATCAGGCCACTCAGCTGAGAAATCACTGACATTAATCTTCTGATGTAGTGCATTGTCAACCATTGTGAGTAACATTTCAGTTTTAGTCAATTGATTCCCACCGTCCTTTCGGCTTATCTAACTTGGTGATTGTGACAATTCTGCCGTCCACTTCTTCGATAAGTGCTAACCGATTATAGAAATGGATCAACCGACCGTCTTTCTTATCACGATAATTCGCTGGGTTGCTATGATTATTGATAATCGTATTGAAATTGTAATTTAGTTGACCGTTCTTACACCGAGAATGATAAACGTATTGTTCTAATGCATGGTCACTAATATTAACATCATGCTTCTTAAAATTAAGATATGTTTCAATTGCTGATTCACGTTGTTTAACAGTTTTTAAATTCGACTTGTTGCTATTAGCAATTGTGGTATAAACGTTTGCTTCTCTACGATTAGTATACTTCATTTTGCTGTATTCAGACAACGACTTAGGTGCGTATTTACCTAGGTTAGAAGCGATTGTATCATATTCCTTTAGAACCTTGGCACTTTCATTCTTAACCTTGTAGGTTGCTCTCTCTGATGCAGGACCATAAACTTTCTCACGACCATAATCACGTGCTAGAAAATCGTGATCGTTAACAAGCTTGCGCAATGCTGATTGATACTTACGTTTATCCAAACCATACTTCATACGACCGACATCATCGTCTAACTGATTGGCCAAATCTTCGTTACGTTTAAATTCGCGCACCTTGCGTTCCAGCCCACGTTGCTTCTGTTGCCACTTGTAACGTTCGATGGACTCTTGTGGATCGAATTGTTCTTGATCATTTGTATTAACACCAGGAATATACGGCCACATCATGTGATGGCAGTTAATGCCAAACGTGCCACTTGGTTCTTTATAGCCATGATTATCAAGTGGTTCAAACCATTCACCACTTTCAGGAGCAGTGAAACCAGTTAAACGCGTTGTAACCGTCTTACCTTGAATTGGCGCACACGCAGGACGACAAGCAGCGTGACTACTCATCACGAATGTATCAATGCCATTATCTGCTGCCGCAGTATTACGAACTGCTTGGAAGGCTCGATTGGAAGTTGTATCAATGACTGTACGCGTGTATCCTTCTAACGACCACTCATGACCGCCCTTATCAATTAATACTGGCGTTATTCCTTTATCCCGCCACTTGTATATCGTATCAGCTAAGGCGCGTTCAGGCGTCTTGCTACCAGCAATAACACTTGCAGTAGTCTCTTTGATGATTTGTTGATAGGTTTTCATCACCGAGTCGTGCGGGTAATTGAAACCAGCGAAGCTTAATCATTGTACATCAGAAATATCGTTTTGCGTTCATTCATGATAAGATGTTTGTATATACTTATGATTATGTATTCCCTCCAATGGTTGTTTTTACAAACACCATTTTACGGGGATTCAAATCATGAGTCTCTTTGTTGTGCTTTAAGTATAAATTCATTTGCCACAACGTTACTTCATATAATGGTACGTGAACTTGGCCATATCATTTTGCACGAAGGACTAAATAGCTACTATACTGGTATCACAAATGGGCATGATGAGCTGGAAAATGAGGCTAATAAGTTCGGTATTGGTCTAATGGGATTGCACTCTGTTGAAGATAATGATCGGTTGCCAGAAATAGTCGATGAGATTCAGCACGAGTGTAGAATTTATTCGAACACAAAAATATTACGTATGTAATACGTTGATTTACGTAGAAAATACGTGTATTATTATGAAAGTGGAAAGGAGCTAGCAGTGCAGAGAGATAAGTTTGAACGCAAGTTGCGTAAAGCAGGTTGGCATTTCGTCGAGCACGGTGGCAACCACGACATTTGGACAAATGGAACCGTCAAGATTCAAGTTCCGCGTCATCCAGATGTGAAAGAAAGTTTAGCACGCGGTTTGATTAAAAAATACAATCTATGAGAAAGGTGGGCGTAATCCCCCTTTCCATGTACTCGCATTACCCATACTGAAAGGATGGTTAGCATGAAAGATAAAATCGTAACATATCCGGTTATTATTCGTAAGGATGGTGGTGAAACAGACACGATGCCCTATTTGGTCGATATTCCAGCATTAGATGGTATGACAGAAGGCAGCAGTATTGATGATGCTTTAGCAATGGCAGCGGATTATATTGGTACGTACAGCCTTGACGAGGTAACTATGCCGGAATCAGTATACAAGTTACCTGCTCATAACGAAACAGATGTTGTCAGCTTAGTTCCAGTTAACATTTCCGAGTATCGACGTAAGAATGATAGCAAGGTAATTAAGAAAACTCTTTCTATTCCTAATTACCTCAACGAGCTCGGCAATGAACGTGGCGTTAACTTTTCGCTCATTCTAACGAACGCATTGAAGAAAGAATTAAACGTATAACTACCCAGTTCTCTGGGTGTACATAAAAATACCTCACTCATGGGCCGAGTAAGGCATTGGTGATCGTTCACGTAAATTAATCATACCAGAATAAGTCTGATGCTGAAGGAATTCTTGTTGATCTGCAGAAAGATGGACATGAACTTGTTGATGTCAAATTAGGCGTAATTCAGGATCAAGGTATTTCCAAATCTGCAGAAGGCTTCTACACAATGATTTTGTATAAATAAATAAATAGAAAAGTCATATCCTCCATTCGCCAAAGTAACAAGATATGACTAAACGGCAAATAAGTGTGAGAGTGACAAATGTGAATATCGAATTAGTTTCACTGATCGCAATGGTAACCGAATTTCAAAATCTCGTAGCCAACATTCTGTAATAAAAAAATAAGCCTACTCAATCCGGAGTAGGCTTAATAGTTACGTGATCAGCTTCTTGCTGATCGGCAACTGTCTCAACGCTTATGAGTATAACATACTTTCTCGCTTGTGAGCGTCGTTTGTCCTAAAATTTATTACCCTGCTTCAAACAATTCCGTTGCACACCATACTTGTGCTCGCCTAATCATGATCAACAAGTCAGTTGATAAACCATTCGTACTTCTTAATTATTTCACATCAGTAGTGCAAGTAAAATTTGGTTACACACAATAATGACTCAAGCTGCGTTGACCAACCGGTTTTTAGTGCAAACAAACAATATCATTAAGACACTCAAGTTGGCCCCCCTACACGCATGGCAATACAAATAGATAGCACTCAAATTTTTATCGTCGTTCTTTGACGCGATATCTTAGAGCATGGCTGCTTCCACAGACGCTTTTCTTTTTTGAGTAGATATGATATAAAAGATTGTCCCAACAATTAGCGACGGGCATGTTGAGATACTGAAACAACTGTGATTTTGAAATTGTCGACTTACCAGTAGTGATGTTGGTGCGGCTATTTTGCCATCAAATCAGCCATCAAATTCTGGTTGCGAACGCCAAACCTACTTAACTATTAAAACGATCAAATTTAACTTAAAGGAACACTCATGAGCTTAAAACAAAAATTTGTCAAACGGATCATCGTGATCATAATCGGCTGCCTATTAGTGGGCGTCGCGGCATGGTTCTTTAACCGACGAGCGGCCACGGCTCTAACACCAGCTCAACAAACACAGTTAGCCGTTTTCAGCCAAGTGCATTCTAAAGACAAGGTCACATCTGCGACGGATCATAAAAAAGAAATCGACATTAACGGTGACCTAACCGTGCCCAAGCATGTGATTAATGACGAGTATCCGTTGCTATTCAAAATGTGGTATGAATATAATGCCACGACGGCGCAATTGACCCTGCAAAGCCGTGATAGCAATGATTTATTGGTCTATGAGTTTGTCTTCGACTTCAAGCAACAACGGGTTTATTTTTATTATGATTATCAAGTGGATGTTGACGATGAGCGTGGCGTCGACTTTAAACGAACCTATCGCTTAACCGACAGTGGTACTAAATTGGTTGCTATCAAGAGTGAACAGCAGATTAATTATCGGTCCGCTAAGCAAAAAGCCGCAGCCAAAGCAGACATACAACAAGTGACACGCGAATATGAACGCGCGCTGAACTGGTTGCTTAAGAATCAAGCTAGCTATCCTGTTTTAAAAACCTATGCCACTACACTTGCTCACGACACCGACCAAGAAATAGCAGCCAAGCAGTCAAAGGCAAGCAAACAAAAGAAGCAGGCCAAAAAGGCATCGCGGCAGGCGCAAGCAAAAGAAGCAGATGATCAAGCTGCAGCGGATGTGCGTTCCTATCATGCTCATTTCACTGATACTCAATGGCGCAAATACATTTTATTACGCGCGCAATCACTTAAGTTAACCAATCCCACAATCACCGTTAAAACCTTGAGTGCGGCGGAAGAAGCGCAGTATTTTTCGGCATGGCATAATGGCACCGGTGGCGTTCCTAGATCGACCAAGCTGCCCTATGGCGCGTATTATTGGTTGCACGCTGCGGGTAAGGACTATGTCGTCACGCTCCCCACGATTTTTTACAACGAATCCTATTTGAAGGATCTGAATAATGATGCTTGGTATCCGCAAAAAATCACCGCCGACATGTTTGCCGATTATTTCAGTAACGCCGATTATCCCGATGATAGCTTGGATTTGCAGCCAACAAATTTTGTGCCGAAAACGCGTCAGCCAACAGTCGATGAAATTGTCTTAAATATCATGATTTGTGCGCCGACTAAAGATTCAGACTAAGTTGTTGCTTAGTGCAGTCAACAATTCGATTTAAGCAACGCTGGCGATGTCAAATGGCAACTTGCTAAATAAATAGGTCACCAGTAATTCCGAGAGTGTCAAACGGCGCATTGTTGAACAAAATTTCTAAGACAGCAACTATGCAGAATATTTAGACGTCAAACTTATCGGCGAACCAACAACGCTGAGTAAACTGCTTCAGAATGAGTTCGTTAGTGTCCGAGACAAATAGCAGACACACAAGAGGGGAATCAGGATTTATATCCCGATTCCCCTTTTGTGTGTTGTTATGACAAAAATTATTTTAACCACCCTGTACCGACCAACTAAAAGTTCTGACTGAACAGAACCAACTAGCCTAATCAGCAACGTAACACCACTTTTGTCCGGTATTTTTGAATTATTAATACTTACGCTATTTTTAGCGATTGGTTTAAGGCCGCCAGTAATTCGTCACGTTGATCCAGATCTTCATCGCATTCCAAATATGAGGCGTGTTCTAGCTGATTTAGTGGATCATTAAGGTCTTTATACTGTTGATCATAACTTTTAATACTAGCGGTCTTATTTGCCGCCGAATAATGAACGAGCAAACAACCGTCTGCAGGTTTATGTTGATGACTGAAGTCAATAATGAAAATATAATCCGTTTGTTGATTAGCTGCTTGAGAAATCTCGATTGAATGGGCAACTGTATGCGCAATATTTTTAATATTCATCGATAAACTACTTTCTAGATTAAGTCTGTTAATCTGCTTCTTGAGGTAATAGAATCGTTTGCGCCTGACCATCGTCGTAAACAAACAATGTTTGGGGGTAATGATTTTGATAGGCATATTCCGTATCAATGGCAATTGTGGCTTTTGTTTCATCGTCTTGATAAACATACTGCAAATGATCTTTTTGATCAGCTTGCAGTTTGAAGATTAAGACATTACCTTTCAGTGGGAAAACACCCTGTAAATTTTGGTCAATGATCAACCAGATTCGATCAATTAATTCATCGGGCAAAGCCGCAACAACACCAAAGCTGGCAAAACGATTAGCTGGTGCTTTAAACATCATCATTCCCCCCTGTTTCATTTTTAACGACTAAATCAACCACCGTTCCGTGGACAAAATCAACTAAATCTTGCGGGGCTAGTTTAACCGAACGTCCCAACTTACCCGATGAAACCATCATCGCAGGTAAATTTACAATCGATTGATCCAAATAAATTGGAAAGTGATCTTGATCATAAATACCGATTGGCGTATTAGCACCGTGAACGTAACCGGAAGTTTCTGCCAATTCTTTCAAAGGAATCATCCGCACGCGCTTATTACCTGAAGCTTCAGCCAATTTACGTTCATCTAAGTGATCATTTAACGGAATGACACCAACTAAAGGGCCAGTTTTTTCACCATGTAAGACCAGCGTTTTATAAATAATTGCTTGATCAGCCCGCTCAACTTCAGGGTGATCCAAGTTGAATTCTTTTTGCTCATAAGTAATCTTGGCGCGATCAAGAATTTTTTCGACCAATGTTTTTTGCAATTTAGCTTTCTTTTTGGACATGACTTTCACCTGATTCAATTAACTTAATATGTAAAAAACCGCCTAGTAGAATTTAGGCGGCTTAATTCTTGGCTATCAGCCTCATTGACTGTTTAAGCAATCAAACACGAAGCTGATGCCTTGAGCATCGAACAATTAGCCAAAAGACATCACCTCCCTTTCGTTAATTATCATAACAACAACTAACTGGAATTGCAAAAGTTTGATTTAGCTCAACTAACTTGTTGATTGCGGATCCTAAATTCGGCCACACAAAAAGCCTGACAGTCTTTGCCAGGCTTACTGAATCCAATAGTAAGATGATTTGCTCATTAAAGTTGGACTTTTTTTACAGCTTCTTGAATCGTGATGCCTTTTGCAGACTTCTTTGATTCAATATCAATAGCTGTAAAAATTTGCGTGTTCGTATTTAGTTGAATACGATATTTCATATGAAAAACCTCCGTTCATGTTTCCTAGATCTCGAACGGTCTTGGTAGCGAATGTCATTTACTATACGCGCAAACAGGAACAATGTCAAAGAAAAAGTTTTGGCCGCGTTTCGTCAATACATCACTTCTCACTTAGGTCGGCTTAAAGACGCGCTCAACGTTGCTAAAAACGTAGCTTTTTCGCGCCGATTGTGTAAAATAACCAATTTTTTAGTGGGCGCGTATTTTTGATAATAATCTTGCACCAACTGATAATTACGCCGTGGATAATCCCAGACAAACTTTAGAAATTGCCAGTATTCAACATTGAAATGCTCACTAAAGGCGGCTGCCATATCTGGACGTTGTTTATTAAACCACTTCTGACCCAGCGAACGCTGCACCACACGCATGACCGCCACGATGCGGGGAATCTGAAGCCAAATAATGAGATCTGCTCGCTGCAGGCGATCCGGCATTGTACTACTGTAATTACCATCGACGATACAATCCTGATGATCCTCTAAAAAACGATTTTGTTGCGCATTCAAGTTCAGTTTAGCTGCAGGACTATAATCCGTTTGATGCCAATGCTGGTCCAAATAAAAAATTGGATAATTAAGCGCTTGACCGATTGCCCGACTATAAGTAGATTTGCCACTTCCCGGCGAACCGATTATCATAATTTTCACTTCTTAGACCTCCAAACATTTCGCTAAGGCAGTTGTAAGCATCTACAGAATGCATTAAAATAAAGGTAATTTAAGTATTGGGTGTAGGTTATGAAATTATTTATTAAAAATCATTTATACGCTATTTTTGTAATTTTACTGATACTACTTGCTGGTGGTGCCTATCTCGTCAAGACAGACGCACCAATTGTTTCGGTTAGTAGTCAGCAGCGTCAATTCGTTCGTCATGAAAAAGACGAGAATCAATTAAATGCCGTCGAACGCTATTTTGAGAAACAACTCGCCAGTCATTTCACTGAGCAAGAGCTTAAAGAGATCGCCATAACCGTGATTGTGGCTGCTTTAATTCTCTTAATCTGTGAGCCGCTAATTCTCTGGTTCATTTATACTGGGCGTAAACCCAAAAAGCATGGCGCTGACGAATCTGCTGATCAACAACATCATCTGATTCATCACTACCAGAATCCCTACCGAATTGATCACGACACAGACAAAGATTTTAAAATATTCTAAACCAGCGATTGAACAATTAGCAGTAAAATAGCGTTGAGTTGTAGCAAAATTAGTCACTAAGTTTGTTTAATGCCGCTCACTTCAACAACAGAACATGCTGCAAAAATCTGATTGATCGGCCAAATTAAAATAACGAAGGAACTGGGACAAAAAATCCCAGTTCCTTTTTATTTTACCTTGTTGTGAAAAATAGTGTTGATGTTGGCTGATCTCAATTACGGCATTTTTTATTTGCAAAAAGTTTGATCAACGTAGCTTGCTAAATTGATTAGCAAACCCAACGCGCTTTTCATCTAGGTCTGATTTTAAATTGCTTAATATTTAAGTAATGAGAAAATATCGTAGTTTTTGATCTTGTCGCGGCCGTGTAACCCTTCTAATTCGATCAAGAAAGCAGCGCCAACAACGATGCCACCTAATTGTTCAACTAAATCGATAGTGGCAGCTACTGTCCCGCCAGTTGCCAATAAGTCATCAACGATCAACACTTTTTGCCCTGGTTTAACCGCATCTTTGTGCATGAATAATTCTGCTTCACCATATTCAAGTTGGAATTTAACGGAAACTGTCTCTCGCGGTAATTTACCTTTCTTACGAGCAGGCGCAAAGCCAACACCTAATTGATTAGCAACTGGACAACCAACAATGAATCCACGTGCTTCTGGCCCACAAATCATTTCAGTACCACGCGTCTTAGCAAAGTCAGTAATCCGATCAGTAGCCTCTGAATAAGCTTTACCATCAGCCATTAATGGCGAAATATCCCGAAAAATAATACCTGGTTCTGGAAAATCTGGAATTGAAGCCACATATTTCGAAAAATCAAAATCTTTATTTGCCATGATCTACATCCTATCTACCTTGACTTGATTTAAGGAACGTCCTGATCTGCGTCAAATCGCCAACTGCTAACTCACGATAACTCTTCTGCAACGCTTGTTGTTTCATGAAAGTCTTTGAGTCAGAAAGTTGCTGTTTGGACATTTGCGGTTGAGCGGTGATCTGTTCCTTATTTATTTTAACAAAGTTCAACTCAGAAAACACGCTTAATCCGAAACGCAGTTGCTGCACGGTAATGCGACAATGTTTGGCGAACTGTGTTAACTCAGAAACCGAAATCGTTTTCTGCTGGTATATTTCTTTTAATAAATTTCTTAATTGAGGGATCTGCATCTGTAGCCGTTCTTTCATTGCCGGCGAAGTATAGAACATTAAATAAATTCGCCGCGCGTTGGTGCTACTCAAATAACGCGTAAACAATTGAATGTCCGTTGGCAGATCAACGAACAGTAAATCTTGATGATCCGCTGCTAATTGAGTCAAAGTCGTGATCCGTGCCGAATCAGTATAGCGTTGCGCCAATTGATCTGCTAGTTTAGTGTTAAAGCAAACATATTGTCGTGGTGTTTGCCAAATCGTCTGGTCAAATTTTTTCTGACGCCAATCAATCAATTCCGCGTCAGGACTGGGCTTAACTGCCGACTTTGGCGCTGGTGTTGTTAAATCAACTGTAGTTTGTTGCGCAACTGGTTTGACAACTGCTGGTAAAATAAAATCTTCAATTTGCAATTGAACCGTTGTTTTACCTTGCCAATGATTTAACCCCAGTTGACCGACCGTCGTGACTCGGTTAACTGTCTGTAATTGTGCGGCCAGATCGCCTTGATGAAAGGCAATCCCACCAATAGCATTATTAAATGTTCCTTTGAGCGTTTGTTTAGTTTGCCCGATTGCCTGCCATTGTTGCCAGTGCAAATCTTGCAGCGCTACAATCGGTTCAGGATTGTGTTCACCATAAGGCTCAAGAATTTCACTGATTGCCGTGACCGACTCAACCGTGAGTTGGTCAATATTAGCCGCCGTATAAACAACATCGATTTGCTGGCGACTAGTTGCTTGAACCTTAGTCTCTTGCTGAGTTGCTTTCGTTCTTAAGTGTTCCCGTAGCGCTGTTACCTTATCGGCAGCTACTGTTAAACCAACGGCGCCTGCGTGACCGCCGAAATTAATCATTTGTGCGCGAAAGTCATCAAGTGCCGCAAATAAATCAAACTCGCCTACCGAACGGCCAGAGCCTTTCGCCTGTTGCGTCTCTGGATCAATGCTCAAAACGATCGTCGGACAATGATATTGATCAACTAAGCGACTGGCAACAATCCCTAAAACGCCTTCCGCCCAATTGTCACCAGCAATAACTAAAGCTGGTGGCGTCGTCGTGGTCGCTAATTGTGTTTCAACTTTGTCAATCACATCTTGAACCAACTTTTGTCGTTGCTGGTTGGTCTGTTCCGTTTCTACGGCAATTTTGGCGGCTGTTTCATCATCAAACGTCGTCAATAAGTCAACGGCTGGCCGGCCGCTTTTAACTCGTCCCAATGAATTTAAACGCGGTGCTAATTTGAAACCAATATCGTGAGCCGTGACGGCTTGTAAATCTAGCTTAGCTTGTTTTGCCAGTTCAACAAGTCCTAAACGTTCGCCGGTTCGCATTTGCTGCAAGCCATTAGCAACTAAAATGCGGTTGTCTGCGACTAACGGCATCACATCAGCGACAGTACCAATAGCGACCAAATCTAATAATTCAACTGGCAATTCACCGAGTAACCCCCAAGCCAAATAAAAAGCCACGCCGGCGCCGGCGAAATAACCAAATTTACAATCTGATTGGGGATGACGCGGATGAACGACGGCAAAAGCCGCTGGTAACTCAGTTGGTAGATCATGATGATCAGTCACAATCACATCAACACCATGACTTTGTGCATAGGCAACCTCGGTAGCACCAGAAATACCATTATCGACCGTAATCAATAATTGCGTACCATCAGCGACAATTTCGCGATAACGGTCCATATTAGGCCCGTAGCCGTCGGTAAAACGACTGGGAATATAATAGGCCGCTTCAATCCCCAACGTCGCCAGAGCCTCAACCATGATTGATGTACTGGTGACACCATCTGCATCGTAATCACCGTAGACGGTTATTTTCTCATTATGCTCAATGGCACTTTCAATTCGTGCAACCGCCTTATCTAGATCATAGAAATGATCTGGTGTTGTTAAATCAGCCAGATCGGTATCTAAAAACTGTGTAATTTTCTCAGCCGTGTCATAACCGCGCGCTACTAAAATAGACAGCACAGATTGGGGTAGTGCCAACTGTGCTGCTAAATTAGTGACAAGTTGCGGTTGTACTGCTTGTGGCTTTTGCCATTGTTCTTGCAAACGTAAAACTCCAATTCCGTTATGAAATCCCAATATTTTAGAAAATAGCTAACTTACTTTTGGTAGCAGTTGTCACCTTTTGTAACGTTCCTTGAACCGCCCAGCGCTTAGTCCCTGATTCAGCGCAAGTGATTAAGGTGATCATCTTCTTACCAGGAATATCACTGATAATGTTAATGCGTGTTGGTATAATGACTTGTTTATGGTCAATTCGATAAGTATAAACATGTTTTAAATCAGTCACATAGATTTTTTGACCAACTTTAGTTCTGGTAACTGGTGAGAATAAAATATTAGGATTAATCATGTGATGACCGGCCAGCGCGTAATTACCAACCCCCATCTTTTCGTTCTCTTTCATTGTTCCTGCACCAGTGGCTAGAGCCGACTTACTAACACCTTTAACGATCGGTAATTTCAACTTGACCGCCGGAATGGCGATTTTACCATAGTAGGCCAGATTAGCATCTGTTGCGGCCGCGGTAATTTGTTGAGCGTCGATACTACTAACCGCATCGAGATCATAACTAGCCTTCGCATTTTTAGCTTGTTTGATTTTTTGGCGATCAATTTGTGCTAGACGATTATTCGTGTTGTAACCAACAATCGCGTCCTTGATCTGCTGCCTAAAAATCAGCGTTAGACCAATGATTAATAATAAAGCGATCAAAACGATGCGTAACTTTTTTTTCAAAACTGCTGCCCCCCAGAAATAGCAAATTTCAAAAAGTTATTTATTCATTAAACGTTGTTAAAACTTCACTTACCTTTAATGTCATCGTCATTGATTTTTAAAATTGTCATAAAGGCTTCTTGTGGTACTTCAACATTTCCAATCGCCTTCATCCGCTTCTTACCAACCTTTTGCTTCTCAAGTAATTTACGTTTACGCGTGATATCTCCACCGTAGCATTTGGCCAAGACATTTTTACGATAGGCTTTAATCGTTGCTCGAGCCACAATTTTGGTGCCAATGGCAGCTTGGATTGGAACTTCGAACTGTTGTCGTGGAATAACTTCCTTCAACTTAGAAACAATTAAGCGGCCCCGTTCAGCAGCAAAATCGCGATGAACAATGAAACTCAAGGCATCGACTGCTTCACCGTTGAGCAAGATGTCCATTTTGACTAACTCACTGGCCCGATAACCGCTGATTTCATAATCAAGCGAGGCATATCCACGTGTACTGGATTTCAAATCATCGAAGAAATCATAAATAATTTCTGATAGTGGCAATTGATAAGTAACGTTAACCCGGTATTCGTCTAAATAATCCATCGTGACAAATTCGCCGCGCTTCTTTTGAGCCAGCTCCATAACAGCACCAACATAATCATTGGGTACCATAATCTCTGCTTTAACAAACGGTTCGCGAATTTCTTTAAGCGAACTCATTTCTGGTAGTTGAGCCGGATTTTCAATTGTTTGTTCAGTACCATCAGTTAACACGATGTGATAGTCAACCGATGGTGCGGTCATGATTAAATCCAGATCGAATTCTCGCTCCAAACGTTCCTGAATCACATCCATGTGTAACAATCCTAAGAACCCACAACGAAAACCAAAGCCTAAAGCTTGCGACGTTTCTGGCTCAAACTCTAAGGCAGCATCGTTTAGGCGTAACTTCTCTAAAGCTTCTCGTAAATCGGTGTACTTAGCATTATCGACGGGATACATCCCTGAATAAACCATCGGTGTAATTTTACGATAACCTGGTAATGCTTCTGCAGTTGGTTGATCCGTACTGGTAATCGTATCCCCAACATCGGTTTCTTGAACAGACTTAATCGCGGCAGTTAAATAGCCAACATCACCTGCCATTAAATAATCGCGCTGTAGTGCTTTGGGCGACATCACACCAACCTCTGTAACTTCATATTCACTATCATGGCGCATCATCTTAATATGATCACCAGGCTTAACCACCCCATCAAAAACACGAATGCTCAAAACAACACCACGGTAACTGTCATAGACGGAATCAAAAATCAACGCCTTTAAAGGAGCATTTAGATCACCAATTGGTGCTGGCACATCGCTGACAATCCGTTCCAATAACTCAGGAATACCCGTACCCACCTTGGCACTGGTTAAAACGGCATCTTGCGCATCAATCCCGATCATATCTTCGATTTCACTTTTGACCCGATCAGGATCGGCAGATGGTAAGTCGATTTTATTAATGACAGGCAAGATTTCCAAGTCATTGTCCAACGCTAAATAAACATTCGCCAGAGTCTGAGCTTCGACACCTTGGGCCGCATCAACCACCAGAATTGCCCCTTCACAGGCAGCCAATGAACGGGAAACCTCATAGGAAAAGTCCACGTGTCCAGGCGTATCAATCAGGTGAAAAATATAAGTTTCGCCATTTTTGGCCTGGTAATGTAGTTCAACCGCGTTTAATTTAATGGTGATTCCGCGTTCACGTTCAAGATCCATGTTATCCAACAATTGCGCTTGCATATCACGTTGGGCAACTGTATCGGTCATCTCCAAAATACGGTCGGCAATTGTTGACTTGCCATGATCGATATGAGCCACAATTGAAAAATTGCGGATATGTGTTTGACGCGCTTTCATTTCTTCTAAATTCATCTTTACACCAAACCTTTTAGTCTCAACAACCAGTATAACAAAAAAGCAGCTATGAAAAAAGCTGAACTGCTTTAACCATAACTACTTTCGTTTTGCTCAATTGTTAAATTTATCTTTCAAACGCGTGAATAAATTACTGTTTTGCGGATCAATCTTATCGCCGCCAGCTTGGACAAAATCCATTAAGGCTTGCTTTTGTTTGTCGTTTAAATGCTTAGGTGTCGTCACAGTGACAGTAACTGTTTCATCACCCATTTGCTTACTCCGCAAATGAGGAGCACCTTTGCCGCGTAACCGGAACTTAGTACCAGATTGTGTACCTGCCGGAATCTTCAAGCTAACTGGACCGTGGACGGTGTCAACCTTAATTTCATCACCCAAGGTTGCTTGGGGAAAACTAATCGGCATCGTCAAATAGATTTCAGCGCCATCACGTTGATACTTATCACTAGCCTGTACTCGGAAAACAATATACAA
The DNA here is from genome assembly GCF_003946695.1 of Lapidilactobacillus bayanensis. Lineage (GTDB taxonomy): Bacteria > Bacillota > Bacilli > Lactobacillales > Lactobacillaceae > Lapidilactobacillus > Lapidilactobacillus bayanensis. The sequence goes on along the minus strand of NZ_RHOX01000001.1, from coordinate 70,496 downwards.
ATCTCCGTAAGGGCCGCCATTTTCACCAGCTTCACCTTGGCCTTCAAGACGCATTTGTTGCCCATCTTCAACACCTGCAGGAACCGTCACTTTGATTTCGTGCGGTTGTTTTTCTTTGCCAGTACCATGACAAGTCTCACAAGGGTTCTCGATAATCTTACCTTTACCACCACAACGATCACAGACTTGACGTGAACGAATACGGCCAAGTGGTGATTGTTGTTCAACTTCTATAAACCCGGTTCCTTGACATTTCGGACAAGTAACCGGACTTGTTCCCGGTTTTGCGCCCGAGCCGCCACAAGTATGACAAGTTGCGTTACGTGAATAAGTAATCTTAGTTTCTTTACCGAAAATTGCTTCTTCAAACTTTAAATCCATTCGATATTGTAAATCTTCACCTTGACGCGGTGCATTTGGATTGGCTTGACGTGAACCGCCGCCAAAAAACTGACTAAAGATATCACCAAAGTCACCAAAACCACCACCATACTGCCCGCCTTGTGAGTATCCGCCACCAAATGGATTCCCACCAGCACCATCCATGCCGGCCTGACCGTATTGATCATATGAGGCCCGTTTTTGCGAATCAGAAAGTGTTTCGTAAGCCTCATTTACTTCTTTAAATTTTGCCTCAGCATCTGGTGCCTTATTAATATCAGGATGATATTTCTTTGATAATTGGCGATAAGCCTTCTTAATATCAGCCTCAGATGCATCTTTGCCGACACCAAGAACGTCATAATAGTCCCTATCTGCCATGTTGTTCCTCCTTGTCGGCTACTGCCGAATAATGTCCTGAGAAAAGGATAGCATAAACAAGTTAATTTGCAAAATCAGAGTGCGGAGAACAACGGGTTGGCAACATGACTTTAAACGGGAAGATCATTGCGTGCTAACGCAAGGAGATTCACGCTTAAAGTCACTGTTGCCAGTTGTTTTTCGCACGATTTTTCGTAGTCAGCCTGACGTTTTCCAGAGATTGATGCCACACTACAAAATAAAAATGCGGTCGGGACAAGATTACTTATCACCAACCCCATTTTTTTGAATTTTGCAATTCTAGTGATTTAACTGATTATTTCTTATCCTTATCAAGGTCTTCAAAGTCGCCATCAACAGTATCGTCATTTCCTTTGTCTTTGCTATCAGAGTTAGGTTTGGCATCACCAGTATTAGCATCGCCTTGAGCTTGTTGAGCCTCTTGAGCTTGTTGATATAATTTAACGGTTAAATCTTGCACGATTGTGTTTAATTCATCACGTTTTGTCTTCATATCTTCAATGTCATTAGCTTCTTGAGCTTTCTTCAATGCTGCTTTTGCATCTTCAGCTTTCTTGATTTCTTCATCAGAAACTTTGCCTTTAAGTTCACCTAAAGTCTTGTCAGTTTGGAAGAGCAATTGATCAACATCATTCTTCAGATCAACCTCTTCTTTACGCTTCTTATCTTCTTCGGCGTTCTCTTCGGCTTCTTTCTTCATCTTGTCAATTTCCTCATCAGAAAGGCCTGATGAACTCTTGATCGTAATCTTTTGTTCTTTTTGTGTACCTAAATCTTTGGCAGAAACATTAACGATACCGTTCTTGTCAATATCGAATGTCACTTGGATTTGTGGTACGCCACGAGGTGCAGCAGGAATGTCAGCTAATTGGAAACGACCCAAAGTCTTGTCGTCAGCAGCCATTGGCCGTTCGCCTTGCAACACATGGATATCAACAGCAGGTTGATTGTCAGCAGCAGTTGAGAAAACTTGAGACTTGCTTGTTGGAATGGTCGTGTTGCGATCGATTAACTTAGTGAAGACGCCGCCCATTGTTTCAATACCTAATGACAATGGTGTCACATCAAGTAAAACGACATCCTTAACATCACCGGTAATGACACCGCCTTGAACAGCAGCGCCGATAGCAACGGCTTCATCAGGGTTAATTGAATGATCTGGTTCTTTGCCAGTCCAGTTCTTAACCGCTTCTTGAACAGCAGGAATACGAGTTGAACCACCATTTAAAATAACTTTGTCAAGATCTGAATTTGATAAACCAGCATCACGTAACGCATTGTCAACTGGAACCTTCGTCCGTTCAACCAAATCAGCAGTCAATTGATCAAATTTAGCACGTGTCAAAGTTTCTTCCAAATGAAGCGGACCGTTAGCACCTGCAGAGATAAATGGTAAGCTAATTTGAGTTTGAGAAACACCTGATAAGTCTTTCTTAGCCTTTTCAGCTGCGTCCTTCAAACGTTGCATCGCCATCTTGTCCTGTGATAAATCAATGCCATTCGCATTCTTAAATTGAGCAACTAACCAGTCAATGATCTTGTTATCAAAATCATCTCCACCTAAACGAGTATCGCCGTTTGTTGACAAGACTTGGAAGACACCGTCGCCTAATTCAAGGATGGAAACATCAAACGTACCACCACCAAGGTCATAAACGAGCACCTTCTCATCAGCGTCACTCTTGTCCAAGCCATAAGCCAAAGCACTAGCAGTTGGTTCGTTGATAATTCGAGAAACGTTCAAGCCAGCAATCTTACCGGCATCTTTAGTTGCTTGACGTTGGGCATCATTGAAGTAGGCTGGAACAGTAATAACAGCATCTGTGACAGGCTCGCCAAGATAGTCCTCAGAGAACTTCTTAATATATTGTAAAATCATGGCTGAAATTTCTTGTGGTGTATAATCCTTGCCACCAACGTGAACCTTATAGCCTGCTTCACCCATGTGACGTTTGATTGATGAAACCGTATCAGGATTAGTAATTGCCTGACGCTTAGCAACTTCACCAACTTGGATTTCGCCATCTTTGAACGCAACAACTGATGGTGTCGTCCGATTACCTTCTGGATTTTCAATAATTTTGGGCTTGCCGCCTTCAAGAACTGCGACGGCAGAGTTCGTTGTACCTAAGTCAATACCAATAACTTTAGACATATTATTTACCTCTTTTATTTAAAAATTAATTTAATTATTTTGCAACAACAACCATTGCTGGTCGAATAACACGATCTTTTAATTGATAACCTTTTTGTAACACTTGCGAGATCGTATCCGCAGGGTGATCTTCGTCAGCAACGCTGGTCTGAACGGCTTGATGCTTCGTTGGGTCGAACACTTCGCCAACCTCACCTAATGGCTTAATGTCATTATCAGTTAAAGCGGTTTGGAAATGTTCTAACGTCATCTCAACACCCTTGTGAATCTGTTGGGCCTGTTCATTATCAGCATTAGCTGCCAAAGCACGTTGCAGATTGTCAACAACTGGCAAGATTGCCGTTGCCAACTTTTGCGCGGCATACTTCTGCAAGTTTTCTCGTTCTCGTTGATGACGCGTGTGCATGTTTTGAATCTCTGCTTGGGAACGTAAAAACTTGTCATCAAGTTCACTGCTTTTCTGTGTTAGATCAGCAACTTGTTGTTTTAAATCTGCAATCTGCTTTGCAGGATCACCTTTTAGTAGCTCATCTAAATCAGCCGTATCCTGTCGATCAACTACTTTCTTAGTTGCGTCTGGATCAGACTGGGCAGCTTTAGATGTTTCTTTTGCTTGCGCTTCTTTTTCCGCGAACTTCGGATCTTTTTCTGATGGGAAGTCTTTATCAATCTCTTTAGCCAAGTTGTTCCTCACTCCTTCGATTAACTATCATCATGAAATTTATTGTAATACTCAAACATCTTTTTAACGAGTTCATCAGAGAACAACTGCATTAACCCAATCAACTGTGAATATGGCATGCTAGTTGGACCAAGGATTGCAATGACACCACTACCATGATGACCAACATTATACTTCGCAGTAATCAAGCCGTAATCGCTGAATAATGAATTGTCGAATTCATCACCCAATCTGACCGAAATTGGCCCTAATGGACTATCTTGACTAGTAGTTACCCCATCATTGTCTAAATCCAACAATGAAGGTAAAACTGAATCTTTATCCAACAATTGATAGATCGACTTCAGCCGATCTAAATCGTCAGGTTGCACAAAGTTTAAAAGATTGGAACGACCACTAATGTAGAAATGTTCCGTTGCAGCATGACGTAAAACGTCGCCAAACAAATCAACAAAGCCATCAGCTGAATGCAAATACTGCGTCAATAACTGAGGAATTTCACTCTTGAGCTGTTGTTTGACTCGCACCATCGACATCCCCACTAATTGGTCATTAATAATCCGAACTGCTCTTTCTAAATCTTCTGAGCTTACATCTTGAGAAACATGATAGACACGGCTCTCGACGGTGCCCATACTCGTTGCTAAGATAGCAATAACCTGATCATCACCAAGCGAAATCAATCTGAACCCTGTCAACGTTACATCCGAAGATTCAGGCCCTAAGGAAATCGATGTGTAATTAGTCAAATTTGAGAGGATATTGGCAGATTGTTTAACGATGTCATTAATTTCATGATACTCATGATTAAAATCTTGAGCAATTGCAGAAAACGTTTGGGGTGAAACGGTACTTGGCTGTAATAAGTAATCCAAATAATACCGATAACCGGCAGTTGAAGGAACCCGACCTGATGATGTATGATTCTTCATCAACAACCCGGCCTCTTCCAATGCGGCCATTTCATTACGAATTGTCGCCGAACTGATTTGCATAGGTAATTGATTCATCAACGTTTTCGAACCAACCGGCTGACCAGTTTCATTATATAACCGGACAATTTCTGCTAAAATCAGTGCCTGACGTTTAGTTGGCATGATCATCACCTCTTTTTTAGCACTTAATGCTTATGAGTGCTAACAACAATATAAAATATAACAATGGTTGGCTTTAAAGTCAAGGAAACACCACCTTTTTTGTCCAAAAATGTTAAATTCAGGCTTGGGACTTAGACCGCCTTCATTCTTGCGAACAACTAGGTCAGATGCTCGACTTTTGAATTGTCGTATTGTGATTTTTGGTGTCAAAATAAAACTGAACTGGTGGCCCTAAAACTGTTGTACTGTGGTTGTTCGTGCCCGCGGAAAATACGCTGATGGAACACTGCGAGCTTGATTTGAGCCAAATCAAAACCAATTCGACTCAAATATAAACTTTCTTCTGAATACTAAGTCCTAAAACTGCTATGATTGCGCTTCTTCGTGCCTGCGGGAAATGCGCTGGTGGAACGCTGCGAGTTTGATTTGAGCCAAATCAAAGATCGATTTGTCTCAAATACAAACTTTCTTGTAAGTGGTAAACCACCAACAAGAATGCCGCGGCTGACCGCGATTTTCCTCCGGCACTGACGAAAATGATGATATGGTGTGATTTAATCGCAAATTTGTGCTTCTAAAAATTAGAAGATAATTCAACCACTCGTCAGTTCAGCGCTTGCGCAAAGGTTACCATCTTGCTTGTATAGTGAGGGAAAATAAATACCGCGCAGTGGTGAAATTGTTGTTAGTAATTTATTACTTACAAGACCTGTCTTGGAGACAATTTTGCAAAAAATTGGCTTCAAGCAGTGTCCACCACGTTCCAGCGAAAGTATTTATTTTCCCTCACGGTACTCGCTACACTCCGTATGCAACCTTTGCGTAAGCGCGAAGAACCACAACACAACAGTTCGAGTTCTCACTATTTTAATCTGCGCTGCTCACTACGTTCCAACAAAAACAGCATCGGATTTTAAACCCCATGCTGTTAAATACACGATCTTTCTGTTTTTAGACTAACATGAATTCGGCAAATACATCATTGCCGACAAAACGTCCGCGCTCAGTCAAATAATAGGATCGCGAATTTTCTGCTAATAATCCTTGCCTAATCAACTTAGGAATAATGGTTGGATAAACGGTCAATAAGTCCGTTCCAAAACGTTGCTTAAAGGTTGTCTTAGCGACACCAGCGTTCAAACGTAAACCTAAAAATAATTGTTCTTCGATCTGTTGATTACGCGTAATATTCTCAGACATCAAAATTGGTAATTGATTCTTAGCAAGTGGTGCTAAATACTGCTTAATCGGGCCAAAGTTTTGATAGCGTGTATCATTTAAATAACCAGATGCCCCAGCGCCAAAGCCAAAGTAATGCTGGTTATGCCAATACATTAAGTTATGCTGTGACTGATAACCAGGCTTAGCAAAATTACTAATCTCATATTGTGCCACGCCCTGTTTAGCAAATTCATCCATTGCAAGCTGATACATGTCTGCTTCCATATCTTGTGAAGGCAGTTGCAGTTTACCCCGGCGCATTAAATTGTAAAAGACCGTTTTTTGTTCGAGAATTAAGGAATACGTGGCATAATGTGGAATATCCAAGGCTAACGCCTGCTGCAAACTTCTGCCGAAATCAACCAAGTCTTGACCAGGTAACCGATAAATCAAATCAATAGAAAGATTATCAAAACCAGCTGCCTGAGCATTTTGCACGGCCTGAATAGCTTGAGCAGCTGTATGAGTCCGTCCAATTTTTTTCAAAACGTCATCGTTAAATGATTGGACGCCGATACTTAAGCGATTAACACGATTTTCTCGTAAAACTTGCAGCTTATCACCGGTCAATAAATCATTGGGGTTGGCTTCGACGGTAAATTCAGCAACTTGTTCGATTGGTAATAGTTCTTGCAACCCATTCAACAAATAAGCCAACTGTGTCGCCGAAAGTGCAGTCGGTGTTCCCCCACCAATATAAATGGTTTTAATCTCAGTATCAGGATGTTGTTGCCGTGATAATTTGATCTCCTTTAACAAAGCGGTCAAATAGTCATCGACTGGTTGCCCCTGAATGAAGACTTTATTGAAATTGCAATAATAGCAAATGTGTTCACAAAACGGAATGTGAATATAAACGCCAACAGACTGTTTCATGACCGGACTCCTCTAATTCTTATTTTTCAAGTTAAAATACTGACGACTCTTAATCTCGTCATCAGTCAACTGCGCAACAAGTGCATCGGCGTCAGTAAATTTTTCTTCACCACGCAACCAATGATTCCATCGCAACTTAATTGTCTCGCCATAAATATCTTGGTGAAAATCAAAGATATTTACCTCAACAGTTACTGGGCGGTGATCACCAAAAGTCACATTGTGACCGACAGACGTCATCGCTGGATACCAATGATCTTGCACTAAAATCTCCGTCGCGTAAATGCCAATTCCTGGTAAGCGCTCAGTATCTAACGTTTTAATATTAGCTGTTGGATAACCTAACGTTCGACCGCGCGCTTCACCGTGAACAACAATCCCGTCTGTTTGATAAACATAGCCCAATAAGGCATTAGCTCGGTCCACATCACCACGATTTAAAGCTTGACGAATGGTACTAGACGAAATCTTTTCGGTAAACTTTTTCTGTTCGGGAATTGTCACGATTTCAAAACGATCCTGCGCGTATTGAGGCAACGTTAGCATGTTCGCCGTATCTTTTTGACCATAAGTATAATCGAAGCCGGCCACAACGACTTGTGTGCCCAGAGCGACTAAATAATCATCGACAAATTGTTGTGGTGCCAAGTGACCAACCGTTGACGTAAAGTTGATCACATACATGATATCTACGCCTAATTCCTGCAATAGTTCAGCCTTGCGTTCCAACGTCGTTAAATATTCGAATTGAGCAGCTTCGATCTGACGAAAAACAATGCCTGGATATTTGTCAAACGTCATCACGGCAACGGGTAATTGCTGATCATGACCGATTTGAATAGCAGTCTTAATCACTTTCTGATGCCCCAAATGCACGCCGTCAAAAAAACCTAACGCCATGACTTTAGGTTTCGTATTGATTTTTATTAAATCTAAAGGGTAATTAAGTGGGATAACTTCCAAAAACAAATCCTTCTTTCAAACTTAAAGATTAAACTTGGTGAAATTAATCGTTGGTTAACATCATCGTCGCCGGGACGTAATTGCCTAATCGCGTTTTTTTAGATTGATAAATTGCTTTGATGTGATTTTGATAGCTCAAGGTTATTTCTGATGCAGTTAGTGCGGCAGTGATTGCCCCGCCATTTTGGACTTTTTCCCACTGTTCTGGAGATAAATCCAAGTTGGGCAAATCTGCTAAGACCGTTTCAATTGGGCGGATAACTTTTTCTAAGCTATTATTTGCCATTGCGGTTTCAATCTCAGTCAGTGTCACGGTTTGGTCCAAGGTGATGCCGCCACTTTTCAGACGTCGTAAGTTAGACATTACTGCAGGAATTGCCAATTTTCTACCAACATCAGTTGCAAGTGTACGGACATAAGTACCCTTGGAACAACCCACTTCAAATGTAAAAGTAGCGGTTTGACTAACCGCTTGGTAAATAACAGGCGATGTTCTCGCAAAATAGTCAACCTGAATTTGGCGGCTCGGACGTTCTATCGTCTCGCCAGCACGCGCATATTCATAAAGGCGTTTACCGTTAACCTTAACTGCAGAAAACATTGGCGGGATTTGGGTAACCGCGCCGACAAACTGAGCTAAACAATCATCGACTGTTTGCTCAGAGGGGGCGGCGGTTAAAGCAATCCGTTCAATTTCCTCACCAGATAAATCTTCAGTCGTCGTGGCAAAGCCAAGGGTAATTTCACCTTGATAAATCTTGCCGCTTGCTTGAATCCGGTTAACTAATTTAGTCGCCTGACCAACACAAATCGGTAAAACACCGTCAACATCAGGATCGAGTGTACCAGTGTGACCAATTCGACGTTCATGCAGAATCTTGCGTAACTGATAAACACAACCAGCACTAGTCATACCTTTTGGTTTAAATAAGGGAATAACACCATTCATCGATAATCCTCCAATTCAATCCTAATTAGTATATCATATCTGACAGCTTCAACTTAATGATGTTTTCTTTTCCAGACAACAAAAAAAGCTGCGACATTAGTCGGCAGCTTTTTTGAAAAGTTTTAATCCTGAGCGTTCATCTTACGAATTAATTCATCGATCCGTTCACCGTAACGAACAGATTCATCTTGAACAAATTCAAGTTCAGGGATCTTATAAATTTTAATTCTAGCGGCAAGCTCGCGCCGAATTAAGCCACTTGCTTTGTCTAAACCAGCTTGGGCATTCTCGACGTCACTAGCTTTGTTAGATAAAATACTGTAATAAATCTTGGCTTGTTGTAAATCGCCAGTTAAATCAACACCTGTGATCGTAACGCCCTCAACTCGGGGGTCACGCACTCGCTTGAGTAAGATGTCGTTAACTTCACGCTGAATTTCTTGTTCAACACGACCAACACGATGTTTCATGAGAACACCTCCAACTATTTAACAGGAACTTCTTCCATAACAAAAGCTTCGATTTCGTCGTCAACCTTAATGTCATTATAATTCTCAATCATGACACCACATTCAAAGCCTTGACGAACTTCTTTAACGTCATCTTTGAAGCGTTTCAAGGATGATAATTTACCTTCGTAAATCACAATACCATCACGGATCAAGCGCACGCCTGAATCACGTTGAATTAAGCCGGTATTAACCATACAACCAGCGATTGTTCCCAACTTAGAAACTTTATAAAGTTCGCGGACAATTAAATCGCCAGTAACTTTCTCTTCGTAAGTTGGCTCCAACATACCCTTCATGGCAAATTCGATCTCCTCAATGGCACGATAGATCACATTGTGTAGGCGAATATCAACATCTTCACTCTCGGCTTGTGCCTTAGCTTGCGGTGTTGGCCGAACGTTGAACCCAATAATGATGGCATTACTTGCCGAAGCCAAGGTGACATCACTTTCATTGATCGCACCAACGGCAGAGTGAATAATGTTGACGCGTACGCCTTCAACATCAATCTTTTGTAAACTCCCGGTTAATGCCTCAGCAGAACCTTGAACATCGGCCTTAATAATAACGTCGACTTCTTTAAGCTCGCCCTCTTTCATTGTTTCAAAGAGGTTATCTAAGGTTACACGATTAGACTTGTTTCGCTCTGCCAATTGTGCTCGTTTAGCACGTTCCTCACCGGCTGAACGCGCGGTCTTTTCATCATCAAAAGTAGCAAAATGATCGGCAGAATCCGGTACATCGTTCAACCCCGTAATCTCAACTGGTTCAGAAGGAAAGGCTTCTTTAACACGACGACCACGATCATTGGTCATAACACGGACACGACCGAAAGTATTACCAACTACGATTGGATCACCCACGTGTAATGTTCCTTGTTGAACCAATAACGAAGCAACTGGGCCTTTACCTTTATCCAAACGTGCTTCAATAACTGTCCCGACACCTTTTTGATCAGGGTTAGCCTTTAATTCAAGAACGTCAGCTTCAAGTAAGACCATTTCCAATAACTCATCAATGTTCGTTCCCATTTTAGCTGAAATCTCGACGAAAATGGTATCGCCACCCCATGATTCAGGAATTAAACCATACTCAGTTAATTGTTCCATAACATGATTAGGATTTGCACCGGGCTTGTCAATCTTGTTGACAGCAACAATAATCGGTGCATTGGCAGCCTTAGCATGGTTAATGGCTTCAATTGTCTGTGGCATGACACCATCATCAGCAGCAACAACTAAGATGATAATATCAGTGATATCGGCACCACGAGCACGCATATTAGTGAAGGCAGCATGTCCAGGTGTATCCAAGAAAGTAATCACCCGTCCATTAAGCTTAACTTGATAAGCACCAATATGTTGCGTAATACCACCAGCTTCACCAGCTGTTACGTGAGTATGACGTAAACGATCCAACAAGGTTGTCTTACCATGATCAACATGTCCCATGATTGTGACGACTGGCGGACGACTTTCCAAATGTGCTTTATTTTCAACTTCTTCATTGAAAATTGTATCGATATCAGAAATATCTTCTTCAACTTTTTGTTCGGCATTAATACCATAATCAGTCGCAATTAATTCAATCATATCTTTATCCAAGGATTGGTTTTGGTTAACCATGACACCCAACATGAATAATTTCTTAACGATTTCTGCTGGTTCGCGGTGTAATAACTTACCTAAGTCTTGTGCATTCATGCCTTCAGCATAAACCAATGTTTCTGGCAATGGTCGATCCTTACGTTGTGGCATTTCCTTTTTAACCTGGTGACGTTGTTGCGCACGTTGCTTACGCTTATTCTTCTTCCGGTTATTAGGATTAAATGGTGTTTGTGATGGGCCGGCCGAACGATCACGACGAGGGCCATTGTTATTATTATTTGAGCGGTTGCTACTCTTACGTGTATCAGTTGTCGGTTGCGGAACTGGAATTGGTGCAACTGATTGACTTGTAGCAGGACGCGCTTGTGGTTTAGCAGCAGGTTTTGACGTTGTTGTTGCCTGAGTATTAGTCGTTGTTGTCTTCTTGGCAGCAGCTGCCTTTTGTTCTTGACGACGTTTCTCATTGCGGCGTTTACGTTCGTTTTCACGTTGTTGCTTAATGTCAGCTTGAGTTTGTGCCGCTTGTTCTTTATATTGTTCCAAGTGACGCAATCCGGCATTTACAGGTCGTGAAGCTGGTGCTGGCCGCGATTGTGTATTGTTGCGTGAATTGTTGCTGTTTTGCGGACGCGACTTTTGGTTGTTGTTCCGTTGTTGGTTATTGTTGGCAGCACGTGGATTCGGACTGCCATTAACGTTGCGATGATCATTTGTGCGATGTTGATTGTTGGTTTGACCGGCATGCTGATCACGTTGTTGGCCTTGATTGTTGCGGTTTGGCCGTGAATTGTTTGACTGCGTGTTTGTCGGCCGCCGAATCGACGTGATTTTAATCTTAGTTTTGCCGCCTTGCTGGGACTTATGCTCCGTGTCAGTGTGTGCGGCTGACTTGGGTGTTGCATGATTAGCTTGGGTCGTCTTAGTTGATTGAACATGACGATCGGCTGATTGTTCAGTTTTAGCAACTGATCCATTAGTTTTAGCTGGTTTAGTCACCGGTTTAGCTACAACAGGTTGACTAACTGTTGACTTAGTTGTCGGTTTAGTCGCAACTGATTTAGCCGCACTAACGCTTTGCTTTAATTGACTCGTTAATTTAGTCACCTGTGTTTCATCTAAAGTTGACATATGATTCTTGACGTCATAGCCAGCTTCCTTCGCTTTATTAAGTACGTCTTTGCTAGGAATGTTCAGTTCTTTGGCTAATTCGTATACTCGCTTTTTCCCCATATTTCACACTCCTTAATTATTTATCTCATTAAACTCACCATACCTTTGGCAAAACCCGGATCATTAATACCAATGACCTTACGCGGTTGTCCAATTGCTTGAGTTAATTGTTGGGTCGTGAAAATTTCAATCACGGGAATATGATTAAAATTCGCTTTATCTCTAATTTTTTTCTGGGTATTAACACCAGTGTCGCTTGCCAGGAAAATCAATTTAATCTGTTGCTTGCTTAAACCGCTGACAACTAATTCTTCACCAGTTGTCAATTGGCGCGCGCGCTGGGCTAATCCTAATAATCCTAATAATTTTTGCTGCTGTGCTTGATCAATGGTCATTGCTGAGAACCAAATAATTCTTGACGTGCCTTTTGATGGTCAACATAAGCAAATAACTCATCGTAAAATTCGGGTGCCACAGTTTGATCAAAAACATGATCAATCGTTTTTTTAGCCTTGGCCGCTTTAACTGCCTCAGGATCTAAAGAAACATAAGCGCCACGACCAGCTTTTTTGCCGGAAGGATCAATACTTAGTGCACCGGTTTGATCGCGAACGATGCGGATCAAAGACTTCTTGGGCAACATTTCTTCTGTCAAAATATCTCGGCGCAGCGGAACTTTTCTTTTCTTCATTTTCTCATCACCTGTGAAAATTATTCTTCAGGATCTGATGTTGCTTGTGACTCATCATTAACTGATTCATCAGCAACATCGACATCATTATCGTCATCGTCAACAAACTCAACTTCAGACTCTGGCTTAATATCGATTTTGTAGCCGGTTAATTTTGCAGCTAAACGTGCGTTTTGACCACGCTTACCAATTGCTAAAGATAATTGATAATCAGGAACAATTACCATGCACTCGCGTTGTGCTTCGTCAAATTGAACGGCAATCACTTGAGCAGGATTAAGCGCATTGGCAATATAGTCAGATGGATCTTCTTCCCACTTCACAATATCCATATTCTCACCATCTAATTCGTTGACAATGGCTTGAACACGTTGACCTTTAGGACCAACACAAGTACCGACTGGATCAACATTAGGATTAGTTGAGCGAACAGCAACTTTAGAACGATCTCCTGCTTCACGAGCAATCGAAACAATCTCGACCGTACCATCGTATACTTCAGGTATTTCTTGTTCAAACAAACGCTTGACCAGCTCAGGGTTGGTCCGTGAAACAAAGACTTGTGGCCCCTTCGTTGTGTTTTCAACTTTGCTAACAAACACTTTGATCCGATCGTGAGTTTGATAATCTTCATTAGGAATTTGATCTTGGCGACCCATAACTGCTTCAATATCACCTAAGTCGACATAAATATATTTATTATCCCGACGTAAAACGGTACCTTGAATGATCTCATGTTCATATTGCGTATATTCATTATAAACTTGTGAACGTTCAGCCTCACGCAAGCGTTGCATAATAACTTGTTTAGCAGTTTGTGCAGAAATCCGACCAAAGTTAGCTGGTGTGACTTCAACTTTAAAATCATCGCCAATTTCGTATGCGCGATTCTTAGCTAACGCTTCTTTTAAGCTAACTTCTAAACGTGCATCAACAACATCATCAACAACTTTTTTAACGGCATAAACATGGATGTTACCCGATTTTTGATCAAATTCAACTTCAACGTTTTGGGCTTGGTTGTAATTACGCTTATAAGCAGAGACTAACGCAGCCTGAATCGCATCAATGACAACTTCTTTTTTAATACCCTTTTCCTTTTCTAGTGCATCTAATGCACCTAACATTTCCTCATTCATGACGTGTTCCCTTCTCAATTCTAAAATTCAATTGCTAATCGCGCTTTGGCAACGTTTTTGCGTGGAATTGTAATCTGTTTAAGGCGACCTTTGTCCTTATAATCCAAAGTTAGTTCATCAGCAGAAAGCTGCCGTAAATATCCTTCGTAGAATTTCTTCTTAGCAATCGCCGCATACAGTGAAACGTGAATATATTGGTTAATAGCAGTTTGATAATCCGCTTCATTTTTTAACGACCGTTCTGCACCTGGTGAGGATACTTCCAACACGTAGGCTTGTGGAATTGGGTCAGGATCAGCCTGATCCAACTGTTCGCCTAACAGATCACTAACTAACGCACATTCTTCGATGTTGATACCACCTGGTTTATCAATATAAACGCGCAGGAACCAACTTTGTCCCTCTTTAACATATTCTAAATCGACTAGTTGAAAATGGTTAGTATTGAGAATCGGCATGACCAGCTCTCGAACGGTTTCAATGACTGAACTCAAAACCAAACCTCCCTTCAGTAAATCGGCCAATAAAAAGAGTGAGCATTTCTGCTCACTCAAACCAATTCTTATTGTCATTATAACATCTTTGCCACCCTTTGCCAAGTCAAGGCTAACCGGCTTAGCAACAGCAGATTAAAATAAAGATAATTGATTCTCATCGGGTAAATCATCTAAAACGCCGTTGACTGTCATATAATCAATAATTGTCTTCGAAACTTTACCGCGTGTCGCCAAATCTTCTTTAGATAAGAATGGTCGTTCAGCACGAGCCGCAACGATTTGTTTGGCAACGTTGGCGCCTAAACCTGGAATTGCATTAAATGGTGCTAGAATCGAATGATCATCAAGAATTTGGAAGTTATCAGAGTCAGACTTCTCAATATCAACCATCTTAATTTCGATTCCTCGTTCCAAACATTCATTAGCTAATTCCAAGACAGTCACTAAGTTTGCTTGTTTAACGGCACGGCCTTTGCCTTTTTCATTGATCTCATCGTTCAGCGCTTTAATACGCGCTTTAACGGCCTCTTTGCCATGAGCCATGGCGACTAAATCAAAATCATCAGCACGAACACTGAAGTAAGCCGTGTAATAAATGATTGGGAAGTAAACTTTAAAGTAAGCAATCCGTAAGGCCATTAAAATATAAGCTGTCGCATGAGCCTTCGGGAACATATACTTAATCTTCAAGCAAGAATCAATATACCAATCTGGCACTTGTTCATTGCCACGTAAGACTTCCTGCCATTCATCACGTATCCCTTTACCTTTACGCACACTCTCCATGATCTGGAAACTTAATTGGGAATCAACACCCCAGTGAATTAAATCCATCATGATATTATCACGACAACCAATGACATCTTTCAGCGTCACAATCCCTTGATTAATCATTTCTTCAGCATTACCCAACCAAACATCTGTCCCGTGAGACAAACCAGAAATCTGCAATAATTCGGCAAAGGTTGAAGGGTGGGTTTCTTCCAGCATGCCGCGGACAAAAGCCGTGCCAAATTCTGGAACACCTAACGTCCCCGTCTTGGAATTAATCTGTTCTGGGGTCACGCCCAGAGAATCCGTTCCTGAGAATAGGGCCATTACCCCCGGATCATCAGTTGGAATGGTAACAGGATCAATTCCGGATAAATCTTGTAACATCCGGATCATCGTCGGATCATCATGCCCCAGAATATCAATTTTCAAAATGTTATCATGGATCGAGTGGAAATCAAAATGTGTCGTTTTCCAGGCTGCATCAGTTTTATCAGCGGGAAATTGAATTGGTGTAAAGTCATAAATATCCATGTAATTAGGGACAACGATAATTCCGGCCGGATGTTGCCCAGTGGTGCGTTTAACCCCAGTTGCACCGGCAGCTAAACGATCCACTTCAGCACCACGTAACTGCGTGTTATTAACCTCTTCATAGTGCATCACGTAACCATAAGCAGTCCGATCAGCAACCGTACCAATCGTACCAGCTCGGAAAACATACTGTTCCCCGAATAAGACCTTTGTATAGTTATGGGCAATCGGCTGATAGTCGCCAGAGAAGTTCAGATCGATATCCGGTACCTTATCACCCTTAAAGCCCAAGAACGTTTCGAAAGGAATATCGTGACCATCTTTAACTAAATCAGTACCACAATTTGGGCAAACTTTATCCGGTAAGTCAAAACCCGAACCATACTCACCCTTTGTATAAAATTCACTGTACTGACACTTGGGACAACGATAATGCGGTGGTAAAGGATTGACCTCGGTGATACCGGTCATGGTGGCAACTAAACTAGAGCCGACCGATCCCCGCGAACCAACTAAATAACCATCTTTATTACTCTTAAATACTAACTTTTGGGCGATTAAATAAATGACCGAGAAACCATTCCCAATTACTGACTTCAACTCTTTTTGTAAACGTTCATCAACAATCCTGGGCAGTGGATTACCATATAATTCGTAAGCCTTATTCATTGCTAAAGAGCGAATTTCCTCTTCGGCACCCGGCATCTTAGGCGTGTATAACTTATCTTTGACTGGGGTAATGCCATCGTCAATCATCTCAGCAATTTTGTTGGTGTTTGTCACGACGACTTCTAGCGCCTTCTCTTCACCGAGGAAAGCAAAATCTGTCAGCATTTCCCCAGTCGAACGGAAATGGGCGTCAGGCAAGACTTGGCGATTCAACGGATTACCTTTATCAGCACGAATGAGAATTTCCCGATAAATGGCATCATGTGGGTCTAAATAATGAACATCACCAGTGGCAACCACTGGTTTATTCAAATCTTCACCCAGTTTAACGATATTTTGAATAATGTCTTCTAGAGCTTGGTCATCGTTAATCAATTCACGCTGAATCAACGGCTGGTAAATGGCTTTCGGCATAATTTCCAAATAATCATAGAACTGCGCTTTTTGTCGCGCCTCTTCGTAGCCTTTTTGCATCATCGCTGTGAAGACCTCACCAGATGAACAAGCGGAGCCAACTAAAATACCTTCACGATATTGGTTCAACAGCGAGCGTGGTACCCGCGCAATCCGGTAGAAATAATCAACCATCGATCCCGAAATGATTTTAAAGAGATTCTTCAAACCAGCCTGAGTTTCCGCTAACAAAATTGCATGATGAGGTCGCGACAACCGATAAGCGTTACCGCCACCGACATGATCATTCAATTCAGAAATGTTTGTTGTGTTAAACCGCTCATTAAATTCTTTGAGCAACGCATAGTACAACAAGCCAGTTGCTTCAGCATCAGCATCGGCGCGGTGATGATGTTCCAATACAATGTTGTAACGTTTCGCCAAGGTATCCAACTTATGATTCGTATTCTCCGGATGAAGCAAGCGTGACATTTCCAAGGTATCAATCACCGGGCTATGCACAGCGCCATGCCCCATTCGACCTAAGGCTGCGTTTAAGAAGCCGATATCAAACGTGACGTTATGACCAACAATATCGGCTTCGCCAGTGAATTCGATAAACTTATTAATAATTTCAGTTTCACTACCACCAGACTGCACCATGTCATCAGTGATATTCGTTAAATTGATTGTCGTTGCTGACAAGGGATGCCCCGGGTTAATGAACTCATCAAAGCGGTCCACGACTTGACCGTCTTTCATTTTAACCGCGCCAAGTTCAATAATGGTATCGTAAACAGCTGACAAACCAGTTGTTTCCACATCAAAAATTACATATTCGGCATCAACCGCATTTTCGTCGCGTAAGTTATAGGCAACTTGATTACCGTCATCAACTAAATTGACTTCAACACCGTAAATTAATTTTAGGCCAAACTTTTGACTGGCAGCATTGGCATCCGGAAATGACTGGGCGCCAACATGATCCGTTAACGCCAAAGCAGTCATTCCCCAAGACTTAGCACGCTTCGCAAAATCACCGATTGCATTAGTGGCGTCCATTTGACTCATATTGGTGTGCAAATGTAGCTCGACGCGCTTCTGCTCGCCTTGATAACTATCTTGTGGTTCTGGATGATTGAACTCTTCAACTTCATTAGCGTTTAAGGTTAATTCATGAGTGAACGTATCGTTTTGAACGCTCCCTTGAACGCGGACCCACATTCCTTTGTGGAATTGCTCAAATAACGGTGTATCTTCACCATTTTTTCGAGAGAACCGTTTAACAATCATTGATGACGTATAATCAGTGATCTTCAGTGTCAACAACGAACGACCAGAATTAAAGGTTTTAACTTCAGTGTCAAAGACATATCCCTGGACATAGACAGAACGCTCTTCTTGTTCAATCTTGTCTAACGTGATCATGTCAGTCTTGGGTTTCAATTGGCCACCAATTGTCAGCGGACCATCGGGAATAACTGCATCGGCTTTGGCGGCTTGATTCAATTGTTTCTGTTCTTGTTGTTTAGCCGCCTGCTGGGCAAATTGTTGCTCATGCTGAGCTTGATGTGCTTTCAAGTCTTTGATCTTCTCTTGAACTTGCGATTCATCCACATTGATTCGAAAGTCTAGCTTAGGAAAACCAGCGCGTTGATAAGCTTCCTCAATCGGGCCGAGTGCCTGTTTGACCATGAAACTTTTGACAATCTCGTTATCAACGTTTAAGAAGATTAAGCCATCTGCCAATTCTGGGGACTGATTGGCACAAACTTCAACAATCATTGGCGACTTAATCCCGGTGTCTTGAACGACCGAATGCCAATAAGCCTGTAAATCAGTCGCATTAAAATCAGCGTTAACTGCAGTTAGCACCAGATTAACCGTTGCAATTCCAGTAAACGTCTGATTTAATTGCTGCAAAAACTGATTATAAATTGCAAACGGTAAAATCTGGGCAATTTTAATCTTAAAGGTCCAACTTTGTGAGACTTGATGGACAACTAGTTCTGACAATTCGGCATCTTGGAAATAATCTTGCTGACTCTTCGGCCACTGAATCTGCTCTAAAAGCTTTTCTAATAAATTTTCTTCCGCCAAAAAAATCCCTCTTTAAACTAAATCACTGTTGATCTGCAACATGATCCGGACTAAATACTAAAAGAACTGGGACAAAAAATCCCGGTTCTTTCTTTAACGAACCATTTAATTAGTCGGTTGTTTTAGAAAGTAAAATTGGAATCACATTAACCAACTCATCTTTCTTAACTTCTAGCTTCTCGCCAGTTGCACGTAATTGTACTTCGACGATATCGTCAGCCGCCTTCTTACCAATCGTAACACGAACTGGCAAACCAATTAAATCTGAATCTGCAAACTTAACCCCTGCTCGTTCGTTCCGATCATCGGTTAAATAAGTCAGGCCGATTTTGCCAATTAACGCTTCAACTTCTGCGGTCACACGCGCCTGATCTTCATTTTTAAGATTAATTGGGACAATATGAAGATCAAAAGGTGTAATCGAACGTGGCCAAATAATGCCATGATCATCGGAATGTTGCTCAACAATCGCTGAAAGTAACCGAGAAACACCAATGCCATAGCAACCCATAATTAACGGTTGCTCACGGCCATTATCATTTAAGAAGTTGGCTCCCATTGCTTTGGTATAGCGAGTGCCTAACTTAAAGATATGCGCAATTTCAATGCCACGAGTGAATTTCAATTTACTCTTGCCATCTGGCGCAAGATCACCTTCACGAACTGTCCGCAAATCAGTAATATCTTCAGCGGCAACTTGGAAGTCACGACCAAAGTTAACGTTCAAGAAATGGAATTCTTGTTCATTAGCACCAGTGACACCGTTAATAATTTTAGTAACCGTCTCGTCTGCGACAATTCGCAAATCTGTGGGTGCATGAACAGGACCGATTGAACCAACTGGTGCGTTGAATAAATCTTTAACTTGTTCATCACTTGCTAGTTCCAAGAAATCAGCATGTAAGAAGTTCGTTAATTTAACTTCATTGATCTCATAATCACCGCGAATTAAAACCAAGACTGGTTCTTCATCAGCCATGAATAACACACTCTTAATTAATTTCTGTGGTTCAACTTTGAGGAAGTCAGTCACCGAATTAATTGAGCCAACATCAGGTGTGGCAATCTTTTTTAATTCAGACATATCTTCTTGAATTGAAATATAGTTGTCAATATTCTTAGCCATTTCCAAATTAGCAGCGTAGTCATTGTTGTCAGTGTAGGCAATCGTATCTTCACCAATTTCAGCGACGGCTGAGAATTCGCGAGAGTCATTACCACCCATCGCCCCAGCATCACCAACAATCGTTCGATAATCTAAATTCAAGGCATCAAAAATATTACGATAAGCTATTTCCATGTCATGAAAAATATCATCTAACTGGTCTTCATTAGCCGAGAATGAGTAACCGTCTTTCATCAAAAACTCGCGCCCACGTAACAAACCATAACGCGGACGATCCTCATCACGGAATTTCGTCTTAATCTGGTAAAGTGTCACCGGTAATTTCTTATAAGAATTCAATTCATGACGCACTAAATCAGTGATTGTTTCTTCGTGAGTTGGTCCTAACACAAAGTCACGATCATGGCGATCTTTTAATTTGAACAAGTTATCACCATAAGTAGCGTAGCGACCAGTTTCTTGCCATAAATCAGCAGGGATTAATTCTGGCAATGAAACTTCAACGGCACCGATTTGCTCCATTTCTTGACGAATAATTGCTTCGATCTTCTGTAACACGCGTACCGCTAATGGCAAGTATGAATAAATACCGGCAGAAGTTTGTCGAATATAACCTGCTCGCAACATTAATTGATGACTGCGTGCTTCTGCATCAGCCGGTGTCTCTTTTAAGGTTGGAATAAACATGCGTGATTGTTTCATTAAGTAGCTCCTCCAAAAACGAACTTATTTAAAAAAGTAGCGAGAAATATCGTTCCAAGTGACGGCGATGAAGAGTAACAACAAGAATCCGGCACCGATTAACGTAATGATGCCCTCTTTTTCAACCGGAATTGGTTTGCGCCGGATGACTTCGACGAGATTCAACAGGATTTTGCCGCCATCTAGACCAGGGATTGGTACCAAGTTGACGAGACCGAGATTGACAGACAACATTGCTAAGAACCAAACAATATTAGTAAACCCAGCATTAACAACTTCTGAAGTTCCCTTATAAATTCCCACCGGACCAGATAATTTATTCAAGCTAAAACCACCTGTGAAGAAAGAACCCAACACTTTTAGTATTTGTTGGCCAGTTGACCAAGTTGTCGTGAACCCGTATTTGATTTTACCTAACACACTATGGTCAACTTGATTCGTAATCCCAATTTGTCCATATTTCTGACCATTTGTCTTAACGGTTTTAGGTGTTAGCTTGACGGTAAAATCTTTAGACCCGCGTTTAACAGCCAATGTTGTCTCTTGACCATATTTAGCTTGCAACGCACTAACTAACGTTGTCCAATCAGTCGTCTTCTTTGAACCAACCTTGGTAATTTGATCATTAGTCTTTAACCCGGCCTTGGCAGCAACAGAATCAGGTTGCACACTACCAATGACATTCTTAGTCGATAAGACCCCGCCTTGCAAAAAAGCGACAATCATAAACCCAACGATAGCCAGTAAGAAGTTATTAAATGGGCCGGCGAAGTTCGTTAAAATCCGTTTACCAACAGAAACAGATTGAAATTGTACATCGCGAGGGGCAATTTGTACTTCCGTCCCATCAGTTTCAATAATCAACGCGTCGTGATCAACTTTAAACGTTCGTGCTTGATCAGGATCAGCATTCTCATTACCAGTAATTGTTAAGGCATCAACTAAATCGGCCTTAGCGATTTGAATTGGAATACCCGATAAACTGTTATTGTGCTCGCTAATATCAATTCTGTTGACAACACCAGCAGCATTAACTTGGAGCGTCCCCATTGTTCCTGGTTCAATTGTGGAATCATCGTCTTCTGCACCGGCCATCCGCACGTAACCGCCAATCGGCAGCCAACGAATGGTAAACGTTGTATGATGACGACGCCAACTAACCATCTTCGGTCCAAAACCAATGGCAA
Organism: Lapidilactobacillus bayanensis; assembly: GCF_003946695.1. Lineage (GTDB taxonomy): Bacteria > Bacillota > Bacilli > Lactobacillales > Lactobacillaceae > Lapidilactobacillus > Lapidilactobacillus bayanensis. The sequence goes on along the minus strand of NZ_RHOX01000001.1, from coordinate 48,672 downwards.
ATTCACGCACCAAAATTCCCGACTTGCGTGCGACAATGTAATGTCCAAATTCATGAAAGACAACTAAAATACTAAAAATAATTAGGAACGAAATAACTGCTTTCAAATGGTTTCTCCTTAATTAGAGTAAGCCAAACCAATGCAACATTGGTAAGACAAATAATAAGCTATCAAATCGATCTAAGATACCACCATGTCCTGGTAAAATCTTACCAGAATCTTTGACACCATAGTAACGTTTATAAGCCGATTCAACTAAGTCGCCTAATTGACCGCTGATTGAGAATAGCAAGGTAATCATAATCATATAAGCGGTATGTGCATAGCCAACTGGGAAGAAATGCAAATAAATAATCGCACAAACTAACGCACTTAATGTTCCCCCAATACTACCTTCCCAAGTTTTATTCGGACTGATGACTGGCCAAAGTTTATGCTTCCCGAAAGAACGTCCGAATTGATAAGCACCAATATCCGTCGCCCAGATTACCACGAGAATATAGCCTAACAACGCTAAGCCATTTTCCGTGCCACGAACCGCGATCAAAGAATGAAAACCGTTGCCAATATAGACCATGGCCAACGTGTTTATCCCGATATCATCAACGTTGGTTTTGTTCTTAGATGTCACGGTTACTAACAATAACAAAGCAACCGTAATGGCAAAAATATCGAAACGAGTTAAGTAAGATGGTAAATTCGTAAAGAAGCCATCAGGTAAAACTAGCGCCGTGATACCTAAACAAGAAATGAAGAAATCAGGTGCGACAATGATTCGTTTGCGCATAATAAACATTTCGGACAAACCAATTAAAGCCAATACAATTGCTGCAATATCGAGCCAAATACCACCTAATAAGATGATGGGGATAAAAATCAGTAAGGCGACAACCGCCGTAATTACTCGTTGTCTCATAAAATGAACCTCAGCTTCCTAACCATTATTTTAAGCCACCAAAACGCCGATCTCGATGGTTATATGAATCGATCGCCTGATCAAATTCTTTCTCAGTAAAGTCAGGCCAGTGAACATCAGTAAAGAAAAATTCACTGTAAGCAACTTGCCATAACAAGAAATTAGACAAGCGTAACTCGCCACTCGTTCTAATCAATAAATCCGGATCAGCAAAATCACCGAGTGTAGCCGTCATTAAACGCGACGAAATTAAATCATCAGTTACTTGATCAACCGTCAATTCACCAGCTGCGACATCAGTAGCAATCGTCTGAACTGCCGCAGTGATTTCAGCACGCGAACCGTAATTTAAAGCAAAGTTTAAGACCATTCCCGTATTATGGGCCGTTTCTGCCATTGCTTTTTTCGTAACGGCTAAAGTTTTCTCCGGCAACGCATCTAAAAAGCCCATGACATTAACTTTAACATTTTGTGCCATTAATTCAGGAATAAAAGTGTTAAAGAAATCAATCGGCAATTGCATTAAATAATTCACTTCATCTGTCGGTCGACGCCAATTTTCTGTCGAAAAAGCATAAAGGGTCAAGACTTTGACCCCTAGTTTGCTCGCTACTTTTGTAATTGTCTTAACATTATTCATTCCCGCCTTATGCCCAAAAGCACGCGGGCGGTGATGAGCTTTCGCCCAACGTCCATTACCGTCCATAATGATGGCAACATGCTGAGGAATCACACGTTCTGTTTCTACCAAGTCGACGCCACTACCCTTCAGTAATTTCAGTTTCCTTAGTCTTGGCGATTGCATCGACTTCCTTGATTGCCTGATCAGTTACCTTCTGTAACTGACCTTCCAAATCATGCATTTCGTCTTCAGAAAGATCGCTATTCTTTTGTTGCTTGCGAATGACATCCAAAGCGTCACGGCGAATATTACGCACAGCAATTTTCGCACTCTCGGCATCTTTGCCAACTTCTTTGGCTAATTCTTGACGACGTTCACCAGTTAATTGGGGAATGACTAAGCGAATAACCTCACCATCATTAGCCGGATTTAACCCTAAGTCTGACGCTAAAATCGCCCGCTCAATATCATTTAAGGTCGTTTTGTCATAGGGTTTGATTAAAAGAACGCGCGGTTCTGGTACATTAACTGAGGCCATTTGCGTCAATGGTGTCGGTGCACCATAATAATCAACTGAAATTCTGTTCAATAAGCTAGCATTAGCACGTCCAGCGCGAATATTTGATAGATCGCGTTTTAAAGAATCCTGTGACTTGATCATATTCTCTTGTGCTTTAGCAATTATTTCATTAGCCATTATTTCTTACCTCCACTAATTGTGGTACCAATTTTTTCGCCTTCAACAACACGTTTGATATTGCCATTTTGTGCCATATTAAAGACAACAAAAGGAATATTATTATCCATTGACAAACTACTTGCTGTTGAATCCATAACTTTCAAGCCCTTGTTAATAATATCTAGCTGTGTTAATTCATCGAACTTCTTAGCATTAGGATCTTTATTAGGATCAGCGTTATAAACACCATCAACATTGTTCTTCGCCATTAAAATCACATCCGCATCGATTTCGGCGGCGCGTAATGCGGCAGCAGAATCGGTTGAGAAGTAAGGATTGCCAGTTCCACCGGCAAAAATAACGACCCGGCCTTTTTCCAAGTGATGAATCGCTCGGCGACGAATATAAGGTTCCGCAACTTGACGCATGTCAATCGAAGTTTGGACACGAACCTCTACACCCAAATGTTCCAAACCATCTTGCAAAGCTAAACCATTCATAATCGTGGCCAACATACCCATTGAATCAGCTTGAGCCCGGTCCATTCCTAACTCTGCACCAGTTTCACCACGCCAAATATTGCCACCGCCAACAACAACGCCAATTTGAACGCCCAAATCGTGAACTTGCTTGATTTGAGCAGCGATTTCTTTAATTACTGGGGGATGAATACCGAAGCCAGTGTCACCTGCTAATGCTTCACCACTTAATTTAAGTACAACTCGATGATATTTTACGTTTGTCATATTAGTTCCTCCGTTGTTTGCTAAGTATCATTCTACCATATGTTTGATTTCCACCAACGTTTTTTGGCTAAAAATAACGTAATTTTCACGTTAAAGTCCTCATTCGACTATTTCAAGGCACAAAAAAAGGGCCAAAAATGACCCTTTTATTTTGACTAGTCTTTGATTTGACTCATAACTTCTTCAACAAAGTTATCTTCTTGCTTTTCGATACCTTCGCCGACTTCATAACGAACAAAATCAACTAACCTGCCGCCCTTGCTTGCTACGAATTGGGCAACAGTTTGATCGGGATCTTTGACAAATTCTTGGTCAGCTAAGCTGATTTCAGATAAGAACTTGTTCAAACGGCCTTCGACGATCTTAGGAACGATGTTTTCTGGCTTACCCTCATTTTTGGTTTCTTCAGTCAATACTTGTGTTTCGTGATCAAGAACTGATTGAGGAACGTCATGCCGTGAAACATACCTAGGATTGATTGCTGCAACGTGCATTGCAACATCACGAGCCGTTGCTTCATCAGCACCTTCAAGTAACGTAACAGCAGCAATTGCACCACCATTGTGTAAATATGAGCCGAAAACTTGGCTATCAGTTTTTTCGATTAACTTGAAGCGACGTAATGTCAACTTCTCACCGATAATTGCAGTTAAGCCGGTAATCTTCTCTTGAATTGTTTCACCGTCAACATCTAAGGCTAAAGCGGCATCAACATCGGCAGGCTTGTTAGCAGCAATTGCAGTGGCAATTGTGTTAACTAAGGCTTGGAATTTATCATTTGATGAAACAAAGTCTGTTTCAGAGTTAACCTCAACAACAACGGCAACATTGCCGTTGACAGCAATTTGTGCCAAACCTTCAGCAGCAACACGATCGCTCTTTTTAGCGGCTTTAGCAACGCCTTTTTCGCGCAAGACGTCAATTGCTTTTTCCATATCGCCATCAGCAGCGACTAAGGCCTTCTTAGCGTCCATCATGCCGACGCTAGTCTTTTCACGTAACTCTTTAACTTGGGCTGCAGTAATTTTTGCCATTAGTAAAACCTCCTAATTGTTGTTTGTTTAGTTGGTCATCAACACTAACTAAACAAGATCTATTAGCTCTTATTACATAAAGAAAGAGTTTGTGACAAAACCAAGTTTTGCAACAAACTCTCTGATTGTCATTAATTAATTATTCAGCATCAGCTGGTGATTGTTCAACTTTCTCAGCAATTGCTTCGATTGATTCGTCGCCATCTTCTTTAGCTGGTTGTTGTTCTTCAGCAGCAACGTTATCTTCACCTTGACGGCCTTCAATGACTGCATCAGCCATTTTAGCAGTAATCAAACGTACGGCACGAATAGCGTCATCGTTTGAAGGAATGATAACATCAATATCATCTGGATCAGTGTTAGTATCAACCATTGCAACGATTGGAATGTTAAGCTTTTGTGCTTCTTTAACTGCAATCCGCTCTTTACGTGGGTCAACGATGAACATCACATCAGGGATACGTGGCATATCTTTAATACCACCCAAGAACTTCTCAAGCTTTTCTTGTTCCTTGATAAGCAAGGCAACTTCCTTCTTAGGAAGAACATCGAATGTGCCATCTTCTGACATCTTCTTGATGTCTTTAAGACGTTTGATACGGCTTTGGATTGTGTTCCAGTTAGTCAACGTACCACCTAACCAACGATGGTTAACATAGAATTGACCAGCGCGAGTAGCTTCTTCTTCAATAGCATCTTGTGCTTGCTTCTTAGTTCCAACAAACAAGAAGACACCACCATCTTCAGAAACGGCCTTAACGTAGTTATAAGCATCATCAACCATCTTAACTGTCTTTTGTAAGTCGATGATATAGATACCGTTACGTTCTGTAAAGATATAAGGCTTCATTTTTGGATTCCAACGACGAGTTTGGTGACCGAAATGAACGCCGGCTTCGAGCAATTGTTTCATTGATAAAACTGCCATGATAAAACCTCCTAGTTTTTATTCCGCCATTTTGCTCGCACTGCTACTCAACCATTGCTGGCAACAGAGTAACAATCACAAAATGTGTGAATTTGGTGTTTACACCGTTTATAAGTATAACGAATCTACCGTAGCCATGCAAGTATTTTTTAGAAAATCACCGCACAAAATCAGCCTTGATCATTTCTAAAACAATTGCAAGACAAAATGGCATAAAACTAAAAGGAACTAGAATTTTCATCCCAGTTCCTAACAACTCACCAAGCTATGAAATAGACGCATTGATCAGCACGTTGCTAAATACAATTGTAGTTTCTTCTTGCAACGAGCAATTGCCCGTTTAACTTGAAGCTGATCACAATCATATTCGTGACAAACATCCGCCGACGCACGTAGATTAAGAATCACTTGAAAACTTTGAAACTCAAAATTCGAAAGTGTCGTTAAATACGCCGCCAAATCAAATGCTGGCAAAGCTCGTGATTCTCTTTCTGCTGGAACGGTGAAACCAGGAAAGGTCTCAGAAATCAGCATTTCTTCCAACGAGAAATTATTACGATTGCTTTGCCGTTTGACTGCTAACTCATGACGAACGAGATTACGAACATGGTGGTCAAACCGTAGCTTGTAAAAAGCACCGAACTGACAATTGCGTTGTGTTTCATAGAGAAGGCAAGTTTCATAACAAACAATTCGCGCCTCTTGCTGCCAATCATCTTGATCAAACATTCGTAAATAAAAACGTTTGATTGTCGCTTGGATCATTGGTTGATATTTAGCAACCAATGCTTCCAATGCCAATGAGTCGCCATTATTTTGCACAGCACGAACTAATGTTAATTCTGTTTTATTAACTCCCATAAAAGATGCTCCTCTTCTATGGGCGACTTTTGACACTTTTAGTATACGGGATCGCTAGTTTTTTCTAAAGAGAACTAGTGTTTATTTCGAATGATTTTGTTGACAACAATATGCGTTTTTTATTCAGTAGCTATTTTTTTAATTTGCGGATGACGCTGATCAAAGACATGATAAAGCAAAATTGAAGTTGCAACACTCGCGTTCAAACTTTGAACATGACCAATCATCGGAATGGTGACCATGCCATCAACTTTTTTCGCGACTAATGTTGAAATTCCCTTTCCTTCATTGCCAATGACCAAGGCCATCGGTCCCGTACTATTCCAGCTTCGATAATCCTCGCCTGCCATTGCCGTACCAAAGATCCAGACACCAGCCGCTTTTAACTGATCAATCGTATCTGCTAAATTCGTCACACGAGCAACAGCAACGTGCTCCAATGCACCAGCCGCAGTCTTAGCCACAACGCCGGTTACACCAACGGCTCTGCGCTTGGGAATAATGACGCCATGGACACCAACAGCGTCGGCAGTTCTCAAAATCGAACCCAAATTATGGGGATCATTTAAATTATCGAGAATCAAAATCAACGGATCTTGTTCAAGTGCTTGCGCGTTGGCTAAAATATCGGCAACTTCCACATATTGGTAAGGCGACAATGTCAACAAAATCCCCTGATGATTCGCTTCATCAGTTAGATCATCAAGTTTTGCCTTGGGTACTTCTTGTAAAACTAAATGATTGTCGCGTGCAAACTTTTGCGCCGTATTAGCTAAATCGCCGCGCAACCCTTGTTGTAAAAAGATTTTATTGACGGTTTTAACATCGCCGCTAGTCATAAACTCGATTGCCGCATGCTTGCCATAAATAAATTCACCGTCAGATTCTGTTGTAGCATCTTCTTGACGGTCTGATTGTGGCCGGCGTGTACTTGATCGTTCAAACTTTCGCTCGCGATCGGATCGTTGGCGTTCATTTTGCCGCTTACCCTGGCGATTGCGATTATGATCTGAAAATTGTTTACGTGTTGCCATTTATGTGCTCCTTTTCAATTTCAGCGATACACCAATGAGCTAGTTCATCAATCCGCTGGCTTTGACCATCTAGCTTTAACGAACCAAAGACCGCTTCAAAACCCGTCGACATCCGATAAGTAATGACATCAGTATGTTTAGCCTTCGTGTAACTCTTAGCGTTACGACCCCGGTGATAAAAAAGCAGTTCTCGTTCTGTTAACTGATTACCATCTTGCAATTTTTGAATCAACTTAGCTTGGGCTTTCGCTGACACAAAAGCGACGGCCTGTCTCTGCAGTTGATTAGGCCGCGTCACGCCGCACGTTAATAAATGTTCACGAACGAAGACTTCATAAACACTATCTCCTAAGTACGCCAGCGCAATCCCATTTAATTGATCTGCTAATGAACTCACTTCAAGCGCCACCTCGTTCCTTGAGCAGTATCTTCTAGGACAACTCCCCGTCGTGCTAATTCATCACGAATGCCATCGCTGGTCGCATAATCTTGATGAGCTCGTGCAACATCCCGTTTGACAATTAAGTCTGCAACGTAGCTATCTAAACTTTCATTGGTTGTTAAATCAACCCCGAAGATTAACAAGAACGCTTCTAATTGCTGCACGAAATCAATAATACTTTCCAAGTAGACATGCTTTGCAACAGCATATTGATTCATCGCCCCAACGTACTCATGAATTACTGCTAAACCATTCTGCACATTGAAGTCATCATCCATTGCCGCCATGAATTTAGTTCGATAATCCGCAATCAGTTGCGTGAACAATGAATCTGCACCAGCTTGACTATCTTTACGACGATACAACAAATTAGCGCGCGCAATCTTAAAACGTTGTACTTCATTTTGTGCTTCGGCAATTGCGGCTTCTGTATATTGAATTGGCCGTCGATAATGAGTGGCTGACATGAAGAAACGTAAGGCCTGGTGATCGAATTTTTGCAACGCATCATGAGCACTGACAAAATTACCCAAGGACTTGCTCATCTTTTCGTCGTGCCGCCCGATTGTGACAAAACCATTGTGCAGCCAGTAGTTAACAAACTTTTGACCGGTATGAGCTTCACTCTGAGCGATTTCATTCTCATGGTGGGGAAAGGCTAAATCTTCACCGCCACCATGAATATCGATCGTGTCGCCTAAATATTTGCCCGCCATTACTGAGCATTCAATATGCCAACCAGGCGAACCAGCACCCCATGGCGAATCCCACGCGACTTCGCCCGGCTTTTGCCCTTTCCATAAAGCAAAGTCAATCGGATCCTCTTTACGAGCTGTTTCTTCATCAGCTATTCGTTCACTGGCACCAATTTCAAGTCGATCTAAGGATTGATGTGACAACTCACCATAAGCCTTAAATTGGCGCGCACGAAAATAAACATCGCCATCAGATTCATAAGCATAACCTTTGGCAATTAAGTCCTCAATAAAAGCAATGATATCAGGAATATTATCCGTTGCTCGTGGATGAAAAGTTGCAGGCTCAATATTTAAGGCAGCCGTATCTTCAGTAAAATAAGTAATATATTTAGCCGCGACTGCTGCCACACTAATGTCTTGACTGGTAGCGGTTCGCGCCAATTTCTCACCAATATCAGTGAAGTTAGAAATGTAGTCCACCCGATAACCACAAAATTCTAAATATCTTCTGATTGTATCAAAGGCAACGGCACTGCGCGCATTGCCGATATGAATATAATTATAGACAGTTGGGCCACAAACATACATTTTGACCACATTTGGTTCAATTGATTTAAATGTTTCCATTTGCCGCGTCATGGTGTTGTAGACTTGTAACAATTAAGAACCCTCCAAAAAATTCAGTGTTGTTTGTAAGTGTCTTAAAACAAATTAAGCTGGCGTCATTGATTGCTTGAGTAATAACTGGTAACAAAAAGCTCAAGAATCAGCGAGAGGCTATTCTTGAGCTATTGTATCATTTAAGCTTTCATTTGTGCTAATGTTTCATCAATATGGTGCAAAGCTTTTTTTTGACCTAACAATTCAACCGACTCACCTAATTGTGGACCATGCATTGAACGAGTCGTGGCAATTCGAATTGGCATGTAAAGTTTACGACCCTTAACGCCAGTTTCTTGACGAACTTCTTGGACAACCTTCATGATTTGAACAGCTGTGAATTGCGTAACCTGACTAATATGCGCGCGGAACGCATTCAAAACAGGCAATGCCTCATCATCAGCTAATTCTGTCATTGCGGCTTCATCAAGCTGATCTGGCCGTTCAAAGAAAATTGCTGACAGATCAACAATTTGAGCGGCATAACTCATCTGATCTTTATATAATGCCACTAATTGACGAGCCCATTCAATTTGTTCAACTGTTGGATTAGCAGGAATGCGACCCGCTTTAATCAATTCATACAAGCACAAGTCAGCAATGACGCTACTGTCAGTTTTTTTGACGTATTGATTATTAACCCATTCCAATTTCTTACCATCAAATGAAGCAGGCGACTTACTTAAGCGTTTAGGATCGAATTCTTTAATTAATTCTTTACGAGTAAAGATTTCGTTTGTACCGACGGGTGACCAGCCTAAGAGTGCGATAAAGTTAAACATGGCGTTAGGTAAATAGCCCAGCTCCCGATACTGTTCAATGAATTGCAAGACACTTTCGTCACGTTTACTTAATTTCTTACCTGTTTCAGTATTAATGATTAAAGTCATATGACCAAAAATTGGCGGTGTCCAACCAAAAGCTTCATAAACCATCAATTGCTTAGGTGTATTGGCAATATGATCATCGCCACGTAAAACATGACTAATTTTCATCATGTGATCATCAATCACAACGGCAAAGTTATAGGTTGGCATACCATCACGTTTTTGAATCACAAAATCGCCGCCAACACTTTCAGAATCAAAACTAATTGGTCCTTTAACTAGATCGTTAAATTTATACGTGTGGTTTTCTGGTACATGGAAACGAATAACTGGTTGTAAACCTTTAGCCTTAGCTTCAGCAATCTTAGCTTGCTTCTCTTCTTCAGTTAAACCAGCATATTCGTAAACGTAGTGAGGCATTTCACTGTTGGCGCGTTGTTGTTCACGTTCAGCTTCAAGCTCCTCTTCTGTCTTGTAAGATTCATAAGCTAAGCCTTCATCAACTAATTGTTGAATTAAAGGAAGATAAATGGACATCCGTTCAGATTGACGATAAGGACCGTAGTCACCACCGATATCTGGGCCTTCATCCCAATCCATTCCTAACCAGTCTAAGTTCTCTAACTGACTCTGCTCGCCGCCTTCAATGTTACGCTTCGTATCAGTATCCTCAATGCGGATAATGAACTTGCCCTTCATATGACGTGCGAATAAATAATTGAACAGCGCTGTCCGCGCATTTCCAATATGCAGATGTCCAGTTGGACTTGGTGCATAACGAACTCGAATCTCTTCATTTGCCATGATCGAAAAAACTCCCTTTATAAATAAAAAATATCAAGTTTAAGTGTACCGATTTTATGCTGATAAAACAAGTAATCATGTTGGAAAATCCAATTTAGATAACAACCAACCACCTATTTCTTAGGCTTAGTGTCATCTTTTTTAGTTTTTTCATCACTGGTAATTCCTCGTTGAGCGTGCTGCGGCCGTGCAAAAATCATACGACCAGCTGCCGTCTGCAACGCACTCGTAATGACAACGGTAATATGCTTGTTGAGATAGAATTGACCATCTTCAACGACAACCATCGTGCCATCTTCGAGATAAGCAACACCTTGCTGACGCTCGGTACCAGATTTAACAACCGTCACATCCATTGCTTCCCCAGGTAGAACCGCAGGCTTCAACGTATTCGCTAACTGATTGATGTTTAACACTGGCACATTTTGAAACTCGGAAACTTTGCTTAAATTGTAATCGTTGGTAACCACAATGCCATCGATGATTTTAGCAAGTTTAAGCAACTTGCTATCAACTTCAGTGAGGTCATCAAAATCACCATCATAATTCTCAATCTTAACATCAGGATCACTCTTCATATCATTCAAGATATCTAACCCTCGTCGACCACGAGCGCGTTTCAAACTATCTGCCGAATCAGAAATGAGTTGTAGTTCGTGAACAACGAAAACTGGAACTAACAAAACACCTTCGACAAAGCCGGTTTTAACAATATCGTGAATGCGCCCATCGATGATGACACTAGTATCTAGAATCTTATATTTGTGAAAGTTATCGTCCGGCTTACGATCATAAATTAAATTTTCGACATCATTACCACGTCGCGTTTTAAAAAGTTTACGCCAATCATCAGTTTGCGTTCCAACTCGAAAACCAAGATAGCCCAAGACAATCATCAGGACAACCGGCAAAATCGTACTCACGACAAAAATATTAATGCGATAAAGTGGGATCGCAATCACATTGGCCAGAATTAAACCCGCCAATAAAAATAACGAACCAAAAAGTAATTTCGTCGGGCTAATAGTTAACAACATTTTTTCGGTCTTGCGTAACAAACTTAAAATTGGGTCTAAGAAAATAAATGATAGCAGGTAGAAAATAAGTGCCCCAAGCAAAGTATTGGTGACAGGAAAGTTTAACCAATCAACATTAGCCAAACGCAAAATAAACCAAACAGCGGGTAAGACTGAATAACCGACGGCGAGACCAGTAATCACGAAAATAATCCGACCGAGTAACTTCCTACTTAATTTTTTGTTCATTGAAATTCACCTCCTCTCAAATTTTAATTCCAAATTCTGGTCGTCTCCATGCTTCAAAGTGCCTGACAACAAAACACAAAATTGCATTAATGAAAATAAGCGACACAGCAATTAATTTACTGACTTTTTACGACCTTTAAAAACTTTTTGAATTGCCTCACCGATTGTCGTTAAGCCAATAACCGTTAATCCTTGGGGAACCTTTACACCTGTTAAATTATTTTTAGGAATGAAGGCGCGTTTAAAACCAAGTTTTGCAGCTTCACTTAAGCGTTGATCAATCCGATTAACTCGGCGAATTTCACCAGTTAAACCAATTTCGCCGATAAAACAATCGTCAGGTGCAATTTCGCGGTCTTTGTAGCTAGAAGCAATCGCTAACGCCGTCGCTAAATCAATTGCCGGCTCGTTTAGTTTGACACCACCAGTAGCTTTCAAATAGGCGTCTTGATTTTGTAACATCAAATTAGCACGCTTTTCTAGAACGGCCATAATTAGCGCAACTTTATTGTGATCAATACCGGTTGAAGTACGCTTCGCATTACCAAACATACTTGGCGCCAGCAACGCTTGAATTTCAACGAGAATGGGGCGTGTTCCTTCCATCGAAACAACTACTGCTGAACCGGTGGCTCCGGCTAAGCGCTCCTCTAAGAATATTTCTGAAGGATTGGCAACTTCTCGTAAGCCATCCGTCCGCATCTCAAAAATACCAATCTCATTCGTTGAACCAAACCGGTTTTTAACAGAACGCAAAATTCGGTAACTATGATGTGTATCGCCTTCGAAGTACAAAACCGTATCCACCATGTGTTCGAGAATCTTCGGCCCAGCAATGGCGCCATCCTTCGTGACATGACCAACTACAAAAATTGTTCGTTGTTCGTTCTTGGCAATCTTCATCAACTCAGCAGTGACTTCGCGAATTTGCGAAACGCTGCCAACGACAGAACTTAATTCTGGTTCATTCATGGTTTGTACAGAATCAATAATGATATATTTAGGATCCAACGATTCAATTGTTTCCCGAATCGTTGCCATATTTGTTTCTGGATATAAGTACAGTTTATCACCTTTGACACCTAGGCGCGATGCCCGCAGTTTGATTTGCGAAGCGCTTTCCTCACCAGAAATATACAACACTTTTTCATTCGTCTTTTGCAATTGTCCGGAGACTTGCAAGAGTAAGGTTGATTTGCCAATGCCCGGATCCCCACCAATCAGAATCAATGAGCCCGACACAATTCCACCGCCCAAAACCCGATTTAATTCTTCCAAATCGGTTTTAACACGTGGTTCAGGTTGCATGTTAACTTGATTTAACAACTGTGGTGCATGACTGTTACCATCTTGACGACGACTTGGGGTCGCCTGAGTATTGATTGGTGTGGTGATTTCTTCGACCATTTGATTCCATGCCCCACAATTGGGACAACGACCAAAATTCGTCGATGACGTATAGCCACAATTTTGACAAACATACTGTGTCTTTGCTTTTGCCACAGAATTCTCCTTTCTGACAGCGTCTTAACTGAAACTACTTACCTGATGAACCAAATCCACCAACACGCTCTGCTGTGACTGGTACCTCATTATCAGCCTTTAAATACTTCATAAAGATTCCCTGACCAATTCGTTCACCTTTTTTGATGACTAAATCACGTGGTCCTAAATTAACTAACTGAAAAAAAATCTCGCCTTCATTAATCTGATTATTATAGTAATCAGCATCAATCACACCAACACCATTAGGCAACACTAAGAATCTTTTGAATGGATTACTGGAACGATTGACTAACAAGAGCACTTCATCATCAGCCATCTTTGCCTTAATTCCTGTTGGCACCAAGTATGGTCGAATTGTTGACTCAACTTTTAAATAATCTTTAGTTGTTAGCTCATGTTCATTATTGATTTTACGAAATAACTTAACGAAATGTAACTTCCAAATTGATGGCAGTACAAAGTCTTCAGCTGCAGCAAAATCATAACCCGCTGCATTTTTTGTTTGTCTCGCTGGCAAACTCACGCCTTGATCGGCATATTTTGAAACAACCTCGAAACCCCTTAACACGCTTTTTCAACCTCTCTTTCTATAGCATAATCATACCTTATTTTGCTGGATAAAAACGAACTTTTTAGTGAATTTATCCAAAATTCGGCGAAAGTTTAACTTTTTTCTTATTACGACCTAAATCTTTATTTTTTTAACGATCTTTTCGCCACGAAATACGAATTTTTTAGGTTAATCAATGGCTTGCCTGTTACATTTACGGTAAGATATAAGCATCAAGACAGAAAATACGATTAGACGGAAGGAAGATCAGGATGGAATTCCAATACGAACCTGGCAGATTTTTTAAATTAGACGATCAGCAAAACTTGATTGCCGAAGTAACATTTCAAACTGCGGATGATAAACCCGTTTATATTTTAGATCACACTTTTGTTGATCCATCTTTACGTGGTCAAGGAATCGCGGGACAGTTAGTTGCCGCCGTTGTGGAACTAGCCCGCACTAATCATCAGCAAATTATTCCTCTTTGCTCGTATGCGCGTCAGGCATTTGACACTAAACCAGAATATGCTGACGTTTACTATCACAATCCTGAAGGAGCAAATTATTAATGAACATGAATCAATTAAAGAAATCCGCCGCCGTTCAAGCCGCTAAATTTGTCGAAGATGGCATGATGCTTGGTTTAGGTACTGGTTCAACGGTTTATTATCTAGTCGAAGCCGTTGCCAAGCGCGTTCAAGAAGAGAAGCTACACATTGTGGCAGTTTCAACTTCATCACGAACTGCCAAACAAGCCAGTGAATTAGGAATTAAAGTGATTGATCTTAATGATGCACCAACGCTCGATTTAACCATTGACGGTGCCGATGAAATCGACGAAAACTTCCAAGGAATTAAAGGTGGCGGTGCGGCGCATCTCTTAGAGAAAATCGTTGCCACTAATTCTAAACGTAATATTTGGATTGTTGACCAGAGCAAGCTGGTTAAAAAACTAGGTTCGTTTCCCTTACCGCTTGAGGTCATTCCTTTTGGTTGTGAGAAACTTTTCCAACGCTTGACTGCTGAAAATCTCCATCCAGAATATCGTCTTGATGAAAATGGTCAACGCCTCCGCACACATAACAAAAACTTCGTCATTGATCTGCACATGAGTGCTATTGAGCATCCCCATATTTTAGCTGATTGGTTAGATCATCAAACTGGGATTGTTGAACATGGCCTTTTCTTAGATATTGTTAATCAAGTCGTGGTTGGTAAAGAAAACGGCGTTGAAATTATTAATGCACCGCGTTAATTTTAATGATGCCAATTAGTCAAGTTTATCGGTTAATAATGAGAAACTTTGGCGATAATTTGCTATTTTTATTAAAATATTATTAGACTATTTCTCAATAAAGCGTTAGGATATTATTTGTAACTATTTAGAATTTGGAGGTTCGTTTATGAGTAAAGAAATCACTACTGCAAACGTCGCGAAGTTTGCTAAAAACTTTGCCGACTCTGCTAAATCAAATGCAATCGCTAATACTGTTGCTCGCAATGGTATTGATGCATCAAGTCGCAACTTAGGCGCAGACGTTGCCATGACACCTAACTTCTCTGTTGAAATTCAGACTGGCGATGTTGCCAACCAGAAACAATCCGGTCGTTGCTGGATGTTTGCCGCATTGAATACAATGCGCCACCCATTACAAGATAAATTCTCCCTTAAAGGCTTTGAATTATCACAAAACTACACTAACTTCTGGGACAAATTTGAAAAATCAAACTTCTTCTTAGAAAATGTCATTGACACAGCCAACTTGCCACTAGGTGATCGTAAAGTTGATTTCTTAAT
Organism: Lapidilactobacillus bayanensis; assembly: GCF_003946695.1. Lineage (GTDB taxonomy): Bacteria > Bacillota > Bacilli > Lactobacillales > Lactobacillaceae > Lapidilactobacillus > Lapidilactobacillus bayanensis. The sequence goes on along the minus strand of NZ_RHOX01000001.1, from coordinate 33,299 downwards.
GGCAACACCACAACAAGATGGCGGCCAGTGGGACATGCTCTGTGCCTTAATCGAAAAATATGGTTTGGTACCTAAGTCAGTTATGCCCGAAACTTACAACAGTTCTCGTTCAATGGAATTAAATGCAACTTTAAATACTAAATTGCGTAAAGACGCTGTTGAGTTGCGCGCTTTAGTTGCTGCTGGCAAGAGCGAAGCTGAGATTAACACTGCTAAAGAGACAATGTTAGACGATGTTTATCGTATTTTAGTATTCACTCTAGGTAAACCACCAGTTGAATTCGATTGGGAATACACTGATGATAATCATCAATATCACATTGAAAAAGGCTTAACACCCAAGTCATTCTACGACAAATACGTCGGTATGGATTTGGAAAACTATCTTTCAATGATCAACTCACCTACTGCTGACAAACCATACGATCACGTTTACACTGTTGATTTATTAGGTAATGTTGTCGGCGGCCGCCAAGTCCGCCACCTGAACTTAAAGATTGCTGACTTCAAAGCATTAGCTGTCAAACAATTACAAGCAGGTGAAACAGTTTGGTTCGGTTCTGATGTTGGTAAATCTTCTGATCGTAAAGAAGGTATTATGGCAACTGACGTTTACGAAAAAGACGACTTACTAGGTGTTGACTTATCACTGACTAAAGCAGAACGTTTAGACTATGGCGAAAGTTTAATGACACACGCCATGGTTTTAACTGGTGTTGATTTAGTCGATGGCCAACCAACTAAGTGGAAAGTCGAAAACTCATGGGGTGACAAGGCCGGTAACTTCAAAGGTTACTTTATCATGAGTGACGCTTGGTTCGACCAATACGTTTACCAAGTCGTTATTAACAAGAAATTCCTTTCTCCTGAACAATTAAAAGTTGAAGAAGCAGAAAAAGACAATCCAACTGTTTTGAAGCCTTGGGATCCAATGGGTGCCTTAGCACTTTAATTCAAAACTAATTTTGATCTAGTAATGAAGGTTAACCTTCATTACTAGATTTTTTTATTTGGTCGCGCATTGATTATCCCAGCGAAACGAAAACCAAAATTGTTTTGTTGTCGTTCTTCGCACTTACGCAAAGATTGCATATGGAACGTTGCGCGTTGCCGTGAGGAAAAATAAATACTTTCGCTGGAACGTGGTGGACACTGTGGATTAAGACAGTGGCAACTAAAACTGTTTTGTTGTCGTTCTTCGCACTTACGCAAAGGTTGCATACAAGTGTAACAAGTATCGTGAGGGAAAATAAATACTTTCGCTGGAACGTGGTGGACGCTGCTTGAAGCCAATTTTTTCAAAATTGTCTCCAAGACAGGTCTTGTTGTAACAGCTAAAGCTGCAACAACAATCTCACCACTGAGCGGTATTTATTTTCCCTCACTAAACAAACAAGCTGGCAACCTTTGCGCAAGCGCTGAATTAACATGTAGTTACACTACCATCCAATTTTTAGAAACACAAATTTGCAGTTAAATCACACCATATCTCGTTTATCAGTGCCGGAGGGAAATCGCGGTCAGCCGCGGAATTCTTGTTGGTGGTTTACCACTTACAAGAAAGTTTGTATTTGAGACAAATCGGGCTTTGATTTGGCTCAAATCAAACTCGCAGCGTTCCACCAGCGTATTTCCCGCAGGCACGGAGAACAGCAATATGACAGTTCTAGGGTTCACCGCTCTCAATAAAACTCACATTCAAAACAAATCGGGCTTTGATTTGGCTCAAATCAAACTCGCAGCGTTCCACCAGCGCATTTTCTGTAGGCACGAAGAAGCGCAACACAACAGTTCTAGGGTTTGCCGCTCTCAATAAAGCTCACATTCAAAGCGAATCGGGTTTGATTTGGCTCAAATCAAGCTTGCAGCGTTCCACCAGCGTATTTCCTGCAGGCACGAAGAACCACAACATCACAGTTTAGGGTTTTACTATCAAATCCAGTGCACAAAAAAAGCCTGCATTTCTGCAGACGATATTTTTAGACAGAACTGGTCAAAATTGTTTTGTTGAGAATACGTAAATGGGAATCGTAGTCATAAACAATGGGTTCGCCATTATCAACTTCAACGCCATCAATTTTATCATCAGGAATTGCTTCTAAATATTTCAACAATGCCCGTAATGTGCTGCCATGTGCCACAATCAATTGATCATGACCGTCTAAAAGTTGTGGTGCGATTTGATCTTGGAAGTATGGCATCACCCGCTGACTAGCCATCGCTAAACTTTCAGCAAGTGGTACACTGCGTGAATCTAAATTAGCATAACGCCGATCATGATCCGGTTTTGACAACGCGGGCGGAACGGCCGTGTAACTGCGACGCCACAAAGCAACTTGATGCGCACCATATTCTTGACGTGACTCATCTTTATTATGCCCTCGCAAAGCACCGTAATGCCGCTCATTCAACCGCCAAGTCTTATAGATCGGTAGATAAAGCCAATCCAAATCGTCACAAATAATATTGGCCGTTTTGATAGCACGTATTAAAACCGACGTATGCACCGCAGTCGGCTGAAATGAAATTTGCCGTAATAGTTGGGCCGCTTCATGAGCCTGCGCAATGCCACGTTTAGTCAAATCCACGTCACTCCAGCCGGTATAAACATTATCAGCATTGGCGGTACTTTCACCGTGTCGAACTAAAACTAATTTAACCAAAATAAAACCTCTTTTAACGTAACTGTTCTTCACTAATACCAGCTAATTGTGTCTTAATCTTCGCCACAACATTTCGAATCGTATCCGGTGCAAATGGACTTTGTAAGTGGCCTAAGTCAATTAATTCAGCAAAAGTTTGTTTGCCCCCTGCTTCAGCCATCGCCAAGTAATCTGGCCAAGCAGCCGGATCATGGTCAAGATTAAACCGTTGCCAGAATTCAAATGCCACCACTTGTGCCAAAGTGTAATCAACATAATAAAAAGGCACTTCAAAAATATGACTTTGACGATACCAATATAACCCTCTCTCCAACTCAGGAACTTCTGAATAATCACGATTAGGCAAATACATTTTCTCTAGACGTCGCCAAGTTGCTTTACGTTGTTCAGGTGTCATTTCTGGATTTTGATAAACTTCTGTTTGGAAATGGTCGACCAACGCCCCATATGGCAAAAACGTCAAAGCACTAGCCAGATGATTATACTGATACTTCAACGTTTGTTGACCGAAGAATTTATCCAGCCACGGATAAGCAATAAACTCCATGCTCATTGAGAAAATTTCGGCACCTTCATTGGTTGGAAAAATGCATTCCCAGGCATTAGTATCACGTGCCTGATAAGCTTGAAATGCATGACCAGTTTCATGAGTCAACACATCAACATCACCGGAAGTACCGTTGAAATTAGCGAAGATAAACGGTGTTTCAAATTGCGGAATAAATTCACAGTAGCCACCACTTTGTTTGCCATGATGACTTAATAAATCCAAATTATGATTACTGATCATCATTTGGAAGAAATTTCCCGTCTGCGGCGATAATTCATGATAAAAGTCATTCGCAGCTGCGACGAGTTCATCAGCAGTACCTTTGGGCGTGGCATTACCACTGGGAAATACAAAATTCTCATCAAAAAATTCTAACTTGTCCAAACCTAGACGTTGTTGCTGGCGCTGCTGAATTTCTGCAACCACCGGTACAACCTGTTCTAGAATTTGTTGCCGATAATTCGCAATTTCTGTCTCACCGTAATCAAAACGATTCATCAAATCCAAACTCATTTGCGCATAATCGCGATAATTGAGATTGTGGGCGATTTCAGTACGAACCTTAACCATTTGATCATAAATCTCATCAAGTTCAGTTTCATGGGCCACGTACCATTGGGTTGTTGCTAGCGCGGCTGCTTTGCGCTTAGCACGATCTGGATCACTACTAAACTTATTCATCTGTGGTAGTGTATAAGTTTCACCCGCAAATTCAACTGTGGCAGACGCAATCAACTTAGCGTAACGGCTTGTTAATTTATTATCGATCTGGTGTAAGGGAATATTCTTGGCACTAAAAGTTTTCACTTGATTCGCGGCAATTTTGAATAAGGTTGCCGGAAAAATACGCTGAAGTTCTTCTTGGAAAGGCGACGTTACTAACAATCGATAATAATCGGCTACTAGTTCATCATACTTAGGACCGTAATCATTCCAATAATCATTCTCAGCATTATAAAAGGCATCTAACGTATTCACACTGAAGCGAATCGTGGCTATCATCTGTTGTGAGGTTATGCGTTGATTAAGCTCGGCGATTAATAAGGCGGCTTGCGTAGCAGTTAGCGGATCATCTGCTCGTTCAAAGGCAGCCAACAACTGGCGATACTGATGCTTAACCCGATCGTATTCAGGTCGTTGATAAGGTAATTTAGAAAAGTCTGTCATGCTATTGCTCCGATCTTACCTAGAATTGGTCTTTTTTTACTCTTAACTATTATAGCGGATTTTAGAAACTGGTGCATCCCTGCCCAAATGCTTTCGGCCTAAATTAACTAATATTTAGTTAGTACCAAGTATAAACGTTTGCATTTTATTTTTACCGGCTCTTATACTGAAGATGATTTAAAAAGACATTGGAGGGATCATCATGGTTAAAACAATTAAGTCTGGTATTGCCATGGTTAAAGTACTTGAAGATTGGGGTGTCGATCATCTTTACGGCATTCCTGGCGGCTCATTTAATTCAACGATGGATGCTTTATTCGAACAACAAAATAAAATTAAATATATTCAGGTTCGTCATGAGGAAGTTGGTGCCATTGCCGCATCCGCTGATGCTAAAGTAACCGGTAAAATTGGTGTGGCCTTTGGATCAGCCGGTCCAGGTGCGACCCATTTATTCAACGGCCTCTATGATGCCAAAATGGATCATGTCCCTGTTTTAGCCTTAATTGGTCAAGTTGCGACGAATACGATGAACACCGATTACTTTCAAGAGCTAAACGAAAATCCGATGTTTGCTGACGTGTCTGTTTATAATCGAACCGTCATGACTGCAGATCAATTACCTAAAGTGGTCGATCAAGCGATTCGCCGTGCTTATCAAGCCAAAGGAGTTGCCGTCGTGACAATTCCAGTTGACTTAGGCTGGCAAGATATTCCGGATACATTTACCTCAACTGCTGCTGATTACCGCGTTAGCTATCCCCAACCTACTGATCAAGATGTTGACGAGACAATTCGTCTTATTAAAGCAGCCAGGCACCCTATTCTTTATATTGGCTTAGGTGCAACCGGTGCATCAGCAGAAGTTCAAAAATTTGCCGAGATGTATCAACTACCGATTACTTCTTCAGCATTGGCAAAAGGCATCGTGCCCGACAGCAATCCAGCATATTTAGCTTCCGCCGGCCGTGTTGCAACTAAACCAGCGGTGGAGGCGTTGCGTGCAGCTGACTTAATTCTATTCATGGGTAGTGATTACCCATTTGGCGATTACTTCTTCAAACCTGACGCAACTTTCATTCAAGTCGACATTAACTCGGCAGAATTTGGCAAACGTCACCGTGTCGATTTGCCAATCCTAGCAGATGTTAAAGCCACTCTGCAAAAATTAATCGCACACGGTGAGAAGCAACCAACTACGAATTGGTACAAGGCTAATCTGGCTAACAATCAAAACTGGCACAATTGGATCAAAGCGATGGGCCAAATTACGAAAGCTCCTTTGCGCGTTGAACCTATTTTTAAGGAAATCAATCGGATTGCCAAAAAAGACGCCGCTTTTATGATCGATGTGGGTAACGTCACCATTGATAGTTTACGTTTGTTAGAGATGAATCCTAAACAAATTTTCAAAACTTCAGGTTGGTTTGCCACTATGGGCTTTGCCTTGCCTGCTGGCTTAGCGGCACAATTAAGTTATCCGCAACGTCAAGTTTTTACGATTAGTGGCGATGGCGGTATGGCGATGGTCGCTCAAGATTTAATTACCATGGCTAAATATCACTTACCAGTTATTAACATTGTTTTGAGTAATGAATCGTTTGGCTTCATTAAGGCGGAGCAAGACGATACCCATCAGAGCCACTATGGTGTTGACATTGCCGGTGTTAACTTCGCTAAAGTGGCGGAGGGCTATGGTGTTAAAGGCTTCGAAGTTACCAACCACGAGCAATTAGTTGCGGCATTCGATTATGCTAAAACGACGACTGAACCAATCTTGATTGATATTAAAATTGCCGACGAACGGCCATTACCTGTCGAACAATTAAAACTTGATCCAGAACAATTCAGTGCTGCAGAAATTACAGAGTTCAACCGAACTTATCATTCCGAAGACTTAATTCCCTTTAGCCAACTTCTTAAGCAATATCAAGCTTAACCAATAAATCTGGCGTTAACAACAGCAACAGGAATGAGCACAGTAACATCAAAAAAGGAGCCGAGATTTTATGTCTCGGCTCCTTTTTGCGACGTATTTTATTCGATCGATCTTATTTGACAGCACGAATATGCTTGAACCCAACAACCGTTTTATTCTGTAAATCGGCGACAACTTCATCATATTTGTCTTCATATGAGTCAATTGAAACCAATGCAGAATTATCATAAAGTTTCGTAACCGTACCCTTAAAACTTAATGGCACTTCTGAGCTTTTACGAACGGAAATCTTCTCACCAATTGCAAAAGCTGGCTTTTCTTCTGGTACTTCTGTTTCTTGTGCCATTTAATCAACTTCCCCTGTTCAGAATTTTACCTAACAAGTTATAACATGTTTGGCCGCAAAACTCAATCAATCATCTCTGAAATGTTCCGCTAATCTTCAAACTGACTATGATATAAGCGCGCGTAATAGCCGTTCTGTGCTAATAATTGACGGTGATCCCCTTGTTCAATTACGTGACCATGGTCCATGACTAGAATTAAATCGGCTTGACGAATTGTCGACAACCGATGGGCAATCACAAAGCTGGTCCGTCCCTGAGTTAATTTGTTAAAGGCTTGCTGAATTTTCGCCTCTGTATAAGTGTCAACATTGCTCGTTGCTTCATCAAGAATTAACATCGGTGGATTAGCCAACATCACACGGGCAATGGTTAGTAGTTGTTGTTGCCCAACTGATAAATTATTATTTTCAGCATTGAGAACTGTTTCGTAGCCCTGTGGCAACTTATCGATAAATTCAGCGGCACCACTTTCTTGTGCGGCCTGTTTAATTGCGACCATACTGGCAGCGGGTCGTCCGAAAGCAATGTTATCGCGAATCTTCCCACTGAATAACCACGTTTCTTGCAGAACCAAACCATATTGTCGGCGCAAGTTTTCCCGTGTTAATTGACGAATATCGAGACCGTCTAACTTAATCGTGCCACCAGTAACATCGTAAAAACGCATCAACAAATTAATCAACGTCGTTTTACCCGCACCGGTTTCGCCAACAATTGCAATTTGTTGGCCGGCGTCAATCTTAAGATTTAGATCAGTAATCAAATGCTGCTGTGGTTCATAACCAAAGTCAACCTGATCAAACTCAATATTACCAACAACCTGATTGATTTGTTCTGGCTGCACTGGATCAGCAGTCTCTTCTGGGAAATCAATAATATGAAAAAGCCGTTTAGCCGAAGCAAAAGCAGATTGGAATTGGCTGGTCAAACTGGTTAAGTCACTGAATGGCTTGCCAAAAATGGTCGCAAAAATTAAAAAGGTTGAAATTTCACCAATCGTAATTTGGCCGCTGATTGCGCGCAACCCGCCAGTTAAGCCAATTAAAGCATACATCACGTTATTAATGAAACGTGCCGTTGGATTGGCAAATGAGGCAATAAATTGTGACAAGAAACCAGTTTGATAAAGTTGCTGATTGCGCTTTTGAAATTCTCCTTGAGCTTGCTCTTCATAATTGAATGCTTGAATCGTCTTTAAGCCAGCAATCGATTCTTCAGCAAAGCCGTTAAGATCACCTAAGTCATCGGCCTGCAATTTGAAATAATGCTGTGATTTCTGCGTTAGAATTTTCGCCGTGAGGTAGGACAATGGTGCTGTAATGAGCACCATTAGCGCCATCAGCCAATCCAAATCGAACATCACGATAATTGCCCCAACGATTGTAAAGATCGCTTGAATCGAAATTAACAACCCTTGAAGCGCACCATCTGAAATTGTTTCAATATCATTGACGAAGCGACTGGTAATATCGCCATGCGGATGTGTATCAAAAAAACGAATTGGTAAATAATTCAGTTTGGCGAATAAGTCATGACGTAATTGATTGACACCTTGATAAGCAATCTCGTTAGTTGACCAAGTCGCCAACCATAATGAAATATTACCCACCACGTATACAAAAATTAGTAACATTACATCCTGCGTCAAGACTGTGAAATCAACTTGACCGCGACCAACTAACTGATCAATTGTTCGTCCGACTAATACTGGTGCCGACAAATTGCTTAACACCGAAATAATAATCAAGACCGTTGCCAGAATTAAACGCGTTTTCTGATCAAAATAATTTAGTAAACGTTTGATAATTGCCATGCTACTCACCTGCCTGATCTTGGTCGAGCTGACTGGCAACCAACTCTTGATAATAATGATTGTTTTTTAATAAGACATCATGTTTATCAAACCCGACGACGCGACCATTCTTCAAGACTAATACCCGATCAGCGTGCATAACCGTACCAACCCGCTGTGAAATAATCAGGGTGCCTTGTAACCAACGTTGCTGCCGCAAAGCTTCACGGAAATGGGCCTCAGTCAAATAATCAAGTGCACTCGTCGCATCGTCCAACAATAACAGCGGTGCCTTTTTAGCAAGTGCTCGCGCAATGGCCAGACGCTGACGCTGCCCGCCGGAAAAATTCCGACCGTCACGCTCGACCGGTGCGTTTAAACCAGCAGCTTGTTGTGTCACAAATTCTGTTGCCTGTGCGGTAGCCAAGGCTGCCAATAAATCAGCCTCGCTCGCATTTTCATTACCAAACCGTAAATTACTAGCAATCGTACCCGAAAATAGTTGCACCTGTTGTGGTACCACACTAATTAAACCGCGTAACTGTTTCAGTGACAGTTCATTAATATCCTGTCCCAATAATTTAATCTGACCGGCAGAAGCCTGCTTCAAACGTGGTAATAAATTAATTAAGGTTGACTTACCAGCACCAGTACCACCAATAATACCGATGGTTTCACCACGATTCATAGCGAAACTAATATTTTCTAGAATGGCATCACTTTTTTGCATATCCGCAGCGTCGGCAAAAAACGAAACCGACTGATATGATAAAAGTGGCGCAACCGTTGTTGTTAAATTCTGATTGGTTGACCTTGTCGAGACAATTGCGGGTTGAGTTGCCATAATTTCGTTAACCCGAGCGGCCGAGGCCATCGCCTTAGTCAACAAGATTACCAAGTTAGATAACATTAAGACGGCCGATAAAATCATGTTGACATAATTAATAAAGGCTAGAACTGTTCCTTGATCAAGCGTCCCAGTATTAATCCTTGCACCACTAATCCAAAGAATGACCACTGTCATTAAATTAACCACAGTTGCAGTTAGCGGATTGTACAAGGCTGACAACCGGCCAATTTTTAAGCCTGTTGCCGTTTGGTCATCGTTACCTTGATTAAATTTAGTGGTCTCGGTATCAGTTTTGGCAAACGCACGAATGACCCGCACACCAGATAAATTCTCTTTAACAACTGCTGAGAGATGATCCAACTGTGACTGATAGCGACGGTACAGTGGTGACATGCGCGTCGTCAATAGGTAAACGACTAAACCCAAAGCTGGTGTGGCAATTAATAAGATCAACGCCAAATGCCAGTCCATGATAAAAGCCATTAACAATGAACCGATAATCATAAATGGTGCTCGCGAAACCTGGCGAATTGACATGGCAACCCATAATTGCATTTGATTGACATCATTCGTCAAGCGCGTGGTTAAAGTTGCTGCGCCAAACTCGTCTTGTTGCTGATAGGATAATTGCGTGATGTGTGCAAACAAACTTTGCCTTAAATCAGTTCCATAGCCTTGTGCGGATCTAGCCGCGAAATACTGACAAACTGATGCGGATAATAACCCTAAGACGGCCATTCCGACCATTAACAATCCGTGTTGCACGACAAATTGTGCCCGGTGCGCTTTTACCCCTTGATCGACAATCACCGCCATCAAACTAGGTAATAATAGTTCACAGACAACTTCCACAAATTTAAAGAGTGCGCCCAATGTTGCTTGGCGCCGATAAGGAATTAAAAATCGGCGTAACTTCCACATAGTATCCTCCCTTAAAATGAATGCTATTAATAGTTTACCGCCAATACCGATTAATTTCAGGCAATCATGAGCAATCCCACAGAACATATGGGAATTTTAAAGAAATAATACCGGTAGTGAAATTTACCGTCCGATAAAAAAAGCCATCCATTATCGGATGACTTCTACACCGTTTTCACACCATAGAATATTTTATGATGAAATATCATGATAGCAAAACGTTGATTTAACGGAATTTGTAATTCCACGCAACCCCATGAAACCTATCTATTGGGATACTAGGGTTCGAACCTAGAAATTATGGATTCAGAGTCCACCGCCTTACCAATTTGGCTATATCCCAATGAATCACCCGTACGAGAATCGAACTCGTAACTCCACCTTGAGAGGGTGGCGTCTTAACCATTTGACCAACGGGCAATATTAATAAGCACAAGAAATAGTTTAACGTATCTGAAAAAAATCGTCAAGTTATTTTTGTGTACACAACGAAAATTAGTGAATTAACCAAGCAAAAATAAGCATGATCAGTAACACCACGATGGTTATTATTAAACTGGCCAAAACAACATAGCGCAGCCAATTCCAATCAACTAAGCGTTGCAAAATCAACAACGAAATCGTCAACACAATCAGCGAAATTAACAATTGTTGAGACCAATGCCCCAATTTACTCAAACGAATACTCCACTAAATACAAACCTCGATCAGTCAAGTGTGAGCTCGTTAACCAAACATCTTGATAAGATTGTGGGGTTGGATCCTTAGTTTGCATGAATAAACGGTTCAATAATAACTGATTTTTTTGCACAAAACTTGGTGCCAAGCGAACTACATGCAAGCGCATCGGTGGAAATAAGTTTGCATCTTCAAAATCCACTAACTTATCCGAAAAAGCATAGGTAACTTGATTAGCATAGACACGCGGTTCGCGAACCACATTAGCATTATTTAAAACGAACGTGATTAATTTTTTGGCGATTTCTTGATTTTGCATATGATAACCTCTTTATTTTAAATTGTACCACGAATTAAAATCTGCGCCAAAAAAGAGACTAAGCTAACAGTTACGCCGCTGAGTTTAACCGTCAATTCCCTTTCTATGCGATTCAACTCAGCGGTACATCATACAAAAATAGCCCAGAACAGCTTTTTATTCTAGGCTAATCACGTTTAAGCGGTATTTTTTTCACTTCGACGCTGTCAATTATACCTGTAGATAAGTCATTTGTTGATCACGCCACGCTTCATCAACGAATTGCCAATTAATTAAGTGCCAAAATGCAGCTAAATAATCGGGACGACGATTTTGATAATTCAAATAATAAGCGTGTTCCCAAACATCGACACCTAAAATTGGCCGCACTCCAACACTGATTGGATTATCTTGATTAGCTGTGGAAATAACCTTGAGCTTGCCAGCACGATCAACAACTAACCACGCCCAACCGGAACCAAAACGCGCCAGCCCAGCATTAATAAATGCCTTCTTAAACTCATCAATGCTGCCAAATGTCCGACTAATTTCATCTGCCAATGCAACTGGGATCGTTTGATCTTGGGCAGGTGTCAACCATTGCCAGTAAAGGGTATGATTCAAATGACCACCACCATTGTTTGAGACGGCAGCACGAATTGCTTCCGGAACAGTATCTAGGTGAGATAATAATTCTATTAATGGTCGTTCGGCAGTCTGTGGATCTTGAGCCAATGTCGCGTTCAAGTTACTAATATAAGTTGCATGATGTTTATCATGGTGCAAATGCATTGTCTGCTCGTCAATCAAAGGATCTAAATCGCCATAACCATAGGTCAAATTTGGCAGTTGATAAACCATCTTTATTGCCTCCTTCTTATTGCTTTTTGATAAGTTAAGCATACCGAGATGTTTACAACTAGCGCAAACTTAATGCTTCACTACGCAGAAATCGGATTATTTTGAGCCGACATAAAAAACAGGGGCTGCAAAAATTGCAACTCCTGTTGACCAAACTAAATTTAGTTTTACGCTTTATGACGACGGTGTGTTAATCGAGCAAAACTGTTCTTCAACACATCCCACATACTCAACGACCGGACAATCCTTTTAGGATCAATGTATTGACGAATCGTTCGCAATACTTTTTTAGGATTCTTAGACGCGAATGAATATGTTCCATTTTTTTTGGTTCTGAGTGCATAACGAGGAATCCAACGACCACCAAAAACGAGGGAAACAATGACATAATCAACCTCATCCCAAGGTATCTGAATATATTTATTGAGGTTACGATTATTAAAAAATTCAAATCCTTTATCGCCAATCATAATCTTGCCATATTCAGCGGTGCCGAGAAAAGATGTTGCATCAACGACAAGATCTACTTTTGAATTAATTGATTCGACCAATTGAATCCCCCACTCTCAAATCTAGTACTAAATTTAAAGACGTTGTTTTACATGAAACCAATCACGTGGAAGACAACACCAAGTACGAACAGGCCCAAAATGATGACGATTGGTGAAACTTTCTTCTTCAATAACCACATGCAGAAAAAGGTTAACAATACGGCGGCAAGACCAGGAATTAAACTATCCAAATTATCTTGTAAAGTCGTCACCTTACTGGCAGTCAACGATAAACCAGAAGCTTGTTGTTGTAAGGCTTCTCTAATACCGGCAGTTCCCTTTGGCAGAGAATTCCAGTCGATATAAGCACCTTTAGCCAATTTAACCGTTGAAACGACTGGTGTAAACTTCACCGTCACCCAACGATTAATTAAAGCTCCCAACACGAACATACCAACAATCGAGGAACCTTTCGTCACGTTTTGCAACAATGTACCCGAAATATCATCAGAAATTGCGGATCCAGCACGATAACCAAACTCTTGTGTATACCACATGAAGGCCATCCGGATTAAGTTCCAAGCAACGAAATAAATGATTGGTCCTAAGATATTGCCGCTCATAGCCAAAGAAGCAGCTAAGGCACCAATAATTGGTTTAACCGTGAACCAGAATACTGGATCACCAATACCTGCTAACGGCCCCATCATACCAACTTTAACACCCTGAATTGTGACATCATCAACAGGTGCACCATTAGCGCGCTCTTCTTCAAGTGCCAGGGTAACACCAAGAATTGGTGAAGCTAAATAAGGATGCGTGTTAAAGAATTCCATATGACGCTTCAAAGCAGCAGCACGATCATCTTTAGTTGTGTAAAGTTTCTTTAACGCGGGAATCAATGAATAAGCAAAGCCCGCGTTTTGCATACGTTCATAGTTCCATGAACCTTGAAGAAAAGTTGATCGCCAGAAAACAGAGAGACGATCGCGTTTACTTAACGTGATTTTATTTTCATTTTTTTCAGCCATTATTTTTACCTCCCCTCTTAGTAATCATCTATAATGTCGCCGACGGGATCACCAACACCGCTGGTACCTTCGCCAGAACCACTACCACTATTATTAGAATTATTATTAGTTAAAGCAATATAAATCAATGCCAATGAAACAGCAATTACACCAAGTGCAATCAAGGTTAATTGCGAAACAGTCGCCAAAACAAAGCCTAAAGCAAAGAATGGCCAAACTTCACGGGTTGCAATCATGTTGATAACCATGGCATAACCAACGGCTACAACCATACCACCACCAATTGACAGGCCTTCTGTTAACCATGCTGGCATCATGCCAAGTAACGAACGAACAGAGCCAGCACCAACAGCTAAGATTAAAGCTGCAGGAATAGCAATTCGTAAGCCTTGCATGCAGATGGCAATCCATTGCCACATTTCAATTTTGCGGAAACTACCTTCTTCGGCAGCACGGTCCATGATATGAACAATACCTGTTGCTAATGTACGAGCAATGATTGTTAATAACAAACCGGCAATAGCTAAAGGTACGGCAATGGCGATAGCTGAACCAACGCCCTTAGTACCTTGACCGCCAAGAACAAGAATAATTGCAGAAGCAACGGCTGCTAAGGCAGCATCAGGAGCAACGGCTGCGCCAATATTAGCCCAACCTAATGCAAGCATTTGTAAAGAACCACCTAAGATCAGGCATGGCACTAAATTACCGGTAACTAAACCGATTAATGTACACGCGATAACTGGTTGATGAAAATGGAATTCATCAAGAATACCTTCCATACCAGCAAGGAATGCAACAAGAATAACTAAAATAACTTGAATGAAATTTAGTTGCATAAGTATTTTCCCTCCGATTAATTTGGGTTGTGTAGACGACTATTTTTGTTCGTTTAAAGCATCTTGTGCTTTTTTCAAAATAGTGTCCATGTTGTCTTTAGAATCAGTTGGCACTTTACGTACATCAAACTCAACACCATGAGCTTTCAGTTTTGCAAAAGTGTCGATATCGTTTTGGTCAAAAGCCAAAACCTTATTCGGTTGAACTTTGCCGACAGAGTGAGCCATCGAGCCAACGTTGACTGATTTCAAAGGTACACCGCCATCAACTGCTCGTAAGACATCTTGTGGTGTTTCAAAAAGTAACAATACTTTTTCACCGCCAAAATGTTGGTCGTCCTTGGCAATCTTAATCATTTGATCAACCGGGATAACATGGGCAATCACACCCGCAGGTGCCGCTTGAATGATCAAGTTTTTACGTAGCTTATCTGTTGCTACACCGTCAGAAACAACGATGATTCGCGTTGGCTTAGTTGACTTGGTCCACGCCGTTGCCACTTGTCCGTGTAACAAACGAGAATCGATTCGCGCTAAAACATATGCCATCTTACCAGGGCGACCACCATTGGCCTTCTTAGCCACTGGCGCAGCCTTTTGTTCTTGAGGCATTAATGTGTCGGGACTGACACGAACACCTTCACGTGCTGCTTCAACTAGATGTGTTGCCACCTCATGAGCTGAAGTCATTGACAAGCGAGAACCATATGCTTCAATCAACATTGGTAAATTAAGACCAGTGACGATGACCCACTTATCTTTGTGTTCTTCGAGGATGCCACTTGCTTGATTAAATGGCGAACCACCCCAAAGGTCAATCAAAAATAGGACATCATCTTCAGGATCAAATTTTTGCGTCGCATCTAAAAGATGTTGTTTTAAATCGTCTGGACTCTCACCGTTGACGAAAGTAACAGTTTCAACTTTTTCTTGTTCGCCAAAAATCATTTCTCCAGATTGTTTAATGCCAGCAGCGAATTGACCGTGACTGGCAAGAACTATTCCGATCATTGTTTTACCCCTCCTACTAATTATTTGGTTAGTATGTGATTTTTGATGACCTTAAAAATAAAATGAATTGCAGAATTATCACATGACTTCCATGCACAAATATAACACAATATAAAAGTTGAATGCAATAAAATCGAAAAACGTTTTCAAAAATTTTCAACTAAATTCAATAGTGCAAATTACTTGACAGAGCGCAATACATTAATATTGAGCAAAAAATATTAATGAAGGACTTGCATAAAAATGCTTTGTTCTTGAAAATATTTCCAAATATCGGTTGCTTAGCTAAACAGTTAATTCGTAAGATCACAATTTAAAAATGGTTTAACAAATTATTTTGTGCTCTGTTTGTTAATAAGATAACGAATATTTTTTTATGAAGCGCTATTATTTTGATGCTGCTTTTTACAACTTAAACTCACTATTAATCTGTCTGTTAGAATGAACCTCCCGTGCGATCTTTATTATTGGTTTTAGTATGGCAAACTCATATAATAAGCTAATCATCATGAAACGTCTTAATCATCAATGCTGACTTTTATTCTCTATTTAAAGGAGTACGCAACTATGCCACAACTCAAATCAAGTCTGAATCAACTTGGCAACCACGTCTTGGCAAATATTTCCCCGTCATTAATTCGCGAGATTGACAACCATCTTTCGCAAATTCCCGACATTATTAAATTGACGTTAGGTGAACCTGACTTCGAGGTTCCCCAACATATTAAAGATGCGGCTAAAAAAGCGATTGATCATAATTACTCACACTATGCACCATCAGCTGGCTTTTCAGAACTACGTCAACAAATCAGTGATTATTTATCAGATCGTTTTGCGGCACATTATCAAATTGAAAATGAGATTGTGGTCACTGTCGGCGCGACAGAAGGTATCTATGCGGCGATTCAAGGTATTTTTAACCCCGGTGATACAATCATCATTCCCACACCTTCTTTCCCATTGTATCAGGCGGTCGCACAGTTATGTGGTCTGAAAGTCGTGATCGTCAACACAGCGCCTGATTATCTCCTGACACCACAAAAATTGGCAACAACCATCGCGCAACATCCCGAAGCAAAAGGTATTATTCTGAACTACCCTAACAATCCCACCGGCGCAACCTATAGCCAATCACAAACACGCGCCGTGGCAAAATTATTGGCAAATACCGATTGGGTCGTTTTATCCGATGAAATTTATGCTGAATTAGTCTATGAAGAACCACACTTAAGCATGGCCACTCTTTTACCCGAACAAACGATTTTTATCAGCGGTTTTTCTAAATCACATGCGATGACTGGCTATCGAATTGGCTATTTGGCTGGGCCAGCCGCGTTAATGACACCGATTGGTAAAATGCATCAATTCATGGTGACAACAGCTGCAAGTCCAATGATGAAAGCAGCAGAAGAATGTCTACGTCATGGTCGCAACGACGCCCAACAAATGCGAGAAATTTATCAGCAACGTCGAGATCTACTTCTAGTCGCACTAAATAAGGCCGGGTTCACCGCAACTAGACTGGCTGGTGCCTTTTATATTTTTGCTAAAATTCCTGCGAACATGCAACAAGATGATCTTAAATTTGTTTACGACTTGGCAGAAGAAGCCCACGTTGGCGTTATTCCCGGTTCTGTTTTTGGCCCTGGTGGTGAGCATCACATTCGCATCTCTTATGCTGCTGCAACCGCCGATTTAATTGAAGCCGGTCAACGAATACAAGACTACGTCCAAAACTTGAACCGACAAAACTTTGCTGTTTAATTTTGGCCAGTGTTTAATAACTGAATTAGCATTTTGCTTCAAAAATAGCCACATCTAGTTTTTTCCTTCAAAAAACCTTTAATCTTTAGCCAGCTCATTTGACGTACAGCGTTAGGTACGTTATGATATAAATATACCTAGATAGGTATATTTATATCATTTACGAGGAGGCACTAGCATGGATATTTACACACCAACGAAAGCGCGCAAGGAGTTCTTCTCAATTATCAAAAAAACAAACGAGAATAGTGAACCCGTCACAGTCACCCGTGCTAATGGTGACGATAGCGATTCTGTTGTGATTGTCAGCAAGAAGGATTGGGAAGCCCAGCAAGAAACAATGGCATTACTTGCAAACGGTGAACTTCAATTTGCAATTGCGCATGAAAATGACGACGACAGTGACGATATTGACGTCGACGAGCTCACCAGACAAATCGACAGTGAGAATAACAAGTAATGGAAGAGAAATGGGCCGTTAAAGTCGCAGCATCTGCAAAAAATGATGTTCGAAAGGCACTACAAAGCTCTTACCGTGAAAGCTATTTAGCAATTGTGGCTGTCCTTAAAGAAGACCCATTTAAGCCCAATCAATTTTTCGAAAGACTAAACCCACCTGGCGATGGGAAATACTCGCGCAGAATTAATGTGCAACATAGAGTCATCTATACGGTTGATAAAGTGAATCGCAAAGTTCGCATTTTGGCAGCCTGGTCCCATTACGGATAGAAAGGCGCCTACAACGATCAACGATCCTGCTGAAAAAATGTTCTTTAAAGTAGTCTCTTATAAAAGTTAAATGGTCAAATTAAAAAGGGCTACTCAAAATAACTTAGATTCATTATTTTGAGTAGCCCTCTTTCTCTAATTGCTTTACTTTTTTGCTGACTAGTTTGTTAATTCAATTAAAGATATACATAAAAAAGCGGCCAATAAAACGGCCGCTTTTTTGTTGACTGTGTACCAAATCAATCTTTTTAAATTTTATAGCATCAATATTGCGTAATTAGTAAAGTGTCAAACGCCCACTCCTACAAGCGTGCGTTCAAATCTTTAGCTAAATCTTCAAAGCCGGGTTTGCCAAGTAATGCAAACATGTTCTTCTTGTATGCTTCAACACCTGGTTGATTGAATGGGTTGATGCCATTCAAGTAGCCAGAAATACCGACGGCAATTTCAAAGAAGTAAATCAAATAGCCTAAAGTATAAGCATCTTGTTGAGGAATTTTAACGGTCATAACGGGTACGCCACCATCAGTGTGGGCCAAAACAACACCATTGTATGCTTTGTCGTTGACGTAATCCATTGACTTGCCTTCAAGATAGCCTAAGCCGTCAAGGTCTTCTTTTTCTGAAGGAATTTCGACGTTAACCCGTGGCTTAGCAACTTTGACAACTGTTTCCATCAAGTTACGACGACCTTCTTGAATATATTGACCTAATGAGTGTAAGTCAGTTGAGAAGTTAGCTGATGAAGGATAGATACCTTTTTGGTCTTTACCTTCTGATTCACCCATCAATTGCTTCCACCACTCACCAAAGTATTGCAAAGTTGGTTCGTAGTTTTCTAGCAATTCAGTCGTATAACCTTTGCGATATAAAATGTTACGTAGTGCAGCGTATTGGTATGCTTCGTTCTTCTCCAAATCGGGATCACTGTATTGTTCACGAGCATCAGCAGCACCCTTCATCAAATCATCAATGTTAATACCAGAAACAGCGATTGGTAACAAGCCGACTGCAGAAAGTACTGAGAAACGACCGCCAATGTCATCAGGAACAACGAATTCTTCGTAGCCTTCAGCATCAGACTCAGTCTTTAAAGCACCTTTAGCGCGATCAGTTGTCGCATAAATCCGGCCACGTGCGCCTTCTTCACCATATTTAGCAACTAACTTGGCCTTCAAAACACGGAATGCAATTGAAGGTTCAGTCGTTGTACCTGACTTAGAAATAACGTTAATACTGAAGTCCCGATCGCCAATTAAGCTAACCACGTCAGCTAAGTAATTAGAGCTGATTGAGTTACCAGCAAATAAGATTTGTGGGCCTTTACGATTAGGATCCATGTTGTAGAAAGTTGTGTTCATGAAGTCAATTGCTGCACGAGCACCTAAATATGAACCACCAATACCAATTGCAACAAAGACTTCTGAATCACCTTGGATTTTCTTTGCAGCGGCTTTAATGCGTGCAAATTCATCCTTGTCGTAATCAACGGGTAAGTCGATAAAACCACGGAAGTCACTACCTGCACCAGTACCTTCGCGTAATTCAGTATCTGCTGCATTAACTAATGCTTGCATTTCACCTAATTCGTTTTCGTGAACGAATTTTGTCAATTTGCTACTATCAAATGAAATATGTGCCATTAGAATTTTCCTCCAAAATATAATTTAAGTCTCTTTCCAAGCATTTACTTTAGACGTTTTTCATAGCGATTGCAAGAATTCCGGCTAAATTGGTCTAATTATTTTTTGACTATTCGTGCTCGTGAAAATATCTATTAGTGCCGTTCTAATAGAACCTTAGACTTATCAACCAATCAGCAATAATCTCTGCAACTTTAGTTGTTTTCATTAATTTTTAAAAATTAATGATGGTAAATGAAAACAGCTTTCATCAACCGACCATTATTCACACGACGCTATCAAAAAAGCTGAAGTCAAAATGACTTCAGCTCGCTTAAAATTCAAATTAGATTTCTTCAGGAACCAATTTAACAGGACGAGTACCCATCCAGCCAATGATTTCTTTAACAGTATCAGAGATAGCTTCAGTACCAGGAGCAAGCAACTTACGAGGATCGTAACCCTTGCCTTCTTGATCTTTGCCAGCTTCGATATATTCACGCGTAGCTTTAGCAAATGCTAATTGGCATTCAGTGTTGATGTTCAACTTAGAAATACCCATTGAAATAGCTTTCTTAACTTGATCTTGAGGGATGCCTGAACCACCATGTAATACTAATGGTAAATCAACTGCATCAGCAATTTCTTGTAAACGGTCAAAGTGTAAGCCAGTCCAGTTAGCTGGATATTGACCATGAATGTTACCAATACCTGCAGCTAAGAAGTCGATACCAGTTGCAGCTAATTCTTTAGCTTCTTCAACAGATGCTAATTCGCCTTCACCAATAACACCGTCTTCTTCACCGCCGATAGAACCAACTTCAGCTTCAACAGAAATGCCTTTAGCATGAGCTAATTTAACAATTTCCTTAGTCTTTTCAACGTTCTCAGCAAATGGTAAATCATGACCATCAAACATAACTGAGTTGTAGCCAGCAGCAATTGCTTCTTTGGCAGCTTCAAAGTTACCATGATCCAAATGGATAATAACAGGAACAGTAATGTCCATGCTCTTAACAGTTGCTTCGATTAAACCTTTGCAAAGTTCGTAGCCGCCCATATATTTAGCAGCACCCATAGAAGTTTGGATCAGAACAGGAACGTTCTTTTCTTGAGCAGCACCTAAAATAGCGCGAGTCCACTCCAAATTGTTTGTGTTAAATGCGCCGACGCAATAATGACCCTTACGAGCAGCTTCAAAAATTTCTGTACCATGTACTAATGGCATTGTATACATCCTCCTGTACGTGAAAAAATATTTTTTACCTACAACAGATACTTTATCATTAATTCGGGAAAAATGGTAATGTTTTGTAAACTTTTTTGAAAAACGGCTTAATTTCTGAAAACTAGTATCTTAATGATGTGAATATTTACGATGGCAGCAAAGCCAGAACAACAAATAGCCAAGCAGCGCACCAGTCGTATTAAAAATCAAATCGTCAATATCAGTGACGCCAGTGCCAATAAAAAACTGAATGGTTTCAATCATTAATGAAAGCACCGCACCACTAAAAACCGTGATGAGAAATC
Organism: Lapidilactobacillus bayanensis; assembly: GCF_003946695.1. Lineage (GTDB taxonomy): Bacteria > Bacillota > Bacilli > Lactobacillales > Lactobacillaceae > Lapidilactobacillus > Lapidilactobacillus bayanensis. The sequence continues at coordinate 12,213 of NZ_RHOX01000001.1, read as the reverse complement.
CCCGCTTCCGCCGCAGCAAGGGTAATAAGAAGCCAAAGGGCACAAACCAGGCAATATTGCCGTAAAGATTGTAAATAAAGTCAAGATTGGATAATCCGTTTTGCAACTTGAGTGTTTCCACAAACGGCGTTAAGTTAATCTCACTTAACGATCGATGTAAATACAATTTGATTTGCCAAGGGAAATAAATGCCCCGAAAAACAGTTAGAGCTAATAATAGCAGCACATAAAACACAAATAGTCCTAATAATAATTCGTGCTGCCAATTAAAGCGACGTTTTTTTACCCGTAAATAAAGTCCACGCAAGACTGCAAAGATTAGAAAATAAATAATGGTCTTGTCTAAACTATAAAAAATTAGCCGAATTAAGGGGAAGTGATTAAAACTATTGCCATAGTGCTCATAAACGTATTGATAAATCGGTGTTAATAAATACAATTCAGCGCTCACCACTTTCCTGTCATCTATCCAGTCTACCAAAAACAAACCAGATGACCATTTCTTAAGTCAGGTCATAACTAAATTTTAAGTTTTTCATGATCAATGATTAAACGAGCTGGACTAACTTCTAAGTTTTCCTATCATTCGCCAGTAAAATTGCTTGTCTGGGTCATTTCGTTGTAAAATATACCAATAGCAAGTGACAGTTAGCAAGTTGTGTCCAATTTTGCTGACAAAATCATCCAACAAATCTTCAGTGATGATTGTCCTTTAAATGTGTGAGGTTAAATTTTGAAAAAACTAAAAATCGGTCAACGACTGCAAACACGATTGGGCCTCTTCGCCCTACTAACGATCGTTTTCTGGATCAAAACCGTTTTTGCATACTACATTGACTTTTCGCTTGGTGCAACGGATCCGCTACAACACTTTTTAATGTTCTTCAATCCAATTGGCACCACAATGTTAATCTTTTCGGCAGCATTATATATTAAGAAGCCTAAAATCAGTTACAGCGTCATGTTTATCATCTATTTGCTCAACACAGTTTTATTATTTGCCAATGTTGTTTATTATCGACAATTCACCGACTTTTTAACCTTTAATACGATTTTAAGTGTGGGTAAAGTCTCCAGCGGTCTTGGTAAAAGCACAATTTCTTTATTACAGTGGTATGACGCCTTCCTGTGGTTAGATGTGTTGGTTATTTTATTGGCGCTGGCACGTCACTGGCTTAAAGTTGATCTCAAACCTTTACCAATTAAACACGCCTTTACGGTCACGACCTTAGCTGTCTTCATCTTTCTTTTTAATTTAACCTTAAGCGAGTCAAATCGCCCCCAATTACTAACCAGAACTTTTGATCGCAATTATATCGTCAAATACTTAGGTTTAGATACCTTCATGGTTTACGATAGTGTCAAAACCGCCCAGAACAATCAAATTCGCTCTTCAGCAGACGGAACTGATATTAATAGTGTCTTGAATTACACTAAGGCCCATCAAGTTGCTGCCAATCCAGATTATTATGGCAAAGCTAAAGGCAAGAACGTAATTATTCTGCATTTGGAAAGTTTCCAACAATTTCTGATTGATTTTAAAGTGAATGGTCAAGAGGTTACGCCATTTTTAAATAGTTTGTATCACGATAAAAACACGTTGGCCTTCAGCAACTTCTATCATGAAGTTGGTCAAGGTAAAACGTCTGACGCCGAAAACATGTTAGAAACTGGTGTCTATGGCCTTCCAGAAGGCTCAGTCTTCACCTCGTTAGGCACTGATAATACATTTCAAGGTGCACCAGCAATTTTACAACAAAGTGCTGGTTACACTAGTGCCGTTTTTCATGGCAATGTTGGCAGCTTCTGGAATCGTAATCATGTGTATAAGAACTTAGGCTATGATTATTTCTTCGATGCCAGTTACTTCAATACCTCAACCGAAGCTAATATCGGATACGGATTGAAAGATAAACTTCTGTTTGCCGAAAGCATTAAATATTTAGAGCAATTACAACAACCGTTCTATACTAAATTTATTACGGTTACCAATCATTTCCCGTTCCCACTTGCTGATTCCGACACAGACTTTCAGCGTCCCGATACAGATGACAAAGCCGTTAACAACTACTTTGCTACCGCCCATTATCTCGATCAAGCCGTTAAAGAATTTTTCGAGTATTTAGACAAATCTGGTTTAGCTAAGAATACGCTGGTAATGATTTACGGCGACCATTATGGCCTCTCTGATAAAGATAACAAATCGTTGGCGACATTAATGGATCGCAGTGCTGACGACTGGACCGCATTTGATAACACCAACTTACAGCGAGTTCCCTTCATGTTGCATATGGACGGTTTAAAAGGCGGTATTCAAAAGCAATATGGTGGTGAGATTGATGTCTTACCAACCTTGTTACATTTATTAGGAATTAACACCAACAAATATGTTTTATTTGGTCAAGATTTAATGTCAAGTAAACTGCAACAACTTGTTGCTTTTCGTAATAACAATTTTGTTACCAACAAATACACCGTGCTCGGTGGCAATGGTGCGAAGGGTTCGGTCTATGATAATCAGACTGGTGAGCTTTTAACCGATCTCAGTCCGGCATTAACGGCGCAAATTAACAACTGGCAAGCAGAAGTAGATCGTTCATTATCGCTATCTGATTCATTAAACATGAAAAATTTACTACGCTTCTACACGCCGTCCGGATTTAAACCGGTCGATCCGAGCAAATTTAATTATTTGGATCAAGTCAATGAGTTAATCCAAACTCGTAAAGCCTTAAAGGGTAAATCCACATCGCTTTACAGTCAAAAGGGTAAATCGACGACACCACTTTATGTCACTGATGCGCCAGAGTTGACCGATCCAGAAACCGATATCGATTCACTGCCAAAATCTTCTCATACTGATAATGAGACGTCTTCAAGTAGTTCAAGTTCAAGCTCGGCTAGCAGTAGCACCAATTAGCGTCGTCATCATTAGAACACAACGATTAAGTCCAGCATCACTAAAAATGAGGAATCAGGGTTTTATCCCTGATTCCTCATTTTTAATTGATTTAGTTTAATTGGTAAAGCCGATAACTAATCTTGATCTGCCTTTGCTTTTTTCACCCGATTACGATTGGCTGTCTCTTCATCTGGGAAAAATACCGTAAAGGTTGTGCCATGTTTCAAACGACTTTCCAACTTGATTGTTCCATAATGTTGTTCAATTAAAGAATGGACGATCGCTAAACCTAAACCAGACTCACCATACTTCGTACTCTTACGTGACGGATCAGCCTTATAGTAACGCTCCCAAATGTTCTTCAATTGATCATCACTCATGCCAATCCCATTGTCGGCAATTTTGATTTGAACACCATGGGCAATTGCTTCGATGGCAATCTTGATTTGACCTTGCTCGGTGAATTGAATGGCATTTTGGGTAATGTTAAAAACCACCTGAACGAAGCGATCATAATCAGCATAAACCTGGACGGGCTGATCATCAGCTAAAATTAACTGATCACCAGCAGCTTCGGCCTTTTGCGTGAGTTGCTCGATAATGTTTTGGATTGCTTCTGTACCGTTAAATTGACGTTTACTCAAGAGAATTTGATTAGAACGAATTTTTTCGTAATCAAGATTTTCATTAACTAAGCGAATTAAACGTTGTGTTTCCTTTTGCATCAGTTCGATACTCTTGCCTTTAGCTTCTTCCGGAATAGCATCATATTCTAATCCCTCTAAAAGGCCATTAATGGTCGTTAGCGGCGTTCTCATCTCATGGGCAGCATTAGCCATGAATTCACGACGCCGTTGTTCTTGGCGCGCAATTTCACGATTGGAGTCATTTAAAGACTGGACCATCACATTAAAGTCACTAGCCAGATCATCAATTTCATCGCGACCATTTGAAACCAACTCCACGTCGAAATCACCATCGGCAACTGCACGTGTCGCCTGTCGTAAACGATTAATCCGCCGTACTAAGAAACGAGCAATCAAGAAACTGATTGCCATCGCCACCAGCACAGAAACGCCGAGAGCAATTAATAAATTCTGTTGCATTTCTCTTAACGTGGATTTAATCCGATTCACGCGTGAGGCAATAAACATTGCACCAACAAAATTATGATCTTGATCAAACCAAGGATAAACCACATAAGTTAATTCCACACCATTACCGATAGTTGGGCCTTGCGTTTGCATGCGATTGGTTTGCGCACGAACAATCTTGCCTTTTTTTAATTGTTTCCAAACAGACTTTCCTAAGCTGGAATTGCCAGCCGAACGTGTTGTCGTCGGATAGATTTGTTGATTTTTCTCATTATAAATCGCATAAACGACTTGATCATCGCTCAAGACATACTTAACCTCATCTAAAAAGCCCGAAGTCATGGCTTGATAATTGCCGGTTTCGGCGTCTGTTTGTGTGAACAACTGGCCGAATTTATCAGCGTAACCCTCAAGCTGATGCCAAGTTGCCTCATAAGTCTGGCGATTATTATAATTAATAATTGCCGCGCTAATAATCAATAGCGTCGTTAAGATAACGACGAAAAATCCCAACATTTGTTGATAAATTAATTTCATTCATTACCCGCTTCCGAATCATCAAACTTATAGCCGACCCCCCAAACTGTTTGAATAATTTGAGGACCGACCTTTTCAACTTTCTGACGCAACTTCTTGATATGAGCATCAACTGTTCGCTCATCACCATAATATTCGTAATCCCAAACAAGTTCTAACAATTGTTCACGTGAGAAAACTTGCCGCGGCTTTTTCGCTAACGTCTTTAACAAATCAAATTCTTTAGGTGTTAAACCAGGAATCTCTTTGCCATTTAGAAAGGCCTCGCGAGTTTTCGAGCTAAGTTTGAAATGATCTGTGAACACATCGAACTCACCTTGATCGATTGTGGGCGCGTTTTGCGCAGTCTCATTCACACTCGTACCAATATCAGCACGACGATGAATGGCCTTGATGCGGGCGATTAATGTAATTGGGCTGAATGGCTTGGTCACGTAATCGTCAGCACCTAGATCCAATCCTAAGACTTGATCACTTTCGCTATCACGCGCCGTTAACATAATAATCGGCACGGTTTTAGAAATTGCACGAATCTCTTTGGCAACTTGCATGCCATCTTTACCGGGCAAATTCAAGTCAAGCGTAATCATATCCCAGTCAGCGGGATCTGTTTTAAACTTAGCCATCGCTTCATTACCATCATAAGCAAAATCAACTTCCCATTGTTCCTTTTGGAAAAACATACCCATCATTTCTGAAACTGAGGTATTATCTTCAATCATCAATATCTTCATAAGTTAACCACATCCTGTTCAGTTTATTATACTGGCTCAAGTTGAAAAAAACTGCCTTTTCAACGAAAAAGCATAAAGGTTTCAAGATTTCACAATATTTACTTCTTGTTGGTCAAACCGATTGGTAATTGTCCCATGCGCATTAAATAATGCTTCAATTGCGACTCTGTATGTAAAATAATCAACGCAATTGAGAAAACAATGGTTACGAGCCACAAACTTGTATATTGATTCAAGTCAAAGTGATTCACCAATGCACCCAACATTAACTCTATCAAACCAATCGTCAAGAAAGCATTACGACACCAGCGTTGGGCATAATAAAACCCTTGCGGTGAAACCATTGCCAGCATTGAACTGTAACTGTGCAAATCATGAGACGTCTTTGCCGGTCGAATTGAATTTAAAATCCCGATTATTAACATGACCATACCACAAATAAGATAAACCATCGTTTAAGTCCCCCATCGTTACTTTCAGTATATCATGTTTGTATATTTATTAGCGCATAACCTGAAAATTTAGCGCCGTTATTACCGCCCTAAGATTTACTGGTCGTCTGACAATTCAACTGGTTGATTTTCAACTAATTTGTTAGAATGAACAAAGACAAAACTGGAGGTCCAATTATGCAAACTAATTATCAAGGCGTCGTTTTCTTCGACTTAGATAACACTTTATTAGATGATCATTCCCAAGTCACCGCTGAAGTAGCAGCGGCAATTCAACAACTACGGCACAATAATCTTTTACCAGTGATTAATACTGGCCGCGCGCCCCGAGAAATTCTTGAAACTCGCCAAGCAACCGGAATCGATACTTTTATTTCTTTAAACGGTAGCTATTTGGAACATGAACATCAATCTGTTTATCAAAGTCCGATTGCAACCGACTTAATCACTGGTGTGGTTGAATTGGCGAATCAATTAGATGATGGTGTTTCTTTTTATACCACATCAGAAATTCGGACGCTTAAAACGGATGAGAATGTTAACAGTGCCTACAATTTGATTCATACGGAAATTCCTGAAGTTGATCCCGACTTTTATCAAAACAACGTGATTTTAATGTTGCTGCTCTTAAATCGTCATCACGACCAAGCTTACGCGGAAAAATTTCCGCAGTTCACTTATTATCGCAACAGTCCTTATTCAATCGATACGGTTTTGGCTGGTAATTCAAAGATGAATGGCATCAAACAACTATTACACCGCTTAAAGCTCGAAGATGTCCCTACCTATGGTTTCGGCGATGGTCCCAATGATCTGAGCATGCTAGAATTCGTCGATCACGCTGTAGCGATGGGCAACGGCATCCCCGAAGCAAAAGCAGCCGCTGAATTTGTGACCACCGCTAATACTGACCATGGGATCGTTAATGGTTTGAGACATTTCAAGCTAATCTGAAGAAAGATTTAGAAGTAAAGACTAACGGTTTCACTGAAAAATAACTTTGAAGTCGTAAAATGAAGTTGAGCGCGATCATTAATTAAATTGTTCTGTTTGACCAAAATAATCTCACTTCTCTAATGCTAAATACAAAAATAGAAACCAGCTAAACATTGAGTTAGCAAGGTTTCTATTTTTTAAAAACATTCTTATTGTTACTGAAATGGAGGCGAGGGGAAATCTACTATTATATATAGCAGCATTTTAACACTACTTTGACCAAAATTTGTCCAAAATAAAAAAGCCCCACTCAATCAAGAGTGAGGCCAATCTTTTATGGGGGGGGCGGTGTGTGCTCCGCCTATCTTTAAATACACGTTTTACTTAAAGTTTCCCCAAGAATTTTTGCGTTTATTTCCAGACGCTTCACCCGTTGGCAGATAACCGTATTTACCACCACTTCGGGGTTGACGAATCCAAACATAACCGCCAGCATAACAGAAAGCATCATATTTGATCACACTACCTTTTTTTAACACTGCAATCAACGGTGATTTAGTGCTCGCTGAACCAGAACGCAATTTGATACCACCCGGTGTGGTGACTGTGAACGTACCGTTCTGCTTAATCCAGCCTGTTGAAGCCGGTTTAGCTGCCGGGATACCCGCTTTACCAGGGATACCGGGTTCATCATGAGTGCCGCCATAATAATAGCACTTGGCTAGTTGAACAACTTCATCAACGTTAATACCGCCGGGGCAAGCCGTGGAAGTAACTTCTTTATGGCCGAGTACGTGCTGTCTGTCTAGCGGAATACTGTATCGTTTACAGATATCCGCTACCAGTTTAGCGGTGTTAACGATTGTCCGATGGTCAACAGACCACTTAGGTGCACCAGATGAGTTGACGTTCTCAATGCCGATTGAACGCTGGTTAGGATTAGCCATCTTAGGCTTATCAGAGCCACCAGAGCCGCCACAATGCCATGCCGAGTACTGTTCACCCACACAACCAATGATTTCTGTTGGTGTGACTTCATAATGAGCAGACGTGTTAGCGCGGCCGCCTTTAACCCACGTGTTCATGGCAACTGTCTTGTTTGTTGTCGCGTTGTGGTGGATAACGATCCGGTCAATCTTAACACCATATCGTGAAGCTGAATTCATAATTTTCGGATTGACGCTGGTAATTAACTTGCTGAAAACTTCTCCAGACATTACTTGTCCTCCTTTTTATATTGAGTTGAGCTGATCATAAATAATGAACCAGCAAACGTTGCAACCGCCGCGATCGTGGCTGTGATTGCGTCTGTATCGAAGTGGTAAATTGCGCCTAATGCTTTGATCAAAACGATCGAAGCGGGTGCCACAATAGTTAGAGCCCATTTAAGGCTGTCGTAAACTTTATTTGGTAATTTCATAATTAACCTCTCCTTATTTAAATAACTTCACAATGACATCAATCACAACTGCAGCTAACCCACTAGCGCCAAAAATCATGCCAAACATTTTAAGCTGATTGCCTTTAGTTATTTTTTGAATTTCAAAATCATGTTGTTCAGCGCTATTGTTGCGTTTTAAAATTTCTTTCAAGATTTGATTGTTCTGCTCACGTAAATATTGATTTGAACTGTCAACTCGCTGTAATCCGGAGCGCAAATCTTCACGCAAGTTCTGAACGTCCTTCTCAACTCTATTAAGTCGGTCACCGTGATCTTTGACTTCTTCTTTTAAATCTTCCAAGTGCATCACTTCCTATTAATATGATGGATCCAGCTATCAATATGGCGACTATTCTGCGTCGCCGGTTGATAAACCCAAGATTTTCTCGACTTCTGGTCTGATAATAGCTGGGACTTCATCAATCGTCCGACCACCGTCCAATACGTTTGCAGCATATAAAGCTGCTAAAGAACTAAGTTTATATTTAAACATTGTCTTTTCTCTCCTTTATGATTGTTGATACTTGCTCACGCAATATTTCAGGAACAGACTCTAGCGTCCGTTCGCCTGATAGCACTGCATCTGCATACAGCTTAGTAATGAATTCTAGCTTCATGATAAGCCTCCTGATAGTAAAATATCTGACAACTCTAATAGTGCTGATTGTAGTTCATCATTCTGCTGTTTAAGTGCAGCTATCTGTTCAGCTGGTGACGGTTCTTGCTGTTCTGGTGGCTGCGATTCTTGATAGTCCGTGTCCAACACGAACTCGCCGTCAATTAAGTGAGTGTGGCCGCCAACTAATTGACTGATGTCATCGGCTTCATAAACGGTCAGGCCATCATGTTCTTCACCAACGACACGCTCATCACTGGCGTAACCCCAACCGACTAATAAATCATCTTCTACTTTTGCGTTTATTTTCATATACTCACCTACTTTGCGTCATTGTAAGGATAATCGTCATAAGTAACGTAACTGACAGACCCTTGAAATCCACCTTTGCCCTGCCCTACGCTTGGAATTAGACGCCAACCATCGCCGTTGGGGTATACGACACAAGAATAACCACTATACGATAGTGAAGGACATGTGATACCAACACTTGCTAGGCTTGCCGGTGTATAGCCTTTTGGAATTGCCGATAAGCCAACCCAACCGGTATCACTTAACAACATAAATGAAAAACCAACATTAACCTGCGTCCCTTTACGTGAATATCTGACCACAGCGTTTTTAAAATTAGCTGTATCATTTATGGTATCTTTTCGTTCATATGTGGCCGCGTCTCCAGCTCTAAAATAAGATGAAACAAAACCATCGTTTGCTGTAACATCACTATGCCATTCAGACAGAAATATTGATCCAAACGATATATCAGTTTGATACAGTGGTTTAGAAGCGTCCGGTGTTGAGATAATATTTGAAAACCCTTGTGGCGACACTAATGTTTTCACCCATTGCGGTGTCTTGTTTGTTCCATCAGTTAGGTTAGCGGAAATTTCCAAATTAGACGTTAGTTTAGTCGTGCCGCTAACTAGCTGTGCATAAGGCGAATCGGCTGGTTCATCAGGATTGGCTGTTACATTATTGAACGGAACACTGATATTCGGTGAGTTGATAGTTGAACCGTTGATCGTGATAGCGTTGAGTTCTTTGATATTCAGCACTGCTTGTGCAATCGTATCGTTGACCCAAGAAGAACCATCCCAACGCTTCATAGCACTAACTTCTGCCATCGTTGCCCCGACCCACCAAGTCGAATTCTTGACGATTGGGCCGGTAGGCTGAGTGGCTTGAACATACGTCATTGGCACGTCCTTACTACCGGGAACACCTTTCGGTCCAGGGTCACCCTTAGGGCCACGAATCAATACCCACTCATATTTTGTTGGGTCATCTGAATCTGCTTGCGTATAGTCTGTGTACTCGCCTCGATAACTTGGATAAGCGTTTATTGGGTCATCAGTCGGAGACGGATACCAAGGGGTTGCAGTAGAGCCTTTTTCCAATTTAATCCAATTTGTACCGTCAGATAGAGAATGATAACGAAGTCCAACTTTGACATTTCCAGTCGATGAAGTAATTAACGTTCGTCCACTACCGCTATTCACACCATTTATACCACTCGAAGGGGTTTCGTCGTCCTTAAAGAAAAAGACATCAAGATAAACGGCAGTTTGGCTTATATTTGTAGTAAGTGTATATGCGGTGTTGGGCTCAAGTTGAATATCCATATACGGAACGCCATTTGACTGTAAGACCGGCTTAGTATTCCAATCACGTACACTAATTAGGTTCTCTCCTGGATAAGAATTGCTGAACCCATTAACACCATCTGAACTCCGAGACCAAGCCGTATGAACATATGGCGTCCTGCCGTCTTTACCAGGCGTACCAGCGACACCGACACCCGTGTCACCTTTATCGCCCTTCTCACCCATCTTAGCTACCGAGTAACCAGACTCACTGGTCCCATCGGTATAACTCCATGTCGTTTTTGTCCAGAGAAAACTACCAGCTGCAACACTAGGAACAGTGGTTAACCAACCGCTTGTTGGCTTGTTAGTTCCGCTAGTCGACCCGACGTATTCAACCTTTGTAGCAGAAATACCCACACCATCCTTACCAGCAATTCCGTCAGAACCATTGTTTCCATCTTTAGCATTGTAACTAACAGTGTAACCAGACTCTCCAGTGTTATCTGTATAAACCCAAGTAGTCTGTGTCCACAGATACTGTCCCTTGATTAGTGTGGGAACTTGTGCAGTCCAACCAGTAGTAGGTGCTGTAGTGCCAGAAGTGCTTTGCGCATACATAATCTGTGTGGACTTAATGCCAATGCCATCTTTACCAGGTAAACCGTCACTACCTTTATCGCCTTTTACGAGTTGCCAAAGATATTTAGTCGGGTCAGTGGAGTCAGCCTTAACGAAGTCATTGTACGTACCCAAATAAGCCTTGCCTGTTGGGTCAGTAATACTGAAATTTGTCTTACCGTCCGAGCTGTTCGCATAGGCCCTGTGGAAGTAAGTCGTTTTACCATCCGCACCTTTAGGGCCTTCGATACCGTCTTGACCATCATTCCCCAGCGTTTTCTGCCACTTTCCAGCGTAATCAGACGGGTTATCCGACGGTGTGCTGACCTTGCCAAAGACGATTGCCATATAGGCTTTATCTTGTGGGAACATACTAAATCCATTGCCGTCTGCATCATCTGCATAGCGAACCCATGGATAGTATTGAACGACCTTAGGCATGTTCTTCAAGCTGTCAGCGAGTTCTTGTATCTTCTTGTTGACCGTACTTTGTTCGATTAGATAATCGCCGAGTGTGGCTGAATATTGCTCCAACACGTAGTCATATTTCAGTTCCAGCACACGTGCTGATAAATACAAGTCCTCGTTATCATCAACGATATGAACTGTGTCACCAACCGCAATATTATCGGGCATTACAGCGATATCGATTTCATAATTGACGGCTGGATTAGCAGCTTTCTTCAAACCACTTAATGCTGATTGCAATAGTGTTGCTTGCGTGGTGGCTTCATACGATTTAACACGTTGCAGGTGGTGGGCTTCTGGATTAGGGTTATCATTACTCTTAATCCGTGACCACAATCGAACCGCAACGGTGTCGCGTAAGATACCATCAGTGCCCAAGGTGTAGCGTCCGTCTGGGTCAGTCCATTTGTAGCCTTTGAGATTAATTGGCTTATCTACCCCTTCGGGTGTGCCACCAGACGCAATAACAGACGTGTATAAATCATAGATATCACCGGTGGTTACAATGTTGTTAATATCTTTATCAAGATATAACCTTACTTGATTATCATCACCCCGATGCTTATAGATATTGATATAACGTTTAACAACATTAGTCCCTGATATTTCAAACGAGAAATCTAACTCTGCGTCGAATTGAGTAGCTACTGATAAGACACGTGCCAAAGATGTTTCATCAGTGCTGTCCCACTGCAACTTGCGTGATAATGTACTGATTTCGTTAGTGCCAATTTCAAAACCACTGTCAACCATGAATTTCTCGATATAATAAGCAACGTTATAGGCTTTATCAGCTGTGTAAGCGCCAACCGTTTCATTGATTAAATCC